>DATJWK010000171.1:0-34440 GCA_035501395.1 Puia sp.
TCTGGCTGCGTTCGTAGCTGAACAGCGCACGAAGGAGATCGGGATCCGAAAAGTGCTCGGGGCGACCGTTCCCCGTATCGTCGCGATGTTGTCGAAGGATTTCATCGTGCTGGTCGGACTAGCCATCCTGATCGCCTCGCCGGTGGCCTGGTGGTTTATGCACCGGTGGCTGGAGGATTTTGCGTATCGCGTTCCGATCTCGTGGTGGATCTATGCGATGGCGGGGATCGCGGCGATCGGTATCGCACTGGTGACGGTAAGTTTTCAGGCGATCCGCGCTGCGTCGGCAAATCCGGTGGATAGTTTGCGCAGTGAATAAAAAAAGGAGATCGCCTTACCGGCGACCTCCGCGGATATGTGAGCGGGTGGCGAGATTAAGCCCAATGACCGGGAACCCAATGTTCGTGATAGTAGCCGGGAGCCCAGTGCCCGGGGACCCAGTGTGCACCGTAGGGGTGGGACACGTAGCAAGAACTAAAGCCTGCGGCGATTATCAGCGCGAGAACGCCCAGCCGGATCGCGCTAAAGACGTTGTTTTTTGTGGTGTTCGTTTTCATGATTTTAAGTTTACCAATTGGATTGCGCGGGACAGGCGGGGTTTAACCGGATTTTACCGGCGAATCGGGGATTAACATTTGGGTAACCGCGTTAGCGGACGCGACGGCGTCCGTCAATTTCCAGCATTCACTAAATGGTGGAGCTTAGACGTCAATGTCGTCGCGACGGGATGGGCGACGCCGATCGGAATGTCGTCGACATGCGAAACGGGAACGATATGACGGCTGGTGCTGGTGATGAAGGCCTCACGCGCTGTGGCGAGCTCGTCAAGATGAACGTCACGTTCTTCCAGGGGGATGCCTGCGTCGGCCGCGAGCGTGAGGATATGTTTGCGGGTGACGCCGTTGAGAATGTTGCGGTTGGGTGTTACGAGGGTTCCCAGCGCGGTGACGAGGAAAAAATTGCAGCGCGGGCACTCTGTGACGATACCATCACGTTGATACAGCACGTCGGAGGCCCCACGGTCACGGATATGCGGTTGCAGGTAGATCGCCATGAGGTAGTCGATGGTCTTGACGTCCGGTAGCTGGCGCTGGTGCGGATAGCTGATAAGACGAATGGGTGGCGGGCAGGCCTTGCCGGGCGCGGGCATATTGAACTGGGTGATGACGAGGTTGGGCCGGCCGGGGGTGATGCTATCGGTTGAGATGCCACCGGTGAGGGTGATGCGGACGCCAGAGTCGGGGATGCGGTTTAGCTCCCGGAGTTCGGCGAGAATGGCGGTGAGCTCGTCGCGGGTTTTGCCCGGGTCGAGGCGCATACGGGAGGCGGAGTGAAAGAATCGGTCAAGGTGGTCGTCGAGGAAAATGGGTTTGTCGCCGACGGTTTTGAAGAAATCGAAGATGCCGTAGCCGCGTTGGATTGCAAGGTCGTTAACGCCAAGGGTGGCGTCGGTCGCGGGAAGGAATTTATCGTTGAGGAAGGTGTACATTCAGGCGGTATTTTATGAAGGTAATTCAAAGTGTTCAAAACCGGATCTATGAAGTTCGGGGCGAACGGATGATGCTGGATAAGGACTTAGCGTTGTTGTATGGGACGGAAGTCAGGACGCTCAACTTTTCTGTGAGGCGAAATTTAAAGCGAGTGGGTAGGCTTTAGAATGCAGAAATAAATTATGTGTACGGGGTTGATAGTATTCCAGAAGTGGCACCACTTCGGCAAAACTTTGGATGTCGCACGGCCTGCCGTGCAGGAACATGAGGTCCATGCCGGTTGCGGAATCGGTGTCGGCCTGGCCTATGTTGAGGTGCCGTTGTAGGAAGATTTTCGAAATTTCCATATATTCAATGGATCATTGCCGACCGGAGCGGGGATAACAAGATCATTACCGGCCGAAGGCCGGATAACACAAACTGCATATGAGAAACTTCATTCTATTTTGTTTTTTTTCGTTGGGACTAGCGGGAGTTGGCTATGGGCAGCGGCCGCCAACCCTGGCCGCCTTCACGCAGAATCTCCAAAAGTTCGACGGGTTCTATCCTTTCTACTACGACGATAAGACGGGTAAAGTTTACCTCGAGATCGACCGATGGGGGCAGGAGTTCCTTTATTTCAGCAGTTTGCCCGCGGGCGTGGGAAATGGAGGCGCGGAGCGCGGGCAAGCCTCGTCGGTGATCGCAAAATTTATAAAAGCAGGTCCGAAGGTTCTGCTCCTGCAACCGGACTATCAGCATCGTGCGGTGACAGGCAGCGAGGATGAGCGCCGCGATGTGGCGAATGCGTTTGCGCAGTCCGTCCTTTTTGGATGGTCGCCGGTGGCGTTGGAAGGGGATAAGGCGCTTGTCGACCTGACTCCTTTTGTCGTGCGGGATGTACTGCATATCGGAGAGTCGATCGGCACGGGCCGGGGGAATCCGGGGAGTGCGTTTGCGGCGGCGGCGAATAGCCGCGGGGGTGGGGGCGCAGGCGCGGCGTACCGGCTAGATGAGAGCCGATCTGCGGTATATATGGACAATACACGGAATTTTCCAAAGAATACGGAATTCGAGGCGTTAGTGACGTTCACGGAAAGCGGCGGTAGCGGTGGCGGGCGCCGATACGGTGTTGCGCCCGATCCGGGTGCGGTGACGGTCCGGATGCATCAGGCGTTTGTGGAATTGCCGGATAGCGGTTACCGGCCGCGGCGTTACGATATCCGATCGGGATTTATGCCGTTTTCCTATTATGATTTTTCCGCACCCATGACGGAGCCGCTCGAAAAGCGATTCATCGTTCGCCACCGGCTGCAAAAGAAAGACCCCAATGCCGCCGTCAGTGAGGCGGTGGCGCCGATCGTCTACTACATCGACCGCGGTGCGCCGCCGCTCATCCGGAAGGCGTTGATCGAGGGCGGGTCGTGGTGGAACCAGGCTTTCGAGGCCGCGGGGTTTAAAAATGCGTTTATTGTAAAGGAGCTGCCGGAAGGCGCCGACCCGATGGATATTCGCTATAATGTGGTCAACTGGTTGGACCGCAGCGGTAACCCGCAGCGCGCCTTCTCTTACGGTGCCGGGTATGCGGACCCACGAACGGGCGAGATCATAAAGGGCGTGGTGACGCTTGGATCGGACCGGCACCGGCAGGACTACCTGATTGCCGAGGGACTCCTGCAACCATATTTGGACGGCAAGCCCGTCGATCCGCGGATGCAGGAAACCGCGCTTGCGCGCATCCGGCAGCTTTCGGCTCACGAGATCGGTCATACGCTTGGATTGGAACATAATTTCACGGCCAGCGTGAAAGACCGTGCGTCGGTCATGGACTATCCTTTTCCCAGGTTTTCGATGAAGGACGACGGGACGATCGACCTCAGCCAGGCCTATGCCACGGGGATCGGCGGTTGGGACAAGCGGGCCATTATCTGGGGGTACTCGGTTTTCCCCCCGGGGACGGATGAGGATGCGGCGCTGGACAAGATCATGAACGAGACCCTGAAGGAGGGGTACAAATATATTCCCGATGTCGGCGGGATGGCGCACCCCCAGTCGAATCAATGGGACGATGGTGTGAACGCCGTCGATCAGCTCAATAAGCTGATGGCCATCCGGCGGCGGCTGCTCGACCGCTTCTCGGAGAAAGCGATCCCGCAGGGCGCACCGATGGCGACGCTGCAGGAAGCGCTCGTTCCTATCTATCTGCTGCAACGTTACCAGGTGGAAGCTGCAGCGAAATCGCTCGGTGGTCTTTATTTTACCCATGCGGTAAAGAATGACGGGCAGGAGCCGACGAAGATGGTGGAACCGGCGGAGCAATGGCGCGCCTTCGACGCCCTGATGAATACGATCACGCCCTCGGCGCTAGAGTTGCCGGAGACGTTGATAGAGAAGATCCCGCCGCGGCCGACGGGTTATCCTTCGACGATCGAGGATTTCCGCGGGCATACGGGACCGTCTTTCGATCCCATCGCAGCCGCGGAAGCGGCGGCGGACAATACGCTGTCCTATTTGCTGGATGGGGAGCGAGCGGCGCGCCTGATCGAATTCCAGGCCCGCGATGATAAGCAGCCGGGACTCCTCCCGGTACTGGATAGTGTTGTGTCGAGGACGTGGAAGACGGCGGTGCCGGTAGGCTATGCGGGTGAATTGCAGCTTCTGGTTGACAACCTCGCGCTAAAACGAATGCTCGCACTGGCGGCTGATCCACGGCATGCCGACAATGTCCGGGCGGAGGCGCTTGTGGAAGTCGATGCGCTCAACCGATGGATGCAATCGCAGGAAAGCGGGGCGACGGGAAAGTGGAAAGGTGCGCTGCTGCTGGGTTTGCAGGAGATCCGCGAATTCGGTAAGGATGCGGAAAAGTTTGTGATCGAGCCGGCGGTCGAGATGCCGCCGGGCGCGCCGATCGGGATGCCGAATTTTTAGTATATTAGTTCCCCTATGCGGGTTGCCCTTGGGAAACAGGTGAATAATGCCGTCGTGATCACGGTGACCGTCGTGCTGGCGGTCGTCGTTTGGTCGATCTTTCAATATCGGCGGATCCGCGACGAGGGGGCGTTAAACAGGCATATCGATTCGGTGTGTTTGCGGGCGGGGGAATTGTCCGCTGCGTTCCTGCAGGAGGAGATTGATCTTAAGAGTTTCCAGTTAACGCATGATGGCAGTCTCCTGCCGGATAATCCAACCGGGCGGCTGGCCGGCAAAATAGAGGGGTTAAGGTCTCTTACGGTGAACGACCCGGATGTCCGGTCGCGGGTTGACTCTTTAGTAGCTTTTTTTAACATGGGCCCTGGCGGTTATCCGCGTATTACGAACATCTTGTCGAACGTGGAGGCCGACGAGCGGCGGCTTTTAGATCGTCGCCGGGCAATCAACCAGGGCAGGGCATCCCAATTGCAGTGGACACTTTGGGCGCTGTCGGTCGCGGTACTGGTGCTCGGGGTGCTGGTTTTCCGGCGGATGCGGATGGACATCGGGCGGGCGAATGAGGAGCGGGAACGTGCCGACGAAGAGCGGAAACGCGCGAATGAAGAGCGGGAACGCGCCGACGAAGAGCGGGAACGCGCGAATGAAGAGCGGGAACGCGCGAATCTGGAGCGGGCAAGGTCGGAGGACAAATATAAGATGCTGTTCTACAAGAGCCCTTTGCCGAAATGGATATACGACGAAGAGACCCTTGAATTCCTGGAGGTGAATGATGCAGCGGTCCGGTTGTACGGTTATTCGCAGGAGGAATTCAGCAGGCTAACGTTGGCGGATATTCGCCCGGAAGAGGATGTGGACCGGCTGATGAACGACATCCGGGAAGTGCGGCGGAACCCCCAGTCCTATAAGGAAGGTCAGTGGAGGCACAAGCGCAAAAACGGCGATGTGATCGATGTAGAGGTGACAGCGCACCCGGTGGAGCTGGACGGACGCAGGGCCCGGATGGTCGCGGTTGTGGATATTACGGAGCGAAGGCATCATGAGCGGCAACTGGAAAGGCTATATGACGACATGCAGCGGCTGAACGGCGATCTGGCGAGAAGGGCGGTCGACCTGGCGGCCTCCAACGCAGAGCTGGAACGATTTGCGTACATCGCGTCCCATGACCTGCAGGAGCCATTGCGGATGGTGACCAGCTTTCTGCAACTGCTACAGAAGAAATACGGCGGGCAGCTTGACGAGCGGGCGGACCAATATATTCATTATGCCGTGGACGGGTCGGAGCGGATGAAGGCATTGATCATGGACCTCCTCGAATATTCGCGGGTGGGGACGGGAAAGGAGGCATTCGATTGGGTCGACAGCGCGGAGGTGATGAATGAGGTGGGCGAGGTCTTCCGCGAACAGATCGTGGCGGCCCGGGCCCAGGTCGAGATCGGGCCGCTGCCGCGGGTTTGGGGCGACAAGGTGCAGTTGACGCAGCTCCTGCAAAACCTGCTCAGCAATGCATTGAAGTATGCGGGGAAGGAACCGCTGGTGGTTGCGATCCGGGCGGTAGAGAAACCGGAAAGCTGGGAATTCTCGGTCGCGGACAATGGGATCGGGATCGACCCGCAGTTTTTCGACAAGATCTTTATTATCTTTCAGCGGCTCCACAACAGGAACGAGTATTCGGGAACGGGTATCGGTCTGGCGATTTGCAAAAAGATCGTGGAGCGCCATGGGGGGAAGATCTGGGTGGAGTCAGGAGCGGCGGGGAGTACTTTTTATTTCACTATTCACAAGAAACCATAACCTTATCGAATATGTATCCAATTCACATCTTATTGGTTGACGATAACGAGGGAGATATTTTCCTGACAAAGGAGGCGCTGGACGACGCCCAGATCATCAACAAGGTTTCGATCGCCAATGACGGCGTGGAGGCGATCGGTTTTTTGAAACGCTGTCTGGCCGGCGGCCCGGTCTACATGCCGGACCTGATCCTGCTGGACATCAACCTGCCGAAGATGGATGGGACGGAGGTGCTGAGTATCATCAAGAACGATCCGGATCTCAAACGCATCCCGGTAATCATGCTCACCACGTCTTCCGCGGAGAAGGATATCCTGACGTCATACGACAACTATGCGAATTGCTATATCACCAAGCCTGTCGACCTTAACCAATTCATGGATGTGGTCCGGACGATCGAGAACTTCTGGATCAGCATTGTGAAACTCCCTAAAACCCACGCCTGATGGCCGGCGATAAGCATGCCCTTCGAATCCTGGTAGTAGAGGACAATCCGGGCGATCTCTTTCTGTTGCAGGAATTCCTGCGATCCACCGACCTCCACATTTTGGAGATCGTGCACGCGACCGCGCTGGCATCGGCGAAGGAAATGCTGAAGACGGAAGTTGTCGACCTTGTCTTCCTTGATCTTTCGCTGTCGGACAGTTATGGTCTCGATTCGTATGCGGGTCTCCAGTCCTATACAAAACAGGTGCCTGTTATCCTGCTTACGGGGTTAACGGATACGGAGATCGCGCCGCAGGCGTTGATGATGGGTGCGCAGGACTACCTGATCAAGGGCGACTTCGACGAAAAGTTACTTTCCCGGGCGATCCGGTACAGCCTCGAGCGGATGCGCAACCTGCGGCATTTGCGTGAGAGTGAGGAGCGTTACCGGGAGCTTTTCAACAATAACCCGATGCCGATGTGGGTTTTCGATGCGGCTACCTATCAATTCCTCGAAGCCAATACGGCGGCGGTCAATCATTATGGATACACGCTCGAGGAATTTCTGGCCAAGAATGCCGCGGAGATCCGGCTGAACGGCGATAAGGAAACGCTGAAGGCGGAAGTGGAGGCAATCCGGGGCGAGACCGCGGGAGTAAAAAAGGGTATCCGCCAGCACGTAAAGAAGTCGGGCGAGATCATCTTTGTCGATATCGCCTGGCACAATATCGTCTACAAGAACCGGCCGGCCATTCTCGCGCTGGCCAGCGACGTAACGGAGCGCATTCTGCTCGAAGAGGAATTGAATGAACAGCGGTTGTCGCGGCAAAAGCAGATCACGGAGGCGGTCATCCTTGCACAGGAGAAGGAGCGGACGGAGATCGGGAAAGAGCTGCATGACAATGTCAACCAGATCCTCGGGGCGAGCAACCTCTATATCAATACGGCAATGACCGACGAGGAGATGCGACAGGAGTTGCTCGAACGGAGTACGGAGCTTGTGAGCAATGCCATCAATGAGATCCGCAAGATCTCGAAGTCGCTGATCACGCCCGGGCTGCGCGAGATCGGACTGATCGAATCGATAGAGGTTATCATCGACGATCTGAAGGTTGCAGGGGACAAGCTGATGATCGACCTGGATCTGCAGAACATCTCGGAGGAACAGATAGAGGACAGGATGAAATTAACGGTGTTCAGGATTGTTCAGGAGCAACTAAACAATATCGTCAAGCATGCCCGCGCCACGCGCGTGCTAATCCGGTTGTCGGGTGAGCAGGGCCATCTTGTCGTGACGCTGTCGGACAATGGGGTAGGATTTGACGTAAGCCGGCACCGGAAAGGGGTCGGGATAACGAATATTACCAGCAGGGCGGAGATGTTCAATGGCTGGGTGGATATACAGTCGGCGCCCGGGGAAGGGTGTACGCTGACGGTGAGTTTGCCGATGTAAAATCAAAATTCTATATTTATCGGGTTAACCAAACCCGCGCATGAGATTCTCTATAGCTTTTGCCTGCTTTTTGCTGGCCTTGCCTACCGCGTGTAAATTCACGGCGAGACGGTTCAAAAGCCCTCAATTCAATTCATCCACCGACGACTTGAGCAGGGAATTGAATCATATTGTTTCCTGTCAGCATATCCACATCGACGGAAATGAGGTCACCGCCAATGGAGAAGCTACCAGTGAACTGGAGATCGACATTATCAATGGGAGAAATGTCTCCACAGATACTGCAAAGATGCAGTCGATGGGGAATTCCATCGCGTCAATTGTCAGGTCCGCCCTGCAGGATGTCAACGAATATGATACTTACCAGGTTCGTTTTGTCAAAGTAGATTCGACGGAAATCGGGACGAAGCGGCAATGGACAGGAATACGATATGCGGCAGCGGATCTGGTCCTTAGGAAACCCAAAGACCCGGTATTTGCCCGCTCTACGGACAGCCTGTACGTAAGCCTGTACAGGCTGGTGGCGTGCAAGCAGTTCAGAACACGCGGCTGGATATTTAGCAGGGGCGATGAGCGCAGTTCAGAGTTGGATATCGAAGTCGTCGACAGTAAGAGCCTGCCTGGTGAAGACGATGGGTTGAGGGCACTTGGTGAAAGAATTGCCGCGGACTCCAAGCGCGCCCTAGCGGATACAATGGAGTATGGGGTTTATAAAGTCTCTTTTGTAACGGAAAGGGAAGATGGTTCCTGGGAAAAATATGCCATCGTTGCCTTCAGATCATTTGAATTATGAGTTCCTGAAGGTGTCCGGCGGATTTTGCTATTTGGCCATTCTAAACTATAGATCATGAGATTCCCCTCCCTGCAATCGCTCGCCGGCGGTGCGTGGCAAACGTTTCGTAGATTTCCCATCGCTATTTTGCTGGCGTTCAAAGCAACCGTTCTTGGTATCTGGTGGACGCATCTTTCTGCGAACTATGCGCGCACCTATATTGACACGACTGTTGAAGCAAGGGCATGGCCGCTTCAATGGTACTGGAATGCGATCGTCAGTTGTTATCTCGGGATGTTGTTATCGGTGGCGATGGCCAAGTGGGCGGAGAAGCGACAGTTTAGCCGCCGGTCTGTCATCGGATTGCAGGCGGCCGTGCTCGCCCTTACGACACTTTATTATTGGAGCCTTCCGCCGGATCCCAGTCAGTATATGGTGATCCGTACGGTGGTGTTGGCGCTGGGGCTGCATTGGCTGATCGCGGTCATCGGTTTCGGGCAGGGCGAGGTCAACGGATTCTGGATATTCAACAAGCGACTGTTCCTGCGCGTGCTTACGACCTATCTCTATTCTATGGTGTTGTATATCGGCGTGTCGCTGGCGTTGCTGGCGATCGACAAGCTGTTCAACGTGGATGTGCGCAGCGAAGTATACGAAGAATGCTGGTGGGTGCTGGGCGGGTTATTTACCGTATGGTTCTTCCTGGGAGGTTTCCCGAAAACCTATGAGAACCCGGGTGAGATCAGCGACTATCCCAGGGGATTAAAAATCTTCACGCAATATGTGCTCCTGACACTTGTGACGGTCTATTTCCTCATCCTGTACGCGTATATGATCAAGATCATCCTTACGCGGCATTGGCCGGCGGGCTGGGTGGCGTGGATGGTGATGGCGTTTGCGGTCGCAGGTATCCTGTCGCTACTGCTGATCTACCCGCTGCGGCATATGGAGAACAATACCTGGATCAGAGGATATACGCGGTTCTTCTACCAGGCGCTTCTGCCATTGATCATCCTGCTCTTCACGGCGATCTATAAGCGGATCGGTCCTTATGGGATTACGGAACAGCGGTATTTCCTGCTGGCGCTGGCCTGGTGGCTGCTTTTCATCACCATCTATTTCCTGGTGTCCCGAAAAAAGGACATCCGGTTGGTGCCGTTGTCCCTTTGTGTCCTTTCCTTTCTGTCTTGCTGGGGGCCTTGGGGAGCTTTTGCGGTTTCGTTGAACAGTCAGCGGCACCGGTTGGAAGAATTGCTGGTGAAGAATGGGCTGATGGCAAATGGGATTGTAGTGGAAAGGAGGGCGGGTGCGGCTCCGGTGAAGGTCCGGCTGAAGGACCGACAGGCGATCAGTTCGGTGACGGAGTACCTCGTTGGCAATCACGGGTATCGCGCGCTGCAACCGCTTTTCAAGCGCAACCTGGACTCGATAATGCGGGGAGATAGTTTGACGGAACGCTGGCAAGCCTTTCAGCAGACACAGAGAATCTTGAAGCTGATGAATATTGGGTACGCCAACAGGTGGATGGATGAAACGGAGGCAGACTCTGTCGGCCTCGCAGATATGCCAAAGCGATTCTATTGTTATCGCAACCAGGGGGATGTGGTTTCATCAACGGACGGAGCGAACTTTGTCGCAAATTTCACGGTGGATGCGAACATTTCGGATAGCTGTGAATTGCTGGAATATACCCGCGGTCGGCTGCGGATTTGTCCGGATACCGCGCGAAACCAGTTGCACGTTAGTCTTGCGTCGGGGGCCGGCGAAGCAACGGCCGATCTGGCGCCAATTTTCAGGGCCGTGCTTTCGAGCAATGAACTTACAATCAGTCTGGCAGTGGACCAAATGACCTTGCCGCTGAAGGGTGGGGAGGTCACAGGGAAGGTCGTGCTGTCGGATGTGCGGGGGATGAAGGCGGGCAGCCGGTTGACGGTAAGCCGGATTCAGGGGATCGTTCTGTTTTCGAAACGATAAATAGTCACGGGAATTTGATATTATCGGGAATCTTGAATTCGTCGGGTTTGATGGTGTAGGATTCGTCGATCATGGTCGGATATTCCTCTATCCGCATACCGCCGGGAAAGGCGTCGATCATTTGCTTCTTAACGACATAAAATCCTTTCCAGAGCCAAAGGCGGAATGCGTGAGGTTTTTCCCAAATCAAGCAGGGCTTTCCAAGGAGGGTGTCGGGCCGCACAAATCTAAACCCCATTTGTTTGAAATTTTGTTCAACGCTTCCCCGGAAGCGAAGCTGGACGGAGCTTTTTGCGCCGGTATGCCGGTCGAGGTCAATGGCATAGACTTCCCTTTCCACCGTTATTTTGATAACGTGCTGTACCGGAACTATGGGCGGAAACCGCATGCTGTCAATGGCTAAGGACGGTTTCATCAGAGTAAGATAGACATTTTGGCGCATTCCGGGAACGGACACGGGTTGTATCGATTTCGGACGGTCAGGCGCGGCGCCGGTTCGCGCAATCGGCTGATTGCTAACGGCAAAAAATTCCGGCATTCGGTTGGCGTCGGTCGAGTATGTTCCTTAACTACTTCAAGGTTGCATGGCGCAATCTTCTTCACAACAGGGTATATAGCGGGTTGAACGTCGTCGGTCTGGCGCTCGGGATGGGGGTGGCCTTGCTGATCGGGCTGTGGGTCTATGTCCAGGTGTCATGGGACCGGTGGTTGCCGGATCATGACCGGGCGGCGCGGGTGATGCTGCGGGCGAAGGCCAACGGCGATTGGGGAGTATCGCCGGCAACGTCGCTGCCGCTGGTAGACGTGCTAAAGAAAGAAGTGCCGGGCGTCCGATATGCGGCGGTCACCGATTGGATGGGGCCGCATAGCCTGGTCGTCGGGGACCACAAACTTTACTCCGGCGGGGCAATGGCCAGCGCCGAATTCCTGCAGATCTTTCGCTATCCGCTGGTAAAGGGACGGGCCGATGAGGTGTTGAAGGGGACGTATTCGATCGTGCTGACGGAGACTACGGCGAAGGGGCTGTTTGGAACGGAGGACCCGATTGGAAAGACCGTGCGGATCAGTAATGAACAGGACCTTACCGTGACGGGGGTGTTGAAGGACCTGCCGAATAATACGAGCTTCAACTTTCAGTATATCGTGCCGTTCGCCTATTATGCGTCCCGCTTCGGCTGGGTGAGGAGCGATGCCGCTAACTGGCGGGACCGGTCCTTTCAAACTTTTGTCGGGCTCGCGCCGAATGTGACCTTTGCGCAAGTAGCGGCGCCGCTCCGGGAGATCATGAAGAAATACAACGCGGTCGACTATGCGAATACGCAGGACGAGCTTTTTCTGCAGCCGATGAGCCACTGGCATCTGTACAGCGATTTCGAGCATGGACAGGAGGTTGGGGGATTTGTCCAGTATGTGGAACTTTTCAGCGTGATCGGCGTGTTGGTGCTCCTGATCGCCTGTATCAATTTCACCAATCTCTCTACGGCGCGCTCGGAGAAGCGGGCGCGGGAAGTCGGTGTGCGGAAGGCGATCGGCTCGCGGCGGGTCCACCTGGTCATACAGTTCCTTATCGAATCGCTGGTGATCACGGTGCTGGCGTCGGGGCTGGCGCTCCTATTCGTCCAGATGGCGCTGCCGGCATTCAATGCGTTGGCAAAGGATGAGGTAAGAGTGCCCTATGGGAGCTGGGTCTTCTGGGCGGTGATGGCGGGGTACGTGGTATTTACCGGGCTGATGGCGGGGAGCCGTCCGGCGTTTTATTTGTCGGGGTTTCAGCCGGTAAAGGTATTGAAAGGAGCGTTGAAGGCCGGGCGCGGGGCGTCGCTGCCGAGAAAGATCCTCGTTGTGATACAATTCACTTGCAGTGTTGCGCTGATCACGAGCACGGTGATCATCTACCGTCAGATCCGGTATGCCAAGGGCCGGCCGCTGGGTTATGATCCGACGCGGCTGCTCATGACGGATGCCTCCAATGACCTGAATAAGAACTATGACGCGCTAAAGAACGACCTCCTTAGCTCGGGATTGGTGACGGGTGTGACCCGGTCTTCCAGCCCCGCAACGGATATCTGGGCGAACCAGCGGGTGGATGACTGGCAGGGCAAGCTCCCGGGTGAGACGCTGGGACTGCCGACGATCGGGGTTTGTGACGCGGATTATTTCAAAACTCTTGGGATGACGATAAAGGAAGGGATGGGCTTCTCGGGTAACCTGGCCAAAGATTCGCTGAATGTGGTGTTGAATGAGTCGGCGGTCAGGCGGCTCCGGTATACCGAAGCGATCGGGCAGGTGATCACGTGGCACGATATCCCGCAGCGGGTACATGTGATCGGGGTTGTAAAGGACGCGCTGATGACTTCGCCGTATGCACCGGCGGAGCCGACGATCTTTATCTATGATCCGGGCTGGACGAATATCATTTTGTACCGGCTCAACCCGCGGGTTAATACGCGGCAGGCGCTGGCGAAGCTGGCGGGGATCTTCGACAAATATAACCCTTCGTATCCCTATGGGTATCGTTTTGTAGATGAGAGCTATGCGGATAAGTTCACCTTAGAGACGCTGATTGGGACGCTGTCGGGATTGTTTGCGATACTGGCGATCCTCATTTCCTGTCTGGGGTTGTTCGGATTGGCGGCCTATATGGCGGAGCAGCGGACGAGGGAGATCGGCATCCGGAAGGTTTTAGGGGCGTCTATGGGCCAGGTGTGGGTGCTGTTGTCGCGTGAGTTTGTGGTGCTGGTGGGGATCAGTTGTGTGTTCGCGGCGGCGATCTCCTGGTATTTTATGTCGGGCTGGCTGATCCGGTATGCGTACCGCATCGATATCGGGTGGAGCGTATTCCTGCTGTCGTCGGCGATGGCTTTGGTGATCACGGTGCTGACGGTCAGCACGCAGTCGGTGCGGGCGGCAAGGGCGAAGGTGGTCAGGAATTTGCGGAGCGAGTAGGGGAGACGGGAAGGACCTCGAGATGGAAACGCGGATAGGTGTTGACCGCCACCGCCAGCAGGACCAGGGAGAGCGTAATTCCTACCGGCAGGAAGAGTTTGTTACGCATCTCACGAATATATCACTATTTTCTATATTTCTTTAGCGCCGCGTCGATGGCTGGATACGCTTCCACCTTCTGGATGGTCAGTAAGGCTTCTATCGTTGATTCGGCGCCGGAGTTCTGATTGACGCCGGCCGGCGAGGAGATGCCGTCGAAGCAGACGCCCGTGGCAACGGTGTACATTACTGTATTGGCTGCATTGGCGCCGAGGAGCCAGGCGGCGAGATGTCCAGCCATATCCGCATAGTTGGACTGTCCTGTTTCCTTATACGCTTCGGCGGCGGCGAACACCATTGGTTCGATATCGTATGCGATCTGCGGGTAAGCCGTATCCGACAGGATTTCGACGACGCCGCCGCTTTCGCTGACGGAAAAGGAAGACTGATAGCCATGCTGCAACAGCCACGGATAAAAATTGTCTATTTCGGTCAACGCCGCTTTATTATACTGCGGAGCGTTTAAGAAGTTACCTGCCTGCATCAGCGCGTACGCCTGCATGTTGCCGTATGCGTGCCAGGTATTCTGGTAGCTGAGGAAAGCGCCGTAGGGGAAGTTGGTGGTATCGGCCGGCTGCATCAGAACGATCCCGTCTGCAAGACTTTTTACCAGCCCGGTCATTACGGGATCGTGGTTGGCTTTGCAATAGTTAATCAGGCCAAGCATCAGGACGGCCGACTGATCGGTGGCGCTGCCCGCCGGCAGCCATTGCGGGATCGTGACCCCGTTCGCCACTGTTGTCGTTTGCGGAAGGCCCGCGAAGTCTGTCGCCAGCCGGTTGACCAGGTTTTGTGCAGCTGTGTTTGTCTTGTCATACAGCGCCGGGTTCAAGGTCTTTATGGCAGGGGCGACCTCGGTGAGCGCCAACAACGCCCGCCAGGACCACCAGTTCGATTGATTGGTGCTTGTGGGTCCGGACGTGTTGATCTGCCCGGACGCCGATAGAAAATTATAGAAATAGCCATTGGCGGATTGCATCTCTACCAGGAAGGTGATCAGGTTATACAACTTGTTACGGATGGCGGTATCGGTTGTAAATTGACTGCTTCTTAAATAGACAAGGGTCGCCCGGGCAACATCATCCACACAGGTAAACCCTTCGCCCGTGGCCTCGACATTGATATAATCCGGGTAATTCGAATATATCCATACGCCGGCGGCAGCGGCGCCATCCGGGAAGGTGACGGGTGTATACAAATGATCGAGGTGGGCCAGGTTGACCATGCTGGTGTCGGCGGGTTGGACCGGCCCCGGGGTTACGGCTCTCTTTTTGCAGGAAAAAAGGGCAGCCCCAAAGAGGACTGCCCAACAGAACGAGTATTTCATATCGAATACATTAGCCTACTGCGAAACCTGCTGGTTGTAGATCTCGGTAACCTGATTTGCCGTCAATGCGACATTATAGATCATGATATCATCCAAATCGCCCGTCCAATACCCGCCCCATGCAATATAATATCTGCCGGTCCCGTCATCTGAAGCCGTGTACGCCGAATTTGGCAGATCGGTGCCGATCGAGATGTCTTCCGTCGGGGTGAATACTTTTATCGCTCCGGCGAGGTTGGTCCAGGTCTTAACCATGGTCCCGTCGACGTAAAAGGTTTCTGTTCCCGCACCGTCATATGTTACCACCAAGTGATGCCATGGTCCGGCACCGACGGTTGTGCCAATGGTGATATCAAGCGCTGCGTCGCGGTCATATATCGACGTATCGGTGTGCACAGTAAAGAATGGCCTGGTGGGTTGCATTTGGAATTTCCAGCCATTCCAGCGGTTCAATGCGATCATATAGCAGTCCGCAGGGTGATCTGTCCTGCCGGCAGTGTCCTGTCTTTCCCACAGGCTAATCGTCATCGCTGTTGGTTCGAGCGCGGGGCTGTAGGGGACATCGATATTTCCACCACCCGAGAAATGATAAGCCGAATTCGAATTTCCAAAGCGGTCGGTTGTCAGATTGGGAACTGGACCGGGAACAGCCGCCAATCCGGCCGGACCGGCTTCCAGTGTGCCGTTGTGTCCATTTCCTGAAGAATCATTGGCATTTCCATTGAATTTCCAATATGCCATCAATGATGACCCGGCGATCGGGGTGATCAGTCCGGCCTTATACGCTGCGATGGCTGCGTTGAGATTTTGTGTCGCAGCGGTGACCTGCGCCTGGGTCCCGCTCGTGGCCGCGGCAGTCAGGACGGCTTCCGCGGCGGTCAGGGCGGTTTGAAGCGTGGCCTGGCTGCCCTTCGTGTATTCTCCGGGTTGCGTGCCTTCGTGTGTATTTGCCAAATACCATTTTGCGGAGTCGATCGCTGCTTGTAAACCGGTGGTAGTCGGCGGCGTAAATGAGCTGCCCTTCTTACTGCAGGAAGAGATCGCCATTGTCAGCGACAACCCCAATCCCATCGCAAGGGCCAGGTACTTCATTTGAGTGTTGAATTTCATGATTTATTTAATTTTTAAAGTTGAAAGACGTAATTGTTTTTAGTGCAGTGCCTTGTCGATATCGGTTTCGCTTTGCGGGATCGGGAACGGATATTTTGCAGCGTATGAAAAACCGGTCACCCCGTCCCTGTTGACCAGCGGGTTTATATAGTCCGGACCCAGCGCCGGATTTGCCCCATAACGCATCAGGTCGAAGTACCGGTGAAATTCGAAGCCCAGTTCCATTCTTCGTTCATGGATGATGGCGAGCCTGACCTGGCCTTGCGAGACGGCGGGCACAGGCGGCAGGAGACCGGTGGGAACCGTACCGTATCCGGGTAAGGTGCTGTCGTAGAGATAACTTTCCCTTGCCCGCTGTCTGACCTGGTTCAGCGGGACGACCGCGGCGGCGATTTGCCCCAATTCATTCAGCGCCTCTGCATTGAACAGCAGCAGATCGGCATACCGGATCGCTACGTAGTTGCAATTACCCTGACCGATGATGGGCGACTCGGAAAGCGGTTGCTGATGTTTCCGGGTCAGAAAGCCGGTTTGCGGGGACCAGGAACTAAGAAAGATCTCACCATTGTTCCAGAGGGTGCTATCCACCGCTACCGTATAGTTCAGCCTGGGGTCGGCAACGCCGGAGTCGGTCACTTCAAATTCATTCACAAAATTCTCATTGGGGGCATCACAATAATAGCCGCCGACCACCTGGGGTGCAAACCATTGGTTCAGGGCATTGCCGACATTTGGATTCTGGCCTCCCTGCATTTGAACTTCAAAAATCGATTCCTTGTTATTTTTATGATTGCCGTCAAAATCCTGGGAATACACCGGCATCAAACTGTATTGCCCGGAATTGATCACGAGGTTAGACCAGGTCACGGATGAGTCCCATTTTTGCTGGTAGAGGTAGACCTTTGCGAGGAGGGAAGCGGCCGCTCCGCTTGTTGCCCGTCCTATATCCGCACCGGTATACCCGGCAGGTAAAGCGTGAAAGGCCGCCATCAGATCCGGTTCGATAACCGTCTCATAGATCAAACTCGCGGGAGATTGTGCGATTTGCATTTGAGCGGGGCTTAACGGAGTGAGAACGATCGGTACTTCGCCATAGATGTTGACCAGCATAAAATAATACCATGCCCGCAGGAACCTGGCCTCGCCCAATATTCTTGAACGGAGCGCGGTGTCCATATTTATGGTGGGGACATTTGCCAGGACGAGATTGCAGTTCGTGATCCCTTCATAGAGATTGCCCCATTCGTTGGAGAGGTGGGAATTGGTTGTGGTAAAGGAAAAATTATCTATGGTGGCGGCATCCTGGCTTGCGGCGGGGTCACCGCTCGCTGCGTCGTCGGAAGCTACGTCGCCGAATACCCAGAGGGGGTTGGTGGTTCCGCTGGTGAACGTCATTTGAACATAGGCTTCATTAACGGCCCGGACCGCATTGGCGGATGTATTATAGAACTGGTCGGCGGGAAGTACTCCCTTCACATCCTTATTCAGAAATTTTGAACAGCTCATACCTGCCAAACAGGATGCGCCGATCAGGAATCCGTACAGTAATCGTTTTTGCTTCATGGGTTGTTGACTTTATCAATGCTCAAAAACTAAGGTTTGCGCCGAGGATATAACTTCTGGCAGACGGGTAAGTCCCCCAATCGATACCTGCCGCCACATCACTCGGGTATTGCTCGACCTTGACGTTGTTGCTTATATACATTTCCGGGTCCAGGCCCGTATATTTTGTAATGGTGACGAGGTTGGTCCCGGTCGCGTAGATCCGTAATCCTTTTATGTGTAGTTTGTCGGTCAGCTGCTTGGGAAGGGTATAGCCCAACTGAATGTTTTTTAGCCGGCAGTAGGAAGCGTCTTCGAGAAAGCGGGAGGAAGGTTCCTTTATATTGTTTGGCTGGTCCAGCCAGGATACCAGGGGCATCGTGTTGCCGGTGCCTTCCCCATGCCAGCGCGTGTCGTACACCCTTTTGGTCAGGTTGAAGGGACGATAAAACCCTTCGATATCCTGGTTGACCTGCAGGTAGATCTTGTTGCCGTATCCTCCCTGGATGAGCACGAAAAGATCGAAATTCTTATAGCTCAGGGTCGAGGTTGCTCCATACGTGAATTTTGGGATGGCGCTTCCGAGGAAGGTCCGGTCGTGCGCGTCTATCTTGCCGTCGCCGTCGATGTCCTTGTATTTTACATCTCCCGGTCTTACGCCCGGTCCCTGATAAGCGGAGGTGAAAATGTCGTTGGCATTTTGAAAGATGCCGGTCATCTGGTAGCCGTAAAACGATCCGATCGGATGCCCCGCCGTAGTCAGCGTGGCATAGATGCCATTATCGATCCGGCCGCCCTGGATGGGGACCGGGATCGACACCACTTTATTTTGAATGGTCGCCAGGTTGGCCGTAAAGGTATATTTGACGGCGTGGTTTGCATTCGAGTATTGCAAATTGAATTCGAGTCCCTTGTTCTGAACGCTGCCGTCGTTTACAAAGGGCGCGGTCGCGTCGCCGCCGATCATGGGCAATGGAACCGCCACCAGCATGTTACTGTTCACTTTATTGAAATAGTCAACCGTTAAAGACAGCTTGTCTTGCAGGATCGCGATATCCATGCCCACGTCCGTTTGTGTGGAAGTCTCCCATTTGACGTCCGGGTTTCCCAATACGGATATGGTGTTGCCCTGGACTACCGCGGAGGGGGAGCCGAAAACGTAGTTCTTAACCGTGGAGGAATTCAGTGCCGTTCCTACAATCGACGCCCAGGGGTAATTACCGATATTCTGGTTGCCTAATTGTCCGTAGCTGGCTCGTATTTTAAGTCGCGAAATGATCGGGAATTTATCGGTGAACCATTGCTCGCTGGTAACGTTCCATGCGACGGCGCCGGAAAAAAAGTCGCCCCATCGGTTGGAAGGACCGAAGCGGGATGAGCCGTCACGCCTCGCGCTGCCGGTCACCAGATATTCGTTGTTAAAGTTGTAGTTGACATTGGCCAGGAAGGACATCAACGACCATTGCTGCAGGCTTTCGGTAGGAATCCCGGCCCCGAGGCCATTTCCAAGGAATTCCAGGGAGGGTATCTGGGTCGGGAAGTTTTGTTGGGTTTCTGAATTGTAGGTGGTGGAATTGGCGACAGCTTCCGTACCCACCAGGAAGCTCAGGTTATGCTTGCCGTAGAACGTGGTGTTGTAGCGGAACGTATTGTTCCACACCATATTTTCATTGGTGATCTGGGATTCCGTGAGCGTATTCGGGTTATTTATCCTGCCGTTGGTCCCCCAGTTCAGGTCGAATGTCTTGTCCCGGGTGATGAGCACGTCGCCGCCAAAGTCCGTTTTGAAAACCAGTTTAGGCAGGATCTTAAATTCTGCAAAGACGTCCCCGAACCCGCGGAATTGTTGTTCCCCGTTGTCGGTATTGTTGGCCAGCCCGACGGGATTATAGCCGTCGCCAAAAAAACCCGGGTATTGGGGCAGATCGCTATACACTCCGGGGGAGGAATAAATGGGGATAGCCGGGTCACGGAAAAGGGCGTAGCGGATAACGCTGCCGCCGTTCCCGCCGAGGCCGTCACCGGAGCTCCCGATCGAATTCTTGTTATAATAGGAGAAACTCAGGTTTGTCCCGACTTTGACATGGGCGGTAAGCTCGGACACTAATTTTGTGCGCAGCGTATACCGCTCATACCACGAATTCAGGATGATGCCGTCCTGTCTGAAATAATTCCCGGAAACCGAATATTGTGTCTTATCGGTCCCGCCGCTGACGGACAGTTGGTGATCCTGCTCGGGGGCTGTCCGGAAAATGGCGTCGACCCAGTTGGTATTGGCCATGGCGATGGAGTCCGGGATAGGGGATTTCAACAAGGGATTGTTTGGCGCCAGGCCGGCGTTGTCATTGGCCACCATTTCATTGAAGAGGGTCTTATATTCCGCGGCATTTGTCATGGGTGTCAGGTAGCCATGTGTTTGAACGCCGGCGTATACGGAATAATTGATGGATGCCTTGCCGGATTTACCGTTTTTCGTGGTGATCACCACGACCCCGTTGGATGACCGTGCACCGTAGATGGCCGCGGAGGCCGCGTCTTTCAGGACCGTTATACTGGCTATATCATCTGCCGCCAGGAAATTGATCCCGTCCTGTGTAGGAACTCCGTCGATGATATAGAGCGGATCGTTGTTATTGATCGATCCGACGCCCCGGATACGCATCGCCAGGCCGTCTCCGGGTTGACCCGTTGTTTGAGTGATACGCACGCCGGAGGCCTGGCCCTGCAAGGCCTGGTCGGCAAATCCGACCGGGATCTTGGCGACATCGTCGACATTTACGACGGATACCGCACCGGCGATGGAAGATCGACGTTGGCTTTGATAGCCCACCACAATGGCCTGGTTCAGGTCTTCCCGGTTCTCCTGCACGCTAACGGTTAATTCCAGCCGCCCGTTGATGGCCACTTCCACGGTCGTATAGCCGACGTAACTGACAATCAGTATACCGTCAGCCGGGGCATTGATCGAAAACCGTCCGGCCGAGTCCGTCTGCGCGCTTATGCTTGTTCCTTTAAGCAGGACGGTAGCGCCTGCCAGCGGTTTGCCGGCGGCATCGTTGACGATACCTCTGACCGGCGGCGCAGCCTGTTCCTGTCCCCCTTTAGCCAATGGTTTAAGGGCGGGTGAGCTCACGAGGATCGTATTCTTATCGAGGGTAAATTTGTAACCGGTCTGGGTTGAGATCATATTCAGTAAATCGCCCAGGGTGCAATGGCCGGTTCTCAGCACCAGCTTCCTGGACAGGTCAACCTCGTATTCGTCGTAGGCAAAGAGCAGTTTTGTCTGGCGTTCGATCAGCTGAAATGCGCCTTGCAGGGAAATATTGCCCGTTCTTACCGTTATATGTTGTCTGGATATATGCTGATCCGCGGAATCCGGCAGCGGATCATTGTTCGCACGGACCGAGGCGACGATGAGCATGGTGCAACAGAGGGCGCAGGCAGTCTTGTAGAGCCCTGGCAAGGGCCCTGACGGGAAAATACACATGGCAACGTTAGATTTTTAAGAGGTACGGTCCTATTTTATCAGGACGGTATCTCCGATTGTCTCGAAATTCAGTCTCTCTACCACACAGATATTTTTTATAATGTCCTGAGCGGTGGCATTCTCGAATTCGCCGCTGAACATCCAGTGCCTCCTTTTGCTTTTGTTGACCATATTGACCCCAAAGACGGCTTTTATCTTAGCGGCTATCTGATCAAAATTATTTCGCTCGAACCCGATATGGCCAACCAGTATGGGGAATTCCGTCTGCGATTGCCAGCTTTCCGAATAAAGCCGTTGGCTATGGCGGTCGTACACCACCCGCTCATCGGGATTTAGAATGAAAGATTTCAGCGGCAAGCCGGAGCCGGGGGTATTTTCAACCTTTAGCCTTCCTTTTATCAATTCAACCATGATGACCGAGTCGCCGGATGGCTTACGGATGCTGAATTTTGTGCCTAGTACCGTCGCCAGGATATCACCCTCCTGCACTTTGAACGGGTAATCGGTTTTTCGGGAGACATCGAACAGGGCTTCGCCGTTCAGGGACACCATTCTATCCTTTTCACCAAAGTGGGAAGAATATTGGAGCGAGCTCCGGGGCGCCAGGGTAACGATCGTGCCATCGGCCAAGGTGAAGACGACAGGATTGCTGCCGGTATTGGATTTTGCGATGATCTGGCCGGGGTTACCGAGGTTGCGGGTCATGAAATAGCCGCCCGCGGCCAGTGCGATCAATAAAAAGGGTACCAGAATTTTTTGAAGTCGTCTTGCGCGTCTATCCGCGGCTCGTTTGGCCCCGTCAAACTGCAAAAGGCGAAAAACTGCCGGCCTTTTTCTCAGGTCCGGAGACGTTTCGAAGCCGATGGCTGCCTTTATTCTTGCTGTTTCCTCGTCGATCTCCTGGTCCGTCAGGGTCAGGGTCAGACTTCGGAGCATATCTTTTGCAGCGTCAACGGAAGGCTGCCCCTCCGGGTGAGCCAGCAGCCATTTTTCCCAAAAGACGACATCTTCTTCGTTGAGGTGGAAAAAATAGTTGATGAACGATTCATCCGTTACGAAGTCTTCTACCTGGTAGTGCTCAGGGGATTTCCCGGTCTTGGCCATAATTGAATGATTTCCGCGTGGTTGATAGGATCCGATACCGATTAGTGCGGGGGAACGGCCGATTTTACCGGTTTTTTTGGAACTTTTTTTTGGAGAACCGGATCACAGGTGGAGTAACAGCCCTTTCATGGATTCGCGCAGGAGGCGGATGGACTCGTAAATACTGTTATATACGGTCCGGGGTGTCAGCGACTTTCGATCGGCGATGGCGCGATACGAGAGGTTTTCAAAAAATTTGAGTTTGATGATCTCCAGTTGTCTCCGGGAGAGTTTTTCCAGCGCTGCGCGGAGCTGTTCCCGCTTTTCATCCGATTGTTGGAAGGCGATAAGCAATTCCTCATAGGAAGCCTGCACGGATGCGGTGGCATCGGCATATTCGTTGAAAGCGGATTCTTTTGTCCGGCGGGACAATTCGCGGGTGATCTTTCTGCGAAGCCAGGTAAAGAGGTAGGACCGGACATTGGTAACGTCCTTGTTGAGGGAAGACCTCGTGCTCCACATCTCGGTAAATAATTCCTGGATGCAATCTTTTGTAAGCTCCCGGTCCGCTGACAGACTAAATCCGTAGCAGAAAAGAGCGTGGTACTCGGTCTGGTACAATAATAGAAAAGCGTCTTTATCCCCCTCGGTCACGCTTTTCCAGCTATTAACCGCCATGTACTAATATATGACATTTAATCCACAAATACGGAAAAGATGGAGACATGCGTCAATCATGTAAGGATCGTAATCGCGTAAGGAAAGCGATGGAGTCGTAACTTGGGCTTCAAAAATGGCCATAATGATGAAAGGTACAGGGGTAGTCATAATTTTCTTATGTATTTCTTTCTTGTCTTTTTCTCAACAGCGAAACAAAATTTCCTATAAACAGCTCAAAGCATATGAAGGCATTTATGAGTATAGCGGGCACCTCCAGGTTTCTTTTGCTGCGTCACCGAAGGATACCGCATTAGTTGCGATCATAAACCAAAGCGAATACAAATTAAATAATTTAAGCCCGGATGTTTTTTCCAGCCGTTTTGACACGATCCGATTTTTGAGAGATGCACACCATGTCCCGGAGGCATATATTAAAAGAAATGACACGTTCCGATTGGTCAGTAAAAACGTCTTCTTTCCTGAAAGCATGTGGTACCCGAGGTTGAAAGGCAACGATGTCTATCACTATGGAATCCCCGGGAACCTTCATGATGGATTGGCGGTGGGGGACATCAGGAACACTCCTTTGGATACCGCGCTTTTAAGAGAAATGATGGTAAGGATCATCGAAGGAGCATATCCGAATGTTCACAGCGTTCTAATTATTAAAGACGGCAAACTGGTATTCGAACAATATTTCTATCAATATACCCATGATAGCGTGCAGGAATTGCGTTCCGCCACCAAGAGTTTTTTCTCCGCGCTGACCGGCATAGCTATTGACAAAGGGTTCATAAAAAGTACAAAAGAGGCAGCGCTTTCCTTTTTCCCGGAATATACATTGAAAAATATGTCGGATGCCAAAAGACGGATCACCATTGACAACCTGCTGGCCCAGACGACCGGGTTGGATTGTGATATAAGCGACAGCAAATCGGCCGGGGATGAAACCGTGATGGACTATTCCGACGATTGGGTGAAATTCACATTAGACCTTCCGATGATCGACACCCCCGGTGGACATGGAAGGTATTGCTCGGGCAACCCCGTGACGCTCGGGCGCATTATTGAAAAGACCGCTGGGATGCCGCTCCTGCAGTTCGCCAAACAAAATCTATTTGAACCGTTAGGGTTTACGCACTACAAGTGGAATTTCAAACCGGATAAGTCAAATGCCGAAAACTATTGCCAGGTTTATTTGACGCCGAGAGAAATGGCGAAGTTTGGGTTGATGTATCTGAACCATGGCATTTGGAATGGGAAGCGGGTCGTATCCTCCGAATGGGTGCGCCAATCCTTTGAAAAGCATTCGGTCATCCAGGGCGTGGACTACGGATATTTATGGTGGCTTAAATATTTAGATGCTGACGGGGTCCGGTATTATGGCAAAGCGGCGCAAGGAAATGGCGGGCAGCGGATCTTTGTGTTTCCGGCGCAAAATATGGTGGTGGTCGTTACCGGAGGTAATTACAATACGCATTCACCTTCCGATGAGCTGATCAGCAAATACATTTTGCCGTCATTCAATATGAAGTGACCGTCCCTGGCTGCGGATCACTCCGACCGCAGGTTTTTGACGGGGTTCACGGAGGCTGCCCGGATCGCCTGCGAAGTGACGGTCGCAAGGGCGATCAGGATGGCAAGGGCGCCGGCGATGCCAAAGAACCACCACTCGATCCGGATCTGGTAGGCATAGTTGCTCAGCCAGGAGTGCATGGCCCACCATGCCAGCGGCGAGGCGATGACCAGCGCGATCAGCACGAGCAGCAGGAATTCGCCGGAAAGCAGGGTCAGCAAAGAGAAGACGCGGGCGCCCAATACTTTCCGGATGCTGATCTCTTTGGTGCGTTGTTGCGCGGTGAACATCGCCAGTCCGAGCAGGCCAAGGCAGGAGATGAAGATCGCGAGGATGGCGGCGCCGTTCGAGAGCTTGCTCACGATCACGTCGCTTTCATAAAGGTTCCGGTATTGTTCGTCGGTGAAATACCAGGTGAACGGGAACTGCGGGTTTAGTTTTGTGCACAATGCTTCGAGGCGGGCCAGCACTTCTTTTGTGCGTCGGGGGTCTATGCGGACGAGGATATTCCCGCCATCACCCGGGTTGCGCATCCTGATCACCAGCGGCAGGATCTTCTGATGCAGGGAAGTCAAATGAAAATCCTTCACGACGCCAATGATCTTACCCGGACGGTTCCAGAGCGTCAGCGGCTGGCCGATGGGGTTTTTATAGTGAAAAACGGCCACCGCGGCTTCATTCACAATATAACCCGAGGTGTCGGCGGGATAGTCCCGGTAAAAATCGCGACCCTGCAAGAGGTGGAGCTGCATGGTCCGGATGAAGTCATCGCCGGCGGCGGTAACGGCAAATTCTTTGGTGCTGTTTGGATCTTTACCCGGCCATTCGACGGAGCCAGTGATGTCGCGGCCGATGTGGATGGGGCGGTCCTGTAGCGCGGCGACCTGGCGGACGCCCGGCATTTTCGACGCCTCCTGACGGATGACGGGAAATTTGTCGTTCAGCAAGCCTTCCATCGGGATATAGACGAGATTGTCGCGGTTGAATCCGAGGTCTGCGTTCTGGATATAGCTGATCTGGCGGGAGACGACAATGGTGCCGATAATGAGCACGATGGAGAGGACAAACTGGAAAACGACGAGCCCTTTGCGGAACAGGACGGCGTTGCCGGTAAATTTTAATGCGCCTTTCAATACCCGGATCGGTTGGAGCCGGGCCAGGAAAAGGGCAGGGTAGCTGCCGGCAAGCGTGCCGGTGACCAGGATCAGGGTTGCGAGGCCTGTCCAGAAGACGGAGCTCGACCAGGGCATGGCGATTTGTTTCCCTGTCAGCAGGTCAAAACCCGGCAGGATCACCGTGACGATCAGCAGCGCGATGATCGCGGCTATCGTGATTATGAGCACGGCTTCTATGAGAAATTGCCGCACCAGTGAGCCGCGGATGGCGCCGGCGACTTTACGAACACCGATCTCTTTGGCGCGGCGGCCTGCGCGGGCCGTGGTCAGGTTCATGAAATTGATACAGGCAATTAAAAGAATAAAGACAGCGATCAGGCTGAAGAGGCGGACATATTCGATGCGGCCGCCGGAGACCTTACCGTTGGTGAACTCGCCGTGCAGCCAGGTATCGCCGTAGGGCTGCATGGCCAGGTCAAGGCGAAAATGGTTGTTGAACGAATGGTTGTACTGGTCGAGGAAATGGTCCAGCTTGGCGGCGACTTTTTTTGGATCGGCGCCGGGTCGCAGGAGGATTGCGGTATTCGGGCTGTTGTTGTCCCATTCCTTCAGCCAGGGGTTGTCGTCCAGCTCGGCAGACCAGTTGAGGACGTAGTCGAATTTCGCGGAGCTGTTGGCGGGTGGTTCGGCGAAAACCGCCGTGATGGTGAAGTCGCGCTTGTTTTCCCAACGGATCGTCCGACCAACCGCATCGGAGGGGCTGCCGAAGAAACGGGCGGCCATCCTGTCGGAGATGGCGATGCTCGCGGGAGTATTCAGCGCGGTGGCCGGGTCGCCCGCGAGCAGCGGATAACTGAACATCTTAAAGAAATCGGAGTCGGCGTTCATGCCGTTCTCCTTCAGTCGTTTGTCACCGACTTCGAAATTGGTGCCGTCATGGGTCATCATGTCGGTCGCGTATTGCACGTCGGGGATCTTCTTTTTCAGTTCCTGGGCGAGCAGGCCTGGGGTCCAATAGCCCGAGTACATTTTGCCGTCGACGGATTCGTTCTCGTACATCAGGAATAGCCGGTCGCCGTGGGCGTGAAAATTGTCGATGCTACGCTCGTCGGTTACCCACAGGACGATGAGGAGGCTCGCGGCCATGCCAAGGGCAAGTCCGAAGATATTGATGAAGGAAAAGGATTTGCTCCGCAGGAGGGAGCGCCAGGCGACGCGGAAATAGTTTCTTAGCATGAGATATTTTTTTTAGGGAAGGTGCCGGTTCTCAGAACGGCGGCCGGAACCCCTCCCAGTGATAGACTTTTGCGACGCTGTTGATGACTTCCCGCAACAGGTCGCCTTTCGTATCGTTGTTGATCATAACGACGACGCCATCCCCATTGTCCAGGCATCCGAAGTAGCTGCTCAGGAAGCCGACGTCGGATCCGTTGTGATTAAAATAGTGGCGGCCGCCGCTTTCAAACAAAAAGACGCCCATGCCTTCCCGGACGCCGTTGTCGGCGATCGAATCGATGTAAGGCGACAGCCGGATCCTTGTCGTGGACTGGTCCAGCACCTTCGCCGATTTGCCGTTATAGGCGAGCTGGCTTTCGACAATGTACTTACCGATATCGGAGGGGGTCGTCCACAAGCCCGCGGCGGCTTGCTCGGGGTAGATGTGATATTTTCCGGGAACGGCGTTGTCCCCTTGCAGGTAGCCTGTCGCCCGGTCATCGGATTGCGGCGGCGGCTGGGCATAGCTGCTGATCTCCATCCCCAGCGGATGGAGGACGTTTGCGGACATGTACTCCGCATACGGCATACCGGTGATGTCCTGCACGATGAGTTGCGAGATGGTAGTACCGCCGCCGGAATAGATGAAACGTTTGCCCGGTTCGATCATCGAGCGAACGGCCTTTGTATTTGCGGGTCGTTTCCCGTCCAGCACTTCTTCGAGGGTGGGGAGGCTGTCTTGCTGCTCATAACCGGGAAATCCGTGCACGGTCAGGCCGCCGGAGTGGCTAAGCAAATTGCCCACGGTGATCTTTCTGCCGTGGCTGACGGTGTCGTACGGGAATTTCCAGCTCCTCAAACAGGCGTTGATATCCGTATTCAGATCCAGTTGGTGTCGCTGTACCAGCAGCATGACTCCCACGGCGTTTAGCGACTTACTGATCGAACCCGCCTGGAACAGCGTATGGGTGGTCACGGGTTTTTTTTCCGATACATCCGCCCAACCGTATCCGCGGGCCCATTCGACCCGATAGTTGTGGATGACGGCAATGCTCAGGCCTTCCACATCGTAGTATTTCATCCGGTCGGCGAGCGTCCAACTGATGCCGTCCCCGGGATTGAGGCAGAGGTGCGATTCGACTTGCCTGATCCTGGCTTCGATGTCCATTGCGTATAGGGTATCCGGTCGCTGGGCGCGAGCCGGCTTCAGGGGATTGGTGCACGATGCCGCCAGCGTCAGGAGGCAGATGGCGATGAGGGAGTGCCGCATGACCGGGGTATGAGCCAAGAAGATGCCAAGTATACTATTCATTGGTAATAAAGTTGTTGCTACTGTTCGGCATTTTGGGGTTGTTCGATTTTATTACAAAGGGTGTTCGGTTCGGGCGCGGCGTTTGAAATACCAATAGAACGGAAGGCCGCTCAGGATCAGCAAAAGACCTTTCAAGGACTGGCGGGG
Source organism: Puia sp. (assembly GCA_035501395.1). Taxonomy (GTDB): domain Bacteria; phylum Bacteroidota; class Bacteroidia; order Chitinophagales; family Chitinophagaceae; genus Puia. Next base: position 28,436 of record DATJWK010000171.1, read on the forward strand.
TTGGGTGATAATGGTATTCGTCATGAGGGCGGCACAAAAGAGAATGATCAGCCAGGGGATCACGGGGTAGCCGATGACTTTTGACGGGATACGTCCTTTTCGTTTTTCACGGACAAGGCCAAACGCCGCAAGGCCAAAATACCCATACGAGGCAAAGACGATCAGGTTGGTGATTTCGTCGAACGTGCCGCTGCACACCAGGACTACGCTCCAGACGGCCGACCAGGCAAGGGCGATATGGGGTGTACGGGCGACGGGATGGATCCTGCCCGCATTCTTGAAAAAGACGTTTTCGCGGGCCATCTGAAAATATACCCGGGCATAGGAGATAATGCAGCCGTTCAGGGCGCTGAATGTACAGATCATGATCAGGGCGCTGATCATCACGGTTCCGGTCTTGCCCATGATCGTGCCGGCAACTTCTGCTGCGGCGATCTTGTTTTCGCCCAGTGCCGCGAGTTGATCCAGCGACAGGACGCGCATGTAGCCATAGTTCAGGAGAACATACAGGGCCATGGAGATGCTCACGCCGCCGATGATGGCAAAGGCCATGTTCCGCTTCGGGTTTTTGATCTCGCCGGTGATATACGTGATATTTGCCCAGCCGTCATAGGCCCATAAGGCGCTGAGCATCGCGCCGAAGAAGCCGCTAAGCCAGCCTGCGGCGGGGGATCGGTGGGCTGCGGCCGGTAGTTGGTGGGCTGCGGCGGGGTCAGCGCCCGGGTGGTGGAAATAGAGCAAGGAGGAAATGATCAGCAGCAATATCCCGATGATCTTCGCGGAGGTCACGATATTGTTCAATATCCCGCCCTTTCGTATCCCCCGGGAATTGAACCAGGTGAGCAGGAGGATCGTCATGGCAGCGAGTACCTTGATACCCCAGTCACCCATCGGCAGGGGGGCCAGTGTATTCACGGACTGCGCAAAGACGAAAGAAAGCGCTGCCAGGGCGCCGCTGCCGAAGATCATAAAAACGGACCAGCCGAAAAGAAAGGCGATGAAGTCGCCATAGATCAGGCGCAGGTATTCGTATACGCCGCCGGACTCGGATGTCATCTTCGACAATCCGGCATAGGTGAATGCTCCAAACATCGTTATAATGCCTGCGGTGATCCACGCGAGTAAAATGTATGTCTCGTTTGGGAGGGTTTGTGCCATCGGCACGATCTTCTTGAATGTCCCCGAGCCGATCATGATGCCCGAGACCAGCAGGATCGCGGTGGGAAGGCCGAGGACCCGGCGGAGCTGGTCGGGGGGTTGGGACGGATCGTGCGGCCGGTCGACGTGATCGGGGGGTTGGTTGAGCTGGTCCCGGGGTGTTGTCATGTGAGTACCTCCTCCATTTTCATACTGCGGGATCCTTTTATGAGCAGGTAGGTGTCTTTGAGGTTTGCGTTACGCAGCCATGCGGCCGCCTCTTTGCTATTGTCAAAGCCGATATAAGGGTGACCGATCTTCTGGAAGTCACCGCCGACGAGGACGACGTGTTGCCAGCCGTGGTAGGAGGCGATCAGCTGTACGACTCCGACGTGTTCGGCAAGGCTTTGGGGTCCCAGCTCGGCCATGGCGCCGAGGATGAGGACTTTGCGTGCGAGGGATTGTTGCGGGGTGATGGGATGGTCGAAGGTGAAGACCGGCATCTTCGCGAAATTCTCGATGGCGGCGCGCATGCTCGATGGGTTGGCGTTGTAGGCGTCGAGGATGATGTGATTGCCGTCTTTTTCGATCAGCTGCGAGCGGCTGTTTGACGGTGTGTAGGCTTCGATGGACTCGCGGATGCGGTCATCGGGGACGCCGAAATGTTTGCCGACGGCTACGGCGGCGAGAACATTCGGGAGGTTGTAGTCGCCGACCAGTTGGGTGCGGATGGGGCCGGTGGAGGCGCCGCGGGTGATGGCGACGTGAAGGAAGGAATCGGGCGCGGGTTGTGCGGCGCCGACGAAGTCGGCGCCGTGTGTGCCATACGTGATAACCCGCGGGATCCCGCGGCTCATTGCCGGCAGGTCCGGGCTGTCGGTAAGGACGAATGCGGTGCCGTCGTGGGTGCGGAGAAAATCAAACAGTTCCCCTTTCCCTTTTTTTACGCCTTCGGGACCGCCAAAGCCTTCGAGATGGGCCTTACCGATGTTGGTAATGAGGCCGTGGGTAGGGAGGGTATACTGGCAATAGCCTTCAATTTCTTTTTGGTGGTTGGCGCCCATTTCGATGACCGCCAGTTCGGCGTCGGGACGGACGGAGAGGATCGTCAGCGGGATGCCGATATGGTTATTGAGATTGCCTTTTGTCGTGGAGGTCCTGAAGGTGGAGGAAAGAACAACATGGATCAATTCTTTGGTCGTGGTTTTGCCATTGCTGCCGGTGATGGCGATAAAGGGGATGCTGAATTGTTTTCGGTGGTGGAGGGCGAGGTCCTGCAGGGCGGTCAGGACGTCGGGAACAAGGATGAGCCGGTCTCGAGAGACCGGCGGCGCCGCGTCGGGCTGGGTGGGGGCTTCGTCGAGGATGGCATAGGCAGCGCCGAGTTCCAGCGCTTTTGCCGCGAACTGGTTACCGTTGAAATTGGGGCCTTTCAGGGCAAAGAAAAGGTCGCCGGGGCGAAGCTGACGGGTGTCGGTCTGGATCGAAGGGTGACGGAGATAGATGTCATACAATTTTTCGATGGTCATGAAGTAAATATATGCAACATTCGCGGGATAGGGCCGACCTTAGAGATGCACCAAAACCATCCCTTATGTTCCGGAATTACTGGAAAATCGCCGTTCGCCAACTCGGCAAACAAAAATTCTATTCGTTTATAAAGATCGGCGGGTTTGCGTTGGGGATCGCCACCTGTATGCTCGTGGCGCTTTATCTCCGGCACGAGCTCAGCTATGACCGGGATTATGCGAACGGCAGCCGGCTTTACCGGGTCATCATCGACTATTTGCGTGACGATGGTTCGGTTGGCCGCGGCGTGTGGCTGGAGCCCGGGTTTGCGAAGGCCATGAAGGCTGAATTTCCGGAAGTCGAGCAATCGGGGAGGCTCATGCCCGCTCCCCTTTTTTACGGCGCCGGGAGCAATGAGGTCCGGCCGCAGGGGAAGACCGAAGAGACCTATGAAGAGGGGTTTACCTATTGCGATCAATCCGTGCTTGACATGTTCGGTACGCACATGGTTTACGGCGACCGCGCCCATGCGCTGGAGCGGCCCTCGACCATCGTGATCTCGAAGCGAAAGGCCGACAAATATTTCCCAGGCCAGGACCCGGTAGGCAAGCAACTCTACCTGAACGGCGACAATGCCAACCCGCTGACGATCGGCGGGGTGATGGAGGATCCGGCGCCCACAAGCCATTTGCAATTTGATTTCCTGATCTCGCTGACCGGCCATGAGCTTTGGCCCGGTGAGCAGAATACCTGGATGGCGGAAAACTATCACACCTATGCGCTGCTCAAGCCCGGCGCCGACCCGGTGAAATTGCAACATAAGCTCGTTGAGCTGTTGCGAAAATACCAGTTGCCGCAGATGCGGGAGCGGGGACAAACGAATGCGGAAAGCTCCATTAAAAAGGAGTCGTATGAGCTTCAGCCGGTCCGCGATATCCATCTCTACTCCGCCGGTCTCGACGATGTCCTGGTGCACGGCGATATCCGCATGGTTTGGTTGTTTGCGGCTGTCGGAACATTTATTTTACTGTTGGCTGTCGTCAATTTTGTAAACCTTTCGACGGCGCGCAGCGCGAACCGCGCGAAGGAGGTTGGGCTAAGGAAGGTGGTGGGCTCGTCGCGGGGCGGGCTGATGAAGCAGTTCCTGACCGAGTCGCTTTTGCTGAGCGGGATATCGTTTGTTCTGGCGATTGGGTTGGCGTGGGCCTTTCTGGGAATGTTTGAGCGCATGACCGATACCGTGCTGGACATTCCCTTGTTTTCCGCGTGGTTGCTGCCATCGATCCTCATCGCCGCGGTGGCGGTCGGGTTACTGGCCGGTTGGTACCCGGCGGTATATTTGTCGCGGTTCCGGCCGGTGGAAGTATTGAAATCCGGGGTGGCCCCCGGGTCCGGGCGGTCGCGGTTGCGAAGCACGCTTGTCGTTTTCCAGTTTACGACGTCGGTGATCCTGATCGTTTCGACGATCGTGGTGTACAAGCAGCTACGGTTGATCCTCGACCAGGATTTGGGTTACGATAAAGACCACGTGCTGTTGATCCAGGGGGCCGGAACGGTCGACCAGGGCCAATATCCGCATGTGCGTTTCCGGGCTTTCAAACAGGATTTACTTTCGCTGGCGGGTGTCCGGAGCGTCTCGATCAGCGATTTTTTGCCGGTAAACGGAGGCAAGCGGAACATGAATTCTTTCTGGAAAGCAGGCCGCGCGAAAATGGATCCGCGGGTAGGCGCGCAGGACTGGTATGATGACCCGGATTATTTTAAGACGATGGGGATCCAATTCGTCAGGGGGCGCGACTTCTCTTATGATATCGCGTCGGATTCAGCCGCGGTGGTGATTAATGAAACGATGGCGTCCAAGCTGGGGTGGGATGACCCGCTGGGGAAGGAGATCGACAATGGCGGCACTTTCAAAATGCATATCATCGGGGTGGTGAAGGATTTCAACTTCTGGTCGGTCAAAGATCAGGTGACGCCGGTGGTGATCCATCGCGGTGACTGGGCCACGATCGTTGCGGTGAAAGTCAATACCTCGGATATGGCGGGGTTGATCCGTGCGGTGGGAGGCGTTTGGAAGAAATACGATCCCGAGCAAAGCCTGCGCTATACGTTTATGGATGAGACCTATGCGAAGCAGTATGCCGATGTCGAGCGGACGCGGAATATGTTCACCAGCCTCTCGGTGCTGGCGGTGGTAATCGCCTGTCTGGGGCTGTTTGCGCTGTCGGCTTTTATGGCAGAGCGGCGTCGCAGGGAAGTCGGCATCCGGAAAGTGCTTGGGGCGACCGTGGCGCAGGTAACGGGGTTGCTGACAAAAGAATTCCTTGTTTTGGTAGGCATTTCCATTTTGATCGCTACGCCCCTGGCCTATTTAGGGATGAGGTGGTGGCTGCGGGATTATATCTACCGGATCGAGTTGGGCTGGGACATCTTTGTGTCGGCGGGACTGATGGTCCTTGGGATCGCGCTGGCCACGATTGGACTACAAGCGTTGCGTGCAGCGCGGGCGAATCCGGCGGGAAGCCTGAGGGCGGAGTAATAAAAGCAGAGCCCCGACGCTAGTCGGGGCTCGTGTTATGTGGCGGGAGTAAGACCTATTGTTTTCGGGTATTCTGCCTTCGCGTCTTGTAGCTGATACCGGTCTGACGGCCGTTACCGGCGGGGCTGCCGACGCGGTCCATCGCGCAACGGAAGCCTACCGTGCTGTTGGCCTGATCTTCTTCGAGGAAGCGGCGGGTACCGGGGCTCAGCCAGTAAGCGCGGTCGTTCCAACTGCCGCCCTTAATGACGCGGGACTTGTTGCTGATCAGCGTAGTTATGCCGTAGCCGTAGCTAATACCGGCGATGCTCGAGTCTCCGTCAAGGTAGTTGATCACGTCGCCCTTCTGGTAGTTGCGGCGGTTGTGCGACTCGGAATCGGTGACATTCCGCATCTTGATGCGGCCGAGGCTGTCGCGCTCGCTCTTTCCGTCCTTGTCGAGGGCGATGGTCTCGAATTTGTTACCGCGGAAGGGGGCCACGTCGTCGACGTCCTGGCCGCTCATCGGGCGGTAAACGTCGAAAACCCACTCGCTGACGTTACCGGACATATTATAAAGACCAAATGCGTTCGGGAAGAAAGAAGTAACAGGAGCGGTATACACGGCGTTATCGTTCAGACCACCGGCAACGCCCATATTGTCACCGGCGCCGCGCTTGAAGTTCGCCATAAAGGTACCCTGCCAGCTGCCGTGGCGCTCTTCGCGGAGGCCGTTGACATTGTTGCTCCAGGAATAAACCTGTTTGTTGGCGGTAAGCTCCTCGCCATGGGTCTTGTCGTTCTTGGCGGGCATCGGATTCTGGCCGATATAACCCAGCGC
>DATJWK010000172.1:0-15928 GCA_035501395.1 Puia sp.
ATTTTGAGAAATAGTCGTTGACATAGTCGTTGTTTTAGAATACAAAACTGCCAACTCCTTCCTTGATTTCCCATGACGTCCATCAATTCCCGGGATGATCGCTGTCATAGTTCTGCCGCTACCGCCTGACCATCGCTTTTGATGACCCTCCCTTATAGGCAAGTATGAATTTCAACCTATTCCTGGCCTTGTAAACCGCCGCGTCGAACGGGACTTCAAATTTCATAACAAAGTCTGATTTTTATAATTTCAATATATTTTGAAAGTTCAGAAAATATGCATATCTTTGTATGACCAAAATCCAAATATATGCGCACGCTCCGCCACCACCTCATCCTCTACGACGCCGAATGCCCCATGTGCAAAGTCTATACGCGGGCATTTACAAAATCCGGAATGCTCGAACCGAATGGCCGCGCGCCATACCAAGCCGTCCTCGACTCCGGAAACCGGCAACTCCATGCCACCTGCCCCCGCATCGACCGCCAACGCGCCGTCAACGAGATCGCTCTTATCGACACCGCCACCGGCGAAGTCAGTTACGGGATCGAGAGCATGTTTAAAGTGATCGGTCACTCTTTTCCGCTCTTTCGGCCCCTCTTCAACTGTCACGCATTTGTCTGGATCATGCGCAAAGCCTACGCGTTCGTCTCCTATAACCGCAAAATCATCATCCCTCCCTCGCCCGCCATAGCTTTAGCGAAGGCGGGGCCCGCCAGCTTGACCGCCGGCTTGACGGTCGCCTCCATACCCCAACCAACCTTTAACCTGAAATATCGCCTCGCCTACGTCGTCTTCACCACCCTCATCGTCACAGCCATCCTCACCCGCTATAGCCACCTCTTAACCACCGTCCAACCCCCCGCAGGACGCTGGCCCATCCTCCTCATTGGCTGCGGAGTGATTTTCTATAACGGCCTGGTTGCCGGCTTCCTTACACCCATCAAACGCTGGGATTACCTGGGTAATACGATGACGGTTGCGCTTGCGGGCGCTCTCGCCCTGCTTCCCGTTCTTGGGCTCGCCGCCATCACCCGTCTTCCGCCCACCGCCGCCGCCATCTGGCTCATGCTGGTAACTGCGCTCATGTTGCCGGAACAGGTGCGCCGCACAAAACTCCTTATTAACAAGTCCGCAACTGCCTTTTAACGATTCGTAAACGATAAGTAGTAAAACCTTTTTACACCTTTGTTTCGCTTAACCACGTGGCTCCGCTACCGGTCACGCCAGAAAGACACTACGTATGAGCCCCTCTCCACACCGCAATTCCGACACCTCCGTTCCTCACAGCGACATCGCAAGCCTCGGTCAAAACCACCACCTTCTCCGGCCACGTCCCTGGCCGGGGACAAGTCCATACTGAATTAGCTAGCCTTATACCTTTCCTGGACAGGAGCCGAGACTTCGGTCGGAGCTCCTTCCGGGATGTTCTGCGCCCGCCGGATCAAGACCCCACCGGGTTCAGATTCTTCGCTCTGTTCTTTTTACTAAATTGCAGCCACCCGATGGGCAACGCGATGCCGCCAAAGGTGATGTGGGTAAAGAACGATCTCCTTCATAGATTTGTATTTGCTATGTCAGAACGCCCTACCTACTGGTTGACCCGTTTCCTCATCCTTCGCCTGCTGGGTATCGTCTACGCTGTTGCCTTCCTCGTCGCCATCAACCAGATCCTTCCCCTCATCGGCTCGCATGGGCTGACCCCGGTCGGCACCTTTCTGGGACGGGTCACCGAATCACTGGGCCATACCGGCGGATTCCTTCGGCTCCCTTCCATTTTTTGGCTCAGCCACTCCGACAGCGCCTTGCTGACTGTCGCCTGGATCGGCTTCTTCCTCTCCTGTATTGTCGTGGCGGGCTTCGCAAACGCCCCGATCTTGTTCGTCCTTTGGTTTCTCTATATGTCCTTCTGCAACGTCGGCCAGGAGTGGTACGGCTACGGCTGGGAGATCCAATTGCTCGAGACCGGTTTCCTCGCGATCTTCCTTTGTCCCCTTCTCGATCCAAGACCATTCCCAAAGCGCGAGCCGCCGCTGCAGGTCATCATCCTCTTCCGTTGGCTCATCTGTCGGATCATGTTTGGCGCCGGCCTCATTAAAATGCGGGGTGACGAGATCTGGCGAAATTCAACCGCGCTTTATTACCATTTCGAAACCCAACCCATGCCCGGCCCCCTGAGCCGCTGGTTCCATTTTCTTCCTCGTATCCTGCTGCGTTTGGGCGTTTGGTTTAACTGGCTGGCCGAACTCGTCGCGCCGCTCTTCGTATTTGGCCCGCGTACCGCGCGCCATATCGCCGGCATCATCATCGTCCTGCTGCAGATCTTCCTCATCCTGAGCGGTAATCTCTCCTTTCTGAATTGGCTGACCATCGTCCCTGCCCTCGCTTGTTTCGACGATGGCTTCTGGTCCCGGTTCCTGCCTTCTGCAATAACCCGCCGCGCCCGGTATGCGGCCGCGACCGCGTTACCTTCCCGCGCTATGACGATAACGGCATGGACTCTCACTGTAATCATCGCCCTGCTCAGCATCCAGCCAGTTATTAACATGCTTTCACCCGATCAAATCATGAACACCTCCTTCGATCCACTCAACCTTGTCAATACCTATGGCGCATTCGGCTCGGTGGGACGCGAGCGCTATAACATCGTATTTGAAGGCACCGACGACGACATTCCGACCGATTCCGCTGTCTGGAAACCTTACCCTTATAAGGGCCTTCCGACCGACCCCGATGAACGCCCACCCCAGGTCGCCCCCTATCATCTCCGTTTGGACTGGCAAATGTGGTTTGCCGCCATGAGCACCCCGGACGATTACCCCTGGACCCTTACCCTGATCTCAAAACTGCTTCACAATGACCCCGGCGCGCTTAGCCTCTTCGCGTCCAATCCATTTCCAAATAAGCCACCCCGCTATATTCGCGCCGTTCGCTACCGCTACTCGTTCGCTTCGCCCGGCAATTCACAACATCATTATTGGAACCGCCAACCCATCGGCGCCCCCTGGCTTCCCGCGATGGCCGCGGACGACCCGCGTATACTCGACTATCTTCGCATCTCCGGCACCGCGACCCGGCCGGCCGTTGCACCTGGTCCTAATGCGCCCCCGCCTTCCAAACCAAATACCTTTCCTCCAGAAAATTGAAGCCATCGGTTCTCCATTGCGGTGTCGCGACCGTAAAATGATCTCCGGGATAATATCCAAATACGAAGGGAGCACCGATCTTCTTCATCTCGTCATCCAGCATATGCACCGCATAATTCAACAGAAAATTATCACTGTTGCCTACCGTTATCCGGACCTTTCCCTGCAAGTCCTTTTGCAAAAACCCCCACCTGGTGCGTAAGTACAACGAAATATCGTAGGGCTTCCAATGCTCGACACACTTCTTGTCGATATCTCCCGTGACCGGGTCACATAAAGGCACCGGCTGACCATCGGCCCCCCTGGCGCTGAACACCGCGTTGAAGGAATGCATCTGCTCCCCACGATAGATCACATTCTCCTGCTGATAACATTGTTTCATCGTGGCCACCGGGAATTGCCCCGCGATCGTCGCCACCAGCCATTGACTGCTGTCCGGTCGATAGTAAATATTTTCGCTCTCATAGAGATTCACGCGCTGGAAACTCCTGAAATCAACCGGATCGGGCGAGCTGGACCAGCAACCGGCAAATGTCTTCGGATAATGCGTCTGTAACCAAAGGACCGTCCAGCCGCCGCTGCTGTGTCCCCAAAGCAACCGTGCACCATTGCACCGGTAGGTATTCTCCATCGCCGGTATGAACTCCTTTACCAGCGCATCCCCCCAGGGCCCGTTATTGTCGCTGTTGGCATACACCGAATGACCGCCGGGACAATTCCCGTCCAGATATACCGTAATACAAGACACCGTGTCAAGCACCGTTCCGTAACGGGCGGTATCTCCCGAATAGCGATGATAGTCCCCGCCATAACCGGACACATTGTAAAGGACGGGCCACCTTCGCTGCGGCTGACTGTAATACTCCTTCGGCAACAAGATCGCTGCATCCACCGTCGTGGACCGGCCCTGCGACTTTGACAACAGATCGGATACCACCTTTAGTTCCTTAACATAGGTGGTCGGCACAAAGCTTTGTCCCGGAACAACCTGGTCGCATACCAATAAAAATCGGGCACCGGTATCTTTCGACAGCCGGATCTTCACCGGTATATTGAACATGTTTCCTGCACTTTCCGCGATTGCCCGTCCGCCAAGGTTCCTGTCCCAAACCGCCTGCACATAGTATTCGCCCCTTTCCAGATCGGATAGGACGACAGGAAAGGAAACGGCCTTATCATCAAAAACGACCGTATCCCCCGGCATCACATTCCTGACGGTAATCGCAAAACAGGGAAACCCCTCCAGGTCCGCCATCGCATCTTTTGGATGTTTGTTCTCCTTATTCAGATACAAAAGCACCTTGCCGTTAAACGATCGGCTGTACGCGCCCGTGGTATATACCACTTTGAACTGCTGACCAAATGAATCCCGGCCGAAGAGAGCGATGAAAATCAGAAGCGACGTTAACTTTTTCATAACAATGAAGGTATATTATTTAACCGCTCATCCAAAACCGAACACCTGTTAGCTCAAAACCGTACACCCCCTCCCCACGCAAAAAACCTAACTACCTGATTCTCAGCCGAACCGTTTTTTTGGCATTCCGCTCGCATTCTCTCTGGCATCAACACGAAAATTCTAAATACAAAAAATGTAAAAATATGAAACGCACGATCACAACCCTGACCCTCACCGCAGCCCTGCTGATGACCATAGGAACCGGCAGTAGCTTTGCCCGCAGCGACAACAGCGGCAACAACAGCAGCAACAATAACGGCGGCGATAACGTCAACGTCAATGCCTGGTTGCAAAAGGACTTCCAACAGGCCGAATTGCTCGACACCAAAAGCAGCAAGGATTTCACCCGCCTTACGTTCAAGATGAACGGAATGGTCCTGACGGCATACTATTCCGTAAAAGGCGAGCTGATGGCAGTCACGCACAATATCACCTCCACACAGCTGCCGTTGCCGCTGCTCCTGCAGGTCAAACGCAACTATGCCAACTATTGGATCTCGGACCTGTTCGAATTGAACACAAACGGCGAAAGCAACTACTATATAACGCTAGAGAGCGCTGAAAAGAAATTCACCCTTCGGTCCAGCGATTGCAATTGGGAAGTCTTCAGCAAATCGGCAAAAGATTAATTCGTTGTTCGGCCATTATCACCCAGGCTCTGTCAATGGACGGGGCCTTTTTTTATTACCGGTATCATAAATATCCTTTTTCCCGCAAAAGCTTCACAAACTCCGTATACCCCGCCTCATTCAAATGCAACCCGTCCGCCTTCGCATACTGCTCATCCAGATTCCCGGACCCATCCGTCACCCGCACCGCCAGATCGATATATACATAGCCGTAATTTCCCGCCCCCTCCCTTAACCGGCCATCCAACGCCCGCACCGATTCATTTTTGCCCGCAACTTCCGGGTAATGCTCCTTCGCCCGATCATTGGTCGGCAGCACGCTCACTACAAACACCCGCGTCCCCGGCGATTTTACCCGTACATATTGCACGATCGATCCGATATTCGCGGCAATCATCGCGGACGGTACCCCCTGGCCGATATCGTTGATCCCCGCCTCCACAAACAACTTCGCGGGCCGCCTTGCGATCACGTCCGATAACCGGTCGAGCATCCCGAACGTATTGTCACCGGCTATGCCGCGATTAACCACTCCTGAATCCCCAAACAACCGCCTCCAATCCCCGAATTCCGTAATGCTGTTGCCCAGCATGACAATACCACCACGCCGCGCGCGCTCTTTTGAAAAAACCTCCATTCTCTTTTGATAATGATCCGGGATATACCGCACCGAATCAAACCGCCGGTAAATGCGCGGCATCCCAACCTCCGGCGTCTTCTCCGCCGTCACATGGATTAACCGGATCTTCCAACCTTCCTTTGTCCGAAGGCACAATGCCGTCGAAAGGAAATTGAGCGTGAACCTCACCGTATCCTGCACCACGAAATCCGCACGTTCATGATAGCTGAGCTCGCCCGTATGTGTATCCGCAAAGACATGAAAATCCGTGAGCGTAAACTTGACCGAAAATGGCTGATGATATTGAATATTGTGGTAGACGCTGTCATTATTCCAGACCTTCCCATCCTCATAAATTTGGAAGTCCCTGGTGACGACAGCATCCAATCCAACAAAATTCTTTGCTGCTACCGCGTCAAAATACGCGACAATAAGTCCCCGCATGCTCGCACTATCCGTTCCCTGACCTCGCACATCCGCTCCCTGACCTCGCACCCCAAAAAAAGGCAACAGCGCCAACGCCAATCCCCCGCCACGGACCGCCAAAGATTTACCGCTCATCCGCATAATTTTTGATTTGACCCAAATTACCCCGCCGGTCGCAATCCGGATGTGCAAAAATGCTCAACTTCATATCGCATGTATTTTACCAGCCTGCCCGACCATAACGCCCCCGGGTTCGACGAAAAGGAACACTTCAGCAAGTTCAGCCGTCACAACGTCGTCTATCATGCTCTCAGCCATGAAAGCCACTGCGATGACCACGTCGGTTGCCTTTCATTGAAGACCATTTTCTCGGGCGAAGAATGGTATCGATTCGATGGCCATGAGTTGGCCATCCGTCGCGGCCGGTTCCTTATCCTGAACGACGATCAAACATACGCCTGCCGCATCAACAAAGGCCCTCTTACGCACGTACTGTCCGTTTTCTTCCAAAAAGAATTTGCCGCCTCCGTTTTCCATGACGAACTCCTGCTGGAAAATCAGCTTCTCGACGACCCTTTCGATCACCGCAATAAAAAACCTGAATTTTTTCAAACCCTTCACACCGTCGAACCCACGCTCGCCGGAAGCCTGTCCAACCTGATAACGGGACTTGACAGCACCGGCGACGATCAGGAGCGCACCGATGAAAAATTGATTTTCCTCCTGGGCTACCTCCTCCGCACCCATGGAAGGGACAGCCGCCTCGCCCAACGCGTCGACGCCGTCAAACCGGCCACAAAAAAAGAGATTTACCGGCGACTGTGTGTCGCCAAAGACATTTTGCATTCTTGCTTCCGGGACCCTGTCGACCTCGCCGGGCTGAGCCGGCAAGTATTCCTGTCCCGCCCCCAGCTGATCCGGCAATTCAGGTCTGTTTTCGGCCGTACCCCGTATCAATATCTGATCGATATTCGTCTCCGCCACGCCGCCGAGTCGCTCCTGGAAACTCTCTCACCCGTCCGCGAAATCGCCTGGCACTCCGGCTTTATCGACCCGAGCGCCTTCTGCCGGGCCTTCCGAACCGCCTACGGCGTGTCCCCCGAACAATTCCGCGCGCGCCGCCGCTAACCGCCAGCCCTCCGCCGCACCCGCGCCTCAGCTACTTACCCCAAATCTAACTACGGCGAATTCGCCGTAGTTAGCTGCACCCCCACACCCAGCCCCCCATCGCCACTAACGCACCTTTCCCGCCACATTCGCCAGGACCACCCGCTTCAACACCGCCGTATCCCGCACCGCCGGCAAATGCGAACAAAACCCGATCCCCACATAGAACGGCGCATCGAAATGCATATACACCGCCTCCCCGACCCGATGCATCGGCTCCCCATGCATGCTGATCCACACCGTACAGCTATCCCCCCGCTTCTCGATCCCGATCCGCTTCGCCAGCCCCACATTCAGGCTGTCCGTAGTGTGGTCCTTCCGGTGATTGACCCGCATCTCCGTCATCATCTGACCCTTGCCCGCCCGCCATGCCAAATGCATCAACCCCGCTCCATGCAACGCAACAACCGCCTCCTTTCCGTCATCATCCAAGTTCTGCCGGATTACCAGCACCGCCTTGCGGTCATTGTACCCCGCCGTATCGGGAAAGTCGACGTCCACCGCCAACGAGACATCTCCTGACATTTTCTTCCACACATACCGGAACTCATCCCGCTGATACCAGATGTTATAGCCGGCGGAAACGATCGTATAAGCACCCGTGCGCGAGTCGAAGCTGGAAGACCCCGCCACCAACGCCCCACCCACGTCGCTTTGCCCCTGGAAAACCCCAAGCGGCTTGAGCTCCGTCCTGGTTTCCCGATGAAATCCGGCAGGCGGCGGAACTTGCTTATGCGTCGCCGACCCCGGCAACGCCCAATCCGGCACATTCACCTGTCCCATTCCAAATTGACAAACGCAAATAAATACTCCCGACAATACAGCAAGCTTGATTTTCATGATCGTAAAATTGATCGCTAAATCTAAAACGTTGCGCCGCTTCACCGGCAAATGTCACCACATCAATACTACATCATCCCACCCCGGCCCCCGACTATCCTACATCATTACCTCATCCCATCGTACATTGTATTATGATCGATCTCACCGCGGGCGGCCACCGCATCAAATTACACCTCCTCTCCACCGGCGCCGTCGCCGTCAAAACCCGCTTCCGCCAAACCCGCCTGCACAATTTTCTCTCGGTTCCCGATTTCATCCTCGACCCCCATTTCACCGCGTGGCTCCCGATCTGGGTTCTGGTGATCCAACACCCCGAAGGAATCTTCCTGATAGACACCGGCGAACGCGCCGACGTCACCGGCACCAATTACTTCCGAACCTGCGGAATCCTCGCCAATTGGTTCGATACCTCCCAGTTCAAATTCTCGGTATCCCGCAACCAGGAGATCGACCGCCAACTCGAAGCCATCCGTCTCCAACCGGAAGAAATCCGCGCCGTGATCCTCACCCACCTCCACTTCGATCATACCGACGGCCTCCGTCATTTCCCGTCAACCCCAATCCTGGTCGCAAAAAAAGAATGGGAGCACCCCTTTGGCGCGCTTCCAAAATTATATCCACCCTGGTTTCGCCCCACCCTTCTTGATCTCGACCAATCCATCGGCCCCTTCAACAACACCGCCTGGCTGACCAGTTCCAAAGACATCGCACTCGTCCATACCCCCGGCCACACGCACGGCCACTGTTCCGTTCTCATAATGACAGAACCCTATCATGTTTTATTCGCCGCCGATATCTGCTACACGCAGGATCAGCTGCTAAAAAATCAATTCGCCGCCAACGCCGCGAGCTATCGCCTTGCCCGTCAAACCTACGCTGCCGTCAAAGCCTATGCCCGCCATCAGCCCCTCATCTTTCTTCCCTCCCACGATCCAGAATCCGCCGACCGCCTCGAGCGTCTCCAGCCGCTTCGCTGACTCCTCGCTACCGACCATTACCGTCTCCAGCCGCTTCCCTAACTTTGCCCCATGTCAAAAGTCCTCATCACCGGCTCCGCCGACGGCCTCGGTAAAATGGCCGCTCAACTCCTCGTAGCGCAAGGCCACGACGTCGTCCTCCACGCCCGCAATCCCCAACGCGCAAAAGAAGCCCATGCCGCCACTCCCGACGCCAAAGCGGCAATCCACGGCGACTTGAGCAGTATCGCGGAGACAAAAGCGGTCGCTGCAAAAGCCAATGAGCTCGGCCCTTTCGACGCCATCATTCACAACGCGGCCATCGGCTCCAGCGAACGCCGGCGTATCGCCACGGCCGACGGTCTGCCCGCCGTCTTCGCCATCAACTCGCTCGCCCCGTACATCCTCACCTGCCTGATCGAAAAACCAAAACGCCTCGTCTACCTAAGTTCGGGCCTGCACCGCAACGGAGACGCCAGCCTCGAAGACCTGGCATGGGAACGCCGGCACTGGAACGGCTTCGCAGCCTACTCCGACTCAAAACTGCACGTCACGATCCTCGCGTTCGCCGTTGCCCGCAAATGGAAGGAAGTCTTTTCCAACTCGGTTGACCCGGGTTGGGTAGCCACAAAAATGGGCGGCCCGGGCGCACCCGATAGCCTCAAAGATGGAAGTATCACCCAGGCCTGGCTTGCCGTGAGTGATGAGGTCGCAGCGAAAACTACCGGCCACCACTTCTATCACAAACGCCTTCGCGAATTCCATCCCGCCGCCGCCGACCCCGCCATCCAGGATAAACTTCTCGCCGAATTCGCGCGATTCTCCGGCATCCCATTCCCTATACCGATCGTTCGATCATCGTAAAATGCAGCTTTCGCCGGATCACAAAACCTAACCGCTCATAAAGCCGGATTGCCCGCACATTGTGCGCCCAAACATGAAGCATCGGTATCTCCCCCATCTTCCTGATGCGCTCGACCTGGAAATACGTCAGCGCAGCGCCCAGCCCCCGCCCGGCATAATCCGGGTGCGTACAGACGCCGCTAACTTCGATATAAGGTGAAGGATGCAGCCGGTGACCCGACATCGCCATCAACCGTTCGCCATCAAAGACCCCGACAAAATTTCCAAACTCGATGGTTCGCTGGCCAAATGGCCCCGGATTGGTCAGCTTCGCTAGGTCGACCATCAACGGCACATGCTCCCTTCCCAGCTCCACAAACTCCCAGTCAGCCAACGCCGGCCCCTGCGCATGCTCTCCTACCATCTGCAACCCCAGTCCGTGAAAGTTGACTTTCCAACCGGCGGGAATTACAATTTCCTCCGGCGAAACCACCGCGACGGTACCCCGCCCGGCGGGCAATACCTGCGCCAGCTCGTCGAACCGCGCCGGGCTAAAATCCGCTAACCCCACAAACGGCGAGATCTCTGCGGGAAAATACCGGGCGGCCGGGGAACCCAGCGACAAGTTGGCATTGCCTGTGATCATGGCATGATATGTGGGATTGTCCAGTAACTGCTCTTTCATTTGGGAGCGAATTTCGTAACTTTCAACAAATCCGAGGTATGAACAAGTTATTATTGGGCGTTCTCGCCGGTATAGCCATCGGCATCGCCATCGCACCGGACAAAGGATCGAAGACCCGCCAGAAATTCCGCGAAGGCTTTGATGACTTCAAAAAGAAAGCCACTGACGCCGCAAAAGACTTCGCCGACGAAGTGGACAAAGGCTTCGAAAAAGTCCGCACCGCCTTCAACGGCGCCCAATAACCGCACCGGCCAGCTCCCCCGATTCTGTTACAATCGCTGTATCATATCCGAACGATTCGGGCGGGCGCCTTTTGCAATAATTTGACCTGCAACCGGTTAAAAACCGGCACTTTCTTGGTAGCGCTGTCGTGAGAGACTGAAAAAACCGGAAAATTCATGATTCGCAACTACCTCAAAGTCGCCTGGCGCAACCTGCGTAACAACAAACTCTATTCCTTTATCAATATCGCCGGTCTCGCTACCGGCATGTCGGTCGCAGGGCTGATCGGCCTGTGGATCCAGGACGAACTCAGTTTCGATAAAACAAATACCCGCAACTACGACCGTATCGGCCAGGTGATGCAAAACGTGAATTTCGGCGAAGGCATCGCCACCTACAGCGTCATGCCGATCCCGCTGGCAAAAGACATGCGGTCCAACTACCCCGATTTCCAATCCGTGGCCCTGATGTCCCAACTGATGCACCAGGTGCTGGCCTACGGCGACAAACTCCTGAGCAATACCGGGGCATACACCGAACCCGAATTCCCTGAAATGATGACCTTGAAAATGCTGACCGGCCAGCGGGACGCGATCAAAGACATGAATTCGGTTCTGCTTTCCTCATCCGCCGCTGTCGCCATCTTTGGAACGGAAAACCCGATCGGCAAGATCGTCAAATTTGACAACCGGTATAATCTGAAAGTAGGAGGTGTTTATGCCGACTTCCCTCGAAATAGCAGTTTCTATGACTGTAACTTCCTCGGCGCCTGGGACAGGTACACGGCTAACGACCGCCTGGACCTCAGCGAATGGGATAGCAACTCCTGGCGGATTTTCGCTCAGCTAAAACCGGGAGCATCCTTCGGTCATGCCTCCGCACTGATAAAATATGCCCGTAAGCGACAAGGAAATTTCCCCTCATACCATCCCGAATTCTTCCTCTACCCGATGAGCCGCTGGCATCTTTATGCTGACTTTAAGAACGGCATTAATATCGGCGGCCTTATCACAATCGTCTGGCTCTTCGGCATCATCGGGGCCTTCGTTCTCCTGCTGGCATGTATCAATTTTATGAACCTGAGCACTGCCCGGTCGGAACGCCGTGCCCGCGAAGTCGGCATCAGGAAAACCCTCGGATCCGTGCGCCGTCAACTCGTCGCCCAATTCCTCAACGAATCCTTGCTCGTCGCATCGCTCGCTTTCATCCTGTCACTGTTGATCGTTGAATTGAGTCTGCCTTTTTTCAACCGGTTGGCAGAGAAGGACATGACCCTCCTATGGTCCAGCCCGACCTTCTGGGCCGCCGGCATTGGCTTCACCTTACTCACCGGAATACTCGCCGGCAGCTACCCGGCCCTCTATCTTTCTTCATTTCGCGCCATCAAAGTTTTAAAGGGTTCGTTTAAGGCCGGCCGATTTGCCGCCATTCCACGAAAGGCCCTGGTGACATTACAATTCACCGTTTCCGTTTTTCTGATCGTTGGGACCGCTGTCGTATATCGGCAGATCGAATTTGTCAGAAATATACCGACCGGCTATAGCAGCAGCGGGCTGATCCAGATCGATGCCAACACAAAAGACTTGAAGGATCACGCTGAAGCCATCCGTAACGAACTCCTGTCCACCGGTGCTGCCACGGCGTTCGCCATGACCTCATGCCCGGTGACCGATAGCTGGGGCGGTACCGTGGCGTTTTCCTGGCCCGGGAAAGACCCGAGCGCCAAACCCCTGTTCATGTCCAATGAGGTGACACCGGATTTTGGAAAGGCTGTTGGCTGGAAGATTACCAGGGGGCGTGACTTTTCGCGCGATATGCTGACGGACTCGTCCGCAATGATCCTGAACGAAGCCGCGGTGAAAAAAATGGGCCTCAAAGATCCCCTGGGCATGACGGTGAAATATGGAGCACTCCCCTATACCATCATCGGCGTTGTGGCGGATATCATCCAGAGCAACCCCTTTAGAAAAGTAGCACCCGCTTTCTATTGCATGCGCGGCGATGGTACCGGTACTATCGAGCTAAAGCTCAACACAAAGATCCCCACAAGCGAAGCCTTGCAAAAAACCGCCTCGATCTTTAAAAAATACAACCCCGCCAGCCCATTCACCTACAATTTTGCAGACGACGAATACGCAAAGAAATTTGGATTTCAGCAACGGATCGGCAGCCTCGCCGCAGTCTTTGCCGCGCTGGCCATCTTTATCTCCTGCCTCGGTCTCTTCGGCCTGGCATCCTTCGTCGCCGAGCAACGCACAAAAGAGATCGGCATCCGCAAAGTACTGGGCGCCTCGCTCGTCCAGGTCTGGCGCCTGCTCTCCGCGGAATTCTTTGTCCTCGTCGGCCTTTCGTGCCTGATCGCCATGCCCTCTGCCTGGTACCTGATGAACGCCTGGCTGCAGAACTACGACAATCAAACAAATATTCCCTGGTGGATCTTCGCCGCCTCCGGCTGCGCCACCCTCCTGTTGACGTTGATCACGGTGAGCTCTCAGGCCATCCGCGCAGGCCTCGGCAGTCCGGTGAAAGCGCTGCGCACCGAATAGGAATTTTTACTACCTTAATCGGATGAAACGAAGAAAATTCGTGTTCCTGTCGATCGCCGGCGGTCTGGCAACCGTGACGCCATTCTGCAGGTCGCCTAAACCTACACTTTCCGCACTCAATAATCCACAATTCCTCTCCACCATCTGCGATGTCCCGACGATTCGCAAGATCGGAGCGGACTACCGCGCCACCAACCCTGCCGAAGACCGGGAAAGCCGCCTCAGCGACCTCCTGACCGCAGATCTCGACGCAAACAAAGACCGGACCGAACAAATCACCGGTAAGATAAGAGCGGACTTCGCCGCCGGCCGTACCGTTACCCTCGAGGGCTGGGTGATCTCTCTAACCGAAGCCCGCCAATGCGCACTGAACTCCATCCAAATGCCCTAAAACACTCCTCATGCACACCGACGCCCGCCTCCTGCCCGACAATACCCACATTGAAGGCGACATCTGTATTGTCGGCACCGGTCCCGCCGGCCTTAGCATCGCCATGGAATGGAACCACACCCCCTTCAAGATCATCCTCCTCGAAGGCGGCGGATTGGAATACGATGACCAGATGCAGGATACATACGGTGGCCCCGCAACCGGCCAACGGTATTATCCGCTGCGATCGACCCGCCTGCATTACTTCGGCGGTACCAGCAACCACTGGGCAGGTTTCTGCTCGACCTTCGACCCGCTGGACTTCGAAAAACGGGACTGGGTCCCTCATAGCGGCTGGCCGATAAAGAAGCCGGACCTCGACCCCTTCTACGCAAAAGCCCAGGAAGTCCTCGACCTGGGACCATATGAGTACGATGTGAAGTACTGGCAACAAAAAGACCCGGCTTTACGATCTCTCCTCCCTGACAACCCCGTCGTCTGGAATAAAGTCTGGCAATTCAGCCCGCCCACCCGGCTCGGCAAAAAATATGGCGATGCCGTCAAAAAATCAAGGAATATTCACCTCTATACTTATGCGCACGTCACCGGCATCAACGCCAACGAACCCGTCAATTCGGTCGAATATCTGAAAGTCACCAACTTTGCCGGCAAAACCCACAGCGTAAAAGCCCGATACTATATTCTCGCCTGTAATACCGTACAAAATGCCCGCTTGCTCCTGGCAGCCTGCCCCCAGGCACCAAAAGGACTCGGTAACGATCACGACCTCGTGGGCCGTTTCTTTATGGAACACCTGGAAGTCCAGTCCGCCTGGCTTCATTTGCCGGCTCCGTCGCAGCTTCAGCTTTACCGGTTCTCCGGCATCGGCAGCAGCCGCATGCGGTGCGAACTGGCGATCAGTCCGGAAATGCAGGCAAAAAACCGAATGCTGAACGGGACCTGTTCCTTCATGCCATGGGAGCTGTCGAAAGGAATGGTCCCCCCGATAAAAATGTGGAGCAGCGAAGACCCGCGAAAGAACGAAGACTCGATGCATCACATGTGGTCTTCTCACGAATCTTCGGCAAAGGCTAACGTCGAAGGCTTTAAGGTCTGGGAACTCAAAACCCGCATCGAACAGGCGCCAAACCCCGACTCACGTATCACGCTGAGCAGTGACCGCGACGGGCTCGGAATGCCCCGGTCCCAACTGCATTGGGAACTTACTCCCTTCGAAAAATACAGTATGCGGACCCTTTACGAATTGATCGGCCAGCAGTTGGGTGCCCATGACATCGGAAGGATCCGGCTGATGGATTACTTGCGGGACCCGGACGACCACGCCTGGCCGGATACCACCGGCGGTGGCTGGCACCACATGGGAACCACCCGGATGAGCGACAACCCGCAAACCGGTGTCGTGGATGCAAACAACAAGGTTTACGGCATTTCGAACCTGTATATTGCCGGTGCAAGTGTTTTTGTCACCGCGGCAGCCCCTAACCCCACCCTGACTATTACCGCGCTCAGTCTTCGACTTGCCGCGCACCTAAAGAGGTTCATAATCAAATAATTACCTGATCCCGCGTGGCCTGGCCCGGTCCCAAATTGGGCCGGACCCGTGCCATTTTGGGAAGGCCGTTGGTTTATTTCGACCTCAACGTCTTATCAATCAGTGCCGTAAAAGGTGGCATTCCGTTGGTATTTCTACTATCAACCCTTAAATCCAAGCAATATGAAACCGCAATCGATCCGTATCCCAGGCGGCTTTCTCCTGCTCCTGATTTCAGTGGCAGGATTTGCTCAACCGGCAATTGAATTTGCCAACGGCTCTGGTCCTGCCGGCAACGGCTCCGTGATTACCAATCAGGTAATTACTTTCCAGAATAATGCCCTCAATCCGGTAACCGGTACCTATACCCCATTGGTACCCACCACGACCGCAACGTTCGCGATCAGCAACCAACAATATGTTTTGCCAACCACTCAGAACCCGAATCAGGCCGATGTCTCTTTT
>DATJWK010000173.1:0-53132 GCA_035501395.1 Puia sp.
CCAGTATCTCGCCGGCTTTGCGCCGCAGGATCTTCTTGACCCGGGTCAGCATCTCCCTCATCCGTACCGGCTTCGCAATATATTCTTCCGCGCCTACTTCCAGCGCCGTCACCACGTCGATCTCGTCAGATTTTCCCGTCAGCATCACCACCGGAATGTCTTGTGTCGAAGGATTGTGTTTTAAGTTACGGCACAGGTCCAGCCCATCCATCTCCGGTAACATCCAATCCGTAATGACGAGGTCAGTGTTCTCCATCGTCACATATTTCAGCGCATCTACCGCATTGAAGAACGCCTTTACCTCATAACCTTCCGATACCAGGTTGTACTTCAGCAGCTCGACCGTATCGTGATGATCATCTATAATGATGAGTTTATACTTTTTCATTGGTAGATGCCGGTTTTTTCGAAACACATTTTAGCCATCGAATGTGACGCAATTTTTAGGGGAATGTTAAATAAAAAATAATTCAGGCAAATTCACCCCGGTGGCTGCAGCTATTTGATCGTATGCTAGCTATTCACGAATATTTCGCTAACAATTCATGATTATCTATCCGTGTCGCCGCCTCACACAAAAGAATAATTAACTCCTAACCAAATCCCAATCAACCGCGAACGGGACCGGCGCAAATTCGTGGCGGAATGGAAATTGACCTGCTTACGATCAATACATGGAAGTGTGAGGGTGACTATTACAGGCGCAGACAGCTGTTGGCGGCGGGCCTGCAAAAAATGAAGTTTACCAACCAGGTGATCCTTTGCCAGGAATGTTTCCGGACGGTCGACGGAAAAACGGATACGATCCGGTATCTGTCCGAAGCGCTGAGCCTTCCCGGCTACTTTGTTCCCGCACGCCGGAAATGCCGGTATATAAACGGCGACTTGACGGACAGCCTATCCGGATTAGGGATCCTGACCAACCTCCCGGTAAGCGAGGGAATAGCCCTGGCGCTCCCATCCGGCGCCGCAGACGGAGGTAGATCGGCACAGATCCTTATCCTGGAATTGCCTACGGGGGAACCGATGCTGATTGCCAATGTACATCTGACACACCTCCGGAACAACGAGGCGCTCCGAGTTCATCAGCTGGACAGCGTCTTACGGGAGATTTCCCTATCCTCCGCCGGGATTCGGGTCATCGGCGGCGATTTTAATGCTGAAGAAAATTCAACTGAGATACAATTCTTAAAGGAGCGGGCGCCGGTCGTCGAATCGGCCTCACACTGGGTAGACCATCTTATGATCATCCGACCCGAGGTAAATCCTTATCCTACGTTCATCCATTCGGGGACTGTGCTGGACCAGCCGGACGCGGAATCGGGAATGTACCCCAGCGACCACTTCGGCATTCATGCGCGTTTGGTGGTCCCGGATCCGGCTAGCAACGCATTTTAGATCACCAGTAGATTGTCAATTCATATGCCTCAGTTGTTCTACATCGTAGGCGCATCCGGCGTTGGAAAAGATTCCCTGATGGATTACGCGCGTCTGCAGATCAATGGCTCGATGCCGGTGCTTTTTGCCCATCGATACATCACCCGTCCCGCAAAAGAGGGAAATGAGAATCATGTCTTTGTTTCGCCCGAAGAATTCCGTCTTCGTCGGGACAAAGGGCTTTTCGCGCTTCATTGGATAAGTCACGGCCTTTATTATGGTATTGGCAAAGAGATTGACGCCTGGCTGGAAAGCGGCTTTCATGTTGCAGTCAATGGTTCGCGGCAATATTTGCCGGTCGCGCTGCAACGTTACCCAACGCTGGTGACTATCGTAATCGAAGCCGACCCCGAAATTATCCGCCGCCGGCTCGAGAGCCGCGGGCGTGAAACAGCGGATGAGATCGAGAAGAGGATCCGACATATGCCCTTGTCCGGCCCCGCGCGCATCACCATTCTCAACAACGGCCCGCTGGAAGAAGGCGGCAACCAGCTAATATCCACTTTCATAAATCAATTACAAAACAAATGAGACAAAAATTGACTTCAACAGCAGCAATCTTTATTGGGGTTCTGCTCAACTGCCTGTTCGCGGGCGGTTCTGTTTTTGCCCAGCAAAAGACCATCATCGGAAAGATCGCATCTTTCGATGGTACCGGCTTGCGAGGCGTAGTTGTGCAGGAAAAAGGGACTAACAACTCGGTCGTCACCGACGCCAACGGAACGTACGCCATCCGAATCGGCGGCAGCACTGCGGTACTGGTCTTCTCCTATGTAGGCTTCGCCACGCAGGAATTGCAGACGGGTAATGACCCCAGTCTTAATGTTGTCCTGCAGCCGAATAACAAGGAACTGAATGAAGTGGTTGTGACCGCGCTTGGTATCAAAAAGGAAGCCCGCAAAGTTGGTTACGCCGTTCAGGAAGTCAAGGGTGAAGCACTTACAAAGGCAAGGGAACCGGATGTGTTCAATAGCCTGGAAGGAAAAGTGGCCGGTTTGACCATCGGCGCAAGTCCGGAGTTTTTCGGCCGGCCCCAGATCGTCAACCGGGGTACAAAAGACATGCTTATTGTCGTCGATGGGGTGCCAATCAATTCGGATACCTGGAATATCAATGCGGATGATATCGAGACCGTTTCCGTTCTGAAGGGACCCAATGCCGCCGCGCTGTATGGATTCCGTGGTCAGAACGGCGCTATTGTGATCACTATGAAGAAAGGGTCGAGAGAAGGAAAAGGCTGGCAGATCAATTTTAATTCGTCCAACATGATCGAAACTACCAATACCGTTTTGCCAAAGGCTCAGAACGAATATGGTCGCGGCACCGGGATGTATTATACTTTCGGCGACGGTCTCGATGACCATACCCAGCGGCTACCGACCTGGGGCATGCGGATGGAAGGGCAAGGTGTCAAACAATACAACAGCCCATACGATCCCTCCACCGGCACCCGGACGCCGACTCCATATATCGCCAACGGAGCGAACAACTATACAAACTTCCTCGACATGGGCGCGCTGTCATCGGAGAATCTCTCCCTTTCCTCCTCCGGCCGCAACAATGATATCCGGATGTCGTATTCGCATGTATACCAGAAAGGTACCCAGCCGAATACCAAAATCAACATGGATGTCCTGAATGTCAATGTGGACTACAATGTCAGCGAACGGTTAAAGCTTTCCGCCGATATCAACATGGACGTTCAATATACACCCAATATTCCCGATGCCGATTACGGCCCCAACAGCTATGTCTACATGTTTAATGTATATGGCAATTCGGCTTATGATGTCCGGAGCCTGAAGAACTATTACCAATCGCCAATGGGCGTCCCCGGCTTGCGTCAGTATTCGGAAAACTATGGCCGCAGCAACAACCCCTATTTCATGGCGTACCAATGGCTCCGCGGGCATTTCAAGACCGACATCATCGGGTATATCAAAGCGGACTATAAAATAACCAATGATCTTGTCGCCAGCCTTCGCAGCCAGTTCACCGGCTACAATGTCGAACGAACCGAGAAAGTTCCGGCGGGGACGATACTCAATCAATACCTGCCCTGGTACTATTGGGGCTGGTATGGGGATTTTCGGCTCGATCGCAGGACGCAACTGGAGAACAATACCGACTTCCTGCTAGCCTACAATCACCAATTCAACAACTGGAGTCTCTATGCAAGCGCGGGCGCCAGCGAGCGAAGCTTTAAATACAGCTCCTTCTACGGTACGACAGTCGACCTGGCGGTACCCGGCGTCTACAGTCTCGCCAATTCCTTAACTCCTTCGCTTGCTTACAACTGGGGCTCCAACATGCAGGTGTATAGCGGCTATTATAGCGTCGACCTCGGATACAAAAATTATTTCACGGTATCCGGCACCGGGCGGGTCGATCATCTTTCAACCCTGCCCAGCGGCAGCAATACCTTCTTTTATCCTTCGGTATCGCTCAGCACCAACCTCGTGGATTATATGCACCTCCCGTCCACCATCAGCTATTTGAAACTGCGCGGCTCCTATGCGGAAGTTCGCGGAGGCCTGACTGCCGCGCAGGCGCCATCGGCGTACACGCTGGCCACGGGCATCGGACTCGGCAACCTGCTGGGATACGGTTTTGAATACTTCACCTCGTATGACGGGCCAACGTATAATAACCAAAGCGCCTTTTTCAACGCCACGTATTACAACAACCTGCCGGCGGTGAGCTATTCCAATACACTTTCCGATCCAACGCTAAAGCCGTTTGATGTTAAATCGATAGAAGCGGGTGTCGATTACCGGATGTTCGGAAACCGCCTGGGTCTCGATATTACCTATTTCCAGACGCAAAATGGCCCGCAGATCTACCGGTTGCCGATTCCCAGTTCGACTTCCTATCAATACAAGAATGTCAACGCCGTAGTCACCGAGAAGAGAGGTTGGGAAATCTCGCTCAACGCTACCCCGGTAAAGACCCGCAACTTCTCGTGGACCACTATGGTCAATTGGTCCACCTATGTGGAGACGCTGAAGTCCATTGGTTCGGGGCTTGCCAGCCTGCCTGGCCCCAATCACAATTACACCATCGGTGAGCGGATGGATGATTTTTACAGCACGGCCTTTGTACGCGACAACAATAACAACATCGTTTGGAGCGGCGGCGGACCGTTGGCTGCTTCCGGCAGCGTGGACCAGGCATATAAATACCTGGGCCATCTGAATCCCGATTTCACGCTCGGCTGGAATAACCAGTTCTCCTATAAGAGCATCAGTCTTAGCTTCCAATTCGACGGGCGGTTCGGCGGGATCGTTTACGACGATCTCTGGTATCACGCCATGAATGGCGGTACGGCCGTCGAGTCCGACGAGGGTGCGCTAAAGGCGGGTCGGTATGCCGACTGGGAAGCGGCCAAGAACAGTCCGAACCAGCATATCCCGGCCACCTACAACGGGACATTCATCGGCCAGGGCACCGTTATCACCTCCGGTACTCCCACCTACGAACATGGAGCGATTACAAATATGAAGTCGCTGCAATTCGCGCAGAATCAGACGCCGATCATCGTGCAATCGTATCTCTCCAGCGCGCTCGGCTCCAACTTTGACGAGTACTACACGATGAGCCGCACGTTTGTAAAGCTGCGTGAAGTACAACTCGCTTACAGTTTCCCGGCAAAAATGCTCGGGAAGAGTATAATCAAATCAGCGTCGGTCGCGCTGGTTGGAAGAAACCTGTTGTACTTCGCTCATCGCAAGGACTTCGACATCGATCAATATGCGGCCGGCTACAATGCCTACGACCAGTCCTATCAGGGTACATCCAGCGATGTCACCCTGTCATCGCCGACCTTCCGTCGTTTTGGAGTAAACGTAAACCTCAGTCTCTAAAATTTATTCATTCATTTTATATGAAAAATAAAATTCAATTGTCGATAATCCTGGCGGGTTTGATGGCTATCGGTCTGAACAGCTGCCAGAAGGGCGACCTGTTGGATAACCCCAACGCTGCCAGTACCAATTCCCTTGTACCACCCACCCTGATCCTCAGCCGAATTACCAGTGAGCTCTATAATGGTGGCGGAGTATTGGATGGCGTCGCCGGTAATCAAAGCGAGGGCCCCTGGGACCAGGTCATGCGCTGGAACCAGTTCTTTGTCTCCAATTATTCTTATTACTGGGGTGCGAATTCGTATGCCTGGAGCAATAGTGCCACCATGTTCAGTGTTTTGAAATATGTGGAACTCATGGAGTCGCAGGCTGTCAAGCTTTATGGCGCCAATAACGTCTACAGTGCGCTCGGCAAATTTTTCCGCGCCTATCAATTTGTCTGGTACACTCAGCGCGTCGGCGACATCCCGATGTCCCAGGCCGGCAACCCCCAGACGTACCCAACGCCGAAATATGATAGTCAGCATGACGTTTATAAAGCCTGTCTGGCGCTGCTGGATACGGCCAATACCATGATGGCTGCGCTGGTTACCCCGGCCACGTCGGGCACCAAGGTTGACCCCAACGGGGATGTTTTCGGCATGACCTATCTTCAGTGGCAAAAGGTGATCAATACTTATAAACTTCGGGTGCTGATCAGCCTGAGCAAACGGGCCACGGATAATCCCGATTTGAATATCCCCACACAGTTCGCCAACATCGTCAACAATCCGTCCAGGTATCCGATCATGACGGGTAACAATGACAACATGGTATACAAGTACCTGGCTTCGCCGTCAAAGAACAACTACCCGCTTTTTCCGAACTACACGCCGTATGTCAACTACTCCGACATGTGCGGGACGCTGATGAACCTCCTGACTTCCAACCAGGACCCCCGAACGTTCATCTATGCTTCGCCCGCACCGGCCCTTGTCCAGGGCGGGACCTCATACAAGAGTTTTGCGGCTTACGTCGGTGCAGACATCACGCTGCCGCAGGCAACGCTGCTGGCCAACAGCAATGCGGGCGAATATTCATACAACAACTACCTGCGATATTATGCCTCGTCTTCTACCTCTCCCAACGTGAATGGTTCGACATGCGAACCATATATCGTCATCGGTTATCCTGAAATGTGTTTCAATATTGCCGAGGCGGCAAACCTCGGCTGGATACCCGGCATGTCCGGCGCCGTTCCCTATCTCAACGGGATCAATGCTTCGCTCGCCTGGTATGGGCTGGCAGACGGAGTGCAGGTCACCGTCGGGATGCCCCTCCTTGTCGGCAATAATTTCACCAACGTGGAAGGACCGGTGACGATCGACGTTTCGACGTTCCTTGCCCAACCGGGTGTTGTCTACCAGGGCGACAATGCGAACGGCCTGAGCCAGATCCTGCAACAGAAATATGTGGCCTTCTGGCAGAATTCCGGTTGGGAAGCATTTTATAACTGGCGCCGGACTGGTGTTCCCACGTTCCAGCAAAACGGTCCGGGCATCGAAACCCCGAATCAGATGATTCCGATCCGATGGCTTTATCCCAATGATGAAGCCGTCAGTAATACGGCCAATTACCAGGCTGCGCTGACCTCACAATATGGCGGCACGGATGACGTCAACAAGCCCATGTGGCTGATCAAGTAAATTTCTTCAACCGGGAGAGGGCCTTCGGCCCTCTCTTTTTAATGCTTTTTTGCATGCGTATTCTACTTTTTTCGCTTTTGCTGCTGCTCGCCGCGCCTGCTTTTTCGCAGATTGCCGACAGCTCGTTCCGTCACGTGCCGTTGCAAGGCGCCGTCAACTTCCGGGACCTTGGCGGCTATACCGCCGGCGACGGCCGCCATGTGAAATGGAGGGTCATCTACCGCAGCGCGGACATTAGCAAGCTTACCGCCGCCGACCTCGATACCCTGCGGGCCCGCCACATTTGGTACGACGTAGACCTTCGTGGTAAGGCTGAATCCGCCCAGGCTCCCGACCAGAAGAACCCAGGGACCGATTACATTCTTTGTCCCGCCGGCAGTGACAGCACAAACACCATGATGCAGCGGCTTGCCGGTTTGCGCAACGGCGGCGACTCGCTCATGCTCGGCTTCTATTCCAACACCGCGTACCTCACCGCCCGCTACCAGCCGTTCTTCCATAAGCTCCTTGTCCTCCCCGATACCGATGCCCTTGTCTTCCATTGCACGGCGGGCAAAGACCGGACCGGGATTGGCGCTGCATTGTTGCTGTATGCCCTCGGTGTTCCGTATGCGACCATCGAGCAGGACTACACGGCAACGAACTATTACCGCGCGGGAGAAAACCGGAAAAGTATGGATATGATGGTGAACAAATACCGTTTCAGCAAGGATGTCGCCGAAGCTATGATGGGAGCGAGGGCCAATTATCTCAAAGCTACCTTTGACGCCATCCAAAGCCGCTATGGTTCTGTCGACCATTACCTCGAAGCGGAACTCGGTCTTACCCCTGAAAAGCGGGAGCAGCTGAAAAACAAATTCCTAACGAACTGATCATCTGGCGCGTCCGGTAGGCGGAAGGGGTGCACTCCGCTCATTCCCAATAACAACACCTGGGGATAATTCACCAGGAGATGACGGAAGCCATCACCAGCCATTCATACCAAAATTGCCCGAAGTATGGCTCATTTCGACAATTCATATATTCTATTCAGCTTGTAGCACTTATGAGTATTGTCATAAGCGCATAGGTCAGCCTCTCCCCGGAACGCGACCTCCACCGCATCGGTGAATTTATCATTGTCAGGGAATGCGGCCTTCAGATTGGCCACCGTGAGGGCCTCGATATCGCCGCCCGCCGACTTGCTGAAATAATATTTCGTCCGGCAGACGTCCCCTTTGCTGCACGGGTTCTCTACAACCTTGTACAACAAGATGTATTCCCCTGGATTAAGGAAGGTGTAACAGCCTTCGTGATAGATGCGCACTATTTTGCCATCACAGCATTTTATTGCGTAAACGGCCTTCCTTTCGATCGTGGAACTGGCACCCTTGCTCCAAACGACGACCCGTTTACAAGTCAGGAGATCATCGCCGGTCGAATTCGGTCCATGGCTACTCATGCTGGCATAGGCCACGTTGCCAGTGAGAAAATCGCTGGCGGTCAGATAGACACCGCTGCAATCTGTCTGGGCCGACACGGACGAAAGTCCTACGAGGCACCCGCAGACGAGAAGAAAAGATAAAATTTTCATGGCTAAGCAATTTTGAGATGTGGAAATATAAAGGCTCTCGACCGCATCCCGGGGAAAAATGGGAATGAAGGCCGGCAACGATAAAAGCAGCCTGGGAACATAATGGCTGCCGTTTTCACTTAAACAAGCTTTCGTATCCCTAAGTTAATCCTTTCTGCCCGAAAATTCTTGCGCGAGGACAAGGAATATCGCTATCCAAATGTTAATCCAGCGGTCCGGAAACCTCATTACCTGATATGGCGAGGCAAATCCGGCGGCGGTTTCCGCAAAGGCCCTAACCTTCGTACGCCTTCTTCAACGGCTCAATTTCGATCTTTGTCATCTGCATCATAGCCTTCATGACCCTTGCCGCTTTCGCCGCATCCTTGTCGCTCAACATTTTTCGTAAAATCGATGGGGCGACCTGCCAGGCGACTCCATATTTGTCCGTGAGCCAGCCGCACTGTATCTTCTGGCCGCCGGCGGAGAGTTTCTCCCAATATTCGTCGATTTCTTCCTGGGTGTCGGCATGGATCATAAGCGAGGAAGCCATCGTAAAGTCGAATTGGGGGTTTCCGTTCAGGGCGACGATCTCGAGGCCCGCGACGGTAAAGCTTACGGTGATCACCGATCCTTCCGGCCCCGGTCCCGCCGAGCGCGAGCGCATAATCTCCGTTATTTTTGAATCCCTGATGATGCTCACGTAGAAATTCGCGGCCTCTTCCGCTTTGTTGTCCTTGTACCAAAGGAATGGAACGATCTTTTGCATGGATGACGTTTTTATTTGATTATGCAAACCTATGTCCAAATTCCGGCTTTTGGCCGGTATATATCCGACATAATGGCGGGTCGAATCCGCCCCGCCAAAAAAAACCCGGTCCACCGGGACCGGGATTCACTAAGCAGATGGATAAAATGAATACTAGACTTTGGAGGCAAGGATCGCGCCGGCCTTGAATTTCGCCACCTTTTTTGCCTTGATCTTTATTGCGGCACCGGTCTGCGGATTACGCCCCGTCCGGGCAGCCCTCCTGGAAACGGAGAAAGTTCCAAACCCCACCAGCGTAACCTTATCTCCTTTTTTCAATGTCTTTGCAATCGTGTCTGTGAATGAATCAAGTGCTGCCGTAGCCTGCCTTTTGTTGATCCCGGCATCCTCAGCGATCTTGTCAATTAAATCGGCTTTGTTCATCGTTGTCTTTATTTTTGGGTTAGTGAATTGAGCTAAAAGTACAGTTTTTTTAATACTTCAAAAAAAATCCCGCGCTTCGGCGTGGTCTTACTCCAGCTCGATCCATACCGGTGCATGATCGCTCGACTTCTCCCAGCCACGTACATCGCGGTTCACGCCTGCCGTCTTCAGGCGGCCCGCCAATGGCGGACTCAGCAGGAAATGGTCGATCCGCAACCCCGCGTTCCGGCCGTAGGCGTTACGGAAGTAGTCCCAGAACGTGTATATCCTTTCATCGGGATGCAATTTCCGGATTGCGTCCGTCCACCCTTGCGCTACCAGGGCATGGAAAGCTGCCCGAACTTCCGGTCGGAACAACGCGTCGTCCACCCAGTTCTCTGGTTTGTATACGTCGATCTCTGTAGGCATAACATTGAAGTCGCCAGTCAGCACCACCGGCTTTCCAGACGCCATCAGATCAGCTGCATGCGCGGTCAATCGTTTGAACCAGCTTAATTTGTAATCGAATTTGGGCCCGGGGGCGGGATTCCCGTTTGGCAAATAGAGACAACCGACCACCAGCCCCGCCAGCCTCGCTTCGATATAGCGGCTATGGCTATCCTCCGGATCGCCGGGAAGT
Organism: Puia sp.; assembly: GCA_035501395.1. Taxonomy (GTDB): domain Bacteria; phylum Bacteroidota; class Bacteroidia; order Chitinophagales; family Chitinophagaceae; genus Puia. The sequence continues at coordinate 10,349 of DATJWK010000173.1, forward strand.
GCGCGTCGCACCTCTTGGGGCTTCTCGTGTTTTGAGAGGATCGCGACGCCGTTCCAACTCTTCTGTCCATGCCAGAGCGCCTGATAGCCCGCCTCGAGAAGGACGGCTTCAGGGAATTTCTCCTGCGGCGCTTTGAGTTCCTGCAGGCAGACGATGTCGGGTGATGTTTCCCCCAGCCAGCGGAGCAATACCGGCAGGCGCGCGCCGATACCATTGACGTTATACGTAGCGATTCTCATAGTATAAAGATAGAGTATTCATTCTATGAGAGCTGTAAACCCCGCCGAATAGTCCGGGCGAGGGCGCGCTTAATTATTCAGCAACTCATTCGACGATTTCAGCGATCGGGCCGACTCGGTCATTAATCGGTTGAATTTATCGTCGTCCGTTTCAGCCGGCGATGCACCAGCCTGAACGGGTGCGCTTACTTGATGCGCAACCTGTTTTGCGGTAGCCGGAGCTTCCGGCTTCGCGGCGCCTTCAAAATAATAAGCGGTAGCGATGAATTTCTTTACGTGTCCCCTGGACTCCGCCGGCAGGTATTTCTGCAGCGCCCAGAAAGACCGGCTATGCGCCTTGTGGATGGCGCGGTAGACGGGTCGCGGTCCGCCATTGTATGCAGCCAGCACCAGCAGCCAGTCACCGAACTCGCGGTGCAGGTCCCGCAAATATTTTGCTGCTGCCACGGTACTCTTATAATAGTTGGTGCGATCGTCGGCGCGGCGATTGACCTTAAGCCCCAGTTCGTGCGCTGTCCCGGCCATCAACTGCCACGGCCCTCGCGCGCCTACCCGGCTAAGAGCGGATGGCTTCAGCTCGGACTCGATGACAGCCAGGTATTTCAGCTGTAAGGGCAGTCCATAATGAGCCAGCACGGAGTCGATAATGGTGAACGGGCCTTCACTCCGATGTCTTACAACGGAAAGATCCTCATCATTTCTGCGGATGTATGTATTGGCGAATTTCACCCCTTGCTCGCTTGATAGGTCAAGCGTCATTTCCTGCTGCCGTCTTGCGACGACAGCAGTGGTGACGGTTGTTGGAGAAACAACACCCGAAGAAATGGTCGGTACGAAAGGAGCAGACTTGGCCGCGTATCGGAAATGTTTCCCCGGCACAGTCATTTGCCCTTTGAAGTCGGCCGCCGAAGGTATGGTCGGCACAGCCATGATCAGGGCAATACTACAGAATCGAAAGGGTACGCGTGTCAACATCGTTTTATTTTTTGAGTAAAACAATGCCGGCCCCAGGTATGGATTTAATTCATTGCGCTTGTCATAGGGATATTGAATGGACACAAACTGGGCAACGCCCGGTTTTGCTTTGGTGTACGGCCTTCCGTGGGTACGGATGTTTAGGGTTTTTCATTTTGCGGAAGGCACCCGTAACACCGCAAAGATAGTTCACAAATCCCGGTGATCATAAGTAGTTCTACGAAGTAGAATTACGATACCCGGCGCCATTTTTTGACCTAACTCATTGTTAGCGAATCCACTGCCGTGAATGGATAATTGGCAAAGACGTCGCCGCCATAACAACCAGGGTCAGCGCCGGGCAACCCGGGATCCCCTTTTTCATGCCGTCATTATTTTCATCAGGTTATTATAGCTGGTGGTGATGCTGGCAAATGCATCGGGTGGAAAATCATGCTCCACAAAGACGTGTCGCATCCCCGCCGTTTTGGCGCTCTTGAAGATGCGTGCAAATTCTACCACCCCGGTACCTACCGGCGCAGGGCCTTTTCTGTCCTTATCGAGATCTTTTGCGTGCCATAACGGGAAACGCCCCGGGTGATCCTTGAACAGCTGCACCGGGTCGACCCCGGCCTTTGTCGCCCAGCACAGGTCCAGCTCCATCTTGATGTCCGGCGTCAATTCCGTCAGGAATAATTCGTAGGGCGTTTTCTCTCCGGCTCCGGGGGGCGTTACCGGTGCCGTCACCCGCATGGTGGTATCACCGGGCGTTTCCGGTTTCGCGCCGATCGCCGCAAATTCTTCGGTATGGTTATGGTAGGCGAGCGTAATGCCCGCCTTTTTGCAAGCTTCTCCGGTCCTGTTGAGGGTCTCAATGGATGACTTGACGTCGTCCATCGTTTTGGTGGGGATATTCGCGCAGACAAGATATTTGATTCCGCCTTCGGCGGCTTCATCCACCAATTCCTGCCTATTCTCCGTCAGATTCCGCATCGGCGGAAACTGGATGGGTTTGCCGCTCGTATCCACCATCGGTTTTGCATTTGCCGGCATCTTGAATGGCGCGCCCAACACGTGGTGCGAGACCCAGGTCATCCCGAGGCTGCTGACCAGCGCCGCAAACTCTTTCGGTTTCATCCCATAGTACCCGCCCTTCATGCTGAATGCGGATTCGATCTCTTTATACCCGATGTCGGCCACCTTTTTCAGATTGCCGGGGACATCCTTGTCGATGAAGGTAAACAAGGTGAAGAGCTGCAGCCCGATCGGGTGCGGGCCGCGCGCAAACAATTGTTGAAGACCGGCTGGCACGGCGAGCCCGCCCGCAGCGGCGGCGCCGGACATTTTTATGAACTCCCTTCTTGTCGTCATATTGGAGATGTTTAATTGGGGTTCGACCCCGTTTTATTTTGAATTGAATTGGACGAACTGTATTCCACCCGCTACCGGCTCTTTGCCCGCGTATCGGATATATACGGTATGCATCGCACCGTCTTTTACAGCCTCAACGGGGATCGACGCCGATCCGGATTGTTGCCCTTTGTTTGTGACCGGCGGGATCGATCCCTTACCCAACAACCGACCATCCGGTCCGTCGAGCCTCGCCTCAAAATCCAGGCTGCCTTTTGGCGCCGTCTGCCACCCGCATGCCAGGCTTAAGCGGTGAACGCCGGTCAGGTCCAGGGAATCCATCGCGACCCAGCCCGCGCCCGACGGGAAAATCATCACTTGCTCTCCATTGTATTTATACGGCGCGAACCCGTTCACCTTCTCCAGCCCCGTAAAGAAAACGCGGTTGCTTCGCAGGGAAACCGTCGTCTTCCCCGTCAGCGCTTTTGTGTTATTGCCGCCCTTGTCGGTGTAGCTGGCGGAAATCACCATCGACGTATTTGGCGGCTGGTTCGCCGGTGGAACGATGATCCCGGCGGGAGGTAATGAAGGTCGCACAGCGGCCTTGTTACCCAGCGAAAGGATCCAGGTGACGATCTGGTTGACATCATCAGCTGACAAAGCAGGATGCGCCGACATCGCCACGTCACCCCATACGCCGCTTCCGCCCTTGGTGATCTTTTGCGACAGATAATTTGCGGCTTTCGGATCGTCACGATATTTCTCCGCCACCAGCAAAAACGCCGGGCCGATCGACTTGTCGGCTTCTTTATGGCAACTTTTGCAATCCAGCGTCTGTGTAAGCTGTCGCCCGCTCACCGCTGCCTGACCTTGCTGATGGCCCGTCGGAAGAGCCGTCTTGTCGTATCCTTGCATATAATCGACGCCAACATACAAATTGGCCGGATCGATCGCCGCGGTATCATTGTCTTTTACCGTGACCTGGTAGCTTATCGGAAGCCCCGGCAGATAAAACGATTTGTTGCCCCCTTTTAATCCAATCGATACGACCGGTTCCGCATTGCCCGCATAGACCGGGACCCCGTTGCTTTTCGCCGTTGCTCCCTGGTCATCGGTCGCCGCCACCGAAATGGTAAAATCACCGGAATTCGTATAGGTGTACTCCAGCTCCGGCCCGGTAGTCTGCTTCTTCACGCCATTACCCAGATCCCAATCGTAGGTCATTTTGCCCTTTTCCGGATCGACGGCCTCGGCCCTGACCTTTACCGTAAATGGTAAAAGCCCTGAAGTCCGGTCCACGCTGATCCCCCTGACCACGGGCGGCCTGTTTCCGCTGATATAGTCGATCCGCGCCAAACCGGCGTCGGGATTTCGGGTAAACCAGCCCGTGCCATATTCGAGCAGGTACAATTTGCCATCGGGACCCACTTCCATATCGATCACCGAGTTCATTTTGACGCCCGGCGCAAAGGGCTCCATTTTGTCGAAGTCACCATTGGGTCGCATGGTAACCGCTTTCATCCATCCCCGCATCCATTCATAGATAATGAACTTACCGTTATAATATGCCGGCAGCCTTGTCGAGTCGGGAAACAGGTCCGTGTAATACACCGGCCCGGCCATTGCGTTGCGTCCACCGGTTCCGACCTCCGGGAAGTCCGGTGACGGGCCATAGGGATACCAGATAAACGCGGGTTGCGCCGGAGGCAAGTCCCGCAAGCCGGTATTGTTCCGCGAGTCATTGACAGGCTTTACCGGGTCGAATGCCGGGCCACTCTTACCGGTCGCATAATCATATTCGTGATACGCGTAGTTATCGCCGACAAACAAGGGCCAGCCAAAAAAGCCGGCCTTCCGCGCCTGATTCACTTCATCATAGCCACGCGGGCCGCGCGTGGCAAAACTGTCGTCGTTGGCATCGGGTCCCACCTCACCCCAATAGAGATAACCGGTCTTCTGATCGATCGAAATACGGTAAGGGTTGCGATCGCCCATTACATAGATCTCCGGTCTTGTTTTCGCTTCCCCCCTCGGGAACAAATTGCCATCGGGGATTTCATAGCTCCCGTCCGGTTTGACCCGGATACGGATGATCTTACCACGCAGGTCGTTGCTGTTGCCCGCCGACCGCCGGGCGTCATACTGGAGATGCCCGGGAAGATCGTTCAAGGGCGCAAAACCGCTGTTCACATACTTCGCGCCCTTCTCGTCGAACGGCGTGGAGTTGTCACCGGTGGAAAAATACAGGTCTTTGTCCGGGCCGAATGCAATGCTCCCGCCGGTATGACAACAGATTTCCCGCTGCGACTTCACCTCAAGGATCGTTTTTTCCGTGGCCCGGTCGATCGTGTCATTTTTGAATACGAAGCGCGACAGCCTGTTGACTGCACTGTCCGCCGGACTATAATAGATGTAGACAAAATTGTTTTGCGCAAAATCGGGATCTTTCGCCAGACCCAGCATCCCTTCTTCCGCATTGACGCCCGGCACGTGCGCTTTGAAGTAGGCCGGTAAAAAGCCAACCTGCTTCACCTGCCTGGTGTCGTGTTTGTACAACATGATCTCACCGCGACGCTGCAGGATCAGGATATCCAGGTTGGGAAGGATCGTCATCTCGGTTGGCTCGTAGAACTGTCCCAATGATAACTGCGTCTTGACAAAACGGTCTTCGTCCGGCGGGATCGGGCTTTTCGCTTTCGAGTAGTCCGTGCCTTCATTGTCGCCGATCGCGTAGCGGATACCAGCCAGCAAATGTTTCAGGTAGTTTTCTTCATGGTAGCTTTCCGGCGTGTGCCCCAGCTCCGTATAAAAAGCCCGGCCGCCGTCATATTCGTGGTACCATGCCATCGGGTGGTTGCCCATTTTATGACCGCCTTTGTAGCTGGTTTCATCGATCTTCAGCAGCACATGAACGTCCGGGTTAAGCTCCTTGTAGCTATAGAATTCATCCGTCCGCTTCCATGGTTTCGGCAGGAACTTCGTCGCGTCGTTACTTGAATCCACCACTTCCAGCACGCCTTCCTGCACGTTTGGAAAGCTATCGTGGATGCCGGGGTGATCAAAGAAATAGCCCCCGACCAACCGGCCGTACCAATGCCAGTCGTACTCGCAATCCGCCGCCGCATGGATCCCGACAAAGCCGCCTCCCGCCTGGATATAACGCTCGAGCGCCACCCGCTGCCGGTAATCCAGCACGTTACCGGTCGTGCTGAGAAAAACAATTGCCGCATATTGCTTCAGACTGTCATCCACAAAGCGGCTGGCGTCGGTCGTCGTGTCCACGTCGAATTGATTCTCCTTACCCATCTGCAGGATGGCGGCGTTGCCATCGACGATCGACGCATGGTGAAATCCGGCCGTCTTGCTGAAGACCAGGATCCGGGGCGGACCCAAAGGATGATGTGTACAGGAAGTGAATAAAAACAGGGCGGCCCCTATCTTTAGAAGGCTGGATGGCCAAGGGCGGCAAGCATTCATGGTAGCTATCTCGTTTTAATTATATCTATGTGATACAATATATGCCCTTTTTCCGGATTGACCATGATAGAATCTTTTTAAAAAAACACGGCAATCTTCCACTTTTTCCGGTTTTTTTCCGGCTAGCTTGCATCACCTCCACCGCGCTACAGTGAAATAACTCCAACCGCCAGGGGCTTCAATATAACTCCCCCTTCGCCGACGACGCTGTTGGCCGGTTCATTGTCACCTGTCGAGGAGTCGACCACCATCAGCTTAGCACCATTGTAATCCCGCGGCAACGCGAGCGTTATCGGCCGGGTGCTTCGGTTGATCAATAGGACCCGCTTCCCGCGTCCGGTCACGAAGCCCTGGGCCACCAGGCCGTCCCCTGCAATATCCGTGTTCACCAGCTTGTCCCCGGGACCGAACTGATCGTGGATCAACTTCAGCACCCGGTAGCGGGCATTCGGTTTTCCCGTCTTCCAGTTGATCATACTGACGCTTGGGAATTGGGTCGGATACCCCATCAGCTGCGATTCGCCGATAACGTCGATCTGCAACCGGACAAGCCCCAGATAGACATAAGCGTATAACGCTCCGGACAGATTCCAGTAGTCATCCGGGATCACTGCGTTTGGTTCGCCGTTGTCGCTATTCAGGATGCTCCCGATCTCATCGACCGTAGTCCGGGTGGATGGTGACAATCGTTTGCGGATGCTTTCGATGAATTTCACTTCTTTCATAAACCCATCCGCCTGGTCAAAAAAGGTGTATTGCATAACCGGCGATCCCTGGGCGATCGAGCCACCGGCGTAAAAATGATAGGAAATCATGTCCAGCGGGATGCCTGCCTGGTGATTTGCCGGATTCAGGAAATATTCGAACCACTCGGGCCGGTCCGGATAGGCCAGCGCCATCCCGACAAACTTTGTGTCCGGCGAGACCTTCCGGATCGAACTTACGACCGCGTCATAGATCTTGGTATAGGTCTGGGGCGTGTTGTTGTGTTCAAAGTCCACCTCGTTCAGCACTTCCCAGTACGGCACGGAATAATGATGCCCCGAGGAATGTTGTTTCCCCAGTTCGTCGGTGAACCCTCCCTTCGCATACCAGCTATATAGCCGGCCATAATAGTCGCCGATCTCTTGAAGGGAAGGATCACGCGCCTCCGTTCCCTGTGTATAGTCCCACACGGCAGAATCGGGGTTCGCGGGAATAGCGACCGGTTTTTCCGTTTTATACATCCAGGCTGGGATGGTGCTGAAGTTCAGGATCACCGAATGTCCCTTCGTCGCCTCCAAAAAGTCGATCGTCAGGGGGTCGATCAGGCTGAAATCCCAAAAAGTCTGCCCTCCGGCCGGCGGCTTCAGCTCGGCGACGCCCAGTTTTGGATAGGGCAGCCACGGGACATACCGTACATAGTCACAGCCAAGCGCCGACAGCGCAGCGAACGTGGCATCGTGGATCGGGGAGCTGCGCCGCAACGGCGGATTCACCACGACCTGCAAGGTCGATACCGACCTGGAAACGAGCTGGGTCTTACCCCAGTCGACGATCAGCGAATCCCGCTGCGCCTGACACCACGCGGGGGCGAGAAAAAGGAAAAGCAAGCATCTTTTTTTCATATCCCGAATTTAATGGAATTGACTACAACCGAAAAAACACGATTTTAGGCAATCTGCCGGGCGCTTCTTTAATCAAGCCAAATCCGTTCTTTGTCTGACGATCCTCCCGGCAAAAAATCAAAGAATTATTTGCATATATGTAGCCACCTACGTAGTTTTGAACATTAAATCGCCGTCATGTTTACGATTCGCCCGCTCACCAATGCCGACGCCGCACGCATCGTCGACCTCATTCTGCCGATACAGCAGCAGGAATTCAACGTCGCTATCAACCTGGCGGCCCAGCCGGATCTCCTCGACATCGAAGCTTTTTACTTTCGGGATGGCGGTCACTTTTGGGGGGCAATCGATACCGACAACGGTCAATTGGTTGGCACGGTCGCCCTCCTCTCCATCGGTCAGGGGGCCGGTGCGCTAAGGAAGATGTTTGTCCGCAGCGCATTTCGGGGAAAGGAATTTGCCATCGCCCAACGGCTGCTGGACGCCCTCATCGACTATTGCGTCAGCCACTCCATTTCGACCCTCTACCTGGGAACGATCGACAGCATGAAAGCTGCGCACCGTTTCTATGAGCGCAACGGGTTCACGCGGATCGAAAAGACCGCGCTTCCGGCGTACTATCCGAATATGGCGGTTGACAACATGTACTATTATCGCACCATCAATACGTTTGCTTTATCATGAAGACGATCGATGAAGCGGGGATCTTGGCCATTGCCACCCGCCTCCAACGGCTAAGCGAGAATCTCCGCAGGGACGGCAGTCTTATTTATAAGGCGTATGGGATCGATTTCGAACCAAAATATTTCCCGGTGGTGTTTGTCCTGCACGCCAAACCGATGTTAAGTATCGTACAGGTTGCCGAAGAGATCGGCTACAGCCATCCTTCTACCATATCGCTGTTAAAAGACCTTGAGAAAAAGGGCCTTATCGAATCCAAAAAAGACGCTAGAGACGAACGAAGGAGAATGGTCCGGCTGACAGCGAGGGGGAATGTGCTTGTCAAAAAGATTCAACCCGTCTGGCGGGTCATGACCGGCGCGCTTAGCGATCTCCTCGGCACCCGGAATAATCTCCTGACGGCGATCATCGAAGTCGAGCGGCGATTTGAAGAACAGGGATTCTACCAACGCGCCCGCCCATTACTTCCCCGCCAAAAACTCCTCCACTAACCTCGCGGTGATGTCCGCATACCCGCTCCCCACCCTAACCGACAGGTGTGCGCATGATTAGTCGTTTTTCAATTGATCGGTCAAATAGCGACCGAGCTTTTCAAAATTCTGTTTCAACCCTTCGTCCGCCTTGAATGTTTTCACCGTGTGGATGAATTCCTCCGCTGTCCGGAACAACATATGCCAGGTGATCAATGTCTGCCGGCCTTTTGCTTCGAACTCAACCGTCGCGATGAACTTCGGCGCGCTGAGATGCTCATAGACAATCCTGCGGTGCAGCACCACCTCCCTGAACACACTCTTATTCTTATAGTCTGTCCCATCCGGACCGTGCATGGTCAAATCCCACCCGCCGCCCGGTCGCACGTCCATGAGGCCAATCGTATTTGTAAACCCGTTTGGCCCCCACCACTGCGCCAAATGTTCCGGCTTTGTCCAGACCTCCCACACGAGATCCACGGGAGCGTCGAGTAACCGTGACACGCGTAACTCCCGGTCGCCGGTGTCATTTTTTTTGCTTTCCATATCGTTCTTTTTTTAGCTTTTCCAGATACTGTTCCAGGTTGTCCAGCTTGCTCTCAAAGTGCCGCCGGTACTGCGCCACCCACTCCGCTACCTCCGACAATTTGTCCAGGTGCGGCCGGCAAATGCGATTCCGCCCCCGCTGTTCCATTCGCACAAGCCCGCAGTCCGCCAGTACTTTCACATGTAGCGACACGGCTTGCTGGCTCATGTCAAACCGCGCTGTCAGCGATTTTATATCCATCGGTTCCGATGCGATCAGATGGATGATCGCGCGCCGGGTGGGATCGGCTATTGCCTGGTACACATCACGCCTTGCTTTCATAATCTACAAGTAAGTGCTTGTGAAATTACGTACAAGTATTTACTTGTGCAAATTTTTTTTCGTTCTCAGCCGAAAACCCGCCACTTATGGACTGCCCCCCGCCGGAAATGGACCGGCCATATGACAAGCCGCCGGCGGATGATAATTTAGAAGGCATAACCTTCAACGCTATGCTAAGATCCAACGGCCAATGGCTCCTTCTACCGCTGCTATTCACCCTTACGTGCTCGACTACCTGTAGCAAAAAGCACGTTCCGGGTGTAGGCCGGGTATCGATGGTCAATCCCTTTAATCAATACCTGCAGCATACCGGCGATACCGTAAAGATCACCATCGACCATGCCAGCTTTCCCGTTGAACTTGGCTACACCTTCACCGCTTCCGATACCGGCACCCTCTACGAGATCGGCATCCGGCTGCCCGATTCCGGGAATACCTATACCGTAACGCTCTGGGATGGCGCCACGCAGGCTGTTCTTGCGCGGCAAAATATCAAGGTCAACAGTCCCGCCGGTTTTAGCTACTACGATCTCACTTCCGACAATACCCAGGTTTCCATCGCCGCCAACCATACCTACGTGATCAGCGTCAATACCAACCCGGTTAACCTACCCCCGGCAGGAAAAGCGGTTGACTACAATATCTATGATATCACGCGAACCGATCAGGCCAATATCTTTCCCATGACCGAAGGATATATCACGTATCAATACGAGTACACGCAGGCGTCCTATACCCCAACCTACCCGGGTCTGCTGTCCATCTACCAGAACTATCTGAACGGCATCGTAGACATCGGATTCAGTCATACCAGCCAATGAAATATCTTGCCTTATTCACGATCGGCATCTTCCTCGCCTCCTGTCTGAATGCTCAGGATCTTAGCAAGATCGGAAAGGCAAAACCCTTCTCGATATCCGGTAATATCGGTGGCGGGGTAAGCTTGTACCATTCCAACGAGAACCAGTCCACGCAGCCACCGTTCGCCTGGAACCTTTACGCCAATTTTACTCCGACGGTATACAATTTCTCCTTTCCCTTCTCCTTTGTCCTCACCCAATACAGCCGCAGTTATACCACTCCCTTTGCGCAATTCGGCGTGTCTCCGACCTATAAATGGATCAAACTGGACCTGGGATACCGGACCATCAATATGTCCCCGCTCGTTTTCGGCGGCCAGAGTTTCCTCGGCGCCGGGCTTGAGCTGAATCCCGGCATCTTTCGCTTTGCTGCCTTTTATGGCAGTCTCAATAAAGCGGTTGGCGAAGACACGACCAGCGGTCATCTGGCCCAACCCCAATACGGGCGGAAAGGGTATGGGGTGAAGATCGGCGTCGGCAACGATGCCAACCACTTCGACCTGCTCTACTTTCATGCGCACGATGACTCCGGCTCCATCAAACTCATCACCGATACGGCAGTCATCCGCCCACAGGACAATTCCGTGATCGGCGCCAGCTTTAAGTTGAGCTTCCTGCACCACCGGATCACCTGGACGGGGGATCTCGCCGCCAGTGCGCTCACCCGGGATCTTGCGGCCGCGAAAGTAAACCGTGATACGCTTACCAATGGTTTTGACAAACTGGCTTCGCATCTCATCGACTATCGCAACAGCACCGTTGTCAGCTTCGCCGGGCAGACTCTTATCACCGTCCTTCTCAAAAGCTTTAACACAACATTTGGTTACCGGCGCGTCCAGCCCGATTTTTCTTCCCTTGGCGTTCCTTATATGCTAAACGATATGCAGACGTTCCAGCTGAACGCCGGCCTTATCCTCGACAAGGGGAAGGTTAACCTGAACGGGAATCTAAATGACCAGCAGACCGGTGTCTCCGGCAAAGAAGCAAGCAAACTGAATACGTTTAGCGGCTCGCTCAACCTCGGCGCTATGTTGAGCACCCATGCCAATCTTAGCGCAGCCATTTCCACGGTCGCCATTTCCCAGGCGGATGGCACCACGCATATTTCCGATACTGCGCGTGAGAGCCAACAAGTTTACACCGCGTCGGTCACACCCAGCTTTACGTTCGGATCGGCTTCGATCCTCAGCAGCCTTAGCCTTAGCTTCACGTGGTCGCTGCTAAAGGATAACAACCCGTTCACTGCGCCGACCGATCAAAGCAATACGCTTACGGGGTTGGTCAGCTATACCTGTTCTTTCCCCCAGCAGTCCTGGTCGTTGAACGGCAGCATACTCACCAATCGCTATGCCCAGGACACCAATGTCTACACTTCTATCGGATTTAACCTCGGCGGGGGCGCCCAGTTGCTAAAGAAAAAGAACCTCGGATTCCAGGTCACGGCGGGCTATCTGCTCAACCACTACAGTCTTTCCGCCGTCAGCAACAATATTACCGGTTCCGCCAATATCCATTACAGCATCCCAAAGCATCACAGCTTCTCCGCTTACTTCAGCATTGTCACCACACCGCCTACCAGCAACTATATCAACCTGCAACAAAAGGTACCCTATGCCGTGAGTACCACCAATGTCGCTGGGGGATTATCATATAATTATTCATTCTAACCGAATGCTTATGGATAAGCGCTTTTTTTTGCGGATGATGATGATGGCGGGCCTGATGGCGGTGCTTTGCGGGGAGGGCCGGTCGCAGCCATATAATGTATCGGTCCGGACGACCGTCATCCCTCCGGTGAGCCCTTTTTTCGATCAGATGCTTTCCAGCGTCACGGGCGGCCGGCTGATCGTTGTCGTCAGCGGCGGAAATCCCGCCGGGGGGCCGTTGCCGATCAAACTCGTCGGCACACTCCAGCGCATGTCGCCATCCCCGTTCACGATCACCCTCAATACAAACTTTCAACCCGGTCAGCCGATCAACCTCCTGCCCGGCCAGCCGGTCACCCTCACCAACGACTTGCTGCAACAGGCGTTCGGGAACTTTTCACCCAATAATCTCGTCTTCCAGGAAATCTCGATCAACGACATCCGGGATGGGTTGAACTATAAGCTGCCGGAAGGGACATATCGGGTATGTTTTACCGCCTACAGCTATAGCGATGTCGGGTATTCCCGGCCGATCTCGGACCCGAATGCCGGATGTTCGGTTTTCTCGATCTGTTACAAGGCTTCTGCTCCCCAGTTCGTTCAACCGGTCAACGGGGTCGACATCAACACGGGCGTGGTCACCGTCAACCCCGCCTATCCCCTTATCTTCAGCTGGACCACCCCGCACTATACCTGTGCCGGGAGCTTGCCGCTGCTGACCTACAACCTGGAGATCCATCAACTTTTTCCCGGGCAAACGCCGACGGACGCCATGAACAATCCGCCCGTTTTTCTGAAGCAGGGCCTGCCCACGCCGATCTTCCCCCTGGACACGTTATTGTATCGCAATGTGCTGCAAACGGGGCTGACATACGCGGTCCGGGTTCGCGCGAGTACGCCGCCGGCCGTCCTCAATACGGCCATCGCCATCGATAATAACGGGTATAGTGCCCCGGTAGCGTTTCAGTACGGGACACCGGGGGGCAACCTGGTTGCGCGCAATTTGCCGAACCCGGGCAATCCGAACCAGGGCAATCCGGGGAGTTCGGGCAATCCGAACAACCCGACCAATAAGCCGGACAGCACAAAGAATCCAAATCCAAACCAGAACCCGACCAATAAGCCCGACAGCACCAATAAACCGGACAGCACCAAAAGCCCCGTCAACCAGAACCCGACCGCCTTTGACTCTGTTGCCGATTGCGGCCTGAAGGCTCCCACGGACTCCATTCCGATCGACGCCAACACGAGCTTGCAAGGCACGGCGCTGACGATCGGCAATTTTACGCTCACCCCCACCAGCATCACGCGAAACAACGACAGCACCTATAAGGGCAGCGGAACCATCGCGTGGAAACCGGTCGGCGCCACCATCAAGCTCGCCGTCGTGTTCAGCAATATCCGTGTCAACAAGGAGAAGCAGGTCTATGCCGGGCTTGTCACCTCGTCCACCGCCCAGCAGCAATTCCAGGGATTTGGCTCGTGGAGTAGTTTCTCAAAGGCGTCTGGATCGCAGCTCGACCAGCTATCCGGCGCGGTCGACAATTTCCTGTCCAATAATAAAGCCGCGCAGGTCATCAGCCAGATCACCGGCAATACTCCAACCAATTTTCCTATCGGGATCGACAACCAGAATTTTGGCGGCACGCCGGTTACGCTTGCCATCATGAGCATGACCTTCTCCCCGAAAGGCGCCACGATGAGCGTTCTTTGCAATATCAACATCCCCGAAGCAAACGGCTGGCTCTCACTGGCCGGCACCGGGTTTTGTCTTCAGCCGACAGGGGTGAAATTTTCGCAAGGAACGTTGTTATTGCCGACGGATCGCTATTTTACCTTTGGGAGCGACAACGACAGTCTCATCTTCCAGGGTTCACCGAATGCGGATTCCACACAAGGGACCTATGTCAGCTGGGCCGGCGACAGCCTGAGCGCGGTCGTAGCGCATGCGCGGCTTAGCTTCCCGAAGTCGAGCATCGTCCGCGAGGATACCAGCGGCAACGTGCTCGACAGCGCCGTGGTCGCCAGGCTCGGCTTCCAATTTCACAAATGGGACGACTGGGTGGCCTCCATCATCATGCCGAGGTTCCAAATCGTCGGCGTAAAAGGGCTGAGTTTCCTGCCCGATACGATCTTCTATGACCATTCCAGCGTCAGCAACGCCCCCGGCTTTAACCTGCCAAAGAACTATACCGGGTTTAGCGGAACCGATTTTGAAGGGCTTTATATCTCCGACATGAAGGTCCTCCTCCCGGCCGATTTCAAAACGTTCAATCAAGGCACCGCCCGTACCGGGTTTGAAGCTAAGAACCTTATTATCGACAGCAAGGGCGTGAGTGTCGATGTCATCGGCTCCAACATCATCGACTTCACCAGCGGCAATCTTGGCGGCTGGGCTTTTTCGCTCGACAGCCTGGAGGTCATGATCACACAGAATACGTTTAATAAGGGCGACTTCAACGGCAAGATCCAGTTCCCGGTCAGCAAGACCCCCCTTGTCTATTCCGGTGACATGCACATTGGGACCGGCGATACTACTAAAAAGGACTCTTCGCTGCAATATGAATTTGTCGTCAAGCCTTCCGATTCGATGAAGATCGATCTTTGGGCAGCTTACATCCAGTTGAACCCTAACAGCGCATTCGATGTAAAGAAGGACAGCCTTGGGGCCGCGATCTCGTTTGTCCTCAACGGCAGCATCGGCATTTCGATCTCCAATGGCGCACCAAACCTCAACTTCCCGGCGCTGAAGTTCGACAGCATGGGTATCGCCAACCGCGATCCGAAAACAAAGGCCAATAAATTCTGGTTTAGTCCCGGCACCTGGGCTTTCGCGAGTCCGCAAAAGACGGTCGGCGGCTTCCCCGTTTCCATCAATAACGTCGCACCCTATACGGATCTCAGCAATATGAGCAACCTCAAGCTGGGAGTCCAGTTCGATCTCAACATCAACCTCGGGCTCGGCGACGAATCGGTCGTCAGCGCCACGACCAAGCTCGCCGTGTATGGGACCCTCAACGCCGCCTTCACCAACCAGGCGCCGCAAATCACGCTTGGCGGGGGAGTCGATGTCGACTCCATTGCCTTGAAGGGCGATGTCGGCCCGGTCAGCGTCAACGGGTATCTTGTTTTTTACAATCATGACAACACCTATGGGGATGGCGTAAAAGGGCATGTCGAGGCCGACTTCCCCATCGTGTCCGTCGAGGCAACCGCGCAGTTCGGGACTGTCAACAATTTCAACTACTGGTATATCGACGCCTGCGCGACGCTGCCTACGCCCTTCCCGGTCGCGGGACCGATCGGCATCAACGGGTTTGGCGGCGGCGCCTACTATAACATGCAAATGTCCAACAACCTCCCGGCCGATGCGACCAACCTCACGGCATCCTCCGCCTCGAACGATGCAACCCCCGGTCATACCATGTCAGGGGTAACCTTCACCCCGCAGCAAGGTACAGCCGGCATCCGCGCAACCGTTTGCGCCGCCCTTATGACCGGCCCGCAGGCCATGAACGCCAAAGTGACGTTGACCGCCCAGATCAGCAATGGAGCGCTGAGCCTGCTTGACCTATCGGGGAATGTTTATGTGCTGACCGATTATCCGGCCAACAGTAACCCCACGGTCCAGGGCGCGGTAGACATCAGCTATGATTTTACCCAAAACAAATTCAACCTCAACGCGGACATCCAGGGGAAATTCGCCACCGTTACCGCCGATATTCCCATCGGGCTTTACGCCGGACCGGACGGATGGTATTTTAAAGTCGGCGATGCGTTCGGCAAGCGGGTCACGTTCAACCTTGTTCATGACAGTAACTCGGTCTTTAATATAAACGTAGGAGCGACTGCTTATTTTGAAATGGGCTCGCTTATCAACCCGTCCTTACCGCCGCTGCCAAACGCGCTGATCGCGTTCGGCGTGCAACGAAATCCGGGCGTCGATGCGCTCGTCAATGCGATGAACAAAGCCGACGGCAACGGCTTTATGTTTGGCGCCGAAGTGGATGGCACCCTCGGCTTTAGCGTCGCCATGATCTACGCCAAGGTCAGCGCGATACTGGGTTTTGACCTGGCGCTAAAACATTTCACCAACAGCTTCCAGTGTAATCAGCAAGCCGCCGGTTGGCAGAACTGGTATGCCCTGGGGCAGCTCTATTTTTATTTCAACCTCGACGTCGGGATTCATGTCGATTGCTGGTTTGTGAAGGGCGACTTCAGCCTGGTGAAATTTGAAGCGGGCGGCGTTCTTTCCGCGGGCCTGCCCAATCCAACCTGGCTCGATGGCTCCGTCCATGTGGCCGGCCAGTTGTTCAATGGCCTCATCAGTTTCAACACCGATGTCTCCTTTACGATCGGCGACAAGTGTTATCCCACTCCCAGCCCGCTCACCGATGTCCAGATCATCAGCGACTGGGGTCCCCGCGATTCGGCGACGGTATTTGCGTATCCGTATGTCGCATCCAATGTAGGGTTGAACCAGAATTACGATGTGGAGGTCCCCCCCACCAGCCAATTTCCGAACGGCGAGACCCGAACCTACCAGTTCTCGCTCCTTACCTATACGCTGACGGCGGGTAACGTCAACACACCGGGTGTACACCTCCAGTACCAGAACAACAACACCACCGGTGTCCTGACGCACGACAACACGCTCCAGCCAAACACCATGTATACGGCAACGGTAGTCTGCAACGCGATGCAGTGGTATCCCGATGAGAACCGCTGGGACAATCCCTACAGCGACCAGGACGCGCAGCGCGAACCCGTCCAGCAGACCACCACCTGGACCTTCAGGACCGGGCCGGCCCCTGACTACATCCCGCCCTCGAATGTCCGTTTGGCCTACCCGATCAACGACCAGCGCTATGTCCTCCGCAATGAGTTCGGCGGCGCGGGCATCCTCCAGCTGGATGAATGGCAGCCCAATATCCTCCCGGCCCAATCCGGCAATAACCTCGGGAGCCTTGGCGGGCACCAGAACTATGCCGTCTATTTTATCGGCGTCCAGGCCGGGGACACGATCAAAACGACATTTACGGTAGACCCCGGCAGTAAAACAATCCATTACAGCCTCCCCGCCACCCTCCGGAACAACACCGTCTACCGCGAAGAATTCTGGTCCACGCCCGGCGGGTCGCTGGCGCTTAGCGCAAAGGCGCTCAGTAACGTCAGCAGCAGCACGCGCACGGTCAGCAATGTCAGCGTGAATATCCGGCAAACGAAGGTCACGAATGCCCTGGGCGGTGCGGCTACTGCCCCCAAGCCCATCTACACGACCTATTTCGGAACAAGCCAGTACAACACGTTTGGCGATAAGCTCGGCGCCATGGGAACCTGGGCCGGGAGCCGCACCGGCGACAATGTACTGATCAGCACTGGAAGCGTGCCGCAGGAATTGTGGGATCAGGCCGATATCGGCGGATTCACCGCTCCGGACGGCGTCTCCTGGCCTTCGCTGTTCCAGGCGCGGATCGAGTGGAACCACAGCGCCGCGAACGACGCGTTTATGGACAATAACGTTTATGCGAACGTCTGGGGCCTTGCGGCAAAACGGGTGGCGGTCAATTTCGGCGCGGCTCAGATCCGCGAACAAATCTTTAATCCGGTAGAAACCCTTGACTGGAGCGGGTTTTCGACCAGTCCTTTGCTTAGCCTCTCCGAGACGATGGGACCGATGGGAAGATTTATCAGCGCTTCCAGCACGCTTGCCCGGAACATCAGTCTCGGCGGCGGCGGCAACAATAGTTCGACGGCTGCAAGAACGTCAACCACCACTTCCGGGGGGTACTCCGTATCGATGTCGTCCGTGCTTAGCAGCCACTCAGCAATAAAGGTGATCCTTCCGCCCACCATGACCTGGAGCCGCGATCACTTTCTGAAGGAAGACTGTCAACTGATGACCAATCTCGGTCTCCTTGCGCAAACGCAGGCCGCTATCATCCAGCATCAACTCGATCCTTCGCAGGCGCAGGATATCCTCGGCCAGATGGACGGCGACATTTCGTTCTGTACGGATGATATCGGCGGCAGCGCGACGATGCCGTGGAACCAGTTTTATGGCCTGTATACCGATCCCGCGTCCATGACAACGCTCAAAAACTTGCGGAACCTGACGTTCACGCCGTATCCCGCCGGGCCCCGAACGATCAATTTCCGGTACCAGGTCGGGCCGCTTCAGAGTCAGCTCGTCACCAAATCGTTTACGACCAAATAGGAAATATATGAAGCCCTTACTGATAACCGCCATGGTGCTATTGCTCGCTGTTCGTTCCTATTGCCAGAAAGGACAAAAGATACCGGCGGTCGACTTTCATGCGCAGATCAGGGTCCTCGCCGAGTCTTGCGGCGATTCCATCGTCCTCCGCTGGGGACCCACCGACCCCAGGGCCTGGTCCCTCCTCAACCGGAATGGATATCTTATCGAGCGGATCGATATTAGCCAGCCCAATCATCCGGTCCGGTCGGTCATCACGCCGCAGCCGTTAAAACCCTGGACGCTCGACCATTTCAAGTCCAGCTTTGGACCAAACAATAAATATGCGGCCATCGCCGCCCAATGTTTTTATGGAAAGAATTTTAATTCCAATCTCCGGCAGGGTCAGCCCGGTATCCGCGACAAGGCAAATGTTTGGAAGAACCGCTATGCGTTTGCGATGCAGGTGGCCGATTTCGACGGCGAAGTTGCCAAAGCCGAGGGAGTACGGCTCACCGATACAAAGGTGGTAAAAGGCGGCGTCTATATTTATCGGGTTTACGCCGCTCAGCCCGCTGCCCACGGCAAGATCGACACCGGCAACACCCTGGTCCAAAACCAGGGCCGTACCTCACCCGCCAGACCGCGCCTCGGGGAGATCGTCGCCCTCGACCGGATCGCCGAGCTTCACTGGCCAAGAAGCGGCGAAGGGCAGTATAGCGGCTTTCTTATTGAACGAAGCGATGACGGTACCCACTTCAAAACGCTGACGGACCTACCCTATCTGGCGTCGCTGCCCGACACCAATATGGCAAAAAGAGATTCCGTCCATGCCCGTATCGCCACGCTTTTGAAAACAAACGAGCTGTATATTGATAGCCTTCCTTTTAATTATCATCGCTACTATTATCGTATCCGCGGCGTCAACGCCTTTGCTGAATGGAGCCCGTGGTCGGATACGCTTAGCACGTCCGGCCGGGATCTCACGCCGCCCTCGCCTCCGGTTGTCCTGACACCAAAATTCACAAAAGGGAATACACTCGTCGTGCGGTGGAAAAAGCCCGTGCGGGAGGCCGACTTCAAAGGCTATGTCGTCAGCCGTTCGCATAACGCCGCGGCGGGCCCGTACACTTCGTTAAATAACGTGCTCCTTCCCCCATCGGCCACCGAGTTCACCGACACCGGCGCTTTTGCACACGGCCAGAATTTTTATATGGTCATCGCGCTCGATACGGCGGGTAATATGGGCACCTCCCTGCCGGCGATGGGTCTTGTACCCGACAACACGCCTCCCGGCGTGCCAAAGGGGCTGCGCGGATTTATCGATCGCAAAGGGCTTGTCCATCTGACATGGCGCAGCAACCCGGAAGAAGATGTAAAAGGATACAAGGTTTACTTCGCCAATGCCGCCAATCACGTCTTTTCCCAGATAACGATCCACCCCACGCCGGACACGACGTTCACGGACAGCATCACGCTTCATACACTGACCAAATCCATTTGGTACAAGATCGTCGCGGTGGACTGGAACAACAATCATTCGCCTTATTCCCCCGCGGTCCCGCTCAAAAAGCCCGACCTTGTTGCGCCGGTAGCGCCGCTCGCGGAGAAAGTATATGTCGATACGGCCGGTGTCCAGATCGACTGGATCCAAAGCTCCAGCGAAGATGTGGTTCGGTATATCATTTACCGGAAGGAAGGGAAGGGGCCCTGGGTTCCGTTTGCCAGCCAGCGGCATGACAGCAGTAAGGTTCATTGGCATTTTACAGATGCCTCCGTGAAACCTTTTGTCGCATATAGCTATACCGCCGAAGCGGTTGATGATGACAGTCTGCATTCCGGGCGCCCCACGCCCGTACAGGCCACGGTCAAAACGGTCCCGGACCTCCCGCCGCTCCGGACGCTGACGGCAGAATACGATAGCAAGGGCAGGCAGGTCCATGTCCGGTGGCAGTATACCAATACGGGAAACTATTTCTTTATTCTCTATAAAGGCACGGCTGCGCTGTCGCGTTACCGGTCGCTCGGGTCCGACAAAAGCGAATACGTCGATAATGACCTCCCGGCGGGGGGTGGCGGCGTGGGGTATGCTATACAGGTAATGTTTAAGGACAAACGGGGTCAGACCCGCGTCAGTGATCGGGTGGCCGTTAATTTACCGCAGGCGCGGTGATTTTTGCCAGCCCGGACCGGCTTAAGGCAGCTTGTATATCACGGCCAGGAAAATCTCATGGCAGTCGATTTGGCGAGTCGGCTTTAAACCTACGATATACCCGGGAACCCGTAAAAAGAATGAAAATAAACGATCTTTGCATGAAGACACATCCATGATGAACGGAACGCAGTTTGCCCGCCTCGCCCTCTCCTTTCCGGGGACGGAGCAAGTTCCGCACTTTGACCGGGTCGGCTTCAAAGTGACCGGTAAACGGATGTTCGCCACTTATCTTGAAAAAGACAACACGGCGAATGTGTTTCTGACACCAAAGGAGCAAGCCGTTTTTTGTAAAATGGACAAGGCCATTTATCCCGTGCCCAATAAGTGGGGTGAAAAAGGTGCAACCACCTTTGATCTCAACCGCGTTCCGAAAAACTTCCTGCAGGAAGCGCTTCTTTCTGCCTACAACCAGGTCCTTTCGCCGAAAAAAGCCTGATCTTCTTTACAATTTCTCACTAACCGCTCCGGGTTTTATCGAAAACCCGGGAAGAAAAGGGGAGTCCGATGTTCTTTTGGGTGTTTTATTAAGCCTTACCTTCGAATGAAACATGATCATACATGAAAAACGCCATCAGCTGGTTTGAGATCCCCACCACCGATCTTGCGCGGGCCCAAAAATTCTACGAAACGATCCTCGGTATCCAGCTGATCCCGCTGGAAACACCCCAGATCCGGATGCGGATGTTCCCCATCGATGATCCCATGACCGGGATTGGGGGCGCCCTCGCGGCAAACGACTTCTACAAGCCTTCGGCCGAGGCTGGCCCACTGGTATATCTGAATGCCGACCCCGATGTTCAGCGGGTGCTGGATAAGATCGAGGCCGCGGGAGGGAAGATACTTGTTCCGAAGACGGAGATCTCTCCGGAACACGGGCATATGGCCGTATTTATCGACACGGAAGGTAACCGGGTGGCTCTCCACAGTGTACCCGCGTCCGCAAACAAATAGTTATAACAGCGAAAATCTATAAGGCCATGATACGTAAACTCTCTATTTCGATTTTGGTGTTGCTCGTTGCCGCGACAACCGTTTGCGCCCAGGAAACCGCGGGTTATCGGGTTACCAACATTTTTCACATCAAAAGCGGTGGCGGGTACGACTATACCACGGTTGACACCGCGTCCAACCGGCTCTACCTGTCGCATGGTACGCAGGTCAATGTCATCGACAAGGTTACCGGCGATTCGATCGGGGTGATCCAGACGGAGAAAGATGTACATGGCATCGCATTGGTACATTCCCTTGGCAAGGGATATATCACCAACGGATCGGCAAACAGCGCGCTCGTTTTCGATCTGAAAACTTTTCAGGTGCTGGGACATGTACCGACCGGTCAGTTTGCCGACGGCATCCTCTATGATCCATTCTCCAACAAGGTGATCACCTGTAACGGGAGAAGCAAAAATATGACCGTAATCGACCCGGTGACGGACAAGGCAGTCGCGACGATCCAATTGACCGGCTGGCCGGAAACCGCCGCCAGCGACGGAAAGGGGTTGATCTATGTAAACAATGCCGAAAAGAGCGAGATGGATGTTATCGATGCGAAGTCCTTCCAGGTCATTCATACCTGGCCCATTGCCCCGGGCAAGGGCGCTTCGGGTCTTGCCATCGACCGTTCGACGATGCGGCTGTTTGCAGGCTGCGACAATAAAATGCTCGTAGTGATGGACGCCATCAACGGGAAGGTCGTCAAGACCCTGCCGATCGGAGAAGGCTGTGATGCGGTTGGATTTGACCGCCAGCTCCTCACCGTATATTCATCCAACGGCGACGGAACGCTGACCATTATCAGGGAAAATTCGCCGGATGAATTTGCGGCCGTCGGGAACCTGAAGACAAAAGAGGGCGCGCGGACAAATGCCGTCGACCAGGTCAGCCATGCCGTGTATCTTCCTACCGGAGAATTTTTACCGAAGCAGCCCGGCCAGTTTCGCCCACAGCTAAAACCCGGGACATTCCAGGTGCTCGTGGTGAAACCTTGAGCGATTGCATGGGGGCGGCCATTTTTTGCCGTTTGGAGAATTTGGCTATGGTCAGGTGTGAGTGTATCCGATTGTCTTTTTGGCGGGTTTGCGGTTCAGGGGGTCGACTTCGTGTCTCAGCGCGGTCATTGCGCGGTGCGGCGGGCTCAATATCCTTTCAGTAGAAAGACGGCGAAATGGTGGTCGGCGGAAGCGCTGGTATTGGCGATATGGAGCGGTGAGCCGGCTGGTATAAAAAAGTAATCTCCTTTTTTTGTAAACGCGTGACCGTTGACCGATCCATTGGCGTCGGGGCCCGAAAGCCCAACAATCAAAACGGGACGTGGCAGTGAATTCAAGTGGAATTCCTTCCCGGGTGCCAAATCTACCCTTAGCCCCTGCACCGGCTTTTCGTCAAACAGGAGATGGGAATAGGGAATTCGGATGCTATCATTTGATGTTGGCGCCGATCCGTGCAACAGTTCAATATCCATGACGTGGAACCCGGTGGTGTCCTCGTTCCAGACCCGATGTACCCGAGGCTTGGTGTAAAATCCCTCGAACCAGATGTTGGGATCGGTGGAAGTGGAGGTTCTGCCAGGTTCAACAAGCACCTCGGATCCGGTTTTGGTCTGAGTTAGGACCACGAAGACCGAAGGCGTCGAGTGCTTATGCATCATGGTCGTATCACCGGGCGGGATGCGAACATCGAGAACGCGGACCCATTCGTTCTCCAGTACCTTATGGTGTCTTGGTTCCTGGCTCACCTGGATTTGCGCGGAGGCGGGGAGACCGATCATGCCGACCAGCAGGTGGAACAAGCCCACGGTCAAGCGGAGCACGACCGCCGGCGGGCGAAACAAGCCCACAGGAAAGCGCGGCAACCCCACCGGGAAGAGATACAATATACGCATGCGGTAAATTACAGAATTTATGGTTTCGCGGCGTCCGCCGCCTTTCCTGTTGCCAGGTCCACCGGCACGGAGATGTGCTCCATCGCGATCAGCCACCTTCCTCCAACCTTCCGGTAGCCATCGGTAACCCGTACCCATCGATCGACCGGCTGGCCTTGCAGATCGATGCCTGTTATATGCTGAAAGCTATGCCCGAACCCAACGTCGCCATCCGCGGTGATCCCAAGATCGGAGATTTCGATTTTTGGTCTGCCTTGAAAATGGGTAAAGAATTCCATCCAATCCTGCCGATAGGCCGCGGCGCCACGATATTCCCTCCGCGGGACGACATCAAAAACCACAAGACTTTTGTCCGCCACATAGTTCTTCATGATCGCGTCGACATCCCCCGCGTTAAAGGCCGCGGCAAACCTGTCCTCGAGCGCCCTTATGGCCGTTTCTTCCCCTGGTACACCTCGCGCAGGTTGCGGGCTGGCCAATTTTAATTGAGTCCCCATAAAAAATAGTTGGAATATTGCAAAAATCCTTTTTGCCATATTTTCCGGTATGCAAAAACTATGCGAAAGCGATCGGGACGGCGCTGGCCAACCCGGTAACTGTGTTGCGCAGCGAGTGAATGGATTATATTTGAGGATGGAAATTGCCCGCCAAGGTGGATGGTTGCTGATATCTCTTTCGGTCTTCTTTTGTAATTCGCTGGAGGCCCAGGAAATCGACTTTATCAGTGACACCCAGCAGCCGATGGCCGTTGAAAAGATAAAACTCCATCCAAATCACAACACGAAAGCCACCGCGATGCTGGAGGCGGACATGATCGGACGAAAACCCCTTGCCATCTATATGCTTGGAGATATCGTCGCGGTGGGGTCGGCGAATAACAGATGGTCCGGGATCGATCGTTTTATTGCCGGGTGTCGGTCCAATGGGATCGCCGTCCATGGACTGTTGGGTAACCACGACCTAATGTGGAGCAGGAGCAGAGGCGAAAGGAATTTTCAGCGACGATTTCCGGACAGCAGGGACCTTGGCTATGTCAGTATAACCGACTCCATTGCGGTAGTCCTGCTCAATTCAAATTTTAAAAAATTGTCACCCGCAGAGATCGCTGTACAGCAGCACTGGTATATCAAAACGCTTCATCAGCTGGACAGCGACAACGCGGTCGTAACGATCATTGTCAGTTGTCATCATGCGCCATATACCAATAGCCGGACCGTCGGTCCATCCCTTCCCGTCCAACATTATTTTCTACCCGCTTTTCAGGGAACGTCGAAGTGCAGTCTTTTTATTACCGGCCATGCGCACGCATTTGAACATTTCAACTACTCCGGAAAGGATTTCCTGGTGATCGGCGGGGGCGGCGGGCTGCACCAGCCGCTGGATACTTCACAGGCGAGGCTGCCGGATGTCGCGGTCGGCTACAAACCTATGTTTCACTATCTGTCGGTGGTACGGCAGGGGACCAGACTATTGTTGACTTCCCGCTTTTTAGAGCCGGATTTTTCAGGCATCCGGGATGGCTATTCATTTATTGCCGGCCAATAAGGATGGTGGCAAGCGCGTCGGTCCGGTCGTGGCAGGAGGCGCACGTCAGTCCAGCCGTTGCAGTTGAACGTCGCCCAGGTGGATGCCTTTTACAATGTCCGGGTTGCCGCGGTAGCTGACCTTTGCATCGCCGAAAGCAACGATCCGGATCAGATCGGAGACGTTCACGTTGAACTCCGAATCTCCGAAGGAAGTTAGTTTTGCCTCCTGTCCCCTGATTGCCGTGGTGTTGATCTTCCCTTCGCCGTAACAAGTATAATACTGTTGGCTCACCGTACCCGACTTGATGACCAGCGTGCTTTCGCCGTACATGGCCGTGTGCATTTTGTCGATGTTCACTTCGGAGAACTCTACCGTCGACTCGCCGTATAAGCGCAGGTTAAAATGCTTCATTACCAGGCGGCTTGGGCAGAGAAACGTTTCCTCTCCCCGCAACGAAAGCCCGTCCAGGGTCCGGTACACGACGGTGGCCACTATGGCGTGTTTTGGATAAAGATTGTGGCCATGGTTGTTGCCGTCGCGTGAATAATCCTGCTCGTAGTGCGGGAAATCCCTGGCGCCGTCCAGGTAGAGCCTCAACGTGCCGTTGTGGACCTCCACATGTAACTTGGCGCGGTCGACCGAATTTTGGTTTATGGTGACGGTTTCTTCGTCACCCTGGACAAACGTAACCTGGATGTATGGGCTGACGATGACTTTATGAAAATGTCCGACCCGGGAGGGTTGGGAGGGTTGGGCGTAAGAGGCTTGCATCACGAACGCCGGCAGGCTTGCAGCCAGAGTGAATAATAATTTCCTCATTTTGTATAGTTTATGGTGTAGTACGCGGCGGTCATACCTTTTGTTACACTTATTCTACCCAAAAACGAACGGTAATTCTCCCGTTAAGCGGATACCAGCCAGCCGCAGTGAAGTCGCCGGCGACAATATTTGACGGGCCGCTTATGGTTGTATGCCATCCCGGAATGACGCTCTCGGCCAACGCCGACAGGGGTGGATAGGAAGTCCAGCCTCCGGTTTCGCCTTCACCATTCTTGTCTTCAGTTACCGCCAGTACTCCCCGAATGTGGAGATCGGTGAACGCGGCGATGCTTTCTGCCTTCGTCCTGGCCTGCCTTAGCATTTTCCTGAACAGTGCGTCCTGAAAGGCAGAATCCCGGGTTGCCACCACTGCTTGCAGGTAACCTCTGAGGCCTTTTACGTTCCGCAGCTTTTGCGACAGCATCCCGAGCGAATCGACGGAACGGGTGATCACCCTCGCCATAAAGACCGGCACGTCGCTCTGAAGTACATTTACCGAGTCGCCTAATGAAGACCTGTAAACTGCGAAACCTGCGGCCTTAAGGGCCGATTTAAGGGAGTCGAATCTGCTTTTCTCCTGCAATATTCGCTGGCGGTAGAGGTCCAATACGGGCTGATGGCTTTTGCGCGTCATCGTGTAATCCGTGGCATCGTCACTAGCCGTCATCTCCAGCC
The DNA here is from genome assembly GCA_035501395.1 of Puia sp. GTDB lineage: Bacteria > Bacteroidota > Bacteroidia > Chitinophagales > Chitinophagaceae > Puia. The sequence continues at coordinate 36,814 of DATJWK010000173.1, forward strand.
CATAGACAAAGAGATCGGGCTTTACGAGAACAGTATCCGATACCGTCACTTCAACATACTTCTGTTGGCCGGTAGCGCGGACACACCAGAAAAATGCGAGAACAACAAAGATTGATTTCATATATTGCGTAGCGTTTTTCGGTTATACGATACCGGTAGCCCCTGCGCCGCTTCGACAAGGGACAAATGCTGCTCCGTAGGGAAAGATCTCGCAATATCTTCCATATCAACACTTTATTTATCAACAAGACAGCGTTTTTTAATTATCTGTAAACCAATATCTTACGACTATTGCCCCCAAGGGGGCCAAGTGTTTTCAACACCCTGATTGGATGTTTTTGCGGCGATACCGTAAATTAGTGAATTGGCAGACAACGCCAGGCACCTCCTGAAACAAGATTCGTATTCAATTACTACATCATAAATTTAAACTATGCCCACTAAAAAAAAGGCCGCCAAACCCGCTTCGAAGAAGAAAGCCGCTCCAAAGAAAGCTGCTAAGAAAGCTGCACCTAAAAAGAAAGCTGCGCCAAAAAAAGCGGCTAAAAAAGCAGCTTCCAATACCGGATTTAACGCTCCGCTGACAGCAAGCCCCGCGCTGGCAGATGTCGTCGGTACCAAGCCGATGGCCCGCACGGAGATCATAAAAAAGATCTGGGACTATATCAAGAAGAGTGGTCTGCAGGATAAAACGAACAAAAGAATGATCAATGCAGACGCCAAGCTAAAAACCCTGTTTGGTGGCAAAGACCAGGTATCGATGTTCGATCTGGCGAAGATTGTTTCCAAAAATGTCAAATAGGAATATCTTCTAAAAAAAAGGGGGCTTTTCGTTGGAAAGCCCCCAAATTCTATTCACCGTGCCTATTTTAAAGGCTTATAGGTAAACTTTTGTCCGCCCAAGGACGCTTCCACCATCAAGCCGCCTTTTTCCTGTGAAAAAACAGCAACACCATGTCTGTAGTCGGCGTTCGCGGCTGCACCCGCTTTGACGGCAACGGCTGAGGCTTGTTCGCTGAATTCAAATTTGTTATCCATAAAGCGATCCAGCGCGTCTTTGTCCTTAAAGAAGATGATTTCCCGATAGGCTTGTCCCCCCGCTTGTGGGCCGACAGTTACCTGCACCATCTGTGCCGTCCCAACCGGCATACCATTTTCGTAGACGGTACCTTTGCCGCCTGCTCCGCCAACGCCTATCGCGCCTTTACCAACGTTTGGAAAGATCACATAACCGGCAGAATTCTTAAACAGGTTCTCCATGGTCGGGTCTGCCTTTCTAAAATCTGACCGGGCATCCTTGCTGTCATTGATTATTCTCTCCTGAGATTCGTCCTGGGCCTTTACCATACGCGGGAAAAACAAGGCTGCCAAGGCGATAAAAAGGGCTACCAGCTTTCCAGTGTTTTTCTTTTTCATACCTGATAAATTGTAAGTTATTGAAATAGAGTGTACTCAGTAAAAGATGCAATAACTCTGCCACGGGAAGTCCGGTCCGGACCAGCTCCTCACCTTTCTGCTGCTGGATTCGGTCAGGGATGACGGCTTCGAAACCGTTGCCGACGCGACGATCACCCAGCTCACCGGGAGTACTCTCAACTGTTGGACAAATAAACCACGGATAATGTAATAAATAGGGGCGGAATCGTCATTTTTCAATAGATTTAAATTCTCAAAACCGCCACGCTACATGAGAAAATCTATTCTGCTTTGCATCTGCAGTGCGTTGATTAATTGTATTGCCATCGCACAAAAGGTCAACCTCGATCAATTTAAGAATCTCAAACCGCGAAATATCGGCCCGGCCGGAATGAGTGGCCGCATCACCACCATCGATGTCGTGCTGGATAACCCCAACATCATTTACCTCGGCTCCGCCTCCGGCGGCGTGTGGAAAACGGAGAACAGCGGCGCGACGTGGACGCCGGTCTTTGACGAACAGCCGACCCAAAACATAGGTACCGTCGCCATTCAGCAATCGAATCCGAATGTCGTCTGGGTCGGAACGGGGGAAGGAAATCCACGGAATTCCGTAAATATCGGCGAAGGCATCTTTAAAAGCCTGGATGGCGGTAAAACGTGGAAGCGAATGGGGTTGGAAAATTCACGGAACATCCATCGCATTATCATCGATCCGGTCAATCCGAATACGGTCTATGTTGCCGCCATTGGAAATCCATATGGCATCCATCCGGAGCGGGGTGTTTTTAAAACAACGGACGGCGGTGACACCTGGACAAAGATCTTATTTACCAATGACACGTCCGGCTGTTCCGACCTGGTTATGGATCCGTCCAATCCGAACCGTCTGCTTGCCAGCATGTGGCAACATCGGCGCACGCCATGGGACTTTAAGAGCGGCGGCCCGGGAAGCGGGCTCTTTCTCACGATCGACGGAGGCAGGAACTGGAAAAAGCTCGGCAAAGAGGATGGTTTGCCCGATGGCGATTATGGAAAGATCGGGCTTGCATTCGCCACTAACCAGCCAAGCCGCGTATATGCTTTGGTAGAGGCAACAAAAAATGGCTTATACAAAAGCGATGACGGCGGCGCCAAATGGGAATTGGTTACCGCCGATCCAAGATGGGTTACGAATCGCCCTTTCTATTTCCAGGATATCCGCGTCGATCCGCAAAATGAGAACCGCATTTACAATATCCACGACATGGTGGATGTAAGTGAAGACGGCGGCAAGACATTCACCACGTTGATCCCTTACTCCGGGATACATCCGGATCATCATGCCTGGTGGATCCATCCAAAGAACGGCCATTTTATGATAGAAGGAAATGATGGCGGCATTGGCATCACGCATGACCGCGGCAAGAACTGGACATTTGACGATAAGATCCCGGTCGGTCAGTTTTATCACATCAATACGGACAACGAAATGCCCTACAACGTCATGGGCGGTTTGCAGGATAACGGGAGCTGGCATGGCCCCGCTTATACGTGGATCAGTGGCGGGATCAGAAATGATTATTGGAACAACATCGGCGGCGGTGACGGATTTGACGTCATGCCGGATGCGGAAGATCCCAGTTGGGTTTATAGCGAGAGCCAGGGAGGATTTGCAGAACGGCTGAACTGGAAAACGGGAGAGAGCTGGTTTATAAAGCCGCAGGCGCTTGATCCGGCATTGATGTTGCGATTCAACTGGAATACGGCGATGGCGCAGGACCCGTTCGACAAAAAGACAATCTATCTCGGCAGCCAGTTTATACATAAAAGCGTCGACAAAGGGGTAAACTGGGAAATCATCTCACCCGATCTCACGACAAACGATACCACGGAGATCAAGGCATTTCAGAACACCGGCGGGCTGACGCTGGACATCACCGGAGCCGAAACGCATTGCACGATCATTACCATTTCTCCGTCGGCAAAGGAACAAGGTGTAATCTGGGCGGGAACGGATGACGGGAATGTGCAATTGACGAGGGACGGCGGCAAAACGTGGCAGAACTTTCGGGGCAAAATTCCCGGCATGCCGGCCGGTTGCTGGATACCGCAAATTACAGCATCGCGTTATAATGGCGGGGAGGCCTTTGTCGTAGCAAACGACTATCGCCGCGGCGATTTCAAGCCCTATATATTCCGCACTACCGACTACGGCAAGACATGGCAACGAATGGTGGATGAAAAGAAAGTAAGAGGGTATGCACTATGTATGATCGAGGACCCGGTTGAACCGAACCTGATCTTTGCCGGAACTGAAAATGGTTTGTGGATCAGTTTTGACAACGGGTCGACCTTTCAGCAATGGAAAAACGGCTATCCTTCGGTCTCTACCTACGATCTGGCCATACAGGAGAGGGAGGCCGATCTTGTAGTCGCCACTTTCGGCCGGTCGCTGTGGATATTCGACGACATCCGGCCGTTTAGAAAACTGGCCGCGGGCAAAGGAAACGCCATCACGGATACCCTCACTGTTTTTCCGGCGCCGGAGGCCTATCAGGCGCAGATCAGGCCTGCTACCGGCTATGAATGGAGCGTAGACGGGTTGTATGAAGCGGAGAACAGAAAAAGGGGGGCCGAGGTTTCGTTTTATGTCATCAGACCAAAGGAGCAAAAGTCGAAAGCGGATAGCGCGCAAAGCCATCCGGCCGCTGCCGTTGCGGAACAACCGACGGGCGGCCGTCGCGGAGGTAGAGCGGGGCTTGGACAAGGTGGCCCGGGCGGCGGAACCGGCAAAAAAAGCGACAGCGTGCGGGTCAGGATCTACGATGACCGGAACGTGTTGATCCGGTCGTTGCGGTGGGCCGTCGACAGCGGATTCAATCGTCAGTATTGGGGGATGGAAGAAAAAGGTTTTCGTCAACCGGGATCGCCAAAACCGCAACCGGACGCACTGGAGCCGGGAGGTTTCCCCGTATTACCCGGGACGTATAAACTGGTGATCTCGTATGGCCGGGTGTCCGATTCGACGCTGATTACCGTAAAGGACGATCCCCGGCTGGGCAACCGAAATGACATAAAGGTGGCGCAACGCGCCATGTATGAGCGGCTCCGGAAATCCGCCGACAAACTGATAGAAGGGATGGACAGGCTGACCGAATCGGATGAGATCTGCGCAAAGATCTCGACAGAATTAAAGGGGATAGAAGGGAAAGACGCTGATTCTTTGCGAAAAATGACGACCAAAATGCAGGACAGCATCAAGTCGATCCGGGAGTTTATCGAAGGGAAGGCCTCCGATCGGCAAGGGCTGGCGAGGAATCCCTTTGAGGTAACCGTGATGTCGCAGGTACGGGAGGCTCAGCAGATCATCGGAAGCAAGATGGCGGTGCCGGGCAAGCAGGAGGAGACGTTGGTTGCCAATGCGGAGAAAGCGGTTATGGGCGCGGTCCGGAAGATCAACGCGTTTATTGAGGGGAAATGGAAGGACTATCGCGGCATGGTGGAGGGGACGAAAGTGAATCTGTTTAAGGATTATAAGGTGATTGAATAGGGGCTCATCCGCTGCCGCCATGGCATGGTTTTTTAGCCATACATTGAAAAAACCATGGAAGCAATCACAGCCAAAGAAACCGCCGGCGTACTGGAAGATTTGATCAAGATCAATAACGACCGTATTGAAGGATATGAAAAAGCGTTGAAAGACCTGAAGCCTGAAGATTCCGATCTGCGGATGATTTTCCTCAAGGCCATCGATCAAAGCCGGGCCATCCGGGTTCGGCTGGGAACAGAATTGCAAACCCTGGGGTCGGATATTCCTGTGGGTACCTCCGGCAGCGGGGCGATCCATCGCGCGTGGCTGGAACTGAAGGCGACCTTTTCCGGGCACAACAGGCATGCGATCCTGGCCAGCTGCGAATTTGGAGAAGACGCGGCGCAAAAGGCCTATGAGACGGCGCTTAGCAGCGAACATTTGCCCGAATATCTCGCCGACGTTGTGCTGGAAGAAAAAGAAGAATTAAAAGTTGTTCATGACGAAATCAAAGCCTTAAGGGATCAAAGTAAATGATCCGCCGGACATTCATAAACAGATAGCCTGTCCTTCCCGGACGGGCTTTTTTGAGCAGCCGCCCGACGATCTAGAATATTTCTCATGTTAGGGGAATTAGTGGTTGAACGGAAGATGCGTATATTTAGGAATCGAAAGCTATGACATCTCCGCTCCACTCCTTCAGCTTAAAAAAAGAAGATTTCTTTCAAGTGGGAAGTGACCTGCACCGGCCGGAATGTGTCTGGACGGATGAGGATGGCGTCTGGGTGTCCGATGACAGGGGAGGTGTCGGCAAGCTGTTACCATCCGGGGGCGCCTTGTTACTCGGGAATGGTATTGCAGAACCTAACGGCTTTTGCCGGCTTCCGGATGGCTCATTCCTGGTCGGCGGGCTTTCCGATGGAAAAGTACATCTTATAAAGCCGAATGGGGAGTGCTCAGTCTACCTGGAGGAGATCGAGGGGGGCCGCTTGGGCGTCGTCAATCATGCCTGGCACGACAGACAGGGTAGGACCTGGGTCTCTGTTATGACACGCAGCGAACATTGGTATGACAAGTTGCGGGATAGAACTCCCGACGGTTATATCATTTTGATCGACAAAAAGGGCGCCCGGATCGTAGCGGATGGACTTGACCTGACCAATGAAGTAAAGGCAAGCCCGGACGGTCGTTATCTGTATGCTGCGGAGACGCTTGGGCGGCGTATTGTGCGATTCGCCGTTTTGGAGGGGAACAGGCTGGGGCCGAGGGAGTGTTTTGGTCCCGCAGACCTTGGGCCGGGGTCCAATCCGGATGGCCTTACCATTGATGCGGAGGGAAATGTCTGGATCGCCCTGATCGCCAGGAACGGGATTGGAGTGATTACTTCTCAGGGCGAGTATATAGAGTTGTTCGCGGACGTTAATTCGGAAGGGCTTGATAAATGGCTTGCCGCTGATGCGCGGCTAAGCGCTACGCCGGGTGATCTCGTTGGTTGTGCGGGGGAGATGTTGAAACTTCCGACGAGCCTGGCTTTTGGCGGAGAGGATATGAGAACGGTTTATATCGGGTCGTTGTTGGGGACGCATCTTTGGTGCTTTCGGGCTCCGGTAGCGGGGGTGAAAGCAAAATGGGGGACGGCTCAATGATCCTCCACTATCCTGATCGCCCGCTCCAGCTGACCGTCTTTATTTTCGATGATCTCAGAAATCGTTGGATATAGTGGAAAATCGGGCTCGATGCTCCCCACCCCCTTTGGGAGCGGTTGAACCGCCATGGTATATTTGACCAGCGGTAGCCGGATATCCAGGTGGGTGGCGGGGAGGATGACGTGGACTTCATCACCGGAAGTATTGCCATAATAGCCGCCGCCTACCATATCCCCGATAAATTTGCCCCTCCGGTTGGTCTTTACGATCGACGAGAACTCTGCGCTAGCCGAAAAGGATCGGCCGTCGGCCAGCACGAATACCTTGCCGGCATAATTGTTTTCCCGGGGTTGTTGGACGGCGAGATCGGGATGGTCTTTTTCCAAGAACGTTTCGGTCGTCGTTTCCTGAGCGGCATAATACCGGAAGGGTGCAGACGTGAGATAGGCATATAACAATTCGCCGTTATGATCGTTACCCCCCTGATTTCGGCGGATGTCGATTAGAAGTTTCCTCACGCCTTTGTTCTTCATATCGGTGAAGGCCGAATCGAGGAAGCCCGCAAAGTTTTCGTGAGTTTGCTGTAGAAACACGTCGAAAAAGGTCTTGATGGTGAGCACGGCGACGCCGCCCTCTCTATAGCTCAGCCCCAAATATTTATCCGGTCGGCGAAACAAGGCCGGCGGGGGACACCGCAGGTCGTTGAACGCACTGGCGTGGAGGGTGGCCCGTTGCACCTTCCCACCCGGCGGTTGGTAGGTGACGTCATATTCATCCGACGGCCCGTAGATAATCCGGTAAAGGGGATTAAATCCATCCGGCAGCTCCGTGTCTTTGTGAGAAGTGATAAAAGCGTCAGACTGGACATAAGCATACACCCGCTCCAGGATCTCGTGCATCGGGCGACCATTGATGGACAGCAGCTCTGCTCCCCGGATGTCCGGTTTCTGATTGCTGCAGTAAACGTAGCCGCGGGAATGAATAAAAAGCAACAGCAGGGGAAAAAATCTTTCCTTGTTGATAAGTTCCTGTACCGCGGATCGTGGGGGGTTGCAATTGGTGTGGCCGTCGCCGATCGCAGCGACCATAAAAGCCACCCGCGTAAAAAAAGCAAGAACGGTTTCACTATCGGAGATGCTGCGGTAGCAACTGTCAAAGAGATGGTCTATGACAGCTTTCGGCCGGTAGCGATACAATCCCGGATGACTCTTCTGTAGCGTGTCCCGGAACAGCAGAAAATCCTGCCTCAAAAGCGTTGGCGGGATTTTCTCGTCATAGCGAGGGTCGTTTTGCCCCCGGCCGGCTGTCTGCATCAGGCAGCCAAGGACGAGTATTCCGGCCAATCTCTTCTTCATAAATCGTTGTTTTCGCTATTGGACAAAATTCGCGAAAAAAAGTTGCAACCGGTTTTGATAATTCCTATTTTGCAGGAAAGGACTGCAATGAAATTCGCTTTATGCTTGCTGCTTTTAGCAATAGGGTTTCAGCAGGGTTCTATGGAACCCTTTCAGCGGGGATATTGTTACTCCAACGACGGAAAAAGAACGGACGGCCTGATCAAATTCCGCCGCGCTACCTTCTCTGTTTTCGGAAGTAAGAAAAGTCATATAGAATTTAAAGAAGCCGAAGATTCGCCGTCAAGGAAGCTAACAGCGGATGATATTTCGGCATTCGTGATGGGCAATGACAGTTTTGCCGTTGTTTATAATATCAAGATCAACTCCATCAGCGGGAGTTATGTTCGGGATTTCGCAAAAGTGATTGCCAGCGGAAAAGTGAATCTTTACCTCCATATGAGCTCCAGTGCTGACGGGCGAAACAGTTATGATAACGACCGATATGTGCTGTCAAAAGATGGAAAAAAATTTCTTGGTATCTGGAATCCCAAGGACCAGCGCAAGGAGATAGCAGAATTCTTTTCTGACAACCCGGAGATCAGGGCAAGGATATTGAATAAGGAGTTTGACAAGAACATTCCGGAATTGGTCAAGGTGTATAACGGCAATTAACCGGGGCATTCCCGAGTTGCGTCCAAAATGTCCTTGAAATCTTGTTATGAAAGAAATATCGAGCAGGTTTCGGGCAACCACTCCAAATAAGAAACCCTTCCGGAAGTTTCAGGTCATCGTAGATAATTTTTCGGTACTGCGGATAAAGAATATCCGGATCTATATGGTCGGGCAAGCCATAAGCTTGTTGGGAGATTGGATGCAGCAAACAGCCCAGGCCTGGGTGGTGTGGGAACTGACGCATAAGGCAACTGCTTTGGGTCTCGTCGCCTTTTTATCGCAGATTCCTTTCTTTATTTTCGGCCCATGGGTCGGCAGTTTTTCGGACAGATTTGACAGAAGAAAGATCTTATTGATCACGCAGGTATTGGCCATGGCCTTTGCTTTTATCCTGGCGTTCCTGGTTCAAATAAATCATCTGCGGGTTTGGCATATTTACGTTCTTGCCTTTTTACTTGGAACGGTGACCGCTTTTAACACGACAGCCGAACAAGCATTTATCGGGGATATGGCCGGGGCCCCAAATATCAAGAAGGCGATCGCTTTGAATAATTCATTAAACCAGGTTACCCGGTTATTTGGCCCGGCTATTGCCGGATGGCTTATTGCGTCAATCGGAGTAGCGCCGTCCTTTTGGTATAACGGCATCAGCATTATTGTATCCATCTATTGCATTGCGATCATCCAATCGAAAAAGGAGTCAGAAAGACCGAAGAGCAGCGGCATTAAGGAATTTAAGGAAGGACTGGCCTTTTTTCACAGCCAGAAATTGCTCCGGTTAATTATCCTTTTTGCAACGATACAGGCATTTTTTGGCGGCACAATTGTTCAATTGCTGCCTGCTTTTTCGACCGTTGTTTTACATGGCAACGCAAGTACATTGGGGTCCCTGGTCGGTTCGGCGGGCGCCGGCGCATTGGTCGGTATTGTTATTGTATTGCCGTTTTTTCAACGAATTAAACGGCCATGTGTCGCTATTGGCAGCGCTGTGATCTGGGCCGGCATATGGTATGTCGTCTTTTCTTTTGCAAGAATTCAGCCGTTGGCCATGCTATGCCAATTTATGGCCAGTCTTGGCGCGGCGAACGTTATCACCCTTTCAATCGGATTGGCGCAGGAGCTTTCGCCGCCAAATATGCGGGCACGAATCGTAAGCACCTTCATGATGATCATGTTAGGGTTGCAGCCGGTCGCTTCTTATCTAGTCGGCAAGGGTGCCGATCTGGTAGGGGTCAGTAAAATGATGTTGGTTAACGGAACGATCATGGTTCTCACGTCAAGTATCCTAATAACCATACCGGCTTTACACCGGCTTAAAGCAATTATTAAAACCCCTCTTATCGGACATCGTATGGTAAGTTAACAAAACAAGATTTCTTAACCATTTTTGTTGCTCAATTCAGGGAGAAAGGATAGACGAAATCCCAGGCATCGCTTTGAAAAAATACGGCGTTGATGGCCGGAATTCCGGGATCCGATGGTGGTGTCGGTTCTTCGGGGATCGGTGCTTGAGGAGGGGTGATCTCGGGTTTCGGCGCCGGGTCCGGTTGCGGTGTTTCGCCGGGCTGTGATGGTGGTAACGGAGGCATAGTAGGTTTTTTTCACTACGAATTCAATAAGTATGCCGTAGTCAGTCGGAAGCATCGAATCTAACCTTGCGCGATTCCCTTCCTCTCCGGGTTTCGAGGTCGCACGGCTCTTTACGGCGACAGGGCGTTGCGTATTCGGCTAACAACTGGGGAAGAATTGACCCACCGCCTCTTGCCAGAATCAGCATTAGCCGGCCGGGGAGGCTCAACGGCTCATCTTTTTTGGGCTGAAATTAGGTCCTGTATATTGAAAAAAAAGGGGACTTCTTTTCGAAAGTCCCCTTATGTGGAGGTGAGGGGAATCGAACCCCTGTCCAAACACAACCCCCAAAAGCTTTCTACATGCTTATTCCGGCATTGATTGTCGGGAAATAACAGGAGCCGGACACACCGATCATTTCCTTAGCTGTATGGTCTTAGGCAACGGTCACAGCCTTCCGTTGCAGCATCCTGCATTTCTTTTTAGTCGGCGGCGCAGCTTGGTAACAGGCGAACCTGCCAGCGCGGCCCAAATGACTATCTAATCACTGATTAGGCAGCCATGGCATACTGAGTATTGCCATTTGAGGTTTGAATATTCAGATTAACGTGCTAATTATCCAACGCACGGCATGCTTACACCTTCAAAGATCTATGCTGTCAAAACCAGGCACCCCCGGTCTGCAAATATACGAAAATTATTTTGTCCCAGGGAATAAGCTGGTCGCTTCACTAACGGAAAAACCGGAAAATGTCCAGCCCCATCGCGTAAGCCATCAGGCCGAACAACAGGACCATCCCGACCAGCTGCGAGTACTCCATGAATTTGTCGCTCGGCTTTCGCCCGCTGATCATCTCATAGAGGGTGAATAATGCGTGTCCCCCATCCAGCGCAGGGATGGGCAGCACATTCATAAACGCCAGCAAAATGCTAAAGATCGCCGTTAACGACCAGAAGCTCTCCCAATCCCATTCGGAAGGAAAAACGCTCGCAATGCTCACTACGCTCCCCAGGTTGTCCTGTACCTTCACCTCTTTCGACGTGAAAAGCAGTTTAAGGTTCCGGATATAGTCCCGCAACGTCGTCATGCTTTTTTTGATCCCCACAGGCACTGCCTGCATCAGGGTATAGTTGATCTGTACGACCCCGAGGATTTTTTCCGGATCCTTGAAATGGATACCCGAACCCCCTTCCTTCTCCTGCCTGGCCAAAACGACAGTCAGGGTATCATTTCCGCGCTTGAATGTCTCGGTAAGCGTCTTTCGGTGCTTGAGATAATTGAATGAGGTATCCTTATACATGTCGGTTATGTAGGGGATGTATTTCCCATCCAGTTCGATCAGTGTATCTCCTCTTTGAATTGGGCCGCCTGAAATTATCTTCACCTTCGGCGGCACAGAATCCACGATCTGCGGATACCGGATGGAGATAAAACCTTCCAGCCTGTTCTTGCTAAGCTGCGATATAAACCCCGGCGGGATTGCCAGTTGCATTGTATCGGCATCCCGAATAATCGTCATCGACCTCGCTTCATTCATAATGATCTCCGACCCGATCTTGTTAGTCCGGATGATGGGTTTTCCCCCCACCGCAATGATCTTGTCCCCGTCCTTCAGTCCCATCTTGCGTCCCAATGTATCCGCGAAGATCCCATACTTTAAGTTGTTCACCGGGATGTACCGGTCTCCCCACACCCACATGATCATAATAAAGATGGTAAATGCGAGCAACACGTTTACGGTCACTCCGCCGAGCATAATGATCAGCCGCTGCCAGGCTGGCTTGCTACGGAACTCCCAGGGCTGGGCCGGTTGCGCCATCTGCTCCTTATCCATGCTTTCGTCGATCATCCCGGAGATCTTTACGTAGCCGCCAAAGGGAACCCAGCCCAATCCATATTCGGTGTCTCCGATCTTCTTTTTGAATAACGAGAACCAGGGATTGAAGAAAAGATAGAATTTCTCCACCCGGCACTTGAACCAGCGCGCCGGCAAAAAATGCCCCAGCTCATGTAAAATAACCAGTATGGAAAAGGAAAAAATGAATTGGACCACTTTGATTCCGACCGAAGCCCAGTCAATTACTAATAATGTCATAATGTTTTCTTTCTCAGATTCTCCGCCATGGGCTCCGCCCAGTTTATAGCTTTATCAAAGACGCAGCAAAATTACGTGCCTCCCCATCGCTGTCAAAATATTCTTCCAGGGACGGCCGCTCGATAAACGGCATTTCAGCCATTGTGCGCTCAACAAGGTCGGTCATATCCAGAAATCCGATCCGGTTACGGAGAAAGGCAAACACCGCGATCTCATTTGCCGCATTCAGCACACAGGGCAAATTCCCTCCCTTATGCAAGGCGTCCGTCGCCAGCGTCAGGTTCCGAAACGTCTTGACATCCGGTTCCTCGAAGGTCAATGCGGCGGGTTTGCGAAAATCATAGCGGGGAAAATTGCTGGCAAGCCGCACCGGGAAGCTCAGTGCATATTGGATCGGCAGCTTCATGTCGGGTAAGCCCATCTGGGATTTGATGCTCCCGTCCTCGAATTGGATCATCGAATGGATGATGCTTTGCGGATGGACCACCACTTTGACCTGCTCAGGCTTCAGGCCGAACAGCCATCTGGCTTCGATCATCTCCAAACCCTTGTTCATGAGCGTGGCTGAATCGATCGTCACCTTGGCGCCCATATTCCAGTTGGGATGCTGCAGCGCATGGTCACGTTTGACATTCACCAGGTAATTCGGCTTTTTCCCCAGGAAGGGGCCGCCGGAGGCCGTCAGGATAACCTTTTCGATCCTGTTCCTTCCCTCGCCCACCAGGCATTGGAAGATCGCCGAATGCTCCGAATCGACCGGGATGATCGGCACCCGGCATTCGAGTGCCTTTCTCATCACGATATCCCCGGCGACCACCAGCGTTTCTTTGTTGGCCAGCGCCACCGCCTTTCCGTGTTCGATCGCGCAAAGGGTCGGGCGAAGGCCGGCGAATCCGACGATCGCCGCCAGCATCATATCGTATACATCCATGCAGGCCACTTCTTCCAGGGCTTTCTCTCCGGCAAACACTTTTATCTGGCGGCCCGCCAATGCTTCTCTTACCTTGGGCAGTTTCTTCTCGTCGCCGATGACAACGATATTGGGTTGGAATTGCAGCGCCTGCCGGATCAGCAGATCGTCGCTGGAATGGGCGGTCAGTACTTCCACACTGAATACGTTTGGATTGGCATGGATGACTTCCAGGGCTTGTCTCCCGATGGAGCCCGTGGAGCCAAATACCGCGATCCTCTTTTTCGGTCCGTTTGACATAGTCAGCTTTTGAATCCGATTTACGCGCCGGTCCCGGCGCGGTTTTCCACATATTTTTCAAGCTCGGCCGCCAGCTTGCGGTCGTTGCTCAGTCGCGGCACTTTGTTTTGACCACCCAGTTTGCCGACCGATTTCATATAGTCGATGAACCCATGTTTTTTTACCGCGCGGATTTGCAGGGGCTGCAGGATATGGCCGGTGATGAGGTCGTCGTAGTAGATGTTCCGGGCCCGCAGGTTGTTGTCCACCCGGATGGCGAAATCGCCCAGGTCTGCCGGTTTGTCGCCAAACTCCACGAACCATTCATGATAGGATTTACCCCTCTCCTGCTGGATCATCGGCGCCACGGTAAACTCCGTAATATGCAAGCCCGCCTCCTCGGCTGCCTTCATGAGGCTATACTCCACTTCTTCGCCGATGACGTGCTCGCCGAAAGCAGAAATGAAGTGTTTGGTCCGGCCGGTAACCACCAAACGATATGGGCTGACCGAAACGAACCGCACCATATCGCCGACGCTGTAGCCCCACAGCCCCGCATTGTTGCTTACGACCAGGGCATAGTTCTCGCCGGTGGCAACCTCTTTTAGCGAGAGCCGCATCGGCCGCTCCTTCCCCAATTCCGATGCCGGGATGAACTCGAAGAATATTCCGCTGTTTGTATTCAGCAAAAGTCCTTCCTGGTCACGCGAATCCTGGAACGCGAAGAAGCCTTCGGAGGCCGGGAAGGTCTCGATCGTATCCACCGGCTTGCCGATACTTTCAAACAACCGGTGTTTATAGGGTTCGAAGTTTACACCGCCGTGGACGAGCACCGAGAAATCCGGGAATATGTCCTTTACCGGCATTCCTTTCCCCTCCGTCAGGCGGTCAAAATACATCTGCACCCATGGCGGGATCCCGCTGATGAGGGTCATGTCCTGGCCGATCGTCTCTTCCACGATCTTGTCCAGTTTGGTCTCCCAATCCTCGATACAGTTTGTCTCGTAGGACGGCAGTTGGTTGGTCCGCAAATAGCCGGGAATATGGTGGTTGACAATCCCGCTCAACCTGCCGGTTGGAATTCCGCCGATCCGCTCCAGTTCGGGCGAGCCCGAGAGGAAAATCATTTTGCCGTCGGAAAAGGCTGAATTGCCGGTCACCGCCATATAGCACAACAGGGCGTTGCGGGCGGTATTTATATGGTTGGAAATGGAGTCTTTTGAAATGGGGATATATTTGACGCCGCTGGTGGTGCCGGAGGTCTTTGCGAAATAGATCGGAAGACCCTTCCACAGGACATTATGCCGGCCCTCTTTTATCCTGTTTATATAGGGCGAAAACTGTTCATAGTCCCTGACCGGGACCGCCTCCCGGAATTCTGTGTGGCTCCTGACCTCCCCCAATTTATGCTCGGCCCCGAATTCCGTCTTGCTCCCCACCTGCAACAGTCCTTTTAATATGGTCTCCTGATCCGCTACGGCCGAAGTCATTCCCTTCTGAATGGCCTTGTAGACATAGGATGCGAAGGGTCTGGCCAAAAAGGATTTGATCTTCATATTCATGCGGGCAAACCTACACCAAAATTAAATATGGACAATGGGGGCGGAATTCCTTAAAAATCACTCCGGAAGGGGGGTAAGGGGGTGCGCCGGGGTCCCCGGGGAGCGGCGCGCGTCAACCTGGCGCCCCGGTTTGGGGGGTTATGCTAATTTTGCCGCCGGGGCGCTTTTTTGGCTTTTCCCTTCTTTTTTTCGCCAATTCCCCTTACCTTTGCAGCCCTAATAATGACAATCCCGGATTGTCCCAAAAATCGATTTTTATGTTAGCAGTCGTAAAGATAGCCGGCCAGCAATTCAAAGTCCAAAAAGACCAGACGTTGTACGTCCCCCGAATCGCGGGTAATGCCGGCGACAAAGTGGAGTTTGGCGAAGTACTTCTCGCGCATGGCGACGACAAGCTGTCCACCGGAAAAGATGTAAAGGCCGTTATCAAGGCGGAGATCATCGAACATGTGCAGGGCGATAAGGTGATTGCCTTCAAGATGAAACGGAGAAAGGGATTTCGTAAGAAACACGGGCACCGGACACATTACACGAAGATCCACATTAACGAGATTGCTTAAATCTTTAAACGCACGTAATATCTAGTATATGGCACACAAGAAAGGTGAAGGTAGTGTAAAGAACGGCCGCGATTCGCACAGCAAACGCCTTGGCGTGAAAATTTACGGTGGCCAGCCGGCGGTCGCCGGTAATGTGATCGTCCGTCAACGCGGCACTACATACCATCCCGGTACAAATGTTGGCGTCGGAAAAGATTTCACATTGTTCGCCCTCACCGACGGACTCGTCGAATTCAGGAAAGGAAAAGGCGATAAAACCTTTGTTAGCGTCAACGCCGTCGAAGTAGTTGCTTAGAAAAAAAATTGGAATTTTTCAAATTTTTGCAAAAAATTTTTTGGTTGTTCCAAAGAAGTTTCTATTTTTATGTTTGTAATTGATTTACTAACCAATTAAATTCAAAAAAAATGGCAACTGCAAAGAAAGCCGCTAAGAAAAAAGCCGCTCCCAAAAAGAAAGCTGCTCCGAAAAAGAAAGCCGCTAAGAAAGCTGCAAAAAAGAAATAGTTTCTATTTCTTCAATAACGCAGAAAATAATAAAGTCCCGGTTCCACCGGGACTTTTGCTTTGTTAACGGAATCCTTACAGCGCCGATCGCCGACCGCGGCCGGGCCGAGACCCGCGCCAATGCTGGCCGCCCGCGGTATGCCTCCCATTCTAGTTATGTCGAATTCGCCACATTTAACCCGGAACCCCTCCCCCACCCCCGCAAGATAATTTTTGTAACTTGCTCCTATGACGATCGACAACGATTATATCGCCGA
>DATJWK010000174.1:0-26509 GCA_035501395.1 Puia sp.
GCCGGATTCACCAATTCTCCCGAGCCGGCCACGATCATATCCCAGGGTACCGTGACCCGGTAGTCGAAATCACCGTATTCGCAATAGAACTCGCCGCTGCCAAGGAACGGCAATGTGTTCCATCCCTGCCGGTCGTCATAGACGCACATCCGCGGATACCACTGCGCGATCTCGTAGATCTTCCCATTGCGAGTGGGAAAAAAGTCCGTGCGGTTCCCAAAATCTCCGGGCACGGTATAGTGATACCGGATCTCGATGACAGCCACACCGCCGCGGCCGGCCAACGCATGCTTCAACCGGATCTGAAGCCGGGTATCGCTGACCACCGTATCCGCGTCTGCCCATGCGCCTCCTTGCTGCACCCTGACCGACTCGAGTACAAAACCCCCGGTATGCCGGGAAGGTGTAAACTCCGTGAAATAGTTCGATCGGGCATCCGCCCGGTAGGTTTGCTGCTCGAGATAGAGCCAAAGATCGAAAAGACTATCCGGGCTGTTGTTCGTATACCGGATCATATCTGTGCCGCGGATCGTATTGACCACCGTGTCGAGTGTCGCCGTCAGGGTATAGTCGGCGCGATTTTGCCAATAGGCCGCGCCCGGCGTCCCGCTTGCCGATCGCGTAGCGAGATGCACATCGTCATAAAATCCCGGCGCAAACAGTGCATGCGGATCGTATGCCGGACCCCTGGACTGCTCCGGCAAACCGGGATTGGTTTGCGAAACGCCCCCGACACAGACAAAAAGACCCGCCCATAAAAGCAAAGGAAAAGCTGATTTGATCATGGTGCGGCGAAAATAGCCAATCTAATTCAGCTGCACAACAGGCAACCGGTAATGAAGCCCGTCCACCATAAAAAGCTCGTCGATCTCGTAGGACCAGTATTTGAACAGGGGAGACTTCGACAGATAGCGCTCCACATCCTTCTTGCTCTCGGCCGAAAAAGTGATCCACACCCGCTGCGTCTCCATGGTCACGACATAGTGGTCGATGATCCCCTGTTCGATCAGCCGGTTGATATACGTCCGGTGCGGCGGTACAAGCGCCGCAAATTCATCGTTCATCTCGAACCGTATCGTCACCTGGAATTTTCTCATGGTCACTCTCCTTGCTACAAATTAACAATTGTTCATGAGCAATGTTCATGCCGCCCACCAATAGATACGATCTCATCGGAGCTAAAGTTGCCAGTCCATGATCCGGTTAACCCATTCCTGGCGGTAAGGCGCTGTCACCTTGATGTAGTTGTCGGTATACCCTTCCATCAGGGCAGTGGTGACATGGCCTTCCAGCAGCACCTTCCGCGTCTGGCCGCGGTGTCGCTGGATAAAGGACTGCATTTTGCGATAGGAGAGGTGCCGCAGGGTCTTATTGCGCTCGGCGCGCACAGCCGCCGGCACGACAGGGCGGATTTCCAACGCCCGCGTGTGATCCCGCTCGGAGTAGGTAAAGACATGGAGGTAGGAAAGATCGAGCGATTCGAGAAATCCAACCGTTTCATCAAAATGATCGGGGGTTTCTCCCGGATGCCCGACGATAACATCCGCGCCGATCGCACAGTGCGGCATACAACGACGGATCAGTCGCACCCGCTCGGCATATAGCTCCCGCCGATACCTCCTGCGCATCAGCCCGAGAATTCGATTACTGCCGCTCTGCAGCGGGAGGTGGAAGTGCGGCATGAAACGCCGGCTTCCTGCCACCCATTCAATCATCGCCGGTGTCAGAAGATTCGGCTCTATAGAAGAAATCCGGTATCGGTCGATCCCATCGATGCCGTCCAGCTCCTTCATCAACCCAAAAAAATCTTCCCCGTCCCGGCCAAAATCCCCGAGGTTGACACCGGTCAATACGACCTCCCGGATGTCACCGCGTTCCGCAAGCTCCCGAACCGTCTTCGCGGTCCCGGCGATGGTTCCGGAACGACTGCGCCCCCGCGCCAGGGGGATGGTACAAAACGAACAATTATAGTCACAGCCGTCCTGCACCTTCAGAAACGTGCGCGTCCGGTCATGCAGGGAATAGGCCGGGTTGAATCCCGTCACCTCGCCAATGTCACAGCTGCAGATGCGCGCTGAATCACCGGTTGTCAGCGTACCGAGATGCTCCGCCAGGTTGAATTTCTCCGCCGCCCCGAGCACCAGGTCCACTCCCGGGATAGCCGCGATCTCCGCCGGCTTGAGCTGCGCATAACACCCGGTGATGACCACCGTGCTGGCCGGCGACCGCCGCCGGATCTTTCTGACGAGGTAACGGCACTCCTTATCGGCATTTTCCGTCACCGAACAGGTATTGATCACATAAACATCCGCCGGTTCATCGAAATCGCGCTTTACAAAACCCTCGTTCTCCAGCAATCGGGAGAGACTGGACGTCTCGGAATAATTGAGCTTGCATCCGAGTGTGTGAAAGGCGACGGTTTTGTTGGCTGCTTCCTTCATCAGTCGGCAAAGGTACTTGAAATTCCTTATTTTCGCCCCTACTGTATGCGTCAGTTGACCAAACCCTTTTGGTGGCTCTATTGTCTGTATGCCTTCCTGCTGTTCGCGATCGGGATGTTCTGTGTCCTTCCGTTCGTGGCGGTTTTCGCGATGCAGCGGAAAGCCACCGGGGGGGACCGCATCTATAAGGTCTGCCGGTACTGGGACGATGCCTGGCTGACCCTCGTGGGTATCCGGCATACCAGTATCTATGAGTCGATGCCCGATCCGGACCGGCGATACGTCTTTGTCTCCAACCATATCTCCTATCTGGATATCCCGATGATCCTGCAGGCTGTCCGGCGGAATACCTTCCGCATTCTCGGCAAAGCTGAAATGACATGGATACCCTTTTTCGGTTTTATCTATGGCCAGGCCGTCGTCCTTGTCGACCGGACCTCCGCCACGGGTCGCTCCCGCAGTGTGCGCGAACTGAAGTCGATGCTGGCCATCGATCGGTCCGTCTTTATTTTTCCCGAGGGAACGTTCAATGAGACCGGAAAGCCTTTAAAGTCTTTTTATGACGGCGCATTTCGTCTCGCCATTGAAACCCAGACGCCGCTTCAACCCATTCTTTTTACCGACACCTTCGATCGCATGCACTATTCGAGCTTGCTTAGCCTTCGGCCCGGCATCACCCGAACTGTCTTTTTGCGCGAAGTCGACGTATCGGGAATGACCCTGGCCGACCTTCCGTTGCTCAAACAACGCGTCTATGCTCAAATGGAAGAGGGACTGGTCCGGTACCGCGTCTCCTGGCTGCATCCGGCGTGACTGTTTTTCCGGGATCGTCCCTTAGCTTTTTCGTAACTTGCAAGGTTATGTACGCGGAAGTCATCATACCACTGGCCTTACCCAACAACTATACCTGGTCCGTTCCCGAACAACTCCAGCCGCAGGTAAAAGAAGGCGCGCGCGTAGAAGTGGAACTTCGCAACAAGAAATACGCCGGCATCATCCGACGGCTCCATAACGACAAACCTGCCGCATTCCAACCCAAACCCATCGGTGACGTCCTCGACAGCGAACCGATTATTTACCCCTCCCAACAGAAACTATGGGCTTGGATCGCCGACTACTATCTCTGTAGCGAGGGCGAAGTCATGGCCGCCGCCCTGCCCGCCCATTTCAAACTAAGCAGCGAGACGATCCTCGTCTTCAACGAAGAATACGGCGACGATTTCAGCCGGCTGGACGGCGACGAATTCATCATCGCCGAAGCCCTCCTGATCAAAAAGGAACTGAAGCTGACCGACGTCCAGCAATTGCTCGATTCCGTACACGTCTATCCCATAACAAAACGCCTGATCGAAAAACAGGTCTGCTTTGTCCGGGAGTCGCTAAAGGAAACTTATTCACCAAAGAGAGTCGACTACGTCCTGCTTAACCCGGAATTCGCAGCGGAAGACCGCCTGGCGGAGCTATTGAACAACTGGGCCCGCGCGCCCCGGCAACTCGAGCTGTTGCTGGCCTACCTGCATCTGCAAAAGACTGCCGGAGAGGTCCCCCGGCCCGAGCTGCTAAAGAAATCCGGCGCAAGCGCCGAACAACTGAAAGGCCTGGTGGATAAGGGCATTCTCCGCATCGAACGCCGCACGGTCGATCGCACCGCCTTCCTGCCAAAAAATATAAAGATCGACTTCGAACTTACGGCGGCCCAGCAGGCTGCTTATGACGCCGTCGAAGCCGCGTTCCAACAGCGATCCGTCTGCCTGCTCCACGGCGTGACCTCTAGCGGCAAAACCCAGATCTATATCCGGCAGATCGAAGCCGCCATCCGCGAGGGCCGCCAGGCACTCTACCTCTTGCCCGAGATCGCACTGACTTCGCAGATCATCCGGCGGCTGCAACGGCATTTCGGCGGCTACGTAGGCATTTATCACAGCAAATTCAGCCAGAATGAACGGCTGGAGACCTGGAACAAAATCCGAAGCGGCGAGATAAAGGTTGTCCTGGGCGCCCGCTCCGCCATCTTTCTCCCCTTTGTAAACCTGGGACTGATCATTGCCGACGAAGAGCATGATGCCTCCTACAAACAACATGAGCCCGCGCCCCGGTACCACGCCCGCGATGCGGCAATCTACTATGCTTCCCTTTTCGGCGCCCGCGTCCTGCTCGGTAGCGCCACGCCGGCAGTCGAGTCCTATTATAATGCAACCACCGGAAAGTATGGATTGGTAACACTCAACGAGCGTTTTGGCAATGTTGCGCTGCCGGAGATCTCTGTCATCGACACGAAGGTGGTTCGACCGTTTCGGCGAGTCGGCACCAAACGAAAAGTGAGCGGGAATCTTCCAAGTACCTCTTCTATGTCCCATTCCTCCTCGATTTCTAACTACGGCGAATTCGCCGCAGTTAGGCCAGGCATCTCACCGGGCACCCCGTTCGACACTCCGTCAACCCCGAAGGCGCCTTCCAGCGAAGGTCCAAGCGACGACCATACAGATGACCCCCTGACCGGCTCCCGCGATTACGGCAAGCCGATCCTGAGCCCGGCACTCCATGCGGAAATCGAGCGATCCCTTGCCTCCCACCGGCAAATCATCCTCTTCCAGAACCGGCGCGGTTACTCCCCTTACCAGGTCTGTGAGGTCTGCGGCTGGATACCCCAATGCCGCAATTGCGACGTCTCGTTGAATTTTCACAAGCTGACCAACAAACTGCATTGCCACTATTGCGGAACGGTATACCCGCCGGTCCAGGTTTGTGCCGCCTGTGGCAATCACCGTTTCGTCCAGCGTAACTTCGGTACCGAACGCATCGAAGAACACCTCGGAGCGGTGTTCCCAAAAGCCCGCATCGCCCGGATGGACATCGATAGCGTGCGCGGCAAGACGGCGCACGACACCCTGATCCAACAATTCGAACAGCGGAAGATCGACATCCTCGTCGGCACGCAAATGGTAGTAAAAGGGCTCGATTTCGAACACGTCAACCTGGTGGGGATACTCGACGCCGATAGCATCATCCATTTCGCCGATTTCCGCGCGACCGAACGGGCGTTTCAATTGATGGAACAGGTCAGCGGCCGCGCCGGACGCAAAGACGGCCAGGGAAAGGTATTGATCCAGGCCGCCGATACCGCGCATCCTGTACTGGGCTATGTCCGGACACACGACTATCCGCTCTTTTTCCAAAACGAGCTGCCCTTCCGCCGGCAGTTCGGCTATCCACCCTTTACCCGGATCATCCGCGTCACCTTTCGGCATACCGCAAAGGAGGTCGTCGAATCGGCTGCGGGGTTTTTCGCGATCACGCTTAAAAAAGAATTCCCGAGCTATCTCATCGGTCCGGCAGAACCCGTGATCGCCCGGATTCGAAATCAATATTTGATGGAATTGATGCTGAAGCTGCCGCGGGACGGTCAAACGATAACCTTCGCCAAGCATATCATCCGCCAGCAGACGGCCATCCTGCACAGTGACCGCAAATTCCGGAGTGTGGTCGTCATACCCGATGTGGATGCGCTATAGCGGACATAGTTCGTCCGAAAACGAACAAAATCCGAGCCGCCGCCAAACATATATCATTAATTTACAGTCTGTTGCCCCTTTGGCACCCGGTTCGCTGCCTTAACGGTATGCTCAAAAACTACTTCATCGTCGCCTGGCGTAACCTTTTCCGGAACCGCGCATCTTCCATTATCAATATCGGGGGTCTTGCCGTCGGCATGGCCGTGGCGCTGTTGATCGGTCTCTGGATCCATGACGAATATTCCTACAATAAATATCATCGGAATTATGATCGGATTGCACGGGTGATCCAGTCCCAGACCCGCAATGGGGTGCGGAATGTGGATTACGGAATATCTTTTCCGGTTGCCCCGGGGCTTCGCAAAAATTTCGGGGGGGACTTCAAACATGTTGTCCCGGCCTCATGGGAAGAAGATCATATTCTGACGACAGGGGACAACAAGTTCTCGATCCATGGAATTTATATGGACAAGGAGGCCCCTGCCATGCTGACGCTGCGGATGCTGCGAGGAAGTTACGACGGTCTCGCCAATCCCCAGTCTATCTTGCTGGCCGCTTCAACGGCGAAGGCCTTGTTCGGCGCCACCGATCCGGTTGGGGCGAGGATGAAGATCGACAACAAGCTCGATGTCACCGTTACGGGGGTGTACGAAGATCTGCCGGACAATAGCGAATTCAGAGGCGATAAGTTTATCGCGCCCTGGGATCTGTATATCACTTCCGAGCGGTGGATCAAGGAGAATTTCGATCAGTGGGACAATAACTACTACCAGCTATACGTACAACTGGCCGACCATGCCGATATCGATGCCGTGGATCGAAAAATTGCCGGTTTCAAGCAGGCCCATGTGGCGCCGGTTGACAAGAAACTCCAGACCATCCTCTCGTTGTTCCCCATGCGGGACTGGCATTTGCGCGCCCATTGGGAGAATGACGGCCGGCAATCCGGCGGGTTGATCGAATATGTCAGGCTATTCGGAACTATCGGCGTATTCGTCCTGCTTCTCGCCTGCATCAACTTCATGAACCTGAGCACGGCCAGGTCGGAGCGGCGCGCGAAGGAAGTCGGTATTCGTAAGTCGATCGGCTCACTGCGCTCCCAGTTGATCGGCCAATTCTACAGTGAATCGATGCTGGTTGTGGTGCTGGCATATACCCTGGCCCTATGCGTAGTGCAGCTAATACTTCCGTGGTTCAACCAGGTGGCCAGTAAACGGTTGGCCATGCCGTGGGCCGATCCGGCCTTCTGGCTGCTGGGACTGAGTTTCATCTTGCTGACCGCAATCGTTGCCGGGAGCTACCCCGCCCTTTACTTGTCTTCCTTCCGCCCGGTCAAGGTGCTGAAAGGGGCGTTCAAGGCAGGCCGCCTCGCCGCCGTCCCGCGCAAGGCGCTGGTGGTACTGCAATTCACTATTTCCATGACGCTCATCATCGGCACGCTCGTCGTCTACCGCCAGATCCGGTATTCACAACAACGGCCGCTGGGATTCGACAGGGAAGCGCTAATGATGGTCCAAATGAAGTCTCACGACTACTTTGGAATATACGGCACACTGGAAAACGAGTTGAAAAGGACAGGCGCCATCGAAGAAATGGCCGAGTCATCCAGCCCGATAACCGGCGTTTGGTCGTCAAGTGATGATTTCCAATGGCCGGGATACGACCCCGGCGTTGATGCCGATTTCGGGACCATCTCCGTGACCCATGATTTCGGCAAGACAGTAGGGTGGAGGATAAAGGAAGGAAGGGACTTTTCGCGCGAATTCAAGACCGACTCGGCTTCCCTCATCCTAAATGAAGCGGCGGTGAGGTCGATGGACCTCAAAAACCCCGTGGGCACTGTCATCAGGCGCGGGTATGGCGCTTACGCCCGGAGCTATACCGTTGTCGGCGTCGCGGCAGATATGGTGATGGAATCGCCGTACGATAACGTGCGGCCGACGATCTATTTTATGGATTATGAGAATGTCAACTGGATGTTGTTCCGGCTCAACAGGAATCTGAACGTTCATGAGTCGGTCGCAAGGGTGGGGGCCGCGTTCAGGAAGGTGCTTCCGGCGGTGCCATTCGACTACAAGTTCGCCGATAACGAATACACGGCGAAATTCGCAGCAGAGGAGCGGACCGGCGCGCTGGCGATTTTTTTCACCATCCTGGCTGTCTTTATCAGTTGTATCGGGCTTTTCGGGCTTGCTTCCTTCGTAGCCGAGCAACGGACCAAAGAGATCGGGATCCGCAAAGTACTCGGCGCCACCGTCACTACCCTTTGGGCCTTGCTCTCGAAAGACTTTCTGAAATTGGTCGCAATTGCCTGCCTGGTTGCAATCCCGGTGGCCTGGATCGCCATGCACGGTTGGCTCCGAAATTACACTTACCGGACACCGATCGCGTGGTGGATCTTTGCGGCAACCGGCTGCGGCGCGCTGGGGTTGACCTTGTTGACCGTTAGCTTCCAGGCCATTCGCGCGGCGCTCGCAAACCCGGTGAAAAGCCTGCGGTCGGAATAGGAACGTTGATGCTCCTGCAAAATCGGCGAAACGCGGCCTAACCCTTCAGCTCCACCTTCTTGCCGGTCTTCACCGCTTCGTAGATCGCCTTGATCAGCACCATATCCCGCTTCCCTTCCTCTCCGTCCACCGGCATTATCGGCACCTTGCCCTTGAAAATGATTTCTGACATCTCATCCATCTGGACCGTTTGATGCACGGTATCCGGCTGATTCAGCTCTCCCTTATGCGTGCGCCCCTTTGTCGGCCCATAACCCGTTGCCGGTAACAGCTCGGCGTAACCATCGGACCCGTCCAAAAAGAAACGATCGAGGTTATTCAGATTGTACGTCGACAAACAGGAAGCCACGGCTCCACCCGGGAATCCGAACTGGAACTGGATGGTCTCATCGATCCCGGGCACAAAACGATCCGGTTCTGTCTTTACTTCCTGTGCCGTTACCCATACCGGTTCTTCGCCGACCATATAACGCGCTCCATTGACCGAATAGATGCCGATATCCATCAATGCCCCGCCTCCCGACAGCTTCGGATCGCGCCGCCACTGATGCGGATCGCCGCTGATAAAGCCGGATAAACCCTGAAAGAACCTGACGGTTCCAAATGCCCCAGCCTTTCGCATCCGGATCACCTCGAGCGTCTTGGGCTCGAAATGCATCCGGTAACCGACGAGCAGCTTGACGCCTGCGGATTTGCAGGCATCGATCATCTCCTGGCATTCCTCCGGGCTTACAGCCATGGGCTTTTCGCAGATCACATGTTTGCCCGCCTTCGCCGAACGGATCACAAAATCCTTGTGGGTCGAATTCGGCGTGATGACATAAACGGCATCGATATTCGGATTGTCCCTGATCTGTTCGAGCGTTTGATAATTGTAACAATTCGCGGGCGGGATCTTATACTTGCCTTGCCAGACCGGTAGCTTGGACGGCGTACCACTGATTGCGCCTACCAGCTTTGCCTTCTGGCAGTTTTGCATCGCGTTGGCGACCATGGTTCCATAGCCGCCGAGCCCAAGGATCGCAACCCGCAGGACGGGGCCGTCTATCGCCGCCGAAGGCGAATTGACACAGCCGGCTACCAAGGTGCCGGGAGCGGCCGAAAGGATAAGGGCCGAGCCCGTTAGTCGTTGTAAAAAATCGCGGCGTGAGGACATAAGGATGCATTTAGTTGTGGTAAGTTATTACCTTTTTGTCGAAAAAGTCGGCATACCTTGTGATCAAAACGTATCATTGTGCATGAGATGGATCGAAAATACATCCCTAAAAAAATATAATACATTCGGTATCGAGGCCAGCGCACGACACTTCGCCGCTTTTGGCTCCGACGAGGAATTGGCCTCCCTGGTGGCGACAGCGCCTCATCCCCTGGTCGTCCTGGGCGGCGGGAGCAATATCCTGCTGATGGGTGATGTCGCGGGAACCGTGCTGGTCAATGCGTTAAAAGGCATAGACCTTGTCGATGAGGACGACCGGTATTTTTATGTCCGGGTCGGAGCGGGGGAGAACTGGCATGGATTCGTGGAGTATTGCCTCGGCAGAAATTGGGCGGGTGTCGAAAATCTTGCCCTGATCCCCGGAAGCGTCGGAGCAGCGCCGATGCAGAATATCGGCGCCTATGGCGTAGAGCTGAAGGAGGTGTTTCACGAGCTGGAAGCGTGGGACCTGAGGGATGGCAAGGTAAGGATGTTTACGCTCAATGACTGCCGCTTTGGCTACCGTGACAGCATATTCAAGCACGAACATAAAGGCCGCTTTATCGTTCTCACCGTGACCTTTCGGCTGAACCGGGCCCCGGTCTTTCATACCGAATATGGCGCCGTGCGGGAAGAGTTGCAGAAAATGGGCGTCCGGCATCTTAGCATCCGTGCGATCGCCGACGCCGTGATCCGCATCCGGACTTCCAAACTCCCGGACCCGGCTCAGATCGGCAACGCCGGGAGCTTTTTCAAAAACCCGACGATCTCCAACCGTAAGTACGCAGACCTCAAAACGAAGTTCCCCGACATCGTCGGTTATCCCGACCCGGCAAAACCTTCCACTAAGCTGGCCGCCGGCTGGCTCATCGAGCAAGCAGGGTGGAAGGGCTTCCGGCGCGGAGACGCCGGCGTTCATGCGCGGCAGGCGCTCGTGCTCGTCAACTATGGCCGTGCCACCGGCCGCGAGATCTTTGACCTTAGTGAGGAGATTCTAAACAGCGTCAAGGATAAATTCGGGGTCACGCTCGAGCGGGAAGTCAATGTTATCTGATGTCGTCCAAAAAAATCCATTTCCCCGCCCTGGACTCTTTGCGCGCGATCGCCATGTTGTTGGTTTTCGCCGCGCACCTGGAACCGGCGGCGGAGACGGTTGGCGTAAGGATTGCGTGGAGCGCGGACGGTGCGATCGGCGCCGCGGGTCTGACCCTTTTCTTTGTCCTGAGCGGCTTCCTAATAACCTACCTTCTTCTGGCCGAGCAAAATGACCGTCAAAAGATCGATACCCCCCATTTCTACCTGCGTCGCATCCTTCGCATCTGGCCCTTATACTTCCTGATCGTCGCCATTGGTCAATTCCTTATCCCCATAACCGGCCTGTTCGGTCTGGACAGTATCTATGGCACGAACGCGCCGGATTATTGGAAGGCTTCCCTGTATTATCTGCTTTTCCTGCCAAACCTGGCATTTATTTTTGTATCGCCCGTCAATCCAATGCTGGGTCATACATGGAGTATCGGTGCGGAAGAGCAATTCTACCTGTTATGGCCGCTGGTGCTGACGATCGGCCGTCGCCATTTGCCGGCCATCCTTTGTATTATTATTATCGTGGGCTGTGTTTCGTGGTGGGTGCATGTTCCGGGTCTCAGCGCCGCCATCATGTGGTCCCGAATGGGCTATTTCGGAATGGGCGGTTTGATGGCTTATTTCCGGGCAAGACAGCCCGGTATCGCGCAGAAGTTTTCCAGCCGGGTACTGCAAATGCTGGCTCCGCTGCTTGCCATTATCGCCTTACCGGGAGAAAAGGATATGGCCTTTGGCTGGATTTCGGCCATGTTCTTCGGGATCGTCATTCTGCAGGCTTCACAGCCGGGCACCATGATGAGCAAACTTCGTCACCCGTGGCTGCGCTACCTGGGCCGTATCAGCTATGGAATGTACATTTTCCATGTACTGACGATCGTATTAATCGTCAAAGCCGGTACAGCCTTGATGTGGCCCGCATGGCTTCTGCCGCTGCTGGCCTTCATCGCCACCATTCTCGCGGGAACCCTCTCTTTCTACGGTATCGAACGCCCATTCCTCCGCCTGAAGCGCAAGTTTGGCTCGATCTCCACCCCGGCCGATGAAGTCTAATTGAAATCTTCGCTGTCGTCTTCCTCCTCATTCCCGAAGCTGGCGCCGGAAGATCCGAGATTTACCATGGAGCCGATCAGATCCTTGAACTCGATCTTTCCTTCCACGACCTTTTTACTGATCAGCGAGTAGGCGGCAAGCCCATGCAAAACGAATTCCATCAGCAGCGCCGCTTCCCGCTCGTTGGTATGTTTGAAGTACTTTTTGACAAGTGCGTGAAGGCCGTCTACTTTATACAACTGCTGGATCTTTTCGGAGTCGGGGGTATTAAAGAACAGGTTGAGGTGGTTGCCTTTGTCGAACCAATGCGTGATCGCGCGAAAAGGATTCTCATCGCGGGTTTCCGCCTTTCTTTTCTTTAGCTGATCGGGATTCGGGAAATAATTGACGAACTGCGAGCGAAAAGCCTTCTCCAGCAAATTGAACGCCACCTGGTAAGGGCCCTCCTGTTCACCCTCGTACACGAGCTCGATCTTCCCGGTGATCGAAGGGACGATGCCGATGAGATCGCTCATCCAGATCTGCGTCTGACGCTCCCCATTCAAGATCGCCCGGCGCTCGGCGGCACTCACCGCGTTCTCAAAGGCGGCAATTGTCAGCCGCGCGGATACGCCGCTTTTTTTGTCGACATACTCACTGTTGCGCGCCTCAAAGGAAACCTGCTCGATCAGCCGCTTGACCAGGTCGCTGACCAGGACGATGCCCTTTTGCTCCTCATGGATATCGGCTTCCTGCTCGGTGATGGCCAGCGCCGTTTCGAGACTCTTGGGATAGTGGGTCAGGATCTGGCTTTCGATCCGGTCCTTGAGCGGAGTGACGATCGAGCCGCGGTTCGTGTAATCTTCGGGGTTAGCCGTAAAAACAAACAGCATATCCAGTGGCATGCGGAGCTTGAAACCACGGATCTGAATATCACCTTCCTCCAAAATATTGAATAGCGACACCTGGATGCGGGCTTGCAGGTCGGGGATTTCGTTGATCACGAAAATGCCGCGGTTGCTTTTGGGAATGATCCCGAAGTGAAGGACCTGCTCATCGGCGAAGTTAAGACGCAAATTGGCGGCCTTGATCGGATCGATGTCCCCGATGAGATCGGCAACGCTGACGTCCGGCGTCGCGAGCTTTTCACCATACCGGTCTCCGCGGTACAACCAACTGATCGGGGTATCATCGCCACGCGCCGCCACGAGGTCCCGCGCAAATTTAGAGATGGGTGAATATGGATTGTCGTTGATCTCGCTCCCTGTCACATACGGAATAAATTCGTCCAGCAACTCGACCATCTGGCGGGCCATTCGCGTTTTCGCCTGACCCCGCAGGCCAAGAAACAGGATATTATGGCGGGAAAGCAGGGCGCGCTCTGTATCGGGGATCACGGAATCTTCATAACCCAGGATTCCCGGAAAGGTCGACTCCTTTTCTTTCAGCTTGCGGATAAGGTTTTCCCGAATCTCTTCCTTTACGGATCTGTTGCGGTAGCCGGCCTTTTTTAGTTCCCCAAGCGTATTGATCTTCGTAATGTCCGTCTTCATCGTTGAAATGTCCATTTGCTCATTTTAGTATTTCAGTTTTCTCAATAAACCGTCTTTCGCTTCCCGGATTCGAAATCCCGGAAGATAAAACTCCCTAACCGGTCGAGAGAGGCAAAAAAGGCCTTTCCATTGTTGGTTTCCGTAAATTCATTGACAAACCGCTGCAGGTAAGGGTCGCTGGCGATCATAAAGGTCGTTATCGGGATCTTGAGCTTCTTGCATTGCGCAGCCAGGTTCAGGCAACGGCTCGTGATCTTCCGGTCCAGACCGAAACTGTTCTTATAGTACCGTTTGCCCACCTTCAGACATGTAGGCTTGCCGTCGGTGATCATGAAAATCTGCTTATTGGCATTCCGCCGCCTGCGAAGGATGTCCATCGCCAGCTCGAGCCCCGCAACGGTATTGGTGTGATATGGCCCCACCTGGAGATAAGGGAGGTCCTTGATCTCCACCGGCCAGGCATCATTACCAAAAACCACGATGTCCAGCGTGTCCTTCGGATACTTGGTTGTAATGAGCTCACTGAGGGCCATCGCCACCTTTTTGGCAGGGGTGATGCGATCTTCGCCATACAGGATCATCGAATGGCTGATGTCGATCATCAGCACCGTCGAAGTCTGCGACTTGTAATCGGTTTCCCGGATCTTCAGGTCATCCTCTTGCATGCTGAATGCATCGATACCGTGGTTGATCTGCGCATTGCGGATGGACTCGGTGAAATCGATCTGCTCGAGCTGATCGCCAAACCGAAAGGGTCGCGTCTCCGGATTGGTCTCATCGCCTGCCCCCGGCTTGAACGTGTTGTGGTTTCCCTGTTTTGTCTTCTTGAGTTTCCCGAAGATCTCCTCGAGCGAGCGTCGCCTGATCCCCTGCTCGGTTTTTGGCGTGATCTTTATCTCGCCTGTCTGCTTGTTGTCATCGATATAGCCCTTCTCTTTCATCTCTTCGATAAAGTCCCCCATACCGTATTCGTCATCCGTTAACTGGTATTCCTTGTCCAGTTGGTTCATCCACTGGAGGGCTTCACCGACATCGCCGTTTGTGTAGCTGAGGAGCTGCATGAAAATATCCAGGAGCTGGTCGAACTTCGCCTTGCCCTCTTCGTTCGGGTCGTATCGCTTAAAGTGAAAACCGATCATATAGAAAAGATACTAAAAAAACAGTCCCCTTTTGGGAACTGTTTAGGATATAAATAATTCAAATAATAACAACATTCCGGGCGGGAATTTGTTTGGCGCGCCGACCCGCTCCGGTTTACCGTCAGGCCCCTGGCGGTCCTATCGCGGAGGTCCGGTGACCTTTGAGGGTGATGGCGTGGCGCCATATTGTTTGCTCCACTGTTCCATATCATGCAGCATCAAATAAGAAGACCAGATGTCATTTGCGAAATCCGCCTGGTGCCCGGTCAGATTCCCGCCTTTTCCATCCAGGTACATCTTTGCATTGCTCGCCAATTGGTCGTTCGGCATGCTTTCCCCGAGTGAGTTATAGTAACGCAGCTGCTGCTCCAGATCCTTTCGGAGAGAGGCGGCGACTTTCGCAGCCAGTTTGAGATCCCCCGCCCGGTAGCAGGCCAGCAGGAAACTGTGCGACACGCGGTCATCTTCATTTCCCTGGTTGGTCGTCATCCCGTAAGGGAAATTCGAATCCAGCACATTCCGGTCGAAATGCTCCAGGACGTTTGTGGCGGAATCCTTTTTACCCGCGTCGATCAGGCTAAGCGCCAACTGTGCGTGCGCCGCCCGGAGCGTATTCAGGTGCCGCCGGTTCTCCTCGTCATAATATACTCCCGGGATATTGGCGTTGCCGTAACCGAATTTTGTCATCATATTGGTATATGCAACGTCATTATTGTACGAACCGTAAGCCGCATCCTTCGCCTGTACCGGTACCAGCCGGCCGGCCAACCCGTCCTGCCGGACATACTTCGAGATTCCAAGGGATTCGATTTCGTATGTTGAGTTGAAGCATATGGGTCGCTGCCATTTATTCGCGGCAATGATCGCCAGCACCGCGAGCTCGTTCTTATACAGGAAATTCTTGTCGTTCGAAATATCCAGATGCAGTTCGCTGACTACGCTGTCGCCGCGGCTGACCGTGCCGTTTGCCCGAACGACGCCGGCGTCCACCGGAACCGACAAATGGCGGACCGGCAGGAAATTGAATGTCTGGCCGTCGTCACCTTGTCTCGTATACCGCGGATCTTCACTTCCGACCACATTTCGGAGAACCGTATCCAAATCGTAATATTTTGCCTCGTCGAAACCCGGAAGTGCGTGCACATAAACGGCGTCGCGCGTATTGCCCTGGATTTGCTCCGGGGTAAAAAGGACATCGAACGGCGCGCTTTCATTGACTTTATAACGTAGCTGATTGATATACCAGTCCGTTCCGAGCAAACTGTAGTTCATCACCCGTACATCCGGCCGGATCCCCTCTACTTCCTGGGCATACCAGAGCGGGTAGGTGTCATTATCGCCGAAGGCGAACAGAATAGCATTTTTCGGACAGCTTTCCAGATAGTCCTTGCCGATGTCGCGGGGGAGCGTTTTTTTGCTGCGGTCGTGATCGTTCCATTCCTGGCTGCCCAACAGGACCGGTACCGCGAGGAAACAAAGGCCTGCCGCCGCATAACCCGCCAGATCCTCCCGTTTCAGAAACGACAGGTTGCGCAGCCATTCCTGAACCTTGATGACCCCAAGACCGATCCAGATCGCAAATGCATAACAAGCGCCGGCGAAGGCGTAGTCCCTTTCCCTTGGCTGGAGGCCGGCCTGGTTGAGGTAGATCACAATGGCAAAGCCGGTAAAAAAGAAAAGCAGTAAGGTCACCAAGAAGTCCCGCCGGTTGCGGTTTAGCTGCAGGAACAACCCGATCGCCCCAAGCATGACCGGCAGGAAGAACATCCGGTTATAGGATTTGTTGTTTTTGTGAATGCTGTCCGGCAATTTACTTTGGTCGGCTTTGTAAAGCGCATTGTCGACAAACGGGATGCCGGTGATGGCATTGCCGTCGCGGATATTGCCAAAGCCCTGGAGATCGTTTTGTTTACCGGAGTAATTCCAGAAGAAATACCGGAGGAACATCTCCCAGTTCTGATAGGCGACAAAATATTTGAGATTATCCAGCATCGTCGGCCGCGCATCCTGATCCTGCGGGTCCATTCCGGAATAAGTTATATAGGCCCAGCGCTGTTGGCGGTCATTTCCCGGATCCCACATCCGCGGAAAAAGATGCGAAGACTCGGTATGAGCCCACCAGTCCTGGCCGAAGATATTTCCCGCCACCTCGTATTTCTCCTTTCCCTTCACATAAAGCGGACCTTCCTCGACCCGCGGCGCCTGGTCTGTGAAATCGGGGCCGTACAGGATCGGCCAATCGCCGTATTGCTCCCGGCTGAGATACCCTTCCAGGCTGACGGGATTGTCTACATTATACATATCCACTGCCGGATCGGCATTACTGCGGATCATGGTTGTAAAATAGGTTGAATAGCCGAGGAGCATAAACCCGGCGCACCAGACCGCCATCTTGAGGTAGTACCATTTTTTCCGCACGGCCCATCGGTTGACTGCCACCAGTACGGCGGCAAGTACAACAAAAAAGAAACCGAAGCCGACAAAGAACGGCATGTTCATCGAGTTGACAAAAAAGATGTCAAAGTTCATGGCTCCCCTGATGGTATATTGAATGACGAATTTCTGGACGATCCCGGTGATCGCACAGCCGACTACAAACGCGATGATAGTTCCCCACGCGGTCGGTTTGTAACGTTTAAAATAATACACCATCACGACAGCGGGGATCGTCAGCAGATTAAGCAAATGAACGCCGATGGAAAGTCCCATCATGTAAAAGATAAAAATGATCCATTTGTCGCCGCCAGGCTTGTCGGCCTGCCGCTCCCATTTGAGGATGGCCCAGAAGACCAGCGCGGTAAAAAACGCCGAGGACGCATACACCTCGCCTTCGACTGCGCTGTACCAAAACGAATCCGTAAAAGCGTATGCCATCGCCCCTACCACTCCGCAAGCCATGATCGTAAAGAGTTGCCGGCGATCGGGCTCCGCGTTAGGGTTACTCTTCAGCACGATCCGGCGGGCGAAATGGGTGATGGACCAAAACAAGAAAAGGATGGACAACCCGCTTGCGATCGCGCTCATAAAATTTACCGCCCGAGCCGCGGTATGCGGACTATCGCCGAACAAAATGATAAAAAAACGTCCCAGCAATATAAAAAGCGGAGCGCCGGGAGGGTGGGGGATCTGGATCTTATAACAACTGGCGATGAACTCGCCGCAATCCCAGAAACTGCCCGTCGCTTCCGCGGTCATCACAAACACGGTACAGGCAACCAATCCCACGATCCAGCCGGCAATATTGTTCACCCGGTCGAACTTCATATTCATGTTCATTTTAGGTTATTCAAAATACACCCGCACCGTCTGATAGAACAGCCGGCTCTGCAAATACTGATTTTGCGATTGTTCGGTGAAATCCCGCAGCCCGAACAATCCGGCCGCATTCCCCTTTTGGATCGCGATCTCCAGGTAGCCTGCCGAGTTGAAAAGCGCCAGTTTTTCTCCTTCTCCCACATCCGCGTAGGTGTCGCTGATGCGATCGATAACTTCGTCCCGCTTAAAAACAATCCGGAATCCCCTTCCTTTCCGCCGCTCTTCAAACTCCTCCCGGGTGATATTGACGATCACATTCTCGAAATGATCGATAAAAATGATCTGCCCTTCAATCCAGTTATCACCATATACCGGCCGGAGATGATTCTTCTCTACAAAGGCGACATCCGGCATCCCGATACTCATCAGGCTCCCGCCCGTCACTAAACCCTGGATCGCCTGCGCCATCACGCGTACACAGTACAATGTATTTTTGGTTGCATTCCTGTCCAGGGGGAGCCCGATCACCATCTCGGGTCGCCCCTCGAGGATCATCGTCAGTAGCCCATTGTCCGCGCACAACAGGTATTGATCTTTATGAAAGGCGAGCAACAGCTGCTCGGGCCGCTTTTCGAAGAGATTGACGAGGATCAGGTGATAGGTAAACGGAGGGAAGTGACGGATGGCATTGCGACAGACATAAGCTGCCTGCGGATAGTTGAACGGCGACAGGTCATGGTTCACATCGAGGACCCGGAACTCGGGATTGACCTGTGCGAGTTGGCCCTTGACCGCCCCGACTAGATAGTCTTTGTGGCCGATATCCGATGTGAGGGTGATGAGGGCCATTATTCCTATTTGACGAATTCCCCTTTCCGGTTGTAATAATGCCGGTACGTCAACCGGTCAGCAAGCGCGGGCGCCACTTTATTGATAAGCACGGTCACTTTTCCCAGCAATGTCAATACGACCGTCCTTCTGCGCCGGGCAATCGCCCGGAGGATATGACGCGCACATTCGGCAGCGGACATGAGCATCCCTTCGTCAAGCACGCTCTCTCCCCTTGCCTGTCCATGCCGATCGAGCGCCGCCAGGCGAATATTCGAGGCGGTGAATCCCGGACAAACCCACATTACATTGACACCGCTGTGAAGGAGCTCGGTACGCAGCGACTCCAGCCACCCTTGCAGCGCGAACTTACTGGCGGAATAAGCACTCCGGCCCGGCAGCCCCCGATAACCTGCGGTCGAAGAAATGCCGACCACCGTGCCGTGGTGTTCCAATAAGCTCGGCAGCGCGAATTTTGTACAGTATACAGCTCCCAGGAAGTTGATTTCCATTAGCTTACGAGTGACTTCAAGATCCGAGTCAAGGAAGAGCGCGCGCATCGAAATCCCGGCATTGTTGATCAGCACGTCGATGCGGCCAAATGTTTCGATGGTGGATTCGATAAATTTCCGGCATTCCCCTTCATCACTGACATCGCAGGCGACCGCATGCAACATGACCCGGGAATATTCCATTTGCAGCGTATAAAGCTTGTCATGACTGCGACCGCAGGTGGCTACCTTCGCCCCCAACGGAATAAGGGCTTCGATCAGCGCTTTTCCGATCCCATCACTGCCGCCGGTGATGACAACCACTTTATCCTGGAAAAAAGACATGGAGGTTTTTTGTTATGGCTGCAAAAATAGGGGACTTCGCCCGTTCTTGCAACTTCAACAAAGTCAGCCCTCACATCTTCAACAAAGCCGGCCCCTACGTATTCACCAAGGCAAGCTGACCGGAGTGATAAGAAACATGTCCGGTGCGGTTGAGAACAACGTTGAGGCGGTTCCGGTGCGGCTCTTTCGCGAAATCCTCCGCGCTTACGGCCGTGTGCCGGTGCAGCCATTCCTCGGGCTTCCATTCGCGGAACCGGGCGGTGAGGAAGGCATTGACCGCAGTCCAATGCTGCCGGAGCTCGCCGG
This sequence comes from Puia sp., assembly GCA_035501395.1. Taxonomy (GTDB): domain Bacteria; phylum Bacteroidota; class Bacteroidia; order Chitinophagales; family Chitinophagaceae; genus Puia. The sequence continues at coordinate 19,688 of DATJWK010000174.1, forward strand.
CGGGCGGATACGTTGCCGAAGCGTCATCCGGATTATGGATGAAGAGTGCGTCCAGCATCGGGTAGTGCCGGTCCCCAAGACCCAGCAAAGGGATCATGTTGTCATGGACCGCTACCAGGTGGCCGAGCAAATAGATCACCCTGTTCCTGCCGGATGCAATGGGTCTTGACAAATCAGCGTCGGGATGGCGGTCAAATTGGACGGAAATGCGTTTGAGCGCCAGCTCCCAGTTGCCGATGACGGTCGTGACAAACAATTCGTTTGGTGCTTTTTCCATAAGCTGCAATCTAAGTAATTTTGACCCATGAAGCGAATTTTGATCGTATGCGCCCTCGGATCCTGGTTACCCTCCTGTCATGAAAAACCCGGCGGCGCGAACCTTGAGCCATCTTTTTCCGTCGACACGGTTCAGATAAAACGCATGGACTCCATCACCGCCGCCCGGCGTCGGATCGACTCGAACCTGTTGCGACTGGCAAACAATTCGCCGGGCATCAACGCGGGCGCCGGAAAATTTACCATCGGCATCCCGCCGGGTTGGCGGCACACCGACACGGTACTGGGAAATATCCGGGCGGTTATGTTCGACACCGCGTCCGGCCGGAACGGTTTCCGGACCAATATCAGCATCGTTAGCGACTCGATGCGCGGCCTCTCCCCCGACAACTATCTGGCAGGCACCATCAACGGCCTTGCCGCATATGTACCACAGTTTTTGTTAATTGGAAAAGGCATTCGGCCGATCGCCGGCCGTTCCGCTCATTGGATCCACTACGCGCAGCAAAGCGATGGAACGGACCTTGAAAACATCTGCTATATCGTCAACGATAATGGAATTGCCTATATCGTCACCTGCTCCGCGCTAAAGGGCAGGCTGCGCCAAAACTATCCCGCCTTCGAACACACGATCGGCTCGTTGACCATCCGCTAGCCGCCTATTTCTGCGCCAGCCTCAGCACCTGCCAGATCTGCGCCTCGTCAAAAAGGGTTTTACCCGGTCTGCGCCCTCCAACCCCGCCAAACTCATGCGAGACACCCATCCCCATCCCAACACCGCTTCCAAATCCGCCGAACCCCGTACCAAGCCCGATCCCAAAACCCGGGCCGCCTCCGCCGCCGCCGCGTGCAACGCGGGACCCGGACGGCAGGGGCTCGATAAAGATACCCACCGCCAGGTTGCCCGTAGAATAAGGGGTGCCCGGCGCGTGACCGGGATAAAGCGACTGCAAAGGGATGGCCGCTTCATAGATGAGCTCCCCACGGTTGTTGTAGTCCATTCGCATGTTCACACCGACGGAATTGCTGTCGCCATAATTGAAACTCGGGATGGTCGTATCCTTGTTGAATCCGTACAACGCATAGGTGTGCTTGTCTTCCAGCTTGACGGTCTTGTTTTGATACCGCTGCGGCTGTGCCTGCTGCATCAATTGCCGGTCTCGGTCATTCTGATCGTTAAGCGGATACCCGATCCCAACCGCATCGCCGTTGCTCTGGTCTCCTTTCGTATTGACCCAGACCGACATTCCACCCTCGATCATCTTTTGCTGTTCCTGGCGATTGGCCGTCGTGAGCAGGATGTACAGATTCTTTTCGTCATTGCTGATCGAATACCTGACATACTCCTCTTTTACCGAATAGGGAAGCGGCCGCACCCAATCATTGTCTGAGCCGTCGATTTATATCGGCTGGGATTGCCAGATCGCTTTTGGCGGCGCCGCGGTTGCCGAATCTTCCGATTGCCGCGAAGGACCGCAGCCCGCCGCCAGCAACAGCAGCGCCCAGACGCCGAAGGGTATACTTTTCATACCGCAAAGGTACCACGGGGAATTGTTTAGATGATGTTAAGAGACGCAATCACCCCCCGGGAAAGTCTTTTACCACCCCCGGATAAACAACAAGGAACGATTAGTTTTATAAAAAAAATGTATGCGAAAATTAATTGTTACCGAATTCATTACCCTGGATGGGGTTATCGAAGCGCCGGGTGGAAAAGAAACCAATCACCCGCATGCCGGCTGGCAATTCGAATACCCGCACCCGGAAATGGGAGAATACAAGATAGCCGAATTGAATAGTGTTGACGCGTTGCTGCTCGGCGGTACTACCTACCGCGCCTTTGCAGCCCACTGGCCAGGAGCGAAGGACGCTTTTGCCGGCCGGATCAATCAACTCCCGAAATACGTGGTGTCCCGAAAACTGCAAACGGTAGAATGGAACAACAGTCATATCCTTCGCGACGTCGCAAAGGACGTGGCTGCGCTGAAAAATGCCGCCGGCGGAAATATCCTTGTTTATGGGAGCGCATCGATCGTCAAAGAATTGCTGAGCCACGATCTGATCGACGAGCTTCGGTTGCAGCTTTATCCTGTGTCGATCGGCGGCGGTCTTCGGCTCTTCGATGATAGCCGGCAGAAAAAGAAATTTGCACTGCGGCGATCGCGCGCTTTCGATAATGGCGCGATCTTCCTGGAATATGAGCTGCTGAAGTGACGGATCGGTGGCCGGATCCGGCCGGCTACGGATTTGATACAACGACCATCCTGGCGTCGGTCACTACGATCTCCGGTTTGTCCCGGTAGGCGATCACTTTTCCCGTGACACAGATCGTTTTCCCGTCTAGCCCAGCACCCAGATCCCTGGCGTTATCGCGAAGGACGACGGTCAATGGCTGATTCGGGTAGGCGGCGCCAAGGTTGACCAGTGTGAGGTTTTCGAGCACTTTCACGCCATACACTTTGTCGCAGCACCGGACAGTTTCATTGTAATGTTGAGCCGCATCCGGCGCCGCGATCGTCCGGACTGCGACATTCCCCGGTTCGCCCGTAGCCGACGTGGAAGCCCTGGCCGCCGTCGCATTCCCCGCTTCACCCGGGGCTTCAGCGCTCGTCGCCAACCCATTCCGGAAAACCTCGTTCAATACCCCGGCAAGGCGGATACCCGCCTTTTCGATCCTATCCTGCACGATCCCGATATGCGCCTGATAATAACTGTCGTCAATGGCGCGACTCTTCATCGCATCGATCTCCGCATATAATTTCGAACTGGCCTGGTAGCTCTCCCAGATCCATTGGATCAGGGGGTCAGCCTGCCACTGTCTGATCTGCGCGGGCGAGGCATGGTCGAAGTTCGCGGCCATCTGTTCATAGCTGAGCCCCTCATGATCGATCAGTTTGCTGTCCCACAGCGCATGAAGATTGGTGCCGTTCCCATCGTAATTAAGCTGAATCGTGTTACCGCCTTTGTCTTCCTCGCGGCTGACATGCATCGGCTGGTGAAGGTCGCCGACAAAATGAACGATATATTTCAACGCCTCGACCTTTGCCGCGCGGGTAGAAGTACTGCTTCCGAGGATCTGCTCCTGTTGCTGCAGAGCGCTGTACACATTTTCCCGGGTCATACCCCTGACCTTCGCTTCGAAGTCGGCGTAGCTCAGACCCAGCGGCAGGTTGATATAATGCCAGGGACCGGTATGCCGGTAAGCAGGCTGGCTCCGAACCTCATCCGGCCAGGTGCTGACGTCAGCCAGCGTCGTATCTCCGATCAGGTCGTGAACCGCCGTTCTGGCCTGCGGGGTCAAATGAGCGGCGGCGATCTTGCCCACGGCCCGATGACCGGTAACACCCCAGGACAGCAGCGCGAAGGAAAGAAAAAGTGCGAAAAGCGATAGGAGTATCTTGCGCATACGATAATTTGGTCACACAAGTTAGGGTTCTCCCGCCAGCCGCCATATTATTTTTCGCACATCGTCTTCAGCTTGCCCAAGCCCTTTCCAAAGTCACGGTTCATGTTTTTTTCAATGACGCCGAACAGCTTCATGATATTCATCGGGTAGGGGGTCGAGCTTTCAATTCCCCAGATCGCCCGGGTGGATCCGCGCTCCTCCTCGAGCCGGATATAGGACTCGGCCAAACCCTTAAAGGGCCGGATGAACTCGATCCGCGTAGTTATTTCGGTAGGCGCATTTACCCCGACGATCGTCTGACGACCGGCGCCGACATTTTTGTTCTTACTATCCCAGGCATAGGTAGCACCCGGCGTTCCATCAATACCGGTGATTGACTGGCTGACGCCCGGATCGCGATCCAGCCAGGGATTCCAGGTGTTGATCGCTCCCAGGGAGTTGACATGGCCCCAGACATTCGACCGGGGTGCCTGGATGAGAATGTTTTTTTCAAAGCTCCACCCCGTTCCCACGAATGCAGCCACCACCAGAAAGAGCACAATGAGACCTAGAATAATGTAAAGGGCTATCATATTACTGCTTTTTTGGTTGGTATAAATATAACAAATTTGTCCTTTTTTACGGACGGCCTGCCACCCGACGGCCCCGAACCCATTCCAATCGTACCTTTGGCGAAAGAGCCAACCATGAAAAGTTTCCTCAAAATAGCCGTCCTCGCGGGAGGCTTTGTCATCACCTTCCTGGCAGCCCGCGCTTTTCTGCGCCCGGGGCCATCTTCGGTCCGCGCCCTGACCGGTCCGGTCAGGGGATTTGCCGTCGTTGAATTGTTCACCTCCGAAGGTTGTTCCAGCTGCCCGCCGGCCGACCGGCTCGTAGCCCGCATCCAGCAGGAAGACAAAGACGAGCCGGTGTACATCCTTGCTTATCACGTTGACTACTGGGATCGACTGGGCTGGAAGGACGCCTTCAGCGACGCCCGCTTCACCCAACGCCAGAACCGCTACGCCTCCTGGCTTAATCTCCAGTCGATCTATACCCCGCAAATCGTAGTCAATGGACGCAAGGAATTCGTCGGATCGCAGGAAAGCACCCTGCGCACCGCCATTGAGAATGGCCTGGAGCAGCCCCCCACCGCCCAACTTTCCCTCTCCGACATCCGGTCTGAACGAGGCAAGGTCACCTGGCACTACAACGTGCAAAATGCCGCCGCCGGCAGCTCCCTGGTCGTGGCGCTCGTCCAACGGTCGGCTACAACCGACGTGAAGGCGGGTGAAAATGGCGGTAAGACCCTGGCTCATGTGCAGATCGTCCGGAATATCACCAGCTCTCCCGTCGCAACAGGAGGCGCGGGCGACGGGTCGGTCCTGTGTCCGCAGGGCATGACGGCCGGAGAGACAGAATTGATAGCATTCGTCCAGAACGGAAACAATGGCCAAATCGTCGCCGCAACCAGTAACCCGGTCCGCTCATAAGCAGGATTCGAGCGAGAAAGCGGAGAAGTTGAACCCCGTCGGCGAGCCCAAAAAAATTCCACCCTACTCCTCCTCCCGGCTGTCTCCTGGACGAGTGGCTGAGAGGAGGGTAGAAATGGACATCGTTGACATAGCGCGAATCGGGTTTCAGCAGGTAGCGGTGTCAGTGGTAAGATGTGCGGGAAAATGCGCCGACAAGGAAAATAGCGCATTTCCCGCAAAGCGCTAATGTCTGACCTGTCGGTCGGCCGGCCTACGGCCGGCTGGGCATGATCAACAAAAAAACGATCAAAAAAAGGCACATCAAGGTCCGGTGATCATAAGCCAGGGCTACAGATAAATTCGTAATGTCCTCATCAGCCTCGAAAGCTGAAAGGGTTTTTTCAGGAACGCCGCATCCCCATACGGCCGGTACAGATCATTGGTCTCCGCATGATGCGAAGTCACGATGATGGGTATGTGCGCAAAATCCCCTTGTAGTTTGATCTTCTTATAGAGCAGGAGCCCGTTCGGGTCGCCGGGCGTGATATCGAGAAGGATAAGGTCGGGCAGGATTGCTTCCAGCAACTCATAGGCTTCGGGGTACGAACTGGCCACCGAAGCGGCATGCCCGCTTCGCTCAAAGAAGGACCGCATGGCTGTCAGCCAATCGATATCTTCATCTATGATCAGTATCCTCTTCATTCCATAATACACATCGTCAGTCATAAGGGATCAGCACGGTGACCGAACATCCTTTGCCGGGGGCGGTTACGATATCCACCATCCCCCTGAACGCCCTGGCCCGGGACTGAATGCCGGCCAACCCCATCCCTTTGGGAACCCGTTGCAGATCGAATCCGATTCCGTCGTCAAACGTATACAGGATGACGCCGGAGTTGTTCTGCATAATATTGACCCGGACATTCTTCGCCTTGCTATGCCGGATGATATTGATCATTTCCTCCTGTACAATCCGGTAAATCGCCACTTTCTTTTCCTCGCAAAGGTTGTACTCCGTATCGATCTCGAGGGAAGAATTGAATTTGATATTGAACCGGCCGGTGCTGCGCAGATCGTTCATCAGTTGTGCGATCGCAGTCAGCAACCCTGCATTCTTCAATTGTGAGGCGGCCAGACTCCGCGACAGACGCCGGGTTTCTTCAATAGCCGTCAGGATGAGCTCCGTCGTTTTCTCCTTCACCGCCTTTTCCTCCTTCGTCCTTCCCTTTATCCCATCGAGATGAAGACGGGCCGAAATCATGATCTGAATGACGTTGTCATGCAGCTCATGCCCGATGTAGGTGCGTTCCCGCTCCTGGACGGCGACGATCGTTTCAGCGATCTTTTGCTCGTGCTCGGCGCTTTCCGTCGGGAAATCACTGACATCCCACGCTTCACCACCGGTCATCGATTCCCCGGCCGTATTGATCGTGTAGATGTTGACCAGGAAGCTGCAGCGTCTCCCGTCCGGGCGGGTAAAATGATGCACCTTTCGATAGGCCATTCCGGACTGACTGACCCGGCGGTGTTTTTCCGAAAAAAAAACGGCCATATCTCTGGGGACTATTTCCAGCAGGCTCTTCCCGGCAGAGACCCCCTCGAATTGCCGGTAAAAAGCGCTGTTGCCATATATCAGCCTACCGCCGCCATCCGCCAGCCAAAATAAGGTGCGGGCATGGTCCATCA
>DATJWK010000175.1:0-34943 GCA_035501395.1 Puia sp.
TGAGGAATTGGGAAAGAATCTGCACTAAATATAATTCAATTCGGAGACTTTTCTGCCGCGTTAACAACATCCACCCGCCGGAGCTCCAGCAAATTCAACCCGTTCGGCTCCAGCCCTCTCACCCGCGGACTGATCAGGTGAACCACCTCGTCATACCACAACGGGATGACGGGCGATGCATCCATCACGCGCTGATCCATCCTGCGGTAAAGCTCATAACGCACCGAGTCGCTGCTTTCCCGCAACGCCTGTTCATAAAGCCGGTCGAATTCGGGATCGTTAAACCGCGTATAGTTGGGCGGCGCCGGGTTCTTCGAATAAAAAACACTCAGATAGTTCTCCGCATCGGGATAATCGGCGATCCAGCTGCCGCGAAAGAACAAAGCCTCCGACTGCGCCGTCTCCTCGAGCAATAAACTTTTTTGTACCACCTCTACCTGTACATGAAGCCCGATATCCTCCAGTTCGCGGGCGATAAAGTTGGCAAAATCGCCGTAGTTCGGAACGGTCAGCAATTTGATCGTTCCGGTCCCGCGTCCATCCGGAAACCCGGCCGCGGCCAGCAGCGATCGGGCCCGATCGGGATCGTAACGGTATCCGTGTACTTTTGCAGAATCAAAGGAGGGCAGTCCTGCCGGCACAAACCCGCTCTCGGCGGGAAGTCCAAGAGAATTGCGCAGATAAAGCATCATTTTCCGGCGGTCAAAGCCATAGTTGATCGCCTGCCGGACCGCCCGGAAGCGCAACGGGCTGCCTTTAACCATTGGATTGGTGGAATCCACGAGGATACCCAGGTATTCGGTGTTCAGCTGCGGCGCTACGGACAGGTTGATCTTGCCCTGCCATTCCGATTTCAAGACCCCTTTCTTGCTTAGCACCTCATCTTTGAACGAAGGATCGATCTCGTTGATAAAGTCCAGCTCTCCTTGCCGGAACAAAAGGAACTCGGCTGCCTTTTCTTCATTGAAAGTGACCTTTACCGCGTCGAGATAAGGCAACGACCTTCCCGCGCTGTCCTTTTCATAATAATGTTCATTCTTCAGCAGGATCAACGCCTGTCCTTCCTCCCAGGACTGGAGCCGGAACGGACCGGTGCCACAGGGATGACGCCGGAAGTCTTTGCCATACTTTTCTACGGCCTCTCGTGGCACGACGCTGCAGTACTCCATGCTCAGCAAGCCGAGGATCGGGTTAAAGGGGCGCAGCAAGCGCAATTGAAAAGTGCTGTCATCGACGGCCGTAAACGCCCTGACGGGGTCGATCCTGTCATGAAATATCCATGCCCCGCTGCTTGCCGTTCGCGGATCGAGCAGCCGGTTAAAACTGTAAACAACATCAGCTGCCACCATACGGCGGCCCTTCCCGTCCGGAAAGGCGGGATCGTCGCAAAAGAAAACGTCCGGACGCAAATGAAAGGTCCAGACCGTACGGTCCGGCGAAATTTCCCAGCTCCGCGCCAGCGCCGGAACAAATCGGAGCCGATCGTCCGTCTCAACCAGTGTATTGTACAACTGATGGACCACCCACATGATCGACCGGTTTTTTGCAAACGCCGGGTCGAGTGTCGCGACGCCGTCGGATTCGTTGTAGTAGAAAACTTTCTTCCCGCCATCCCCGTGCGGTGACCCGCAGCCGGCAAAAACGACCAGGCCGATCCAACCGCTTGTCCAAAAGAAAAGGCGCGAAAAAAAATGTTTATTTACCTTCATTAGCCGAAAGCCAACCTTAAATTAAAGATAACCAATGAGTCGTAAACTGTCACTGCTTGCCGTATTTTCTTTTGCCCTTGGCCTCGCCGGCCATGCCCAGTTGCTGACGCCCGAACGGGGTTTTACGCGCGCCGACACGCTGAGAGGCAGTATCACGCCCGAACGATCCTGGTGGAACCTGCTCAAATACGAGCTCCACGTCGTCCCCGATTATGACAAGCAGACCGTGTCCGGCGAAAATGCCGTTACATTCCAGGCTATCGCCGACGGACAAACGATGCAGATCGATTTGCAGGAACCGATGACCCTGCTGTCCGCCACCTGGGGAAAGAAGACGCTGAATTTCGTTCGCGAAGGGAACGTCTTCCATCTGCATTGGCCGAAGCTGCTCAAGGCAGGTCAGACGGAGACCGTACTGCTGAAATTCGAAGGGAAGCCGCGTGTCGCGGTCAACCCGCCATGGGATGGAGGATGGATCTGGACAAAGGACAAGCAAGGCAGACCCTGGATGACCGTCGCCGACGAGGGTCTGGGCGCAAGCGTCTGGTTTCCCTGTAAGGATCATCTCTATGACGAACCGGACAGCGGTGTCGTCATGAGCATCACAGCCGCGGATAGTCTGGTCGCCATCGGGAACGGCCGCCTTCGGGACAAGAAGTCCAACGGCAACGGTACCACGACCTGGACCTGGGCCGTGGTGAGCCCGATCAACTCTTACGACATTATTCCGTATGTCGGCAAATATGTCAACTGGTCCGAACAATACAAGGGGCTGAAGGGGAGCCTGGATTGCAATTTCTGGGTGCTCGATTACAACCTGGAAAAGGCCCGGCCGCAATTCAAACAGGTCGATACCATGTTGCATGCCTTCGAATACTGGATGGGCCCCTACCCTTTTTATGAAGACGGCTACAAGTTGGTTGAGGCACCGCACCTTGGAATGGAACACCAAAGCAATATCGCTTACGGCAACCGGTTTGAGAACGGCTACCTCGGGCGCGATCTGTCCGGCACCGGATGGGGTCTCAAATGGGATTTTATCATCGTCCATGAAAGCGGTCACGAATGGTTCGGCAACAGCATTACCGATAAGGATGCAGCCGATATGTGGATCCACGAAGGCTTTACGAATTACACCGAGACACTATTCACGACCTATATGTACGGCGAAGAGGCCGGCAACGACTATGTTATCGGAACCCGAAAGAATATATCGAACGCGTCGAATATTATCGGTACGTACGACGTCAATAAGGAAGGATCGGGCGACATGTATTACAAGGGCGGCAATATGCTGCACATGATCCGGCAGATCATGGGCGACAGCGCGTTCCGCGGGATGCTGCACGGGCTGCAGGGAACGTTTTACCACCAGACGGTCACGACGCAGCAGATCGAAGACTATATGAGCCGGTATGCCGGAAAGGATTTCTCCAAAATATTCGACCAGTATCTTCGGACCACGCAAATTCCGGTGCTGACGTACCAGACGAGCGGCGACGTCATCTCCTACCGGTGGGGCAACTGCGTAAAGGGATTTAATATGCCGGTCAAGGTGTTTTGTGGCGGTCTGCCTGAAAAATGGATCTACCCCACGCAAGACTGGCAGACCATGCCGGCCGGCACCGACGGCCAGGTCATCGTGGGTAGCGGCGGGCAGATGCCGCCTCCGGCTCCCGCACAGCAGGCCGGCCATCGTGCCCCGAATGGTCCCGGCCCGCGTATCCAGACCGTTGGCGCGACAGGCAACGGCTCCGGCGGGGATGGGAACCTCTCGGTAGACCGGAATTTTTATATTATAATGCGGAAATCGGGTTAGTGGGCGGCGCTGGTCACGGCGGGAGATTCATCGGAACCCTGGCCGAGGACCCTCCCGGCGCCGACATAGTGCTTTTCATAATATCCTTCGGTCAGGTCGCTGATCATAACCCCCGAGACGGAAGCGTGGATAAATTTATTATTACGAAGGTAGACCCCGACATGCGTTACAGCCTTCCGGCGGCCAAGCGTATGAAAAAAGACCAGGTCGCCTTCCTGTAATTCATCCCGGCGGATATGCCGCGATATCCCGTATTGCTCCTTGGCCGTCCTTGGCAAGGATGCCACGCCGTATACCGATGACATCAGAAAAAATGCGAATGCCGAGCAATCGATCCCGTCCCGCGTCATTCCCCCGTAACAGTAGGGCGCGCCATACCAATAGTCCATGAACGTCAGCAATTTGGGGTTATCCAGGTCTTCCACGGAAGCGTTCTCCAGAATGGCGAACTTGAATTGGAGCGCCGGATAGGCTTCTATCCCCACACCCGATCGGGCGGCGGATGCGGACCGGGCAGCCCGCATTTCCGTACCACGGGAAGCGGGGCTGTTAGCGGCGCCGCCGGATTTATCCGTACTGCCGGATGGCGAAACCGAAATATTGTCGATGAATTGAACGGAGCCGGAGGCTGAAGCGGTGGTCGTTTTCGCATATGCCGTCTGCCGGGAGGTCCCCGGCTTTGCCGTGCTGCAACCGGCAAGCAGGAAAAGGGCAAAAGCAAAAAGGGTAGTTTTTAACATATTATCCACTTCTGAGGATATTGGCATGGACAAATATAGCAAATAAGTTGCCAAAATGGAAGGAGGCTGAGCTATCCGGTCGAGCGAAAATATTTTCCTTTTTTGCTTTTGCGGCTCCCCAAACTCATTTTTTGCGAACAAAATGCTTTTTAAGTATTTAGCTTTGTGATGATAAACCTGTTTTATGAAAACCGTGAGGATGGAGTTTATGAGGAACCCTACACAAATACGACTATACGACATCTTCCGAAAGGACCTGCACCTGCCCGATGATCGCGCACAGAATCTGGTCTCGACCATAAATGATGCACTAAATGAGCAGCGGGACCAGGAGCAAGAGGAACTGGCCACCAAGTCATTCGTAAAAGAGGAAATACAGCTGGTGAGAGACCAGATTCGTGATCTGGAGGTTCGAATGACCCGTCAGATCTACCTCGTCAATCTCATCCAGTTCCTGGCGATCGTGGGCGCGGTCCTTGCCATATTCAACTTTCTCCGGAAATAGCGGCATTGGCACAGCAGGCCCCGCGCGGAACACTCCTCGCGGCTCCATGCAAGTTTGTGGAAAGTTTGTGCCTTCCGCGAACGAATTTTCTCCTGTTTTGTTAGTTACTTGCAGTTTCCCATGAGCAAATTCTCTCATCTACATACCCATACGCAATTCTCGTTGCTCGACGGGGCCGCCTCCATCCAGAGACTTTATAAAAAGGCCATCGGGGACGGGATGCCCGCCCTGGCCATTACCGACCACGGAAATATGTTTGGCGCCTTCGAATTCGTGGCGGAAGCTTATAAACATACAAACGATGATGGCACGCTCAAGGTCAAGCCGATCGTCGGTTGTGAATTCTATGTCGTTGAGGACCGGTTTCGCAAGACCTTTACAAAAGACCAGCGCGACGAACGTTATCACCAGATCCTGCTGGCAAAGAATAAGCAGGGGTACCAGAACCTCATCAAACTGACTTCGCTTGGTTATACCGAGGGGATGTACAGTAAATATCCGCGTATCGACAAAAACCTTATCCGGCAATACCACGAAGGCCTGATTGCAACGACCTGTTGCATCGGCGCTTATGTCCCGCAGACGATCCTCCACGACAGCGAGGAGAAAGCGGAAAATGAATTCCGATGGTGGCTGGATCTTTTCGGCGAGGACTATTTTATCGAGCTCCAGCGGCACAACATAAAAGAGCAGGAAAAGATCAACCTGCTGCTGCTGCGCTTTGCCCGAAAATACAATGTTCCGGTTATCGCCACCAATGACAGCCACTACACCGACCGCGAAGACTTCAACGCCCATGACATATTGCTGTGCATCAATACGGGTGAAAAGCAAGCGACACCGGGATACGATGATTTTGTCAATGACGACACCAACATCAAGAACCGCCGGTTCAAGTTTCCGAACGATCAGTTCTATTTCAAAACGACGGAAGAGATGTCGGCATTGTTCAGCGATGTTCCGGAAGCCATCGACAACACCAATCTGATTGTAGACAAGGTCGAGGTGCTAAATCTCAAAAAGGACATCCTTCTTCCCGCCTTCCCGATCCCGGCGGCATTTCAGATCCACAACGACAGCAACCTCGACCAGTGGGAATATCTCAAACATCTTACGCAGGAAGGCGCGAAACGCCGGTACAGCGATTTGAGCCCCGACATTCAGGAGCGGATCGATTTCGAATTGTTCACGATCCGGACGATGGGTTTCGCCGGTTATTTCCTGATTGTGAGTGATTTTATCAAAGCAGGCCGGGATATGGGTGTATTTATCGGGCCCGGCCGGGGCTCGGCCGCCGGCAGCGTAGTAGCCTATTGCATCGGGATCACCAATATAGACCCGATCAAATACAACCTGCTTTTCGAGCGGTTCCTCAACCCCGACCGGAAGTCCATGCCGGATATCGACACAGACTTCGACGACGAAGGCCGGCAGCGCGTAATAGAATACGTGGTTGGAAAATACGGCCGCAACCAGGTGGCTCAAATCGTTACTTTCGGTACAATGGCGGCAAAAATGAGCATAAAGGACGTCGCCCGCGCGCTCGATCTGCCGCTTCCCGAATCCAATGCCCTTGCCAAGCTGGTGCCGGAGCGGCCGGGTATCGAGTTGAAGCGGGTGCTTCACGCCCCGCTGACCGCAAAAGACGGGGAGAAATCGCTCGAGGAAAAAGATGGTGTCGGACCCGACGACCTCGCCAATATAAAGCTCCTCCGGGACATCTATAACGGAGCGGATATGCGCAGCCGCGTCCTCCACGAGGCGGAACGCCTGGAAGGATCCGTCCGGAATACCGGTCTTCATGCAGCAGGGATTATCATCGCTCCCGACGACCTGATGACGATCCTGCCCGTCTGCACCGCCAAAGATTCAGACCTGCTGGTGACACAGATCGAGGGAAGCGTCATCGAAGAGGCCGGAGTGCTCAAAATGGACTTTTTGGGTCTTCGCACCCTCAACATCCTGAAGACCGCTCTTGAGCTCATCAGGGAAAATCACGGTCTTGATATCGATATCGATCTGATCCCCCTGGACGATTCGAAGACCTTCGGACTATATCAACGCGGCGAAACCATCGGTACATTCCAGTTTGAAAGCCCCGGCATGCAGAAATACCTGAAAGATCTGAAGCCGGACAAATTCGATGACCTGATTGCCATGAACGCGCTGTACCGGCCGGGTCCGATCGCCTACATCCCGAACTATATCGATCGGAAACACAAACGGGAACCCATCGTGTTCGACCTGCCCGAAATGGAAGAGTATCTGGGCGACACCTACGGCATTACCGTATACCAAGAACAGGTTATGCTGCTGGCGCAAAAGCTTGCGGGATTTAGCAAAGGGGATGCCGACGTCTTGCGCAAGGCGATGGGTAAAAAGCAAAAAGCCATTCTGGACAAGATGAAGAGCCAGTTCATCAACGGCGCCACCGCCAAAGGCTTTCCTTCGGCGACGTTGGAAAAGATCTGGACCGACTGGGAAGCGTTCGCCCAATATGCCTTCAACAAGTCCCACTCCACCTGTTATGCCTTTGTCGCCTATCAAACGGCCTATCTCAAATCACACTATCCCTCCGAATACATGGCGGCCGTCCTTAATCATGCCGGCAGCATCGACAAGATCACTTTTTTTATGGAGGAATGCAAACGGATGGGGTTGAAGGTACTCGGGCCGGATGTCAATGAGTCCAAGAAAGGGTTTGCCGTCAACAAACGGGGGGAGATCCGCGTCGGGCTCGGCGGACTGAAGGGCGTGGGCGAAGCCGCGGTCGAAAGCATCATCGAGGAACGAAATAAGGAAGGCAGTTTCAGGACCATATTCGATCTGGTCAAGCGCATCAACCAGCGCACGGTCAACAAGAAGACGCTGGAAAGCCTTGCGTACGCGGGATCGTTTGATTGCTTCGGGGATTTCCACCGCGCCCAATACTTCCATATTCCGGCCGGAGATTCCACGACCGGCCTGGAGAAGATCATCAAATTCGGGAACGTCTATCAGACGAATTCAAATCAAAGCAGCAATAGTTTATTCGGCGACCTCGCCATGCCCGCGATCGCCACGCCAAAAATCCCCACCTGTGAACCCTGGACTCTGACCGAGTTGCTCGACCATGAGAAGGAGGTGACCGGGATGTTCATGAGCGGCCATCCGCTGGACCACTTCAAATTCGAGATCACCCATTATGGGATCACCCAACTCGGCGAATTCAATGAGATAAAGGACGCTGTTACGCTGCAAAGCAATCCCGGAAAGGCTTACCGGCTCGCCGGCCTGGTGGTCGATGCCCAGCATCGGGTTAGCAAAACCGGCAAGCAATTTGGAAGCTTTACGATTGAAGACTATACCGGGAAGGCTGATTTCATGTTATGGAGCGAAGATTATACGCGCTACGCCAATTACCTCGAAAAGGGCAAGAACCTTTTCCTTACCGGCGGTTTCCGGCAGCGATTCAATAAGGCTGAGTTCGAGTTCAGGATCGAGAAAATGATGCTGCTGGAAAGCATCAAGCCCATCCTTACGCGGCAGGTGATCATGGATGTGGAAGCGCGGTTTATCAACGAGGAGCTGGTGCAGTTCATTGAAAGGAATATCAAAAAATATCCCGGCAAGACTGGCCTGAAATTCAATATTTTAGAGAGTAAGAGCCAAGCCCGGATCAGTCTTTTTACCATGGGAACGGGATTTGAGATGAATGACGAAATGTCGGCTTTTCTGGAAAGGACCCCTGAACTTGAAGTTCAGGTTGTCACTTGACCTGACAATTGCGCTGTCGCGCGGACGACCAAAAATGATTGGAAAATAGCGGACCTTTGTATCGAAACATAAAAAACACATCACACAAAAAACGACCAATTATGGCTTTAGAGTTCACGGATACTAACTTTCAGGAGAAAGTGATTTCATCGGATAAATTAACCATTGTAGACTTTTGGGCTGAATGGTGCGGACCCTGTCGCGCGATTGGGCCCGTCATTGAGGAACTGTCGAAGGAGTACGACGGTCGGATCAATGTTGGGAAGGTCAATGTCGACCACAATCCGCAATTATCCATCAATTATGGTATTACCAGCATTCCTGCCATCCTGTTTATAAAAGGGGGTAAAGTTGTTGACAAGTTGGTTGGGGCGCAGCCGAAATCCAATTTTGTCAAGAAGATCGAGTCGCATATTTAGGTTCCGGCCGGTATCGGGAAAATAAATTCAGGGCCCGCGCAGTTGCGCGGGCTTTTAGTTATATCCGGTCTATCCGGCACATCCCGCATTACAAATAACCGGCCCCCGGGGCTCAATGGCTCACTGCAGGCGCGGCTTCCGCCGGATCGTGCTTATACCGGAACACCAACGGGAAAACGATACCTAACGCAAGCGCGTATGCGGCAAAGATCAGCCAGATGCTGTGCCAATCCCTTACCACACCCGTGACGCCGTTTCGGGTATAGTGATCTACCACCAGTCCGCTTAGAAATGTGCCAAGCCAGGCGCCGATCCCGTTTGTCATCAGCATGAAGAGTCCTTGCGCGCTGGCCCGGATGCCGATGTCCGCCTCACGTTCTACAAAGAGCGAACCGGAGATATTGAAGAAATCGAATGCCATCCCGTAGACGATCATCGACAAGACAAGAAAAGGGAGGCCGTCCCCCGGATCCCCGATGCCGAAGAGGCCGAACCGGAAGACCCAGGCGAAAATGCTCATCAGGATAACCCGCTTGATGCCGAATCGCCGCAGGAAAAACGGGATGGTCAGGATGAACAGCGTCTCGGAGATCTGGGAAATCGAAATAAGCAGCCCCGTATGCCGGACACCAAAAGAATTTGCATATTGCGGCACCTTCGCGAAGTCGCTGATAAAGGGAGAAGCGAAAGCATTACTGATCTGAAGGGCAAACCCGAGCAGCATCGAGAAAAGAAAGAAAATGAGCATTTTCATCCGCTTGAACAAGACGAACGCATCCAGGCCAAGGGAAGCGAACAAACTGGGTTTGGGCCCGCTCCGGACGGGGAAACAGGCCGGGAGGGTAAATGCGTATATTCCAAGCGCCAGCCCGGCAGCCGCGCTTACATATAGCTGATAGGGACTTTGCTTCCAGCCGCAGAGGTCAACCACCCACATGGCGCAGACGAAGCCCACCGTTCCCCATACGCGAATGGGTGGGAAGTCTTTTACGACATTGAGCCCCCGCTTGACGAGAATGATATAGGAGACGGTGGCGTTCAGCGCGATCGTCGGCATGAAAAAAAAGCAGTTGAAAAGCATGGCGATATAGAAAACGCCGAAATTCGTCAGCGTAGATGCCCAAAGCAGCATGGCCGCCCCCACGACATGGCAAAGGCCCAGCACGCGTTCGGCATTTATCCAGCGGTCCGCCACGATCCCAAACAGGGCGGGTGTAAATACCGAGGCCACCCCCATGGTACCATAGACGCTCCCCACTTGTTTGCCGTCGAAGTGCAGGACGTTGAACATATAATCCCCCAACGAGATCAGCCATGCTCCCCATACGAAGAATTCGAGGAAGTTCATCAGGATCAGCCGCAGTTTTATGTTCACGCAGTAGCTTTTTGGTATAAGCAGCCAAGATAAAGAATTTACGATAAGCGTACAATCAGTAATTTTGCCGGACAAACTCCCGTGTATGCATACGATGACGTCCGGAATCGATGGCCTTCTGTCCACCGCGCCGGCAGAGCTGCTGCCCATTGGCAAAAAGATCCTCGATAAGCAAAGGATCACCCCGGAAGACGGCATCCTGCTATTCGAAAAAGGAAGCCTTCCCTTTTTGGGCGCCCTTGCCAACTACGTGCGGGAGCGCCTCCATGGCAACGTGACGTATTTTAACCGGAATTTCCACATCGAGCCTACCAACGTTTGCGTGTTTACCTGCCAGTTCTGTTCGTATTCCCGGCTTTATGCCCGGCGGGATGAGGGATGGGAACTCACCCAGCAGCAAATGCTCGACATGGTAAAACGCTTTGACGGCAAACCCGTGACGGAGGTCCACATCGTCGGTGGCGTTCACCCGAAAATGAATCTTGAATTTTTTATCGGCCTCCTGCAGAAGATCAAAGCGCACCGGCCCGGACTGCATATCAAAGGGTTTACGGCGGTCGAGCTGGACTACATGTTCAGAAAAGCCGGGCTGACAGTGGAGGAAGGGATGAAAAGGCTACATGCAGCGGGATTGGATTCTATGCCGGGAGGCGGAGCGGAAATTTTCCATCCCGACGTCCGGAATATCATTTGCCCCGACAAGGTTGACGCGGAGGGCTGGCTGAATATCCATGAAGCCGCGCATCGCGAGGGCATGCACAGCAATGCGACAATGCTGTATGGCCACGTCGAGACATATGCACACCGGATCGACCATATGGATCGTCTGCGCCGGCTCCAGGACCGAACCGGCGGATTCAACACCTTTATCCCGCTGAAATTCCGCAATAAAGACAATGACATGAGCCATGTGGCGGAATCCTCGGTAGTGGAGGACATGAAGCTTTACGCAGTGGCCCGGTTATATATGGACAACTTCCCGCACCTGAAAGCGTATTGGCCGATGTTGGGCCGTCAGAATGCCCAGCTCACGCTGTCCTTTGGGGTCAACGACCTGGACGGAACAATCGACGATACCACAAAGATCTATTCCATGGCCGGCAGTGAAGAGCAAACTCCCAGTCTGTCGACCGCCCAGCTGGTGACTCTAATCCGCCAGGTCGGCCGTGAGCCGGTGGAGCGAGATACGTTGTACCATACGATTCGTAATTATAAGGATGTCGATTTGGAAACGATCCGGATGGACACGTCCCTGAACTAACCGAAACAAGCCTTTGAGACACGTCTTACTTATTCTGTTGGTGACTGTTACCCTGGCCAGGCAGGACGTTTTCGCGCAATTGGAGGTTCATGGCACGGTCTACGACCGTTCCCGCTATTTTGCCATGCCGGGAGTAAGCGTCGTGTCGACCTCGGGTCAGGGCACGATGACCGATTCCTCCGGTCAGTACCGGCTCAAGGTTTACCGCAGGGATTCTATATATTTCTCCTACCTGGGAAGAGCAACCGTCAAATTTCCCATCCGAAGCATCGACCCGAATTACCCCATGGATATCAGCATCGCCGTCGCCGTCGACAGCCTTCCGCTGGTAGTGGTCCGCCCGAAGGCATATCGGTATGACTCCATGGAGAACCGGGATGAGTACCGCAAGATCTTTGACTATGAGCCGGACTATATCGGTCAAGGCCAGGGAGGGGCAAGCCTCAATCTCGACCTATTGTTCGGCGCCCGTAGAAACCGGCAAATGCTCGCGCTCAAAGAACGCCTGATCGAAGAGGAACAGGAGAAATACGTCGATTACCGTTTTAACCGC
The DNA here is from genome assembly GCA_035501395.1 of Puia sp. GTDB lineage: Bacteria > Bacteroidota > Bacteroidia > Chitinophagales > Chitinophagaceae > Puia. The sequence goes on from DATJWK010000175.1 coordinate 12,138, forward strand.
ACCCTGGTGCGGCGAATTACCGGCCTCGACCGACCCGCACTCGATCTTTTTATGAAGATGTATCGGCCAAGTTATGACTATATCCGGGCATGCGAGAATGATTACGAGTTTTATAAATATATAAAAGATTGTGGCACATACTTTAAGAGAACTTATAGGGCAGATTCCCCTTCCGGTCAGCCAGGCGGGCAGCGTCCCTGACCCCTGGGGTTGACGAGGCGTACTGCGAAGGGAGACATTTTTGTCAGAAGGCTTTCAAATGCCGGAGTTTATGCGTATTTTGGACACAATCCAGATATCCTCTTAACAACGCAAATTTCCGTTATCTATGCCCTTTAAAAGCCTTTTGCGGCCGCTGGCCGTCTCCGTTGTGCTGTTATCTGGATGCAGCAAGTCCCTTACCTACACGGTTTCGGACCCCTATTCAAACTCGTCGGTTCCTTCAACTTCCTTTTTCACGACTGATCCTGCTCGCTCCCCATCGTATGGCGACTCGGTCCTGTTTGTGCAAGGTTCCGGCCGGTCCTCCTATTTGTTCAGGCCGGTCAACACGTTGCAGAACGGTACCTTCGTCTCGTGGCCAAAGGGTTTGACTATCGATCCGGTTTCCGGGGAGATCGACGTATTGCAAAGTGAGCCGGGGGCGCGGTACAATGTCGGTTTTGTCAACAGGGCCACCGGCGACACGGCCTACCGGCAGGTTATCCTGGCCGGGGTCACCTACCCCGACGGCATTTATGACCTTGGCTCCAGCCATACCAGGCTGCAACCTTATTTCAATGCAGATGCCGCCGCTCCCGGCATCGCCAGTTCCATTTTTGACGCGGACGGCCTGGCGGCCAACCGGAACCTGGTTGTGGATAATCAAACCGGAGCTATCGACCTGAAAGCATCCGTGGAGAAGGGTCTTTTTGGGGCGCAGCCCCACAATGGCGACAGCCGCGAGATCTCGGTTTACTACCGGCTGAATGATCAAAGTCATTTGAGTTTGTTAAAGACCACGATTACCGTCTACTATTATTATTCGGTGTCCGATATTCCGCAGGCTATGATCGAAGCTTGCCGCTTCAGCCGCGAAGCGTTCAGCAAGGCGTCTTCCCATCCGGACTATACCGAGGTCACCGGCGGCGGTACGACGGCTCCGCAGTCGACCGGTCCTTCTTCGACAACCAAGACCGCGCCGGCGCCAACTCCGACACCACCCCGGCCTCCGCAGGTGATCATCGTCAATTCCGGCCACCGTTAGCAGCGCTGTGCCGCATCCTTGGCAATATTGGTCCGATCGGATCGTTGTAGTCCACGACTATCCTGAAACCAATCATGGTGATGCGGCTTTCACATCTTCTGACCACGGCGTTGTCTGGGGTATTTTATGCCCAGGTGCTGGCCACGCCGGCGCCACCGCTCGAGGCGGACTATGAAAAGGCCAGCCGCTATTTCAGTCTTGCCCACCCCACGGCAGCTACCGACTCAATGGCCCTCCGGCTCTTTAACCACATCATTGCACAGGCGGGCCTCGCGCATTTTCCCGACGACGAACTCTTGCAATGCTGGCTGAAGAAAGGGGTCCTGCTTGATGTAAAAGGCCGTTATGGGGAAGCGCTGGATGCCTACCGGGGAGGTCTGGGTTGTCTTCGCCGACACCCGGAATGGAGCGATTCCCTTTATTTCCGGCTTTACGTCTATGCCGGACCGGACTATTACCATCTTGACAATTTCGATTCGGCTTTTCTCCTGCTGAACAAGGCCGATGACCTGGCTGACCGGTTCCCCGGCCTCAGTGAAAAGGACCGGCTCTGTAATGCACTGGGGGCTCTTTATTATGAAAGCGGCAACTACCTCCAGGCACGCAATTACTTCAGCCGGGCGTTGGAGGTTATCCGGCAGGAACGGCCGAACGACCGGGCGTCCATCATCAACTTTTCCAACAATATTGCAAGCTGCCTTTACAAGTTGGGAGAGTATCAGTCTTCCATCGAACTATATACCCGCTTGATCGGGAACGGGATCTTTTCCAATCAGCTTTATTTCAACCTCGGCAAATCCTATGTCGAATTACGGCAATATGCCGAGGCCATGAACTGTTTCAGCCGGGTGGCATCCCGCGACGTACCCGATGTTTATAACGAAATGGCCTATACGCAGTTCCTGCTGGGGAACAACGACTCCGCTTTGTACTTTCTGGGTCAGTGGACCCGCATGTCCGACCCCTCGACCCGAACGAGGCTGGATGCAGGGGTCAATTATCTTTACCGGGGTCAGGTGCTTATGGCGATCCATCATCCGGACGAGGGGATGAGGGCGTTTCAGCAGGCTATCATCACCTTTTCCGGTTCCTTTGGCGATCCGGACATTCATTCCAACCCCTGGAACTTCACCGGCTCTTTCGCCTCCTATCGGCTTTTTGACGCCATCGTCAGCAAAGCGAAAGCGTGGGAGTGGCTGTACACCCAGCTGCAAAAGGAGGACTATCTGGTGGGCGCCTGGCAGGCATACAACAGCGCCATCCTCCTTTTCCGCCATATCGAGAAGACTTACAGCACCGACGATGCGCGTGTCTTTTTGAAGAGGAATAATCGCGACCTGTACCGCAATGCTTTTGAAGTAGGGCTGCGACTGGACAAGCTCCGCCCGGACAGCGGTTACCTCGAGAAAGTCTTTGCAATCGAAGAAATGAGCAAAGCCTCGATCCTGGCCGCCAACCTGGACATCAGTTCCGGCAATGTCCCGGGCATCGATCCCCGGATAGTTCAGCGCATCAGAGCCATCAAATACAATATCGCCCGGCTGGAGGTATCCAACGATCCCGTCAACGTCGCGGGTAGCGACCCCGCCTATGCCGGGAAAAAGGCCGGATACGAGATCCAGCTTTCCCGGCTGCTAACCGGCGTGGAAAAAAACAGAGCGTGGTACCAATTGAAATTCGAGGACTCCGGCCTCAACGTTACCGGGATCAGGCGGCAGCTCCGCCCCCATTCTGCCCTGATCAGCCTTTATCTGACGTCAGAAGGGCTGCACATTTTTACCCTGACCAATTCCGCGTTTCATCACCTGGTTGTCGATTCACCCCAATCCCTGACCGGGCAGGTCAACGCATGGCTTTCTATGCTTGACGATCCCAGCCCCGGGCACCGGTTCGGAAGCCGGAAACTGGAGGCAGCACTGTATAACAGGATCGTACGGCCGCTGACTCTCGAGCTCTCCGGCTATGACGATTGGATAATCATTCCCGACAATATATTCGGCCTGTTGCCGTTCGAATCGCTCCCCGCCGACCGCGAGTCCACTCCGCTGATCGAAACGAAGACCATCAGCTACCAGTTGTCGGCGAAACTGCTCTATCATGACTGGACGGCAACCAGACCGGTCTGCCGGCGATACAGTGTCCTTTCTTTCGCCCCGTTCACCGACAGTGGCAAATGGGTCGATGTTGCTCCGGTCCGTTTCCTGGACCGCCTGCCTTCTTCAGGGCAGGAGATTGACGGGCTTCCGGGGGATCGTTTTGTCGGCAGCTCGGCGACCAAAGCGCAATTCCTGCGAAATATCAACCATTTTCCGGTGATCCACCTGGCCACTCATGCGATTGCAGCCCCCGACCCGCAGGCTTCGGTGATTTGCTTTTACCCGCAGAAAAGGGGGCCGGCCGAAGATGGGCTTTTCCTGCCGGAACTGTACGGTCTCAATCTGGACTCTACCGAACTGGTCATCCTGAGCACTTGTGAAAGCGGCAACGGCGAGATCGTCGACAATGAAGGCGTTATGAGCCTGTCAAGAGGATTCCTGTATGCCGGATGCGCCAGTACGGTCAATAGCCTGTGGAAAGCCGACGACCAATCCACGGAGGTCATTCTGCAAAAATTCCACGTTTACCTCGAAGAGGGCTACAGCAAGCCGGCCGCGCTCCGCCAGGCAAAACTGGACTTTATACACGGAAATTCTGTGTACACAACGCCCAATTACTGGGCGCATCTGATCCTGGTCGGGAACACGGACCCGATATTGAAAGAAGAAAAAAATTATTGGCTGGAATGGGGATTGCTGGTGGGACTGGCAGCACTTTTCCCGGTGTTTGCCGGATGGCGCAGTTCATCCCGCAGGCATCGTTTACTTCATCCGCAGGATACCAAGGTCCAGTCCGCTCATTTGACTGACCCGTGAGTGGTAAACATGATGCGGATCTGCTTTTATCTTATCGAAGAGCGCAACCGCCGGTGCGGCCTGACCCGTTGCCAGGTAATTCATTGCTAGGTAGTACTCCGCTTCGTCTTCGAAGTACGGTTCTTTATTCTGATTAGAGAGGATCAGCGTTTTCAGCAGACCGATTGACTCATAATACTCTTTTTGCTGCATATGCGCCATAGCCGTGAGGAAATAGTCTTTTTGCGTCCGGGCATGGGATGCTTCGAATGCATGATAGACTGCGGCCCAGTTCCTGTTGCGGTATGCCAGTTCCAGGGAGTCGGAGGCATCGGCCCCCCGGGTTATACTTAGTTGATAGTCCGAATAATTCTTATCAAAGACGCCTTCGGGACGAGTATTCGCGACCTTGAGAATCCCGCCGCTTACGATCACCAGGATCAATATAGCAGCGATCTGCAGCACCGGCGAAATCCGCCGGCCAATGGCCCGGTCGGCCGCAGGCGAGGCAGCAGAATGATGACCGGTTTGAACCATGTCTGCCAGCTTTCCCACCGTTACGGATGGCGCCACGGGCAATTCGGAGGGTTCGTTGTCGGCCTGCTCCCGATCCAGCTCGCGCTGTTCTTGCTCGAATTGCATCCTGGCCCGCCGCACCTGTTCTGTAAGGCCTTGCAGCCGGATGGCCTCTACCGCCAGCTCGAGGAGCGCCCAATCCTGCCGGTTGTCGGTTTTGGCGGGATCAGGTCCGTCGGGAGACGATTCACTCAGACGTTTATCGAATTGATCTACTAATATTTGATGTTGTTCGGGGGTCATCTTTCTTATTATTCCGGTTTTGGCGGATTTGATTCATTGGGAAAAAGCAGGAAAACGCCTTCAGACATTAACATTTCAGGTTCGACTTCAGGTTGTAATCTTTTTATCAGGTTGATCTACACGGTCAGTCAATGGATATGGACTCAGGGGTAAATTGAAATTGACATGGATTCCAGGGTTGGTTTTCGATGTTTGGATTTAAAGGTTGGATTTCAAGGATCTGGAGAAGGAAATTCAAGGATTGGACTCTAAAAACAAGGGGTACGATCAACCGAGCGCGGCTCAGTCGCGGTTTTCATGGCTGGGATTCAATGATTTTTCATGGATGGATTAGCATGGTTCTCACTGGATGGATCAGGTTGATTTTCAGCGGATTGGATTGGTTTTCACCGGATTGGTTTTCACTGGCCTGGACCAGATCGGTTTTCATGGACGGATTTGAATGTTTTTCATGGCCGACCGGATGATAGTAAAGGTTTTTCGAGGATGGATCGGCGTTTTCCCGTTTTTTCAAAGAACTGCTTCTATACTTAGTACGTGCAGGGTTCATATTTGTAACCTGAAAAGTGAACTATTTTCAGTTATTTTCAAATAGATGATTGTCAAGCGTTTACATAATATGTTTTAACAATGCCGGGTTGCTTCGGATCAATTCCGATAGTTCCTTTATGCATTTATATTTCTTATTGCGGGCAACCTGTTCGGTCTCATAGCCCATTTTGCGGATGATCTCTTCAAAAGAAAGATTATCATAGTAATACAGGATCAGCATTTTCCGGCATGACTCTCCAAGATGAGCCATGAGGGATAACAGCTGCTCTCTTTTCTCCCGCTGGTTCAGGTTGTCAAGGACGTCATTATCCAGATGTCCCCGGCCTGTTTCAAAGATCCTTGCCCGATGGTCGCCGCTTTTCTTCTTTTTCAGCTCATTCAGCCAGATATTTCGGGCCACGGAAACAAGGAAGGTCTTTATGCTGGAATCTCTCCTGAATCTGTCTTTTCTGATCAGGTCGATAAAGGTCACTACCGTTTCCTGGAAAATGTCTTCCCCATCCTGCAGGCTGCCGCCCATGGTCACCACATTGAAGCTGATCAGTTCCGCGTATTGTTTGTAGATGTAAAAAATAACTTCGTCCAGGTCGTTGGAATGGATGGCCGCTAAAATAGCGTCGTCGGAAAAGTTCATATTCGTTTCGACAAAGGGCTCCGCCCGGTTTAAAGATAAAAATAACTAATTTAGATGATATGTTGGAACTGACAAACTTGATCGAGCACGGTACCTTAACCTACCTACCCCACATCTCTGTAGATTCAGCCATATTCAGTTTTCATGAAGGCGTCCTGAAAGTCCTCGTGCTTAGAATAAAAGACCAACCCCTGTATTCTCTGCCCGGCGGCTACGTCGGAAGAGAAGAAGACCTCGACGGCGCTGCGCAGCGAATCCTGCGCGAACGTACGGGGCTGGAGGCTGTCTACCTCGAACAATGCGGTACGTTTGGCGACCACTGCCGCACCGGCGGAAAAAAGAGCGAGGACGTCTTCGGTACGCTTGGGATTGACGTGCCTGCCGACAGCTGGATCATGCAGCGCTTTATCAGCGTCGGATATTACGCGCTGGTCAACTACGCCGCTGCCCGTCCGGCACCCGGACATTTTGATGCCGAATGCACCTGGCGGCCGGTTGATCAATTGCCGGTGATGATATTTGATCATCGCGAGATCGCCGCCAGGGCGCTCGGGACCCTTCGCCTCTTGCTTGACGTGAAAGTACCGCAATCCAACCTGCTTCCGGAAACCTTTACCATGAACGAACTCCAGCAACTCTATGAATCCATCCTTGGCAGACCGTTGCTCCGCTCCAATTTCCAGCGCAAAATGCTGAATATGGATATTCTCGAGCGGCTGGATAAAAAGTTCAGCGGCGGAGCGCACAAGGCGCCTTACCTCTATCGGTTTCGACCGCAACCGCAGCGTCAATAAAAAACCGCCCTGGTGAGGGCGGCGAAAATCTTTGTCAGGTTCTCAACTTTCCGATTTTTTCAAGGATTTGGAAATTTTTTTCATAGGATACCCGGATTTTCTTTGTTGGCTTTTCAGGAGGTCAGGATGTTTTTTCTTGGATCTTGGACTAGCGTTGGTTTTCAAGGATGTCGGATCGGGCTTTCAATTTTGGATGTTGTAGCTTGCCGTAGGATTGGATTTCTCTCGTTGCTGAAACAAAGATGGCATATCCCATACCCAGAATGAAACTTTTTCGTCTAACGATCTAATTTACCCGACGAAAGAAAGAATTACCCGACGAAGACCTGAATGGCCGAAGGCCGTTCGATTCCACGCACATCATAATGTAATATAAAATTGAAGTCATGATAACTCTCCGTCTCGCCGCCAGTTGTCTCTGTCTCATGCTGGGCACACTTTCCCTCAGCAGGACGATTGCCCAATCTGCCGACACACTCCACCTGACGTCCCTGCCAGGGCCGTTCTTCTGGGAAAACATGCCGATCCGCGTTCAACAAAGCGCCGGTCATCTGATCATTGAAGCCGGCGAAAAGACGGACATGTTCCGTGATCCCAACGTCGCTTACAACACCGATAATGCGCCAAAGCTCTTGTTCGTTGCGGACAGCAACTTTGTTTTGACCGCTGCTGTCCACCATAATTTCGTCAGTAAATGGGACGGCGGTGCGATCGTACTGAAGGCTGACAGCCTTAACTGGATAAAATACTGCTTCGAAAAAGACTACACCGGTCAGCACCGGGTAGTCAGTGTTGTGACCAAGGGGATTTCGGACGACTGCAATTCGGCCGCCATATCAGGCAACACCGTCTTTTATAAAGTCGCAAAAGCCGGCAATGTCATCACCCTATATTATTCGCTGGAAGGTACACATTGGTTTTTGATCCGGCACCTGGTATTCGACAGCGCCGTTCCGTTGAAGGTGGGATTCCTTGCCCAATCACCCACCGGGAAAAATTGCACCGTAACTTTCTCGGATATACATTATTCGACTCGCAAGATCCGTGATCCGTATCTGGGTGAATAGCAAAAGAAAAGACCGCCGGCAGGCGGTCTGATCCGGACAGGGAAGTTCTCAATCAGGTCAAACAGGAAAGGTTGGTTATGGACTGATCAGGTGCTAACGGGCTATGCCCGGTTATGGCGTCAATTCTTCATCGATCAACCGGAACATTTCCATGCGTGTCAGTCCGCAAAGATTGGCGATGATGATGAGATCTTTTACGGTAAAGCCTTCGACATGAAGCAGGAGCTCGTTGAACCGCTTCAGGTTCTTTCCAAGATCAGCCGCCATTACGGACTTTGGCAGATACGTAAAAATATCCGCGAACGATTTGATCCTTCCTTGATCCAGCATAGGCTTAATGGTTGGATACCGATGGTCCCGATGTTCCATAAGCAAATAAACATTTTAAAGAAACGCCAAACAGCATGCATGCAATTTTGTACTACTTAATCTGATTGCTCCGTCAGTTTTTTCGTGATGAATGTGCGCCATTGCGCCACCCCGCCGCGACCGGACCCCAAAAATACTAAATTATTTAGTATTTGCCGATAAAAAAAACCGCCCTGCACCTTGGGCGGTAAAAATTCTTTTTTTTCAGGGTTCAACCAATAGAAACGGTTTTAGAAGGGTTCTGGATTATCAATTGTTTTTCAAGGATTTGGAATCAGGATTAGTTGGACATTAGTTGGTTTCACTTTTGGAATTTGGATCTCTTTCGTTGCTGATACAAAGATGCGGAAAACCACATCCGGAATGAAAATTTTTCGTCGAAGGAGCGTATTTACCCGACGAAAGTCGAAAATAGCCGACGAATGGTCGCCCGGGGTCAAATGGCGCGTCGGCGGAGCGCCCAATGCACGCGAGTTCGCGGCAGGTCCGGTATCCCCGCTGCCGGCCATTAATCCCCCGTTGGAAGGATATCGCTGGTCTCCACCATCAGTATTACCGTTTTCCGCGGCGCCCTCGTCCGGTGAACGACACCATGCGGAACCGTCACCCCCTGGTTCGGATTGAGCTCGATCGTCCGGTCTTCGAGGTCCACCAGCAGCTGGCCGCTCAGTACAAAAAAGAATTCATCGTCGTTGTCATGTTTGTGCCAATGATACTCGCCCTCGATGATCCCAACGCGCACCACGCTGTCGTTGACGCGGGTAAGCGTTTGATTGAACCATTTGTCGGTGCATTCGCGCACCATCTCATCGACATCTATTTTTTGCAGGTGGTCGTATTTGATATCCAGCCTGGTCACGTAAGGATATGTCTGCTCCATATTGAAAGTTATTTATTTAAGATTGAGAACGGCTTATTCAAAGATCTGGTTGCTCAAATGCCTGAAGGCCTCCATGGCTCCCATGTATTCGCAGGTCCTCGCTCCCGCCCTGTTGGCATTGCCAACGATCCGTCGCCAATCCGCCAGATCGGTCTTTGCCGGTGTCCTGGCCGCACTCAATTGATATAACACGGCGCCTACAAATGCGTCCCCCGCCCCGGTGGTATCAACCGGTTTAACCGGGATGCTCGGCACGATCTCCGTATGGTCATCCACCCGCAGGAATGTGCCGTCTTTTCCAAGGGTAATTGCAAATACCGCTTTCGTCTTTTCCTGCAAGACAGTCGCCGCATCTTTTAATGTGGCTGCACCGGTCAGCAGCAAAGCTTCCTCATCACTGACCTTGAAAAAATGACAGCAATCCAGAAAATTCCATGAGTGATCGATAAAGGACCGGTGATTGTCCCTGAAAAGCAGGTGCCGGTAGTTTGGATCGAAGCTGATCAGGATGTCCTGACGCAAGGCCTTTTGCAATAAGCCGTAGTAGGCTGCCTGGAGGGGACCGGGAAGAAATCCTGTCGCCGATCCGAAATGCACAACGGCAACCGCGGAAAGATCGACCGCCTCCACTTCCTGTACCGTCAATTCGCCGTCTGCGCCACGGTTGAAAACAAAATCGCGCTCCCCGTCTTCCATCAGCGAAACAAAGGCAAACGTGGTAAAATGCATCTCGTCGACTGCCATCCAGCGGGTAGAAACTCCGAATGCCTCCATGACGGCGATCAATTGGCGTCCGAAGGGATCTGCTCCCACCTTCGCAATGAGTTCTACTGTTCCGCCCAGGGCAGCGACCGCGGCCGCTACATTGGTTGGCGCTCCGCCCGGTTTTTTTAAGAAGTGTTGCCCTTCGGACAGGGATTTACCCCTGTCCGTACAAATCATATCGATCAACGCCTCTCCGATGCAAAGGATTTTTTTCGCGCCCGTAGACATAGGCAAGCTAAATTTCAGGGGCCTCCCCCGGTTTTAGCTTCAATGTAGCAAATTTTAGCGTATATCCGCATGGAAGCAGATGAACGGTCTGTCGTCAATGCCCCGACCAATTTTTGATCAGACTATCCGCGGTGGTGAGATGTGCCTGGATAATCGGAAGATATTTGTTGATATACGCCTTGACTTCGGGGCTTTGCCCATTCGTCTGCTCCGACTGGTAGAGTGCAATGGCCGCCTGGTCATCATTGATCTGGTACCGCAGGTAGGTCGTGTCAAATGCCTCCCCGGATAAGTTCTGCATGGCATCCAATTGTTGCTGATGCGCCGGGTCGGGGCTTGACAATACGGTGAACCCTGCACTATCTGCTATCAGCACAATCGCCGATTGCGCGCCGTCGTAGTCGGTAAGCATCAAATGACCAAAGGCTTTGACATTTGAGTCCGCCGCGTTGGTTGACGCCAAGTACCCTGCATTGATCTCATCGACGTTGTTATAGCCTGCATTCGTTACAAATTGCTGATCTGTAGGGCTTAACGATGTCGATGTATTGCTGCTTTTCTTCGAACAGCCTATCCCCGCCACGGCCAGAAAGCCTGCAACAGCCCATATTTTCCGCATAGTGATCTTTTGGAGACCCAATGCAATTATCGGGCCGGTCGGGGGACAGGCATTGGATCAATTCCTGGCTCACCAGATCGGGATTATTAACCTACGTTCAGCTTTATTTTCTGAACCATGCAGGATATCGACCGGTTGAGAGCGGACACCCCCCGGCTATTCGACGATCATTTTACTTCGTTCGATCGCTGCCGGCAAACTATCCGTGATATTCGCCTTTCCGATAGCAAAGGCCAGTCTGGCGTCGGCGAGTTCTTTAAGGACCCGCGGGTCAGGCTCCGAAAGAATGATCTTTGTGCCGCGATGCGACATCTCCTTCACCACCGAACGCATCACCCTGATCCCGGTCGCGTCGATAACCGGTACTTTTCGCATCCGGATGATCAGTACCCGGGTGGGCTCATCCAACACCCGTAAAGCATCCTGAAATTTGTACGCGGCACCGAAGAAAAGCGGACCTTCCACCTCGTAGACTTTCACGCCTGGCGGTAACGGATCGATCCACACCACATCGGGTCCGCCGTCATTTTCTTCTGCAGACGACAACAATGGACTTACTGAACTGGATCGGATCATGCTCCGCATAAAAAGAAATGCAGCCAGGATCATCCCGATCTCGATGGCTACCGTGAGGTCGACGATCACCGTGAGAAGGAATGTCGTGAGGAGGACGGCTATATCATTGCCCGGACCCCGTAGGATCGACCGGAAAGATCGCCATTCGCTCATATTGTACGAAACGACAACCAGGATCCCCGCCAGCGTCGCCATCGGGATCCGCGCCGCCCAGCGGCCAAAAAAAAGCATGATCAGCAGAAGGGTCAGGGCATGTGTCATTCCCGCCACCGGCGTCCGGCCGCCGTTTTTCACGTTGGTGGCGGTTCTGGCGATGGCACCCGTGGCCGGAATGCCGCCGAACAAGGACGATCCGATATTGGCGATCCCTTGCGCAACCAGCTCCATATTGGACCGATGATTTCCGCCGATCATCCCGTCAGCGACCACCGCCGACAGGAGCGACTCGATGCCGCCCAGCAGAGCGATCGTAAACGCCGGCTGGATCAACGTTTTGATGGTGAGATAATCGAGGTGCGGAAAAAAAGGTCGGGGGAAGCTCGGCTTTATTTGTCCGAACCTGCTCCCGACCGTTTCCACGGGCAAATGGAGGACGGCCACGAGGATAGTGGTTAGCAACACGGCAACCAATGACCCGGGTACTTTTGAACTCACTTTTGGCCACAACAAAACAACGATAACCGTACCCGCACCGAGAAGAAGCGCGTAAAGGCCGGCCGTCGGAAAAAAATGGAAATAGGTTAGCCACTTTTGGCTAAAATCGGCGGGCACGGCGCCCATCCGAAGGCCAAACAGATCCTTGACCTGGGAAGAGAAGATGACCACCGCGATGCCGCTCGTAAACCCGACGATCAGCGGGTACGGAATAAATTTGATGACGGACCCCAGCCGGGCGATGCCCATGCCGACCAGGAGGATCCCGGCAATGAATGTAGCGATGACAAGGCCGCCCACGCCATGCGATTGAACAATCCCGTAGACAATGACGATAAAGGCCCCTGTGGGTCCCCCGATCTGGACCCTGCTGCCGCCCAGCGCCGAAATGAGGAACCCGGCAAGGATCGCGGTAAGCAGGCCTTTTTCCGGCGCTACACCCGACGCGATGGCAAATGCGATAGCCAGCGGCAACGCCACCAATCCGACGATAAGCCCCGCCATGAGGTCACGGGCCAGTTGCTGCCGGCGATAGCCCTTCAGCGTATCCAGTATTTTGGGTTTGAACATATCCTTCATGCCTTGATCCAGAATTTAAGCTGGCCGCCGAAGCCGGAATCCATCTCCCGATAGCCGGGCGGGATCTCATCTTCGGAACTGCAGAAAGTGACGAGGCGGGTTCCGGCGGGGCGCTGTAGCAACTGCAAGAGAAGGTAATGGCTGTAATATCGATACAGCTCGCGGGAATACGCAATATCGTCGTCGATCTTGTCGGAGCCCGCCAGGTTCTCATAAAAGGCATTGTAGAAGTAGAAATGGTCGAACGACCTAAAGTCGAGTTGTGTGAAATTGCCATGCAAAAAGGAAACATTGTCCAGGCCGATCTTCTTGCGGGCAGTCTCTGCATACGCTACCAGCGATGTCCGTTGTTCCACTCCGACAAAAAGTGAGCGGGGCGCCAGGGCAGCCGCAGCCAGGCAGAATTTCCCGACGCCGCTGCCAATATCAAGGATTACGGCATCACCGGCGCAGGTGAGAAACCTCGAGGCTTCCAGTGCAACCGGAAGTGGTGTCCAATGATGGCTGGCCAACGCCCGGATGGAAGGCGGATAAAGACTATTCAATAGATTGTCCGTCAGTTGCGAGGCGACCGTGCTCATATGTGGTACGCGTTGGTGTCGATAAATGCCTTTATGCCATTGTCCGGATGGTCGGCCCACTCCCTCAAAATATGGCTGTCGATCGGCTCGAAGATCCCCAACTCACCCGGCTGACCGGGCAACTCCTTCAGGGGCTTCAGCAAGAAGTGATTCATCTCGATAAAATCAAGCCGGCGATCGAGGGTATAACTCTCGACAATCACATACCGGAATCCCCGCTCTTTTAGCCGCTCGAGCATGTGCCGGGTTAGCTGGACGGAACCTTGTTGCTTTGCCATCGTGATTTATTTGTTCCCCGCTTCCTTGTACATCGGCAGGACCTTCATAAATTTAGGGCGGATTTGAATCGCGCCCGGTGACTTTTATCACTAATGAGCATAAAGGGACTTTTTCCAATCGACAAATGGGATTTTGAGCGGGGGTCGATCCTCGCGGATCTGCCCCCCGGAGATCTGGCGTTGTTGATGAAACGCCGGACGGAGCAGCTTTATAAGAAAGGAGGGATCGTTTTTCGCGAGGGCGCATTTCCGGTCGGGATCTATTTCCTGGTACAGGGAAAAGTGAAGAAATACAAACTGGACCGGGACGGCAGCGAACAGATCATCTATGTGGCCAACACGGGCGAATTGCTGGGTTATCATGCGATCCTGTCAGGCGATAATTATCCGGATTCTGCCGCAGCGCTGGAAGATAGCCGCATCGCTTTTATTCCACGGGAGGATTTTTTGGAAACCGTAGAACAGTCAGCCGTCCTTTCCCGCCGGCTACTAAAGACACTTAGTCATGAATTTTCCGTTCTCGCGAATAGCCTCACTGTATTTGGCCGCCGGCCGGTCCGGGAACGACTGGCACTCCAGTTGATCGTCGTTCGCGAAAAATATAAGGCGGATTCGCCGCCGGGGATGCCGGTAGAGATCGATTTGAGCAGAGAGGATCTGGCCAGCCTTGTCGGGACCGCCCGCGAGAATGTTGTCCGGATGCTCACCGAGTTCAAGGAAGAAGGCATTCTTGAGACGCGGGGACGTAAGATCGTTGTCCGCGATATCAGGAAGCTGATCAAAATTGCGAACTACGGCTGATTTGCTGACCCCCCGATAATCCGCTCCCGATTTTCCACCGTTCATTCCCGATTCCAGCACGTTTGTAACTTTGTCCCCAGCCAGCAAACCCATTTCAGGATATTTGCAGAATTAAATCTCCCAAACGAATCCGAATATGAAGTTCATCCCCCGTATCGTTCTCTTGACGCTCCTGACAAGTACGCTTGCCGTATCCGCCTCGCTCAGCCAGCCGCTCCCGCTCGATACCGCCGTCCATACCGGCAGGCTGCCAAACGGCCTTACGTATTATATCCGCCACAATGAACAGCCAAAGGACCGCGTGCTCATTTACCTCGTGAATAACGTAGGGTCTGTGCTGGAGGATAACGACCAACAAGGTCTTGCCCACTTTATGGAGCACATGAACTTCAACGGAACGACGCACTTCCCAAAGAACGAGCTGATCGACTACCTGCAAAGGAACGGTGTCCGTTTCGGCGCCGATATCAACGCCTATACCAGCTTTGACGAGACAGTCTTCGAACTTCCCATCCCCTCCAACAAACCGGATGTGCTTCGCACCGGCCTGACCATCGTTCATGACTGGTCGCAAGGCGCCCTCCTGGATCCGACGGAGATCGACAAGGAACGCGGTGTGGTGTTGGAAGAAAAACGATTGGGCAAAGGCGCCGGTGAACGGATGCGCCGGATCTACTGGCCCGTCATCCTTGACAACTCCCGCTACGCCCAACGCCTGCCCATCGGCGTCGATTCGGTCCTCAATCACTTTACGCCCGCAACCATCCGGCGGTTCCACCACGACTGGTACCGGCCCGACCTCCAGGCCGTCATTGTCGTTGGCGACATCGATGCCGCCGCGATGGAAAAGGCAATCCGCACCCAGTTTGCAGACCTCAAAAATCCCGCCGCCGAGCGGCCGCGCACCCGCTATCAGATCCCGCTGACTGACGCTAACCGGTTTGTCTCTGTCACCGACAGAGAAATGACCAACACCCAGGCAGAAGCGCTGATCAAGATCCCCGGGCTGGTCATTCGCACGGCAGCCGACTACCGGAAAGATATCATCCGCGAACTGTTCGACCAAATGATGGCCGGCCGCCTGGCCGAGTTAACGCGCCAGGCCAACCCCCCGTTCCTCGGCGCCAACATCGGGTTTGGCGGTTTCATTGACGGCTTGGATATATTCGACGCTTCTGTCAACGCCAAACCCGGCGAGTTGGAAAAAGGCTTTAAGGCCGTCTGGCGCGAAGTGATCCGCGCCAAACGATTCGGTTTTACCCAAACCGAGCTCGATCGGGCCAAGAGCGAATACTTGTCGGAGATCGAACGCGCCTGGAAGGAGAAGAACAAGACCGAAAGCCAGAGCTTCGTCCAGGAATATCAGGAATATTTTCTCAAAGGCACCGCGTCGCCGGGCATCGACGCCGAATACAAACTGGTACGGCAGGACCTACCGGGCGTCACCATAGCCGATGTCAACGCATTGCTCACGGCTGGCGCAACCGACCACGGCCGCACCATCCTCATCCTGGCGCCGGACAAGGACAAAGGCAATTTGCCGGATTCAGCCACCGCCACCGGTTGGCTTACCCAGGTCGAAGCCGAAAACCTGACCGCATACCAGGACCAGGTTTCCGCGAAATCCTTGCTGATCACCCCACCAACCGCCGGCACGATCGTCAGCGAGCAGAAGGATGATAAACTTGGCTTGACCACCTGGACCCTGAGCAATGGCGCCACCGTTCGGATTAAGCCCACCGACTTCAAAAATGACGAGATCGTCTTCAGCGCCTATGGCCCCGGCGGCACGTCCTTGTCATCGGACGCCGACTACCAGTCCGCCGCAAACGCCGCGATGCTCGTGGGTGCAGGGGGCGCCGGCAACTACGATCTCAACGAACTCCAAAAGTATCTCGCCGGCAAACAGGTTAACCTGCGCTTCCAGATCAACGAACGCGACCAGGTCATTAATGGGAGCACAACGCCCGCCGACCTTCACACCGCCATGGAACTTCTATACGCCGATTGGACGGAGCCGAGAAAAGATACCGCCGTGGTCAACAGCATTCTTGACCGCAGCCGGGCCAACATCGCCAACCGTTCCGCCGATCCCAACAGCGTCTTCAGCGACACCGTCAACGCAGTCCTCGGTGACTACAATCTCCGCCGGACCGGCCCGACGATCGCCAAGATCAACGAGATCGATCTCGACAAATCCTACCAGTTTTTCAAGGATAGCTACAGCGACGCCTCCGGCTTCACGTTTACATTCGTAGGCAGCGTAAATCTCGACTCGCTCCGCCCGCTGGTGGAACAATATCTCGCTTCCCTGCCTTCCACGCACTCGAATGTCCAGCCAAAAGATCTCGGCATCCACATTCCTTCCGGGGTCTCCACGCACGTGGCACACAAGGGGACCGAGCCCAAGGCCACCGTGTATCTCGTCCTCTCGGGCTGGTTTGACTACTCCCCGGAGAACGTCGTTCGTCTCGACGCGCTCCGCGAATGCCTCGAGATCCGTCTGCTCGAACGCCTTCGTGAGGACGAAAGTGGCGTATACAGCCCCGGTGTCCGCGTAAATTCGTCCAAACTTCCCCGCGGCCGATATGCCTTCTACATCAATTTCGGCTGCGCGCCGGAGAACGTCGACAAATTAGTCGCCTCCACCCTCGACGAAATAAATAAACTCCGCACCGAAGGACCGCTGCCGGCCAATCTTCAAAAATGGCGCGCCGAAGACCGAACCAGCCGCGAGACGCAGTTGAAGACAAACCGGTTTTGGCTCGGCTACCTTCAGGGCCAGATCGTCAATCAGGAGCCTTTGGACGAGATCCAGGGTTATGACAAGATAGCCGACGCAGTAACCGTTCAGGCGCTAAAAGATGCCGCCAACAAATATCTCGATGGGAAGAACCTCATCCGTCTCGAGCTCGAACCGGAAAAGAAGTGAGGTTAGCTTCAACTTGGCGACCATCCCCGAATACACATGCTGTACTTGGGGTTCCACGTTGCGGCAAGGGTTCGTTATTGGGTGGAATAGTGGTAACCGCTGCCGAATTCAACCTATCCCATTTCTGCATTGTGCTGCACTTCACACCGAGGATCGAGAATACCTACTATCCTAAAAAGTGTGTCATATGAAAAAATACCTCCTCATAGGAACTATCGCCACCCAAACTCTATTTTATTATCAAGGCTGTTTGGCCCAAACAATCGATTCAGCCAAAATTGAAATTATCACCGACTGGCTCAGAAATAAGGCGATTCCCCTGCATTCGGTTCATTCCGACAGTAGTCTTGCAGACCTTTTGCCATTGAAGGAAGTTCTTAAGGACGTTGCAATAGTCGGACTCGGGGAGGCGACACACGGAACACGTGAATTTTTTCAATTTAAACACAAGATGCTTGAGTTCTTGGTAAAACATTTGGGCTTCCAATACTTTACATTGGAGAGCAGCTACGCGGCATGTCAAAATATCAACGACTATGTATTAAATGGTAAAGGTAATTTGGCGATAAGCCTGGCTAGTCAAGGATATTCCCCTTGGGACACGAGGGAAATGACCGACATGATAGAGTGGATGCGAGCATTTAATTTGACAGTGTCTCGAACCAAGCGTGTGCAATTCGTCGGCGTCGATATAAATTATAATGCAATCGGGAGAGCAAAAGTAATGTCGTATTTTAAGAAATATGCACCGCCTTTGGCAAAGTTATCCGATTCGATTTTTAAAGTCCTTGATCAGCAGGATGAAAAATGGCCTTTTGTCGATACTAAAGACAGTGTACTTTTTAAGGCGGTTTCCGTTTTACAATATATTGAGGATCAAATGGCCAAGCAAAAAGATTTTCTTGTAAAAAGTTCATCTGAGGAGCAATTTGATCAACATCTAAAATTATTGAAAGAGGCAAAATATGGCGCCCAAACGAATTCGCAATGGAACACAGACGGCAATCTGAGAGACAAATTCATGGCAGATAACCTGGAGGCCATAAGAGATGGTTTGCCAAAGAACAGTAAAATAATTTTCTGGGCCCACAATGACCATATAAGATTTGATATAAATGGCCGTACCGGGTACTATTTAAAACAAAAATATGGAAACGCGTACTATGCGGTGGGCTTTACCTTCTATGAAGGATCTTACCTTGGTAGAGATTCGGTCGCACAAAATACTTTTGGGCCGAGGTTGGTGTTAAAGGCCGCTTCTGGCCAGCCTGGCACACTGGGGTGGTATTTGCATGCGACGGGCTTCAAACAACTATTCCTGGATCTTCGTTTTGCAAATGGGAACCCGGTAGTTGACGACTGGCTGAGCAGACCGATCCAGACGCAAAATCGCCGCTGGGTACACCGCATCTGGGATAGTGGGTTCGAGGAAGATATTTTGAAAAGTAGTTACGATGGGCTTTTTTTCACGACCGAATCCCATCCATCTCGGCCAACTGCTACCATTGTAAAAATGAACAGGCTCTAAACCGATATCTGCCTCGTTCCGGGAATTTCAAATGATTAGATCTTAGCTGGGTGGCTTCAGCCGTTGCTGCTTGCGATAAGCTCGGATAAATGGGCAAAATATAGGTTCCATTCTCTTATTTCGCCGGCACGTGATAATCTATCCCAAAATAACGGGCATACACCTCAAGCGGCTCCAATCCCACCGACGCCCTACGTCTATTGACGTTCGGCTCATCGAACCTGGCTTTCCGGCCCTTTCCCCAACTTAGTTTCCGACCCAGAATTTTCGGATCTTCGTCCTAAGGATGGACGCTTGTTTTGAGGTCTTACCTCCTGAGTTAAGAAGAATGCCTTTTAATGACCGCGAGTGAAATTCAATAGCATAGACATCTGTCTGATTAGAGACCGGCACGAACTGGTGAAAACAATGCATTTCAAGCACGTCGAATTCTTCAGGCTCCAGATAGCATTGTTCCTGGATGCAATACAATTTGCCGCCAATGATGCTGAAATCCAAAATAAAACCTCTTGCCTGCAAGTTCGCGACAACATCCACGATCGTGAAATATATTTTCTGTACCATATTGACCCGTTTGTTGGTTATATCGAGTGGTTAAAAAATATAGTTGTAGAAACAACCGTATTTGTTTCATCCCAAACCCTATCGATGAAGCCTTTGGTGTTTATCTAAATTTTTCGATTGACCTTCCTGTTGCGCTCGATTCAAAATGAGTGATATTTTGCAGTGCATGGTATAAATTTTCAAAATCGCCAAAACCATCATAACGTACACCATTGATGAAGAAGGTGGGGGTGCTATCCACGCCGCTTCTCACGCCACCTTCAAAATCGCTGATGACTTTCTGGAATATTTTCCGATCCTCCAGACTATCTTCGAATGCTCGAGTATCCAGATCGATTTCGCTGGCGAATTCGATGAAGGAAGACCTGTTCAGCTTCTGCTGGTTTTCGAAGATCATGTCGTGCATGTGCCAGAACTTTCCCTGCAAAGCCGCAGCTTCCGCTGCCACAGCAGCCTTTAATGCAAGTGGATGGCAAGTGGGCATTGGATAATGGCGGTAAACGAATTTCAGGAGGTCGCCGAAATATTCCAGTAGCCATTTGATTACCGGGTAGGCATCGGCGCAATGTGCTGATTGAAAGTCGCCATATTGAACCAGTTCCAAGGGAGCAAGAGGGCTGCCAAGATAGTGGTCAAAATCCGTTCTGAAGTTGAAAAACAAATTTTTCATAACCGTTCTTTTAATGTGAGAGATATCCATTCGCCGCCGTTAGAATCCGAACCTGAGCTCTGCGCCGATAAAGGCACCGTCTCCCGCCCCTTTCTGACGAAGCGATTCACTGTGAGCAAAATACTCTCCGTCGAGTGCCGCTGCAAGGTGAGCGCAAATGGCCCAGTCTAAACGGATTTGTCCATAGGCGCCGGAGTAAGGGCTGCCGGCACCGGCGGTACCTATGACGGGAATGGCGGGGAGACTATAAACGGCATCGGCTGTGGTCTCTCGCCAAAGGAGACCGCCGGTGGCCATAGCTGAAAGCGTTCGGATGGGATGAACCATCCCGGCTAGTTTCAGGTGGATGAAATTGGCATATCCTGGATAGCCAGAGAGCAATTCATAAAATCCGCTTGGGAACAGTGGGTTGAAGGTCCCTGTAACGCCACTCTTTGGATCGTGGGTACCCGACGCGGCGTCAAACTGGAAACCAAGGCGTGGCATCCAACGCCAGTTCACCCACGTATAGCCAAAGAGACCTCCCGCGCTCCAGGCTCGAATGTCCTTGGCTCCCACATGTCCTCGCTGTATCATTCCCTCGCCATCCCAGTCCCAGCCGTTCAAGCGTCCCGCATACCGGATATCCAGCAGATTTCGCCGTTCCGGACCCTGCGCGGAAAGATAGAAAGCATCGTCATTTCTTAGCTGCGCCGCGAACACCGACAGTTTTCCGCCGCCTAGACCGCTGCGTTCCAAGCGCGCACCGCTCATGGTGAAATGACTGCTGCTGACATCGTCAAATGCTTTCTGGTCTAACGTCTCTAAGGGCTGACTGTAAAAAGCGGTGATGAGCCATTTCCTGATACTGTAACCAAGCGCTACTGAATTGAAGGGTTGTCGCACATTGGGGCCATCGCGAATATCGGCAAACCGCTGCAAATCGAATTGCGGCTCCTGGCGCCCGACGGTGAAATCAAACGCACCCGTACCGGCGGGAATGGTGACCTCGAGAAAGGCCTGCTCCAGGTCAAACCGGTCCTGATCGGGGGGACCGATAACTGCCTTTCCTGGTGCCCGGGCATCCACCAATTGAGTGAAGATACGGACATAGGGTCCGAGATGGAGGTCGGCGTGCAGTTGGGCTCGGTCAAGGAGGTAGCTGTTGTGTTGAAGTACTGGCGGCAGAATGAGCGACACGGACTCGAACCGTTCCCGGATCGTGGCCCCGAGGGAGAGATACGTCTTTGGGTCGGCGCCGAAGCGGATGTACTTTAAGGGATCAAAGGGATCCTTGCGCAAGGCCGTATCCGCCAGAACCGACCAATCTTCCCGCCAGCGATAAGTCCAATTAATTTCGGGCCGCTGGGGTCCTTCGGGAATTTTTTCTCCCTGCGACATGCTCTGCGGCATCCCCCTTTGCGTGCTGAATAGAAGGAGAAGGGGGGCGGCGACCGCCCCCCGCCATCTCCTTTTCCAATAG
This sequence comes from Puia sp., assembly GCA_035501395.1. Taxonomy (GTDB): domain Bacteria; phylum Bacteroidota; class Bacteroidia; order Chitinophagales; family Chitinophagaceae; genus Puia. The sequence continues at coordinate 33,627 of DATJWK010000175.1, forward strand.
CGCCACACTGAATTGATAACTGTCCTAGCTGTTTTGGCCATAGTATTCGTCTATTAATAATTCCCTGTAATTGAAATTCAAGTAACTCATCTTCGGGCCGGCCACGAGAAATCTTCGACGGTCTTGCGAGCCCAATTGCTATTTCCCCAAGTGGGGTGCAATTCCAGGATCTCGGCGCTTACCTGATCGACTATTTCGGCTTCGGACAGCTTGCCGGCCGTCCTGAGCAGGTAAACTCGTCGCCTGGCCAACTCGAGGTATTCACGGTAAGCATTGATCAGGTTCCGGTCTCCGACGAGGCCATGCCCGGGAACCACGATGTCTGGCGCAAGCTTCTCGAGCCTTTCGAGACGGTCGATCCATGGAGCAGCATGTGATTCGTCATCGCCTAGTATCCCGAAGTTGCCCTCCTCGACAAGGTCGCCCGTGAAAAGCACCGGTCTGAAACCATGAATAAGAATTACCTGATCACCGCGCGAGTGCGCTCCGCCGACCTCGATAAACTCCGCCATGATGTCATCACCAAGGTCGAGATTCATCGAACCCGTGTAGCGGAGCACGGGGCGCACGAATTCAACACCTTCAAGCATTGGAGCAACGGGAGGGATCTGCTCTCTGAACATCCGGAGGAGAACCGGACCCTTTTCCTCCAGTTCGAGCCATTGTGCCTCGTTATAAAGAATCGTCGCGTCTCCCGCTATGACATTGGCGCCGAAGCCGTGTTCGGGATGGCAATGCGTGTGCGTGAGCAAGATTGGCCGGCCATCACTCAGCCGTTGCGCCTGTTCCAGCACGGCACGGGCATTCTCTGGTCCAAAGCCGGGATCGATGATCAACGTTGCACGGCTCCCGACGATAATCCCGATATTCGGGACCAGTGGAGTATGGTTCAGGTCAGGAATGACCCAAACCCCATCGGTGATCGCTCTGATATCGCTGGTCGCCGCAACAGGTGCTTTGAATGCGTGAGATTCTGTACTCATCGCTCTGCCTCCCTTCCCGGCAAATGCGTCGCCGTCGCTGCTTTTAACATGGCCTGTCTGGCCTCCTCCATGGTCAACAGGACTGTCGATTCAAGATTGGTGACTTCACCGGTACCGCCGATGGCCATCGCAATCGCGGCGTCAGTGCTATTATCGGAGGTCTCCAACAGCACGACCCCATCGAAGCGCCCAAACGCATACCAGTAGCCGAGCAGCTTCGCGCCCACCGATGCTACCATGGCGGCTGCCCGGGCGGCGTGATCTGCGTCCGGGTGCTCCACCAACGCCCTGATGGAAGGAGAGGCATACTTAAATTGAATTAGGAATTGTGGCA
>DATJWK010000176.1:0-2199 GCA_035501395.1 Puia sp.
AAGCAAGAGGTGATCAAGGATTTCCGCACCGGATTTATTCCGGTGATCGCGCCCGTGGCGATCATCTGTGTGTTGATCGCGCCGGCCAACCTGTCGACCGCGTTGCTGATCGGCGCCACCAGCCTGATGTTGCTCTTTATCGGCCGCGTCAGCGCAAAACATTTGCTGCTGACCGTTGCGGTCGCGCTGGTCCCCGTGCTTATCCTCGTCGGCGCAGCCATGATCCGGCATTCATCCAATGGCGGCTCCATCGAAAGACCCAGGGCAGAAGGCCATTCCGGCCTATTCGTTCGCGTCGATACCTGGATCAGCCGGGTAGAGACCTTTATGTATGGAGGTGTCGATAACGATGACAATAACTACCAGACCAATCAGGCAAAGATTGCTATCGCCAGGGGTGGGCTCCTGGGTCTTGGTCCGGGCAACAGCCAGCAACGAAATTTTCTTCCGCATCCTTACAGCGATTTTATCTATGCGATCATTATCGAAGAATACGGACTGGTCGGCGGGATCTTTATCGTGCTGATCTATCTCGTCTTTTTGCTGCGCAGCATCCGGATCTTCCGCCGGTGTCCGTTTGCTTTCGGCGCCTTCCTGGCGCTGGGGCTTAGCTTCACGCTGGTCATCCAGGCGCTGGCGAATATGGCGGTCAATGTCAACCTGTTTCCCGTCACCGGCGTGACGCTTCCCCTTGTCAGCATGGGAGGGAGCTCCTTTTTGTTCACCTGCCTGGCGATCGGCATCATTCTGAGCGTGGCGCGCAATGTCGAGCAGTTGGAGGGCTCGCCTCATGAATAAGCGGATAATTATCGCAGGCGGAGGCACCGGCGGCCACATCTTCCCCGCAGTAGCCATCGCGGGCGCCCTCCAAAAGCGGGAGCCCGGGATTGAATTGTTGTTTGTCGGCGCAAAAGGCCGGATGGAAATGGAGAAGGTCCCGCAAGCCGGTTATCGCATCAAAGGAATAGACATCGCCGGATTTAACCGAAGCTCTTTGATAAAAAATGCCGGGCTGCCGTTCAAGCTGATCCGCAGCTTTTTCCAGGTCAGCGGAATCCTCCGGAGCTTCCGGCCGGACGCAGCCATCGGGGTAGGAGGGTACTCCAGTTTTCCCGTCCTCCGCGCCGCACAGGCAAAGGGTATACCCAGCTTTATCCATGAAAGCAATTCTTTCGCCGGGAAAAGCAATATCCTGTTGGGCAAAAAAGCGGACCGCATCTTCGTCGCCAGCGACGGCATGGAGAAGTTCTTTCCGGCAGAGCGCATCGTCGTCGTCGGCAACCCCGTTCGAAGCACGATAGTGGACAGCCGGGTCCCGAGGGATGAGGCCATCCGCAGTTTCGGACTGGATCCGGTCAAGCCGACGGTGCTCTCCACCGGCGGCAGCCTGGGCGCCAAAGGCATCAACGAAGCGATGGCCGCACATATCGATGATTGGCAAATGGCCGGTATCCAGTTGATCTGGCAGACGGGCAAGCCGTTTGCCGCCCGGGCCGTCGACCTGAGCAGGGGTCGCAGCAATATCTGGACCGGCGACTTCATCCCAAAGATGGAGAACGCTTTTGCTGCGGCCGATGTGGTCATCTCGAGATCGGGAGCCATGTCGATCGCCGAACTCTGCGTCGTGGCAAAACCGGTCGTTTTTGTCCCGTTTCCCTTTGCGGCGGAAGACCATCAGACGGCGAACGCCCGGAACCTGGTAAATAAAGGCGCCGCCCTTATGGTAATGGATCATGATGCGATGCAGTCGCTTGTGAGCACGACCATCGCGCTGGTAAAGGATGAGCCGCTTCGGCAGCGGTTGAAGACCAATATCGGCCGCCTCGCCGTCACGGACGCGGCAGACCGGATAGCAAAGGAGGTACTAGATAAGATCGGACATGGTTGACTTGAATGACATAAAAAAAATTTATTTCATCGGCATAGGCGGCATAGGTATGAGTGCACTCGCGAGATATTTCCAATTCCACGGCAAGGAGGTCAGCGGTTATGACCGGACCCCCACCATGCTGACCCGTCAGCTGGAAGAAGAGGGTATCGCTATCCACTATGAAGACGACCCCGGCGCCGTACCGAAGGATGCGGGAATGATCGTTTACACGCCGGCGGTGCCGGCGGGCCACCGGGAATTGACCTGGTACCGGCAGCACGCCTATCCACTGTACAAGCGCAGCGACGTGCTTGGAATGATTACGGATA
>DATJWK010000177.1:0-29708 GCA_035501395.1 Puia sp.
GTTGCAGCTGCCCCTACAACCTGGGGGATATCTGTCGCCACGAGGCCGGTGCGCTGATCCAGCTGCAGGAGCTGCTGGACCGGAACATGCTGAAGGCCGAAGAGGTGCGGTACGACCAGCGGCATACGGTCGTGAAAATGAAGTTTATCGATCTGAAGAGCATCCGGGTCCTGTGTTCGCCCCAGACCCTGCTGGAGGCGGAAAAATATCTTCGGACCCAGCGGGCGCAGATCGAATACGCCAAGGACGAGGTGGTCAAGGCCTCCGTGGAGATGGATGGCCAGGTTTACCAGGTGGTCATCCGGAAGAACGAAGAGCGGAATTTCGATACGAGCAGCGACTATGCCGATACGGCGCATCCGTTAAACCTGCCGAAGGTGATCGTCTTTTTGCAACTGCTTCATGCCCATGGCGCCTACTATTTTGAAAGCATCCGGAACTGGGATAAGGAAAAGAACAAGCTGCTGGAGGCTTATGGCTATTCCCTCTCGGACGATCTGAAGGGAAAATTCGAGTTCTCCTACAAGGAAGGGAAACCTTTTTTGCGCGTGCTGGATACCTCGATCAAACGGGTCGCGCCGCTGGCGAGCAGCCGCCCGCGGGCGGTCGAGGCCGAAGCGCCCGCCGTGGTGATCCAGGAAGAGGAGAAAGCGCTTGGCAACCTGCAACGCGTGGGGGTTGTCTTCCTGTTCAACCACGATGGTTTTCCCGGGTTTTCGCTCGACGCCCTGTCGGGCGAGAGTAACGAGGAGCAGACGGCCTATGTCGGGAAGGCCGAGAAGATGGACCTGGCCAAATTTGTAAACGCAGAACCCTTTCCCGAGACCGACCGGCAGCTGATCCCCTTTTTACGGAAGATGCAGGGCCCGGAGATCAGCAAATACCTCAACCGCAACTCCCCGTTCAGCGGGATCTGGGAGAATATCATCCACCATGAAGAAGACGATCTTCCCGAGGAGACGAAAAAGCTGATGGTGGAATATCTGCATCCCAAGCTGCGGAAACTGTTTGCCGAGCTGAATTCGAGTCCCTTCGTCTTCTATCTGAACGGCCATAAGCCATTCAAGACGGCCAATCTGCAGCCCATGGGGCTTTCAGCGGATCCCATTACGCCGCAGTTCGCCGTTAGCTCGGTCCCGCATGGCTTCGAGGTCTCCTGTTTTGTCAAGATCAACGGCCAGGCGGTCGATATCGCGCGCAACGAATGCGAAAGCCCGGTCATCTTTTTTTATAACAACAACTGTTATCTCTGGAACAAACCGGAGGACATCGCGCTGGTCGAACGTTTTGCCGGCAAGGAAAAGTGGACCGTCAGCCGGGAAGACTGGCCGGCCCGGATGCGCGATCTCATCCTGCCGCTCACGCGGGAGTACACCGTCGATTTTGACCCCGAGCTCGTTCGGGAGGTAAGGGACGGAGATCCGGAGCGGAAATTATTGCTGCAGGAGAAGGGGGACTACCTCGTCTTCCAGCCCCTGTATTCGTATAAAGGGTTCGAGACGCGTCCCGGCGGGAAGGATCAGATCATCGTCCCGGATGGACAGCAGGTACTGGTCGTTCACCGCAACAAGGAGGCGGAGCTTCAGTTTTTCCACAAGCTGGAGTCGCTTCACTCGCAGTTCATCCGGCCGGAGGGGTCGCAAAGCCTGGCCTTAAAGGGGGCGGATGTGCTGAAGAACAACTGGTTCTTCCTTTTTGTCGATGCGATGGAGGAAATGAAGGTGTCGATCTACGGGTTCGACGCCTTGAAGAATTTCCGGTTCAATACCGCGAAACCGCAGACAAAGATCCATATCAGCAGCAATACCGACTGGTTCGACGCCCGGGTCGACATCGTGTTCGGCGACCAGCGGGTTACCATCGCGGATGTAAAAAAAGCGCTGGGCAATCGCCAGCAATTTGTGCCGCTGCACGACGGCACGCTGGGCGTGTTGCCCGAAGAGTGGATAAAGAAATACTCCCTCCTTTTCCGGGTCGGCGAAGGCAAAAGCAACCAGCTGCGGCTGTCCAAATATCATATGAGCGTGATCGACGAGCTCTATGATAACCGGAACGAGGAAGAGCTGATCATCCGGCTGGAGGAAAAATACGAGCAGCTCCGCGAATTCAACCGCATCCGGGAAGTTCCACCGCCCGAGCACCTGTTGCCGATCCTCCGGCCCTACCAGGTGCACGGTTTCCATTGGCTGAACTATCTGCAGGATGTCAATTGGGGCGGGATACTCGCGGATGACATGGGTCTCGGGAAAACGATCCAGGCGCTCTCATTCCTGCAGCATTTCCGCGACGTGAACGGCCGCCTGAACGCGCTCGTGGTATGCCCGACCACGCTGATGTTCAACTGGGAGAATGAGATCAAGAAGTTCACGCCCGATCTGACCTATCATATCCATCACGGCGGCGACCGTACGCGCAGCAAAGAGGTGCTCGAGTCGTACAATGTCATCATCACCACGTACGGGACGCTGCGCAGCGACATCAAGCTGTTGCTGGACCTGGCATTCGACTACGCGGTGCTGGATGAATCGCAGGCGATCAAAAACCCGTCCAGCAAGGTGACAAAGGCGGCTTGCCTGCTGCAGGCCAAACACCGGTTATGCATGAGCGGTACACCGCTCCAGAACAATACCTTCGACATCTTTGCCCAGATGAACTTCCTGAATCCCGGCATGCTGGGTAGCCTGGAGTTTTTCCGGCAGGAGTTTGCCGTGCCGATCGACAAGTTCGGCGAGCAGGACCGCAAGGACCACCTGCGCAAGCTCCTGTACCCCTTCATCCTCCGGCGGACAAAGGAGCAGGTGGCCAAGGATCTGCCGGAAAAGACCGAGACCATCCTCTTCTGCGAAATGGAAGACGAGCAACGGAAGGTCTATGAGGCATACCGGAACGACTACCGCGACAAGATCCTCGGCACGATCGAAATGCAGGGCATACAGCGGTCGCAGCTCACGATCCTGCAAGGCCTGATGAAGCTGCGGCAGATCTGCGATTCCCCCGCGATCCTGAACGAGACGGACAAATACCCGAATCATTCGATCAAGCTGGACGAACTGGCCCGGGAGATCACGGAAAATATCGGCGATCACAAGGCGCTCATCTTTTCACAATTCCTGGGGATGCTGGCGCTGATCCGGGAGCGGCTGAAAGAGCTCGATGTAAAATACGAATACTTCGACGGCAGTACGACGGCTACGGAGCGCGAACGGGCCATCCAGGCATTCCAGAACGACGACAGCTGCCGGGTCTTCCTGATCTCGCTCAAGGCGGGCGGCGTCGGTCTCAACCTCACCGCGGCCGATTATGTATACATCGTCGACCCGTGGTGGAATCCCGCGGTGGAACAGCAGGCGATCGACCGGACCCACCGGATCGGTCAGACGAAGAATATCTTTGCCTACCGCATGATCTGTAAGGATACGATCGAAGACAAGATCCTCCAACTGCAGGAGAAAAAACGCATCCTGGCGAAGGACCTGATCGCGGACGATGACGGATTTGTCAAGAGCCTCACCCGCGCGGATGTCGAGTATCTCTTCTCATGACCGATTTCCCGGGAGCATTTACCGATAAAATCCGGATCGGACGTCCTTTCCTCACCCTACGGCACGGTTTTTTTTGCCACTGATACTTATGGGCTATACTGCCAAAAAGCGGCGGAGTAGTTTTGCAGGTATGAGCAAATACGGCATTTTGTTGATCCTGACCGGCCTTATCTACGCAACTCCTTCATTTTCACAATCCAAGACCCGGGGTTCCGTGCATGGCATCATCGTGGACAGCAGCGGCAACAAACAGCCGTTGCAAAACGCGACCATCTCCATCCGGCCCCTCGGCGCGGATTCGACCCAGGCGGAATATGCCGTAGCCAACAAGCAGGGCGCATTTACCTTCCGCGGGCTTCCCGTCGGCCAGTATTTTGTTCTCATTACCTATGAAGGGTATGCGCATGTCGGCCGGAATATCGCGATTCGCGACAGCAGCGCCAATATCGATTTGGGGACGGTCTACCTGCAACGCAGCGACGAAGTGCTCGAGGCGGCGATCGTTCAGCGCCCACCGATGGGGATCAAAAAGGATACGGTAGAATATAATGCCGGTCTTTTTGCCACGAAGCCGAATGCGACGGCGGAAGACCTGATCAATAAAATGCCGGGCATGACTGTCGACAAAAGCGGGACCATCACGGCCCAGGGCGAAACCGTCCAGCGCGTGCTAGTCAACGGGAAGCGATTTTTTAACGACGACCCCAAGCTGGCGACCCGCAACCTCCCGCCGGATGTGATCGACAAGATCCAGGTCTTCGACGACCTGAGCGACCAAAGCAAGTTCACCGGCTTTGACGACGGGAACCGGGTAAAGACGATCAATATCGTGACAAAAAAGAATATGAAGAAGGGGTATTTCGGCAGATTCGTCGCCGCCGGCGGTACGAACGAAGACTATGACGAGAGCCTGAACTTCCATGTTTTCCGCGGGGACCAGCAGGTGTCGCTGTTGGGCCAGGGCAATGACATCAATAAGCAGAACTTCACCCCGCAGGATATTTTCGGCAGCGGCGGGGGAGGGCGCCGGGGCGGGAACGGAGGCGGCGGGGGCGGTTCGATCGCGGCGAGCACCAGTCCGCAGTCCAACGGGGTTACGACGGTGTGGGCAGGCGGACTGAACTACAAAAACACATTCGGCACGAACCCCAATCATTCGACGGACCTGTCCGGCAGCTATTTTTACAACGACCAGCATATTGTGTTGCACCAGACGGATAGTAGCATCTCCCCGGTCCAAAACAACTATAACGCCGATTCGTCGCTGGTGAGCAACGGCAACAGCTACAATATCTCGCGGATCTCGAACCACCGGCTGTACCTGAACATCGAAAGCCGCCTGGACACCAACAATTCCATTGTCTTCCGGCCGAATATCACCTTTCAACGCAGCACGCCGAACGGCACGTCCAATACCGTGGAGACCGACAATCACTACAACCCCATCTACAGCTCCTATGACCGGACCTCCAGTGAAAATGCGGGGTTCAATATCAACAGCTCCAATCTGCAGTTCCGCCACCGGTTTGCAAAACCATACCGGACCATTTCGCTGGACGTAAATACCACCGCCAATATCAACAACGGGACGGGATACAACTATGCGATCAACAGCCTGTTTACAAAGCATTCGGTGGACACGCTAAACCAGTTCTACAATGACTCGCTGCATTCCTGGTCCATTACCCCCACCCTCTCCTATACCGAGCCGCTGGCCAAGAACCAGATCCTGCAATTCAGCTACAACCATAGCTATACCCGCAGTACGACGATCAACAATACCTATGACTACGATCCGTTGCAAAAGGCCTATGCCCGGTTCGACTATTTGTTTAGCAACTCGTATCGTTTCACATCCAACGCGGATCAGGCCTCGCTCGCCTGGCGGATCCAGCACCCGAAGTTTAACCTGTCCGTCGGGTCGGGTATCCAGTGGATGAACTTTACCAGCGACAATATCACAAAGGACATCCCGGTGTCGCGGAACTATGTCAACTTCACCCCGACGGTGAACTTCTCGTATAATTTCTCCAACACGCAGCATCTGCGGTTAAACTATTCGGGGAGAACGGGAACGCCCTCCGCCGCCCAGTTGCAGCCGCTGACCACTACCTCCGACAGCCTCAGTTTCCAGGAAGGGAACCCGGCGCTAAAACCGCAGTTCACGCATTCGTTGCGCATCCTCTACGCGCATTTCGATCCGTCCACCCAACACGTTATTTTCGCGACGGTCAATGCGAGCACGATCGTGGACGATATCCAAAGTAAAGTGTACCGGAATTCGATCGGCGGTCAGAACAGTTCCTACACCAACCTCTCCGGGACCTATAACATCAGCGGATTCTTCAACTACGGCTTTCCGCTCGCGCACCCGAAGTCCAACCTGAATTTTATGACGAATGTCAGCTATGCCCAAAGCCAAAGCCTGCTGGCGCAGGATTCCCTGTCGGCGGTGCAAGGCCGGTATGCGCATGAGTACACAAAGAACACGGGATTGAACGAGACCATCCGCTGGACGACGAATATCAAAAAGAATTTCGACATGAACTTCAGTTCGGCCACGGGGTATACCATCAATAAGAACCCGGGGGTTACGCGCGGCGGGGGTTCGAGCGATAGCGCAAAGAACGGGCAGGCCGTCAGCAGTTCCAACAACCTCAACTATTTCACCGAGACCCTGTCGACGGAGTTTACGGCATATACCAACAGCGGCTGGCTGATCGCGGCGACCTTTGATTATACCTACACCTATACCAATTCAAAGACCTACCAGGCCAGCGTGCCGCTGTTCACCCCCAGCATCGCCAAACAATTGTTCAGGAAAAAGAACGGCGAGCTCCGGCTGACGGTGTTCGACGTGCTCAACAAGAATACCTCGGTGTCCAAGACGGTAGGAAATTACGGGGCGGTGACCTACAACCGCACCAATGTGCTGAGCCGTTATGCGATGCTAACCTTTACCTATAACCTGAATAATTTCCCGAATGCGCAACGGCGCGGACCGGGGATGTTCCCGGGCGGGTTTAGAAGGCCGGACGGCGGCGGATTCCGGGGCGGGCCAATGTATCCGATCGATTAATTGCCGGGGGGTCGCGGCGCAAACGCCGGAAGCTGCCGCGCAAACACTAGGGACGGATGCGCGCACGCGAAGGGTCAACCTGGGAGCGGCCCTGCAGAAGGATCGAGAGGATCGTGCCGAAAAGCCGCGACAAGTTGGATGAGGGGCGGTAGAGGCCCTTGTAGATCCGCGTCCTGCGGATGTGGTGCTCCATCTGGTTCGTTTGCATGGATATTCGATTTGTTCCTGGTAACGCCGGGATCGCGATATTATTGTGTAAGGACCGTAGTAGATTTGCTATTGCAAATGGGGGGAAAGCGCCGTACCTTACTTCAAATCCTATTCCATGAGAAGCGTTGTTCTCACCCTTACTCCTGTGTTGCTATCGGCCACGTTGTCGGCGCAGGGGGTGTTTTCCAATAAGACCCAGGTCATATTGGAGAAGGTGATCCAGGATTATCCCAACCACTTTTATAATATCAAGGGCGATCTGATCAGTCAGGCCTTCCAGACGTCCCGGTACAAATCGACGCTGCAACTGCCGGGAGCGGAATCGACCGTGATAACGGTATCCGCCGGCGGCCGGCCTTCCGGCTGGTCCTGCACAGTCCTCGAGACGCGGAATTTTGCGGAAGCCAGGGAGCGGTTCGCGACGATCTACGGCCAGCTCAGCAACAGCATTATCACCGCCGGCGGCCAGAAGACCTATATCCTTTCCGGGCAATATGAAGCGCCCGCGGAGGACCACAAATCCACCTGTATCGTTTTCTCCTTGCTTCCCGGTGTTGGCGACATGAAAAAATTGCGCGTGGCATTGACCCTTCATCAAGTGCAAAACGGGTGGGAAATCGAACTTTCCGTAGAAGACAGCGCTACACCATCAACGTAAAATCGCGGAGGACGCCATCGATCTCTTCCATCCGGAAGGGTTTGGAGATGTATTTATTCATCCCGGCTTCGAGGCATTTTTCCCGGTCGCCTTTCATGGCGTCGGCGGTGAGGGCGATGATCGGCAGGTTGCACCACGGTTCGGGCATCTTGCGGATATGGCGGGTCGTCGTATAGCCGTCCATTTCCGGCATATTGACATCCATAAAGATCATCACGGGGTCGCATTGGGGCAGGCGTTCGAGCGCCTCCCTGCCATTGCTGACCTGGATCACCTCAAAGCCCATCCGGCGGAGCACTTCGGTGATCAGCAGCATATTGATCGGGTCGTCGTCGGCGACCATGATGCTTGTCGGTTCCGAGATCTTCTCCACCTTACCCGCCGTTTTGGCCGGCACGGAATGGTGACCGGTCTCGGCGTGGAGGTTGCCGTCGAAGAGGGAAAGCAGGATCGCATGCAATTCGTGCATCTTGACAGGCTTCGACAGGAATTTCGTGATCCCGACCTTTATGGCTTCATGCTGGTAGACATTCTTTTCGACGGCGGGTAACATGAGGATGCTGGGCAGGTGCTTGCCGGGGAACAATTTATTGGCTTCCCGGACGAGGGCGATCCCGTCCATGCCGGGCATGTGCTGGTCGGCGATGATCAGGCCGAACGGCTCCTTCTTTTTCCCGGCTTCCTTTATCTTCTGGAGGGCGGCGGCTCCCGAATCGGCGGTGTCGGATGGAATATGGAAGTGAGCCAGGATCTCCTGCAGGAGACCGAGATTGCTTTTGTTATCGTCGACGACGAGTACTTTTTGTGCGATGCCGTTCTTGGGTAGTTGCACTTCCGGTTGTTCGTTTGCTACCTGGAGGACCATGTGCAGCGTGAAGGTGCTCCCTTTGGCGGGTTCGCTTTCGACGGTGAGGTAGCCACCCATCAATTCGGCGAGGCTTTTCGAGATGGTCAATCCAAGACCGGTGCCGCCGTATTTGCGGGTGGTCGATGTATCGGCCTGGGTGAAGCTCTCGAAGATCTTATTCATCTTTTCCTTCCGGATGCCGATGCCGGTGTCCCGGACTTCGATGGCCAGCCGGATAAAGGTCTTCCCGGCCTGCTGATAGGTATTTTCACTTTTGCGGATCGAGACGATGATCTCGCCCTCACTGGTGAACTTGATGGCGTTCCCGAGCAGGTTCACGACGATCTGCCGGATGCGGACCGGGTCGCCCACGAATTGGGAGGGCATGGCCGGATCGACGCGATACAGCATTTCCAGTTTCTTTTCGAATGCTTTTAGCGTAAGCATGTCGATGGTCTCCTCGATGAGTTCGTCCAGCTTGAAGAGGGTGTTGTCGATCAGCAGTTTGCCGGCTTCGATCTTTGAAAAGTCGAGGATATCGTTGATGATCTCCAGCAGGCCGTAGGCCGACTTTTTTACGTTCTGGAGATAGTCGCGCTGGACTTTTTGCAATTCGGTCGTCAGGACGAGGTCGGTGAACCCGATGATGCCGTTCATGGGCGTGCGCAGTTCGTGGCTCATGTTTGCCATGAACTCGCTTTTTGCGTGGCTGGCGGATTCGGCGAGCTCTTTAGCCTGCACGAGCTGCATTTCGATCCGTTTGCGTTCGATCGCCGCGGCCAGCGAGGAGGCGTAGCTGCGGAGGATGGAGAATTCCGCTTCGTTCCAGCGTTTTTCTTCCTTTAATTCGTCAAAGCCGACAAAACCCCAGAAAGAATCGTCGTTAAGAAAAATAGGAAGGGCGACGGAGGACTGGATCTCCGACCGTTCGTAGATGCCGACCAGTTGCGGGTCGTCTTCCGTGCTCCGGTAGCTTACAAAGGGCTGCCGGTTCTTCAGCGGCTCGATGATCTTTACGATATTTTCGAACGGGATATTGTGGACCGTGGGGTTGTCCCGCCGGTTGTCGGATTGTTTTTCCGTCCACTCGTGCGCCTGCGAGGTCGTCCAGCGATTTTCCTCTTTATTGAAATGGTTCTGAAAGATAAAGACGCGGCTGACCATGGCCGTGCTGCCCAACACCTGGATCGACTCGGTGATCGCGTGGTTCAGGTCGGTGTTGATCAGCAGGGAGTGTGTCGCCTGGGCGACGCCGTGAAGCAGGTGGTCCTTCTTTTTCAGCTTTTCCTGGGCGATCTTCTGGTCGGTGATGTTGCGGGAGGTGCAGATCAGCTTGACGAGCTGCTCTTCATCGACGATCGGCTTGATGATCGTCTCGAGCCAGACATAGTGCCCCGCCTTATGCAGGATCCGGTAGCGGACGATAATACTTTCTTCGGGCGCCTTGTCCGTCAGGAGGCTCAGGCGGTCGGCGCGAACGAATTTATGCCGGTCGTCGGGGTGGACGTATTGTTCGATGGACCGGCCGACGACGTCGTCCACTTCATAGCCGAGGACGGTCGCGACCGAAGGCGAAAGATACCAGATGGTGCCGTCGATCGCGTGCACGCTGATGATGTCTTCGGAGTTTTCGGCGAGCAGCCGGAATTTCTGTTCGCTGTTCAGCAGGGCGTTCTCGGCTTCCTTCTGGAACGTAATGTCCTGTGCGATCCCGAACTCCAGTTGTTCCGCCACGACTTTGCCCTTTACGGAAATATAGCGCATCCAGCCCTGCTTGGTGATGATGCGGCAGGAGAACGATGTTTCATAGCCGGTATTCTCCTTCTGCTGGATCGATTTTGCGAACTCCTCCGCCACGAGGTTAAAGTCCTCCGGGACGATGTAGGTATGAAGGAAATCCTCCATAAGGATCTTGTCCGGATCTTCGTCGTCCAGGGCCAGCAGCGCCTTGAATTCCTTACTGAGGGACAATTCGCTATTGATAAAGTCGAGTTTCCAGGAGCCCATTTTGGCATAGGTCATGGCATAGGACAAGGTTCGGATCGCTTCTTCCTTGACCTGTTCCATCTGCAATTTTTCGGAGATGTCCGAACCGATCCCCTGGATCTCTTCGATCTTCCCGTTCTCGCTTTGCAGCGCCAGGAATTCCCATTCGGTCCAGACAAAGTCACGCGTATGACCGATCGGTTTGCGAATGATCAGCCGGGATACCTTCCCGGGGTTGTTCCAGCATTCCTCCGCCACCTGTTGGCAGCGGACAAGATCCTTTGGAAAGATGGTCGTATAGAAGAGGATGTTCTGGATCTCCTGCTCGGTATAGCCGAACGTGTTCAGAAAAGCCGGGTTGGCATAGGTAAAGTTGCCGTTCCGGTTGATGCGGATGACATAGTTGGTTTGTGACTGGAGGATGGAGGCGAGGAATTTCTTTTCGTTCAGCAGTTCGTTCCGGGCCTTTTGCAGCTCTTTGTAGTTGCGCTCGCCTTTTTTGAATGCGGGTTCGAGTACCAGGATGATCAGGCCGATGATCGCCAGCATCAGGAAGACCAGCTTGCCGGTGTCGATGTTGGCGACTTCCCCGCTCTTTTCCTGCACGATCGCCGAGTAACGGGAATTGACCTCGCTCATCAGCGCGTTATACCTGTTCTCCGCGGTAAGCAGGTCCCGGAGGTGAAGTTTCCGGCGGGCAACCAATTTCGCGGAGTCGGACACGGAAATCTCGCGGGAGATGGACCGGATGGATTCGAACCAGGGTTGTGCGGCGGAGAGGGCGAGCTTTATTTCGAAGATTTTTTGGGGGACCGGTGTGGGCGTTGCATTGACCTGCTGGACCAGCATGTTCTGGTTCGCCTCGAAGATCCCGGTCAATTTGACCAGGCTGTCGGCGGCATTTCCTTCACGGATCAGTTCGGGGTGGTCCAATACCAGGATAGCCTGTTTTGCTATGCCCTGGCAAAGCGTCTGCTGGTGGCCGGAGCGATTGATCGCTTCTATTAACTCCTTGCTTTCCAGGGATCTAATGTGGTTAATATAGTATCCGAAGAAATTGAACAGCAGCACCAGGACGAAAAGGATGACCGAAATACGAATTAATTTCCGAAAAGGGCTTTTCATTAGATAGTTTAGGGTCTTCCTATAGGAACGTAAAATCGCTTCGTTAAGTTTCCGGAACTACAAAAAAACTAGTGTAAATACGTAGACTTTACTTAGCCATTCACCCTTAATACGTTATGGTTTGTTCCTCCATCTGGGCCGGAAGCTCGCGCCACTCGTATTGCTGGTTGCGCAACTGGGGTTCGAAACCGGCTTCCCGGATGGCTTCCTGGATCCCGCGGGCGGTAAAACGATGCGGTGCGCCGGCGGCGCTGACCACGTTTTCCTCCAGCATAATACTGCCGAAGTCATTGGCGCCGGCATGGAGGCAAAGCTGGGCGGTTTGCTTGCCGACGGTTAGCCAGCTCGCCTGGATATTCCGGATATTGGGGAGCATGATCCGGCTGATGGCGATCATGCGGATGTATTCCTCGGGGGTCGTGAGGTTATGAACGCCGCGGATGCGGGTCAGCAGGGTATCCACGTCCTGGAAGGTCCAGGGAATAAAGGCCAGGAACCCCTTGGCGCCCGCGGGCTTGCGGGATTGCACCTCCCGGAGCCGGATGAGGTGTTCCATGCGTTCGGCAAGCGTTTCGACATGACCGAACATCATGGTAGCCGAGGTGGTGATGTTCAGCTGGTGCGCCGCGGCCATGATGTCCAGCCATTCCTGCGCGCCGCACTTGCCCTTGCTGATGAGGCGGCGAACGCGGTCGACGAGGATCTCGGCGCCCGCGCCGGGAAGGGAGTCCATACCGGCGGCCCGCAGCTCGACAAGCACGTCGTGGTGGCTCATCTTTTCCAGCTTGCAGATATGGGCGATCTCGGGCGGCCCGAGCGTGTGGAGTTTTAGTGCCGGATACAGTTCTTTCAGTTGCCGGAAAAGGGTGGTATAGAACGACAGCCCCAGCTCGGGATGGTGCCCCCCCTGCAGGAGCAACTGGTCCCCGCCCCAGCGAAAGGTCTCCTCTATTTTTCGCCGGTAGGTGGCGATGTCGGTGATATACGCATCCGCGTGCCCGGGGATGCGATAGAAATTGCAGAATTTGCAGTTGGCGATACAGACATTGGTCGTATTGACATTCCGGTCGATCTGCCAGGTCACCTTACCATGGGGAACCTGCATTTTTCGCAGCTCGTTGGCCACCTGCATCAATTCGGTGAGCGGGGCATGTTCGAAAAGAAATATTCCTTCCTCCTTGTCCAGAAATTCCTTTCTCAGGGTTCTACTATACAGCTCGGATAAATTCATCGGAGAACAAAGGTACGGATCGATTGACAAACCGTTTGAACCCTTGCATTGGTCCGGCGGAAATGGTCGTTTGGCCGGAGTTTCCGACATAACCCGGGGGCTTTGCGACATTTTGGAAAACACACTTGCTATCTTAACAAATTGATAATATATTTAATGGATGCAAACCGGGCATAGCCCGGCGAATTAACGTCACACAATGTCGAACCAAAACAAACTGCTGATCCTATCGATCTTTCTCCTTCTTTTTGGGACGTCCGCGCCTGCCCAGGAAACATTTGTCCAGCGGCCGGCCCGGTTGCTCACCAGGTTTCCCATTACGCTTTTTACGGGCGGCGTTGTCCTGGTCAGGGCCACGCTGGGCGATTTCCCCGACAGCCTGAGTTTTATCCTCGACACCGGCAGCGGCGGGATCTCGCTCGATTCCTCCACTTGCGAACGGCTGAAGATGGTACCCGTCTTATCGGACAAGACCATCCTCGGGATTGCCGGGATCCGCCAGGTGCGGTTCCTCTACAATCAAACGCTGCATCTGCCGGGTCTTACCGTGGACAGCCTGAATTTCCATGTAAACGATTATGATATCCTGACGAGCGTTTACGGCGAGAAGATCGACGGGATCATCGGCTACAGCTTTTTTTCCCGATACATCGTCGGGATCAACTATGACAGTCTCGACGTGTCGGTGTATACGCTGGGTTCGTACCGCTATCCGAAAGGTTCCTATGTGATCCGGCCGCTGATCCCGAATCTGCCGATCATCAGCGCCCAGGCGACGGATATGCGGCGGGTCGACGGGCGATTTTATTTCGACACGGGGGCGGGTTTGTGCGCGTTGTTCTCTTCCGATTTTACAACGGACAGCGCCATCCTGGATCCGAAGAAAAAACAATATCTCACCCGGGCGCAGGGGCTGGGCGGGAAGGCCACCATGCGGCTGACGACGATCCGCGAGCTAAAGCTGGGCCCCTACAAGTTTCGCCGGGTGCCGGCCTATATCTTTGACGATACCTACAATGTCACGTCCTATCCCAACCTCTGCGGACTGGTCGGCAACGACATCCTCCGCCGGTTCAATGTCGTCCTGAACTACGACCGCCGGTTCATCTGCCTGACCCCCAACTCGCATTATCGCGATCAGTTCGACTATTCCTACTCCGGGCTCACGCTTTACTGGGAAGACGGCACCATCAAGGTGGGCGACGTCATGCCCGGGTCCCCGGCCGAAAAAGCGGGCTTGCAGACGGACGATATCGTCATCGCGATCGCCAATAATTTCACCAACAATATTCAGACGTATAAGAACCTCCTACAAAATCCCGGCGAAAAAGTGCAAATGATCCTCCGCCGGAAAGGCGTGCTCACGACGGCTAACATCCGGATAAAGAGTATTGACTAAGATTCGTAAGTTTGCAGTTCCCTTTTTAACAGAGGAGAACTGATATGACGATAAAATTCGAACGATTTGAATTGGCCAACGGCTTACGGGTCCTGGTGCACGAAGACCCGTCCACCCCGATGGCCATTGTCAATATGCTCTATGATGTGGGTGCGCGCGACGAGGATCCGAAGCGGACCGGGTTTGCGCACCTGTTCGAACACCTGATGTTCGGGGGTTCGGTCAACATCGAGGATTTTGAGACGCCCCTTCAGTTAGCGGGCGGCGAGAACAACGCTTACACCACCAACGATTTTACGAACTACTATATCCAGCTGCCGGCGGAAAATATCGAAACGGCGTTTTGGCTGGAAAGCGACCGGATGTTGTCCCTGGCCTTTAGCGAAAAGAGCCTCGAAGTGCAGCGCAAGGTCGTGATGGAAGAATTCAAAGAGCATTATATCAACAAGCCGTATGGCGACGTGTGGTTCAAGCTGCGCGAGCTGGTGTACCGGCAGCATCCGTATCGTTGGATGACGATCGGCAGTGAGCTTGGTCACATCGAGAACGCAAAGCTCGACGACGTCCGGAACTTTTTCTTCAAGTACTACCGGCCGGTGAATGCGATCCTCGTCGTGGCGGGAAAAGTAACCGCTTCGCAGGTCCGCGATCTCGCGGAGAAATGGTTCGGCGACATCCCCGCCGGAGAGAAGTATGTGCGTCAGTTGCCGCGCGAGCCAAAGCAGGAAGAGGCCCGGCGGCTGGAGATCCGCGCGGATGTTCCCCTGGATGCGCTGTACAAATGCTATCCGATGGCCTCCCGTACCGAGAAGGGGTATTATGTAGCGGATCTTATCTCGGAGATCCTTGGCAGCGGCACCTCTTCCCGGCTGCACCAGGCGCTGGTAAAGGAGAAGAAGTTGTTCAGCCAGATCGAATGCTATCATACCGGATCGGTCGACCCGGGTCTGGTGGTGGTGGAGGGCAAGCTGATAAAAGGGGTCCGGATGGAGGACGCCGACCGGGCGGTGGAAGAGGAGCTGGAGAAGATGCGGTCGGCGCCGGTAACGGAAAAGGAGCTGACAAAGGTAAAGAACAAGACCGAGTCGGCGATCGTCTTCGAGGACATGAGTGTGATGAACCGGGCGAACAGCCTGGCGATATATGAGTTGCTGGGCGATGCCGAGATGATGAATACCGAACTGGATAAGTACCGGTCGGTGACGGCGGCGGATATCCTGGCGACGAGCGGGGAGATTTTCGATACGCGGAATAGCAATACGTTATATTACTATGGGAATTCAAACAATGCATAAGTTGAACAGGAAGGTGGCGCCGCCGGTCAGGGACGCCAGGGAATTCGAACTCGAGTTGCCGCCCTATGTGCGTCATGCGCTCAGTAATGGCGTGGAGGTGTATGCGATCGACCTGGGCAAGGTCGACGCGATGATGGTGAGCTGGATCTTCGACGCCGGAAATTCCTACGAGTCCGGCAAGGGGGTCGCGACGCAAGGAAATGGCATCGCGGCACAGGGCAACGGGATCGCGGCGGCGGCAAACGCGTTGCTGCGCAACGGTACCTCGACCCGGAAAGCTTTTGACATCAGCGAATACTTCGACTACTACGGGTCCTATCTGAACCGGGCCTGTCATCACGAGACGGCGGAACTGACGCTGCATTGCCTGAACCAATACACGGGCGAGCTGATCCCGGTGGTTGCGGAACTGCTGACGGACTCGATCTACCCCGAGGAGGAATTGGCGATCTATAAAAAGAATGCCCAGCAGCGATTGCAGGTGAGCCTGAAAAAAAGCGATTTTGTAGCCGGAAGGCTGATCGATGGGTATCTCTATGGCGACAACCATCCTTACGGGCGTGCCAGTACGGCCGAGGATTACCAGGGGCTGCAGCGGGACGCGGTGGTGGATTTTTACCGGCGGCATTACCAGGGCGGGGCCTGCCGGATCATTGCGGCCGGGAAGCTGCCCGCCGATCTGATCCCGTTACTGGAGAAAAATTTCGGGTCGTTGCCGCTCCGGAGACCCGCGGAAGGTTTGGCGGTCCCGCAGTTTCCGATCCTGCCGGCGGCGCAACGAAAATTCAGGATCTCCAACGATCCCGACGGCGTGCAGGGTTCGATCCGGATCGCGCGGAACTTCCCGAACCGGCATCACCCCGATTTTCAACGGGTGCAGGTCCTCAACAATGTCTTCGGCGGATTTTTCGGTTCGCGGCTGATGGCGAATATCCGCGAGGATAAGGGCTACACCTACGGGATCTACAGTTACCTGGTCAACAACCGCCAGGAAAGCGCGTGGATGATCAGTACGGAAGCCGGGAAGGAGGTCTGCGAGCCCGCAATCGAAGAGGTCTACAAGGAGATGGCCCTGTTGCGGGAAGAGCCGATCGATGAAGAGGAACTTAAGATGGCGCGGAACTTTGCCATTGGAACGATATTGGGTGATCTCGACGGGCCGTTCCATGTCGCGAGCCGTTGGAAAAGTATTCTGTTGAACGGCCTGGATGAAAATTATTTCCGGGAAGGGATACGGATCGTAAAGACGATCACGCCGGAGGAGCTGCGCGAGCTGGCGGTCAAATGGCTGGACCCCGCGGAATTCTTCGAGCTGGTCGTGGTGTAGGCGCCTTCGCTGAAGCTGCCGCCTTCGCCAAGGCTACGGCGGTCGAGGTCGGCGGTCGAGGTCGGCGGTCGGGGCCGGCGCCCGAAGAATTATCCGTAAATTGGGCAAAAGAAGCGCATGAATTTCCTGCTCCGCCTGTTGATCACGGCGATCGTTGCATTCGCCTTGTCGTCCGTTCTGCCGGGCATTCACTTCCACGATTTCTGGACGGCGATTGTTTTTTCGCTGGTACTGGCGCTGCTCAATTTCCTGTTGAAGCCGATCCTCATTATTCTCACGCTGCCGATCACAATCCTTACCTTTGGTCTCTTCCTCTTTGTTATCAATGCGATCGTCGTGCTGGTGGCGGGCAAATTCGTGAACGGGTTCCGCGTGGACGGCTTCGGCTGGGCCTTGCTGTTCAGTCTGCTGCTGTCGCTGCTGACGTCCATTTTGTACAAGGATACGAAACGCGATGACCGGAGGGAACGATACTAGAAGCGGATCACGGCCGAAAAGAAAGATCGTATGAATTTTGACAGAAAAGACTGTAGCAACGAAGAGCTTGTTCACTTATACAAGAGTATTTTATTACCCCGGATGATCGAGGAGAAGATGTTGGTGCTGTTGCGGCAGGGGAAGATCAGCAAATGGTTTAGCGGGATCGGCCAGGAGGCCATTGCGGTCGGAGCTACGCTGGCGATGGGCGCGGACGAATGGATCCTGCCGCTGCATCGCAACCTCGGCGTATTCACCGGCCGCGGGATGTCCCTGTCCCGGTTGTTCCAGCAATGGCAGGGCAGTCCCGACGGCTTTAGCAAGGGCCGGGAGCGAAGTTTCCATTTCGGCAGCCGGGAGCATTTTATTTGCGGGATGATCTCCCATCTGGGTCCGCAGCTGGGCATTGCCGACGGGCTGGGCCTGGCGGCCAGGCTCCGCGGCAGCGGCAAGGCGACCCTCGTCTTTACGGGGGAAGGCGGTACCAGCGAGGGGGATTTCCATGAGGCGCTGAACGTGGCTTCGGTGTGGGATCTGCCGGTGATCTTCCTGATCGAAAATAACGGGTATGCGTTGAGTACCCCGGTAAACGAACAATACCGCGGCGAATCCCTTGTCTACAAAGCCGGCGGTTACGGGATGGAGGGAGTCCGGATCGACGGTAACAACCTGCTGACGGTTTACGACACGATCCGCGGCGTGCGGCAATATTGTACAAAATATAACCGGCCCTACCTGGTAGAATGCATGACCTTCCGGATGCGGGGTCATGAAGAGGCGAGCGGGGTTAAATATGTGCCGAAGGAATTGATCGAAGACTGGGGGAAAAGGGACCCCATTGCCAATTACGAGACCTGGCTTCGGGATCAGGGGGTCGTCGGACCCGAAGAGATCGCCGCGATCCGGCAGCAGACAGCCCAATACATCGAATCGGAATTGAACGGGTTGCTGGAGCCGGTCATGATCATGGCGGATTCCGATGAAGAATTGGCCGATGTATATGCCCCGGCGCCCTTTGTCCGCGCAGAACCCGAAGGGACCGTTCAACATGCCCCCGAAAGACGGCTGATCGATGCGATCAAGCAGGGGCTGGACCAATCGATGCGTCATCACGATAACCTCGTGCTGATGGGGCAGGACATCGCGGAATATGGCGGGGCGTTCAAGATCACGGAAGGGCTGGTGGAAAAATACGGCAAACACCGGGTGCGGAACACGCCGTTATGTGAGAGCGCCATCGTCGGATGCGCGCTGGGGCTTAGCCTGGAGGGATACAAAAGCGTGATGGAGATGCAATTTGCGGATTTTGTAACCGCCGGGTTCAACCAGATCGTCAACAACCTCGCGAAGATCCATTACCGGTGGGGGCAGGCGGCAGAC
The DNA here is from genome assembly GCA_035501395.1 of Puia sp. Lineage (GTDB taxonomy): Bacteria > Bacteroidota > Bacteroidia > Chitinophagales > Chitinophagaceae > Puia. The sequence continues at coordinate 18,557 of DATJWK010000177.1, forward strand.
GTCGTCATCCGGATGCCGACGGGCGCAGGGGTTGGGGCCGGGCCGTTCCACTCCCAAAGCAATGAGGCGTGGTTCGTACACACGCCGGGGCTAAAGGTGGTCTATCCTTCCAACCCCTACGACGCCAAGGGGCTGCTCATCGCGGCGATCCACGATCCCAACCCGGTCATGTATTTTGAGCACAAAGCCTTGTACCGCAGCATCAGCGGCCCCGTGCCCGAAAAATACTACGAGCTGCCGATCGGCAAGGCCAGGGTGGTTCGCGAGGGGGACGACCTGTCCATTATCACCTATGGCGCGGGGGTCCATTGGGCGATGGAGTATGCGGCGCGGCATCCGGAACTGTCGCCCGACATCGTCGATCTGCGCAGCTTGTTACCGCTCGACTATCCGGCGATCGGGGCCTCCGTCGGCCGGACGGGCAAGGCATTGGTTTTGCATGAGGATACCCTCACGGGCGGCGTGGGGGCGGAGGTGGCAGCCTGGATCGCGGAGCATTGTTTTCACCTGCTGGATGCGCCGGTGGTCCGGTGCGCTTCCCTCGATACCCCGGTACCGTTTAACATCCAACTGGAAAATAATTTCTTGGCCAAATCGCGGTTGGAGGAGGCGATAAACCGGTTGATGGAATATTAACGGGTGTTCGGATCAAGTTTTGCACCTTTCGTGCACAATTCTTGACTTTCGATTTTGGAGTACTTAACTTTAGTTCAAATAGGATAAGGTTTAATGGTTATGGAAAACTGATTAGAGCAGCCTCCCCAAAAGGGAGGTTTTTCTTTTTCGCGCAAGCGGCTCACCCGCCGCGCGCCGCAGGCGCGCGGCGTCATTTATTCTCCCGCGCCTTTCTCCCCTACAAACCAGTGTTCTTTGTTTTTGAACAGCACGTTGAACGTGGTGAACGATCCGTAGATCCGCGTGATATATTGCTGGAGATTGACCTTGTCCTCATCGGAGAGTTTTGCGTGTCCGTTGATCTGTTGTTCGAGCACGCGAAGGCGGTCCCGCGCCATCACGATCTTATGAAAAAAAACATCGATGGGGACTTCTTTTGGTTTTATGGATCTATCGGCGGGTTGGATGATGACGGTGCCGCCGCGCCATTTGTCGCCGAGGGGAACGAGTTCGGTCATCCCGCCCCAGAGCCGGAGGATCTTCAATAGCGAACGTTCGACATCCGACGTGGTTTCGATCTCGGCGGTTGCATTCGCGGGGATGATCTCGTCGAGGTGCGGATCGTCTTTGTCGATCTCTTTGATGCCGTGGTTGATGAACGTGATCAGGTAGAGGGCGTATTTTATTCCGATGATCACGCCGGGCCCATATTGCGTATGTTGCAAGCGGGTCCCGATGCCAAGCGTTAGTTGGTCCATATCTTAGGGATTTTCTTTCCGGTCCTTTTGATATTCGGCGAAAGCCAGTTTGGTATATTCCAGCAGGTCGTAGTCGGTGGAGCGTACGCAGAACGTATAGGACGGCCGGTACTTCATCATAAAGCTGTCCAGCTCGTCGCCCTGGAGATGGGTCACTTTGAGGACCATGGAGGGGTTGAACCGGTGGTCGATATATTTATCCTGTTCATCTTCTTCGAGGCGCCGCTGGAAGGCCAGCAGGCGTTTTGTGCGGCTAAACTGGAAATAGCGGATGATCTGATCGAGGTCGAATCCGGCTCCCATCCCGAGGCCCGCGCTGCCGTCGCTCAGCTTAAAGGGGTTTGGCTTTTTGAAGTCAAAATATTTTTCATAGTCTTTCCGGTTCTGAAGCGAGTCGCTATGGTAGCTCCGCGGCATAACGTTCACCTCTCTTAGTTCGGTCGGGTCCACATGAAGGGCGATATCGAAGTTGTTGAGGGGGTTAATGCCTTTTACGGGAAACATGGCGGTCGCGCGGCCGAGATAGGAAAATGAAATGGAGTCGTCGTAGGGGACCGTGATCTGGTAGTTGCCGGCCGAGTCGGTGATCGTACCCCGGCCGGAGGCGCTGATGACGCTCACCCGGTCGAGCGGTCTTGTCCGGTACATATTATATACGGTCCCGTGTATGGTGACCTGCCCCCAGGCGCGACCTCCGGCGACGATGGAAAGGGACAGGAGCACAAGCAGCGGCAGCCGGCGGGTAAAGAACGACAAATACGTTTGTTTTTGTGATATTACTACCAAAAAAGGATATGTGACACCCGGCTGTTGCATTTTTAACGATGATTTGACAGAACCACCTCCTCGATCACCCGCGGAAAATGGGCGTGTTCGAGCGCCTGCACTTTTTTGGCCAGGGTTTCCGGCGTGTCGCCCGGTTCCACGATGACCCGGGCCTGAAAGATCGCCTGGCCGTGGTCATAGAGTTCGTCGACATAGTGGATCGTGATCCCGCTTTCTTTTTCTCCGGCAGCGATAACCGCCTCATGCACATGCCGCCCGTACATCCCCTTCCCGCCAAAACCGGGAAGCAGGGCCGGGTGGATATTGACGATCCGCCCGGAGTAGGCGCGGATGAGCGATACCGGGATCTTCCACAAAAAACCGGCCAGCACCAGGAAGTCGATGGCCTGGTTCTCCAGTTCGGGCAGGAAGCCGTCCCCCCGGAAAAAACGCTCCTTTTCAATTAATAATACGGGAAGCCGGTTTTTACTGGCGATGTGAAGAACGCCCGCGTTCGGGTTGTTACAAACGATCAATTTCACCCGGATCGTGGGGTGGTTATGGAAAAATTCGATGATGCGGGCGGCATTGGAACCGGCGCCGGAAGAAAATATCGCGAGATTTTTCATGGACCCAAAACTACGCCAGCGCCCACGAACCCGGAGCAAATTCTGCCTCCCGGTCGAATGACACTACTATGACAGAAGGTCAGCGCGATTTGGCGTAATTCGCTGAAACCCACGCCCAGCAAGGCTAAAAAAAATTTTTCCATGTTGATATAATGTTAAAATCCTGACTTATTTTTGCAACCTGTTAATGTACAGACCGTGCGATTATTCCACATCTATACAACATATTGTATATATGACTAACCAAAGCCCAGCAGTTGAATCGTTGCGAACAGTCAAAAAGCTAATATCCAGTCTTCTACTCCCCCTTCTACTCCTACTTGGTCTTAATAATAATGCGTTCGCTCAGGATGGAAAGGCCTTGTTTGTGGCCAAATGCGCGCAATGTCATAATCCGCTCGTTAAGGTTACCGGACCTGCCTTGCAGGGGGTAACGACCCGGGTACCCGACGCCAAGCTTTTACACAATTGGATCAAGAACAACCAGGCCGTTCTGGCTTCGGGGAATCCCTATTTCAACAAATTGTTCAACGACTACGGCAAAACCGCGATGAACCTGTTCCCGGAACTTTCGGACAAGGACATCGATGCGATCCTGAATTACGTGGAGACCTATAAGGCGCCGACGACGCCTACCGAAGGCGGAGGTGTTGAGAGCAAGGCTAACGAAAGCGACAACACGCTGCTGTACGGCGTTCTCACGCTGATCCTGGCGATCATCATGTTCGTGCTGCTGCAAGTCAACGCCAGCCTGAGAAAACTCTCCGATGATAAGGAGGGCATTCCCGCCGGCGAGCCGGTGCCGTTCTACCGCAATAAGGTCTATATCGCGCTGGCCGTGCTGGTCGTCTTCCTCATCGGCGGATATTATCTGTCGGAGGGTGCGATCGGGCTGGGGCGTCAGCAGGGGTACCAGCCGGTACAGCCCATCTTTTATTCCCACCGGGTGCATGCGGGGATCAACCAGATCAGCTGTCTGTATTGTCATACCAACGCGATGGCCAGCCGCCATGCGACGGTGCCGCCCCTGAACGTCTGTATGAACTGTCATGCCGCCATCAACGAATATCGCAACACCAGTCCAAAGCTGTACCGCGAAGACGGCAGCGAGGTGGACGGAACGGCGGAGATCCAGAAGTTGTATAGTTATGTCGGGTATGATCCGAAGACGAGCACCTATCATCCGGCGGATGCGAAGCCCGTCGAATGGATAAAGATCCACAACCTTCCCGACCACGTCTTTTTTAGCCATGCCCAGCACACCGTAGCCGGCAAAGTGCAGTGTCAGACCTGCCATGGACCGATCCAGCAGATGGACGAGGTACATCAATTTGCGCCGTTGAGTATGGGCTGGTGTATCAATTGCCACCGTACCACGAAAGTCGATTTCCCGGATTCGACGGGATCGAACGGCAACAAGTTCTACAGCATTTACGAGCATTTCCACACGGATCTGAAGACCGGTGAAAAGGATAGCATTACCGTCAAGGACATCGGCGGCACCGAATGTCAGAAATGCCACTATTAATCCCCACCTCCGCGGCGCGGAGAAACCGACAATATTATCCAACATGAGCGACAAAAAACACTGGCAAAGTTTCGGCGAGCGTAGTAACAGCGAAGCGTATCAGCAGGCGGCGGGAGACGAATTCAAGGAAAGCTTACCGCTGGAGGGGCTGGATGGCAAAGGGTTGCTGGACGCCCGGCATCCCCGCCGGGATTTTCTGAAATACCTGGGCTTCAGCACGGCGGCCGCCACCCTGGCTGCCAGCTGCGAGATGCCGGTCCGGCATGTTGTTCCCTATCTGAACAAGCCGGACAACATGATCCCGGGGGTTGCGGACTTCTATGCCACTACCTATACGATTGGCGGTGACGTCATCCCGCTGGTCGCAAAGGTCCGGGATGGCCGGCCGATCAAACTGGAGGGAAATACGATGTCCTCCCTGACGGGTGGCGGAACGTCGGCCCGGGTGCAGGCTGCCGTGCTCGATCTGTATGATACGGGCCGTCTCCGGTACCCGGTCCAGATCGTGGATGGCAAGCCGCAGGAAGTGACGACATTCGAAGCGTTTGACAAAATGGTGTCCGGCGCGCTTGGCTCCGGCGCCGGTCCGCTTGTACTCCTGACGGGAACACTCACCTCACCCACTACCAAGCAGATCATTACCGAATTCCTCGCCAAAAACCCCGGCAGCAAACATATTCAATACGATGCCGATTCCTACAGCGGGTTGCTGCTGGGCGCCGAGGCTTCGTATGGCAAGCGCGCGATACCCGCCTATCATTTCGATAAGGCCGATGTGATCGTCAGCCTGGGTGCGGATTTTCTGGGGACCTGGCTTACGCCGGTTGAATTCGCCCACCAATATGTTCAGAACCGGAAGATCGACGAAAAGAATCCGAAGCTGAGCAAGCACTACCAATTCGAGAGCCTGGTGTCGCTGACCGGCGGCAACGCCGATTTCCGGTTCACCCACAAGCCATCGGAAGCCGGTGCGGTGGCGCTGGCCCTGCTGGCCGAGCTGGGCGGATCGGTCACTGCCCCCGCGCTGCCCGACAATGTAAAGGCCGGCGTGAAAAAAGCGGCCAAAGATCTGGCGGATAACAAGGGCAAAGCGCTTGTCGTCAGCGGCAGCAATAATATGTATGTCCAGGTGATCGTCCATGCGATCAACGAGGCGATCGGCGCCAATGGGAGCACGGTCGACTGGACTTCGCCGGTCATGGTGCGGCAGGGCATCGACAGTGAATTCAACAACCTGGTCGCGGATATGAACGACGGCAAGGTCGGCGCGCTGCTCATCTATGGCGTGAACCCGATGTTCACCTATTATGATGCGGACAAATTCAAGAGCGGGCTTGGGAAGGTAAAGACCACGGTTTCTTTTAACGACCGGCTCGATGAGACGACCGAGCTCTGCAAATTTGTTTTACCCGCGCCGCACTTCCTCGAAAGCTGGGGCGATACCGAGCCGCGGCCGGGGTATATCAGCTTCCTCCAGCCGACGATCGCGCCGCTGTTCAAGACCCGGCCTTTTGAGGATTCCCTGCTGAAATGGAGCGGGGGCGCCGGGAATTATGAGACTTTTTTCAAACAATACTGGACCGGCAAACTGGGGAGTGTCGAGGCTTATGAAAAGGCGCTGCAAAATGGGGTGATCGAGCCGGCGGCGGGCGCCGCGGCAGCCGCGGGCGCAGGGGCCGGAACTTATAATGCCTCCAAGGTGGCGGAGGCCGCTACGGCATTGGCCGCGATGAAGAGTACGGGTCCTTTTGAAGTGGTGTTATATCAAAAGGTTGGGATGGGCGTCGGCGCCCAGGGCAATAACCCCTGGCTGCTGGAGTTGCCCGATCCGATCTCAAAGGCCACCTGGGATAACTATGCCGTGATCTCGCCAAAAGCCGCCAAGGATATCTTTCACATCGATCTGGGCGACCGCCGCCAGGCGGATGCATTCGAGGTCGTTCCGGACCGGAACGTGATCAAGGTTGCGGTGAACGGCAAGGAGATCGATCTCCCGGCGCTGGTCCTGCCCGGAACGCACAACGAGGTCATCGGGATCGCGGTCGGGTACGGCCATCAAAGCGCCGATCCGAAAGCGACCAAAAACAATATCGGCGCGGCGGCGGATGGTGCGGGGAAGCGGGCGTTCCAGTTCATGACCTACAACGGTTCGACGATCGACTGGTTTGCGACGGGCGCGAATTTCACCGATACAAAGACCTTCTACAAGGTCGCGCAGATGCAGACCCATACGTCCTATGAAGGCCGTACGGAAGTGGTGAAGGAGCTGACGCTCGACGAATTCCGGAAGGATCCGGGCGGGATCCTCGAAGACCGGGACGAGGAATTGAAACCCTATGGCGGGCTGGAGAATTTCGAACGGCAGGGTACGTTGTATCCCATCTATGACAAGCCGGGGATCAAATGGGGGATGTCCATCGACCTGAATTCCTGTATCGGCTGTGCCGCCTGCGTGGTGGCCTGTCATGCGGAGAACAACGTGCCGGTGGTCGGCAAGGATGAGGTACTTCGTTATCACGATATGCACTGGATCCGGATCGACCGGTATTATTCGGCGGCCGACCGGCGCAACCTCGACAACCCGGATGATATCCAGGTGATCTTCCAGCCGATGCTTTGCCAGCATTGCGACAATGCGCCGTGCGAGAACGTTTGTCCGGTCAATGCGACCCAGCATAGTTCGGAAGGCTTGAACCAGATGGTGTACAACCGCTGTATCGGCACCCGGTATTGTGCAAATAACTGTCCGTTCAAGATCCGCCGGTTTAACTGGGCCGATTATACCGGCGCGGATAGCTTCCCGAATAACCAGGACCAGGAGACCGTGGGTAAACTGGATCCCGCGGTGTTCCAGATGAACGACGACCTCACGCGCATGGTGCTCAATCCCGATGTGGTGGTTCGCAGCCGCGGGGTGATGGAGAAATGTTCCTTCTGCGTGCAGCGGCAGCAGGATGGAAAGCTCCGGGCCAAAAAGGAAAACCGCGTACTCCGCGATTCCGATGTGTCGACCGCCTGTTCGCAGGCCTGTCCGACAAACGCGATCGTATTCGGGAATGCGAATTCCAGCGAAAGCATGATCAGCACGACCCGCGCGGATCACGCCCAGCGGGTCTTTTATGCACTGGAGGAGCTGCACGTGCTGCCAAACCTCAACTACCTGGCGAAGGTGCGGCATTCGGATAATGTGTGGGGCCCGAGTAACAGTATTTCCGAGGAAGGCAAGATGGAATCGCCGTCAACGAAAAAAAATAATAGCTAAAAGCGCAACATACTATGGCATTATTAGCGTACGAATCACAGGTCAGGCCCGGGCTGATAGATGGGCACAAGGATTACCACCAGGTGACGGAGGATCTCGTTCGTCCTGTCGAGGCCGCTCCGACCACGGCCTGGTGGGTCGGCTTCCTCTTATCGGTGGCCTGTCTGCTTTTCGGGGTCTATTCGGTGACGATGCAGGTGATCTATGGGGTCGGCCAGTGGAACCTTCACCGGACGGTGGGTTGGGGCTGGGATATCACCAACTTTGTCTGGTGGGTCGGTATCGGTCACGCCGGAACGCTGATCTCCGCCATTCTCCTGCTGTTCCGCCAGGGCTGGCGCACCGGGGTTAACCGGGCGGCGGAAGCCATGACGATCTTTGCGGTGATGTGCGCCGGGCAGTTCCCGGTCTGGCATATGGGCCGGGTCTGGTTGTGCTTCTTTATTATGCCCTACCCGAACAGCCGCGGTCCGCTTTGGCCAAACTTCAACTCTCCCCTGCTTTGGGACGTATTTGCCATCTCGACGTATTTCACGGTGTCGGTGTTGTTCTGGTACACCGGTCTCATCCCCGATCTGGCGACGGTCCGGGACCGGGCAAAACTAAAGTGGCGCAAATTCTTCTACGGGACGATCTCCTTTGGCTGGTCGGGTTCCGCAAAACACTGGCAGCGGCATGAGGCGCTCGCGCTTGTGCTGGCCGGGTTGAGTACGCCGCTGGTGCTTTCGGTCCACACGATCGTGTCCTTCGACTTCGCCACCTCCGTCATTCCGGGCTGGCATACCACGATCTTCCCGCCTTATTTCGTCGCGGGGGCCGTTTTCTCCGGGTTTGCGATGGTACAAACCTTGTTGCTCGTCAGCAGGAAGGTGCTGAACCTGAAAGAGTATATCACGCTCGAGCATATCGAGGTCATGAATAAGGTCATCGTGCTGACGGGGTCGATCGTAGGGGTCGCCTATCTGACCGAGCTCTTTATATCCTGGTACGGGATGAACAAGTTCGAGAACTGGGCCTTCTTCCAAAACCGGGTCAATATCTTCAGCCCGTACGGCTGGGCCTATTACCTGATGATGGGTTGTAACGTGCTGTCGCCGCAGATCTTCTGGTTCAAGAAGATGCGCCGGAACATCACGGTGACGTTCTTTATGTCGATCATCGTGAATATCGGGATGTGGTTCGAGCGGTTTGTGATCATCGTGCTCTCGATTTACCGCGACTATGTCCCCAGCAGCTGGGCCACGTATTACCGGCCGTCGATCTGGGAAGTCGGGTTTTATATCGGGACCTTCGGGTTGTTCTTTACCTGTTACTTCCTGTTCTCGAAATTCGCCCCGATCATCGCCATAGCCGAGATCAAGCATATCCTGAAAAAATCGGGGAATGAGTATAAGGCAAAGATGGGTCCCGAGGAGCAGGAGACGGTTGAACAATTTGCGGAAGAATTTGCACACCGGGACCACTAGGACCTATAAAGAAATAAACGTATGTCAGTAAAAAAATTTGTAGTCGGAATTTTCACGGATGAGCAGGTGTTGTTCCCGGCGATAAAGAAGGTACGTTCGGCGGGCTATAAGATCCATGACGTCTTTACGCCGATGCCGATACACGGGCTGGACCATGCGATGGGGTTGCGGGAGACGAGCCTGCATACGGCCGGCTTTATATATGGGATCACCGGGACGGCGACGGCGGTCGGCGGTATCGGGTGGATCTTCAACAGTGACTGGCCGATCAATTTCGGGGGTAAATCGCATTTCGATCTCCCGGCGTGGATACCCATCGTGTTCGAGCTGACGGTGTTGTTCTCCGCCGTCGGCATGACCCTGACCTTTTGTTATCTCTGTCAGCTGGCGCCCTTTGTCCGGAAACATCATTTCAATCTGCGGTCCACCGACGATCAGTTCACGATGGTGATCGAACTGACGGAAAAGGCAAATGAAGCGGCGGTGATCGATTTTCTGACCAGCGTGGGTGCGACCGGGATCAATACGCAGGAGGCGGAGACCGGCTGGTGGCTGGGTCGTTATGATAAAGATAAAACCCCATTCGAACATAAAGGAACTGCATTAGTATGAAAAAATTAATAATCGGCTCGCTCATCATCGGTGCGGTAACCCTGGCCGTCAGTTGCAGTGACGTTCAGCGTAATCCGGGAAGGGTATATATGCCGGACATGGCGTATAGCCGGGCGTACGAGACCTATGCCACGACGGAAGAGGAAAAGGCGGAGCTGTTAAAGCGGGGCATTCATTTTAGCAATACGCCCGTTCCGGGCACGATCAAACGGGGGGAGCTGCTGCCGTTCCTGATCGCGAAGGATTCGGTAGCCGGCGATACGAGTAATTATCATGCTTCGCGGGCGGTAAAAAATCCGCTGACTTCGATGGATACGGTGGAAGCGCAGCGGTTATTCCTGGTCAATTGTGCGATCTGTCACGGGCCGAAGCTGGATGGTAACGGGCCGTTGTGGAAGGATGGGACGGGGCCATTCCCGGTTGCGCCAAAGAACCTGGCCGGCGATGCCGCCATGGTGGCGATGCCGGAAGGTCAGATGTTCTATTCGGTCACTTACGGGAAGAACAAGATGGGCAGCTATGCTTCCCAGCTGAATACGGAGCAACGCTGGATGGTCATCGCCTACATCAAATCGAAGCAGGCGGCGGCGGCGCCAAAACCCGCGGGCGGCGGATCGGATTCGACGGCAAAAAAATAACGGATCAAGAAGAATACACTAAATCATTCCGAATGTCATCTATATCTCATATCAAGGAACATTTTCAAACACCCACCCGGTATAAGCAGTGGTCGCTCGGGTTAATGACCGTGGGTGTTCTGGCGCTCATCATCGGATTCATCGTATACGGGGGAAGCAATAAGCCGGATGGCACCCGGTTCTGGGCCGCGCTTTTGCAAAACAGCGTATACTTCCTGCTGATCGTAAATGCGGCGATGTTCTTCTTTGCGGCGCATACGCTCGGGATGGCCGGCTGGGTGATCTCGTTCCGGCGGCTGACCGAGGCGATCTCGGCCTGTGTCATCCCGCTCGGGGTCATTTGCTTTGTCATCCTGATGTGCCTGGTATGGGGCGGTCACTCCGCGTTGTATGAGTGGCTCGATAAGGATGCGGTGGCCAAATACGAGGATCTGAAGGGGAAGTCCGGGTTCCTCAATCCCGTTTTCTTTACGATCTGGACGATATTGACCATCGGGCTCTGGACATTGCTGGGGATCAAGATGCGCAACCTTTCCCGGTCGACCGACGCCGCGAAGATGACGGTGGAAGAAGGGAAACGGTATATTTTCACCAATACGGTGTGGGCGGCCATTTATATTGTCTGGTTTGCGCTCACGGTTGCTTCCGTCACCCCGTGGCTCTGGCTGATGAGCCTGAATGCGCATTGGTTCTCGACGATGTACAGCTGGTATACGTTTGCCAGCACCTGGGTATCGGGGATTGCGCTGATGACGATCTTTATCATTTACCTGAAAAATCAGGGGTACCTGGAATATACCAATGAGGAGCATTTACACGATATGGCGAAGTATCAGTTTGCGTTCTCGATCTTCTGGTGTTATCTCTGGTTCGACCAGT
>DATJWK010000178.1:0-20802 GCA_035501395.1 Puia sp.
CGCTTTCGGAAATGGCCTTTGACCACCGGAAGATCCTGGATGTCTGCTATGCGTGGCTGCAGAAGCGTATCCAGGAGCATCCGCTTGGCTTTAGCCTACTTCCAAAGAAATTTTCACTCCGTGAGCTCCAGAACCTCTACGAAGCAATCCTCGATGTCAAGCTCGACCGGCGCAACTTCAGAAAGAAGTTCTTCTCCATGGACCTGCTGGAAGATACCGGGGAATTGGAGACCGATGTCCCGCACCGGCCGGGAAAGCTTTATCGCTTTAACTACGAGAAATACCAGAAGAAAGAACGTAAAAAGTGGTTTGGGATTGATTTTTAACGGCTCCGGCCAAGTTTTGGCCTCCCCGGTCAAGTTCCGGTCTATTTTGAGCAACTATTGAGGCCCGCGAAGCCAACCGATTGTATGCCTTAACCGTATATTTAATGTAATCAGCCCCCGATCGGCTTCCATCGGCCCCGATCCGTCAAGCCCGGAACCCGTTTCCGTCCGTCCGATCCGTCAACCCCATCTGTTAACAAAAAATATTTTTATGGAATTCCCCCAACGAATATTGCGGGAAAGGAAAAATGTTCCTAACATTGTGTATTCTTTACACAGATTAATGTGTAAAACTTACACAGTAAACAACTAAAACTAGATTGCCCATATGAGTAAAAAGCGATTGCTTGTGCAAGCGGCAATATGTTGCCTGCTGCTACTCCACGGAATCAGCAGCTCCGCTCAAAACAGAACCGTCACCGGAAAAGTTACGGATTCAACAGGCGCCCCTATTGCGGGAGCGACCATCACCTCCCCGGGAGTCCCGGGAGGAACCTCCACCGGCACCGACGGCGTCTTTCACATTTCTCTTCCTCCGACCGCAAAGACCCTGGTCGTCTCCTTTGTCGGTTATGCCTCACAGCAAGTGCCGATCAGCGGCGGCAGCGTGAATGTCACCCTTGTGGTAGCCAACTCCGTCCAGAACGAAGTGGTGGTGATCGGCTACGGTAACGTGCAGAAACGTGACCTGACCGGCTCTGTCGCGGTTGTCAGCCAGAAAGACTTTCAAAAGGGAGCCATCACCAGTCCCGATCAGCTGATCGCCGGCAAACTCGCAGGCGTCCAGGTGACCAGCAATGGTGGTGCACCCGGCTCAACCAGCACGATCCGCATCCGCGGGATCTCATCTCTCAACTCCAACAACGCCCCGCTGTATGTGATCGACGGGGTCATCATGCCGTCTACCGTAAACAGTGGCGGAACCTCTGATGGATCGTCCACGGTCGCGGGTGTATCTAACCCCCTCGACCTGATCAACCCCGATGATATCGAATCCGAGACCGTTCTGAAAGACGCTTCTGCGGCGGCGATCTATGGCTCCCGTGCTTCCGCCGGCGTCATCATCATCACGACCAAGCATGGCCGCGGCGGCAAACCGCAATTCAACGCCAATGCCACCGTGACCGCCGGCACCATCGCGAAAAAGGTCTCCGTGCTTAGTGCGGGACAGTTCAGGAGTTACATCAATTCCCAGGTAGCGGCCAATCCCGGCGATTCAGTCTATGCAGATATGATGGGTGGCGCCAGCACCGACTGGCAAAAAGAGATCTTCCAGACGGCGCTTACTACCAACGAAAACCTTAGCATTTCCGGCGCGGCAAACAACACGCCCTATCGCATCTCTGTCGGCTACCACGGTGAAGAAGGTATCCTGAAGACGGACCTGTTACAGCGCGGCACCGTAGGCATTCACCTGTCGCCGCATCTCCTTGACGACCACCTGAAGATCGAGTTAAACCTGAACGGCGCATTGACCAAGTCCCGGTTTGCCAATCAGGGCGCGATCGGAGCGGCGATCGCCTTTGATCCGACCCAGTCGCCCTATGAAAAAGGAAGCCCTTATGGCGGCTATTTCGAGTGGACAAATAAGGCCTCCAATACACTGAACGCGCTGGCCACGCGCAACCCGCTCGCGCTCCTTGAACAGAATAACAACGTCGGTTATGCCGCCAACAGCGTCGGCAATCTACACGTCGACTACCAACTGCCTTCGGTGGAGGGGCTGCATGCCATCGCTAACCTGGCCTACGATGTGACAAACGGACATGGCACAACCAAGGTTCCCGCCAATGCCGCCCAGGATATCAACAATTCTCCTGGACCAGGCCTGCAAAGCAAATACAAGCAGAACAATACGTATGTCCTCGAAGAATATAGCCTGAACTACATCAAGGACATTCCATCGATCAAGAGCAATTTCAACGTGCTCGCTCTTTGGAGCTATGCCAACAATTTGACGACACCCTACAATTACGTTAGTTACGACGCCAAAGGGGACACGCTCAGCGGCTCCGTTCCGGTCTACAAGACCTCGCCTTACGAGAATACGCTTATTTCCTATGTCGGCCGCCTCATTTACACCTACGATCAGAAATATATCATCACCGCATCCATCCGGGATGACGGTTCCTCCCGCTTTTCGCCCAGCGAACGTTGGGGTATTTTCCCGGCGGTTTCCGGCGCGTGGCGCATCAGCCGGGAAGAGTTCCTGAAAAACAGCAGCGTACTGAATGAATTGAAGATCAGGGGCAGCTATGGCGTGACCGGTAACCAGGACGGGTTGGGTGATTACAATTACATCCAGGCATATAGCCTGAGCGGGAATACCTCACGATACCAGTTTGGCGACAGCTATTATAATATGTATACTCCGTCTGCTTTCGATGCAAACTTCAAGTGGGAGCAAACGACTTCCACCAATGTCGGCATCGACTTCGGGTTCCTAAACAACCGGATCAGCGGCAGCATCGATTATTACAATAAGAATATCACCAATCTCTTCAACAGCGTATTTATCCCGGTTGGATCAAATTACACCAACGTCTATACGATCAATATCGGGACGATGAAAGACCAGGGGGTCGAATTCACCGTAAATGCGACGCCGGTGCGGACGAGGAAATTCACCTGGGATATGAATTTCAATTTCACGTATAACAAGAACAAGATCACCAAGCTTACCAACGGCAACGGCGGCGGCTTCTACGGCGACCAAACCGGCGGCATCGGCGGCGGCACCGGTAATACGATCCAGATCCAAAGCGTAGGTTACCAGGCAAATGCCTTCTATGTGCTTCAGCAGGTCTATGACAAAAGCGGCCAGCCAATCGAAGGCGCCTATGTCGACAACAACCGGGATGGCGCTATCGCACAGCTTGGCGATGCCATTCGCTATAAAACACCCTTTGCGCCGGTGTTCATGGGCTTCAGCAGCACCTTCACTTATGAGAAATGGAGCCTGAATCTCGTCACGAGGGCCAATATCGGCAATTACGTCTACAACAACGTCCAGGCGGGGCTGGGTAATAGCCAATACATAATGAACCCGCTGCAATATTTGCAGAATGCCGGTACAAGCTCTCTCAAAACCCATTTTTACTCACCGCAGTATTTCTCGTCGTATTATGTCGAGAACGGCTCTTTCCTGAAGCTCGACAATGTCGGCCTGACCTACAATGTCGGCAAAGTTGGCCGGGGCATGAATCTAAGGGTCAGCGGGTACTGCCAGAACGTTTTCGTGATCACGAAATATTCAGGCATCGACCCCGAGGTATATAATGGTATCGATAACAATCTTTATCCACGCCCGAGAAACTTTACACTCGGCGCAAGTCTTAATTTCTAACATGTTGCACTGCAACCATACAAAGCATTCGATTATGAAACCTTCATTTCTGACGATAGCAAGCTTAACAGCGATTGCTGCGTTCAGCCTGATCTCCTGCTCAAAGAACCTGAACCGGGAGCCGGCGAACAGCACCACGGCCTCGGAGGCGTTTAGTACCCCTGCCGGCGCAAAGGAAGCGCTCGCAAAAGTGTATGGCGCCTATGCGCTAACCGGCAGCAGCGGCTCGGGCAGCTCCGACCTTGGCGGGATCGATGCCGGAACGTCCGACTTTGTTCGCCTGATGTGGGATGCCAACGAACTCAGCACCGATGAGGCCGTCTGTGCCTGGAACGACCCGGGTGTACCCGACTTCCACAACCTCAACTGGAACTCGGGCAATACCATCCTGCTCGGGCTTTACGCTCGTTGTATCTATCAAATCACGGTAGCGAATTCTTTTATCCACCAGGCGGCAAGCGTCAAATTTTCGGGACAGGATGCGACCGATCTCGCTCACTATGTCGCCGAAGCGCGTTTCCTTCGTGCTTTCCAGTACTGGGAGCTGATGGACCTTTTCGGCAATCCGCCATTTGTCACCGACAAAGATCCGATCGGCGCCGGCAACTTCCTTCCGAAGCAGACCACACGATCGGCGCTCTTCAGCTATGTTGAATCGGAACTCAAGAGCCTGGATAGTACCGGCGTTATGGTGGCCCCGATGCAAAACGAATATGGCCGTGCCGACCAGGCCTGTGCCGAGGCCCTTCTTGCCCGGATGTACCTCAACGCCCAGGTCTACACCGGCACCGCGCACTGGAACGATGCCGTCACTTACGCCACGAAGGTCATCAACGCAGGGTATAGCCTCCTCCCGAAATTCCAGGACAACTTCCTCGCGGATAACAATGTCAACAACACCGAACAGATCCTGTCCGTCGCTTACGATGGTATCAACACCCAGAACTATGGCGGTACGACATTTATCATCAACGCGGAGATCGGCGGCTCGATGACACCGGCCAACTATGGTGTACCCGGCGGCGGCTGGGGCGGCAACCGCACGACCGCCAATATCCCCAACCTCTTCCCCGACGTGACGGGAACAGCCGACAAACGATCCCTGTTTTATACCGCGGGCCAGTCCGAACAGATCGTCGCCATTGGCGCATTTACCAGCGGCTATCCCTCGATAAAATTCCAGAACGTCACGTCCACCGGAGGGACGCCCGCCGGCGCAAGCGTTTACGCCAGCACCGACTTCCCGCTCTTCCGGCTCGCCGAACAATATCTGATCTATGCGGAAGCGACCCTTCAAGGCGCCACCAACGGAGATATGGCCACGGCCCTGAACTATTATAATGCGCTGCGCGAAAGGGCCTATGGCAATACGAGCGGCGACGCAACCAGCATCGTATTGTCTGACATCCTCGACGAAAGAGGCCGCGAACTGACCTGGGAAGGATTCCGCCGTACCGACCTCATCCGGTTTGGCTACTTCACCTCGCAGAGCTACCTCTGGCCCTGGAAAGGCGGCGTTTCATCCGGTACCGGCGTCGATGCGCATTATAATATTTTCCCGATCCCCGCGACCGACCTGAACGCCAACCCGAACCTGACACAAAACCCGGGCTATAATTAACGAAAGCTATAAAGTAGTAATATGAAAAATTTCATCCACAAGATATTCTACATTACGGGCGCCGGGCTGCTGTTGCTCGTGTCCTGTAAAAAAGACGAAGCGAAGGTGTATTTCGAAGGCGGAACGGCCCCCGTTCTCACATCCAGTGTGTCGGATTCCATTTCGCTACCGGTCTCCGATACGACGGCAACCGCCGCAACATTTAGCTGGACCAACCCGAACTATATGTTCAGCGACGGCACCAGCTCGCTGGACGTCAACTATTACCTCCAGTTCGATACTACCAGCTCCTTCAACAGTGAGCATTTGGCGTCAGTGGGAATAAACGGCAATCTCAGCGTGACCTATACCGTTGCCCAACTCAACGCGATCATGGCAAACGGCATGCTGCTGACCACCGACGCTCCGCACACGGTCCTGATACGCGTGCAGTCCTTCCTTCCGCCCTTTGTGTCGACCTCGGCGCCGATTGGCGTCATGTCTTCCAGCCCGCTGACCTTCAATGTCACTCCCTACTCGCCGCCGCCGGCCGTGACGCCGCCGCCGAACGACTCGCTTTATATCGTCGGCAGCGCTGTCGCAGCCGATAATTGGGCCAATCCCATGCCGGCCGGAAGCATCGCAGCTGAGACCTTTACCCGGCTGAGCCACACGCATTATCAGCTTATCATCACTCTTGTCGGCGGCGGAGAATATAAACTGATTTCTTCCAACGGCTCCTGGACGAATCAGTGGAGCGTCGCGACGGGCGATACCTATCCCAATGGCGGTCCATTCGTATTCAACGGCAACAACTGTATCGCCCCAGCTGCCAGCGGAACCTATCTCATCGACGTCAATTTCCAAACCGGAAAATTTACTGTAACAGCACACTAATTACCTAGATATGAGAAATACGTCAAAATATATTTTATTGGGCAGCCTGCTGACGACCTTCGCCGCAGCCTGCTCGAAGATGAGCAATCCATATTTCGGTACGGGCTCGACACCGACACTAAAGGTATCGTCGACCACGTTGACCCCCGCACCCGCGGATTCGTTGAATAAGGTGTTGGCGCTTAGCTGGACCAACCCCCACTACGCGACGGATTCGGCAACCGAGCTTTATTCGATCCAGATCGATTCCGCCGGTCGCAATTTCTCCAAAGCGGTGACCATCCAGGTTTCAGGCGCGCTTGTCGATTCGCTTACTGCCAAGCAGATCAATACGATCGCGCTCGGATTCGGCTTCTCCTACAACGTGGCTTATAACATGGATATCCGGGTAGTGAGTTCGTATGCCAACTACAACCAGGAGCTCATGTCCAACACGATTACCATCAGCTACACGCCGTATGTGATCCCGCCGAAGGTCGCGCCTCCCTATACAAAAGAGCTGTTTCTTGTAGGCAGCGCAACGGGAGGCGGCTGGAGTAACCCCGTGCCGGTACCGACCCAGCAATTTGAAATGGTCGATTCCGTCGATTACGCGGGCGTATTCAATTTGAGCGGCGGCCAGCAATATCTCATGCTGCCAAAGAATGGCGACTGGGGCAATAAATATGCCGTGTCCAGCGCGAGCGTCCCCGCAACCGGCGGAGCATTTGGCTATAACGGGAACGACGGTACGTACAACACGAATTTTACCGGACCGGCCAACTCGGGGTTGTATGAGATCTGGGTAAATTTCCAGGCCGGCACCTTTACCGTTACGCCCTATACCGGCTTCCTGCCCGATAGCGTATTCATCGTCGGCAGCGCCACCGCGGGTGGGTGGAATAACCCTGTGCCGGAGCCCAGCCAGGTGCTGACGCAGATCAACGCGTCCCAATGGCAGATCACCATCCCGCTCTCGGGAGGCCAGCAATATCTGCTGCTCCCGGTCAATGGCGACTGGTCAAATAAATTTGCGGTTTCCAGCGGAACAATTCCCGCAAGCGGTGGCGCGTTTGGATACAACGGCGGTAACGGTACCTATAATACAAATTTCAACGGCCCGGCGAATTCCGGAACCTATACCCTGACCGCTGACTTCCTGACTTACACCTATACTCTGACGCCGTAGCAAAAGGAGAAGGTTCGCGGTCATGATCCGTATTTAAGTTCACAGCATGAAGAGATTGTTTTTTCTCAGCGGGCTCCTGGCTTTCTTTTACTCCACAAGAGGCCAGGAGCTTATTTCCGTACCATCCTTTCCGCAGGACACCGGTACCGTTTCTATCATCGTGAACTGCAACCTGGGCAACCAGGGACTGTTGAGCGCCGGCGGCACCGGCGTATATGCCTATATGGGACTGATCACCAGCGCCAGTACGGGTCCCTCGAACTGGCTTCATGTCCCCGCCGCCTGCCAATGGGGCACACCCAATGCCGCCGTCGCCGCGACCTACCTGGGTAATAATCAATACTCGATCACCATTCCCAATATCCGCGCTTATTTTGGCGTTCCAGCCGGAGAGGTTATCTACAAAGTGGCCATTCTTTTCTGGGGTCAAAATGGTAACATCGCCCAACGCAATGCCGATGGCAGCGACATGTTCGTACCGGTATACAGCACGTCCCTGGCCGGCAGATTCGAACTTCCCCCTTTTCAACCGACCTATACCCCTATTCCCCAGGCCTTATCGGAATCCGTCGGCAATATCCTACCCATCAAGTTCATCACCAACAAGTCCGCTGCTTTAACCCTTTCCGTCAACGGCTCAACTGTCGCCACCGCCGCATCCGCCGACTCGATCGGCTTTTCGCTTACGGTGGCAGCGGGTACTGAGCAGGTGATCGCGACCGCAAACGACGGCGTCAACAGCGTTGCGGATACCCTGAGCTTCTTTGCCGGCGGCGCGGTCAACATCGCGCCGCTGCCGGCCGGTGCAAAGGAGGGGATCAATTATCTGCCCGGCGATACGGCTGCACTGCTCGTTGTATATGCCCCCCACAAGCATAAGATCGTCGTCGTCGGCGATTTCAACAGCTGGACGCAGCAAACGGCCTATCAGATGAACGAAACGCCCGACAGCAATTATTTCTGGCTCCGGATCAACGGGCTGGACTCCGGCACCGAATATGCCTACCAGTATGTGATCGACGACACGCTCCAGCTCGCGGATTACAATACCGAGAAAGTACTGGACAAGAATGTCGACCCCGGGATCCCGGCTTCCACCTATCCAAACCTCAAAACTTTCCCGGCCGGCGCCGCCGGTACGCTGGCCAGTGTCATCCAGACCGGGCAGACGCCCTACACCTGGCAGGTGAGCAACTTCCAGCGGCCTGCGAAAACCAACCTGCGGATCTACGAACTTTGGATCGCGGATTTTATCGCCGCCGGCAACTGGCAAACGCTAACCGACACCCTGAACTATCTAAAGAACCTCGGAATAAACGCCGTCGAGATCGAACCCTTCTGCAATTTTGAAGGCGCCAACAGCTGGGGCTACAACCCGAACTTCTATTTTGCCCCGGATAAGGTCTACGGGCCGGCCGTGGCAGTAAAGCAATTCATCGATGCAGCTCACGCGGCGGGCATGGCCGTCATCATGGACCTCGTCATGAACCATTCCTTCGGCAGCTCGCCGATGGTTCAAATGTATTGGAACAATGCCCTCGGCGTCCCTGCTGCAAACAATCCCTGGTTCAACCAGTACCCCACGCACGCATATAATGTCGGCTACCAGTTCAACCACGAAAGCGCCGCGACGATCGAATTCACCCGCCGGGTCATTAAGTATTGGCTGACCAGCTATCACCTCGACGGTTTCCGTTGGGACCTTGCAAAAGGGTTCACCCAGACAAATACCTGCGACGCCACCGGAAACAATTGCAACGTCGGCGCCTGGGGCAACTATGATGCCGGCCGCGTGGCGACATGGGACACGATCTATAACCAGATGCAGGCAGCCTCTCCCGGCAGCTATTGCATCCTGGAGATGTTTGCCGATAACAGCGAACAACAGGTGGAGGCAAACTACGGGATGATGCTTTGGGGTGAAGACCTCAGCGGAAATTACAATCAAGCTACCATGGGCTATAGCAATGTGTCGCCCGGCGGTGCTTCCTGGGACCTGACCGGCAGCGTTTATTCATCGCTTGGCGGCTGGAACAACCCCGGTCTCGTCGTCTACCAGGAAAGCCATGACGACGAGCGGCTGATGTACAACAACGAGACCCATGGCAATTCAAGCAGTTTTACAAACGTTAAAGATACTACTACCGGCCTGAGCCGCAACATGATGTCAACCGCGTTCTGGGCGCTTGCTCCTGGTCCCAAGATGCTCACCGAGTTCGGAGAGGTGGGATTCGACTATTCGGTCAACTGGTGCTCAAACGGCACCGTCGACCCATCGGGAAACTGCCGGCTCACGCCAAAACCGATTCGTTGGGACTATCTCCAGGTACCGGCCCGCAGGAAACTACACGACGTTTATGCATCGCTGTTACACCTCCGCGCGAACTATCCCGCCCTGGCGACGGGCGCGACCAGCTACTCCCTGACCGGCGGGACCAAATACCTGGGTGTACAAACCGATTCGTTGAACGTGATGGTCGTAGGCAATTTCGACGTACTGGCCGGAGCAGCCTCCATCACCTTTCCGTCCGCCGGTACCTGGTACGATTACTTGCAGCCCGGTGACAGCATACAGGCTACGGGTGCCGCTCAGACCGTGACTCTTTCCCCCGGCGAATATCACGTCTTTACCAATAAGAACTTCAACGCTACCGACACCGGCCGTCACGACACCACGACCACGCCGCCGCCGCCATCCGCCTCGTTAAGCGTGCAAATCCGCCCCAACCCTGTTATCAGCAGCTCCACAAATGTCGTCATTAATTTGCCCGCCGATGCCTCCGTCAGCCTTGTGGTATACTCCATCAGCGGCAAACGGCTAGGCGTCGTCGACCTCGGCAACCGCAGCGCCGGCCAATATACGCTACCCGCCAGCCAGTTGCCCGTCGACCCGATCGGCATGCCGAGCGGCTATTACGTTATCGAGATGATCACCAGTATCGGCACCGCCCATCTGCCGTTCCTCGTCCTGCACCGTTGAAGATCAATTGAACCTACTCACCGGACGTCTTTCTGATGATCGATGATAAATTGGATAATGTCCTCGAGCGGGACATCGATCCGCGAAATCGCGTCCGCAATATCCTCCCGGCTCACCTGCGCGGCAAATGACGGCGTCTTTAGTTTCTTGAGAACACTCTTCACATCCATCCCTTCATAACGTGTCGGCCGGATCAATGCGGCCGCGTGGATAAACCCGGAGAGTTCATCAAATACATAGATCATCTTGTCCATCGTGTTTTCCGGCTCTACACCAAAATGCCGGGGGCCATGCGACGCAATACAATGGATGACTTCCGGATCGACCTGCATCGATTCCAGGTGTTCGATGATAACCCGGCAATGCGATTCCGGATGTTTTTCCCAATCGGCGTCGTGCAGCAGACCCGCCAGTTCCCACTTAAGCGCGGTCTTTTCGTCGGCTCCTTCCCGCTCGAGCGCCCAGGCCTTCATGACCGCCCCTACTTGTTTCATATGGAGCCGCAGCCGGTCGTTCGGAACCCACTCCGCCAATAGTGCATGCGCGTCTTCGAGTGTCGGCAGATTCCCTTTGTTGACCGGGCTGCCAAATGTGCTGCGTCCAAGCGCAAGGATCGGAGTGGTCGTAGACATCGAGTGTGTTTGTTGGCAATTTAATAAAGGAATTGGCTTGTTCAGGAAAAAATTGCGTCAAAATTTTTATTGTAAATCAACGACTTATGAAGCATACTCCAAAATATGCCCGCTTTTTCTTGGAACCGACCCACAAAAAGGTCTACTTTTGCGCTCCATAATTTTCACTGCCGTTGGGATAGCAATGGCGTCACGTAAAAAGTAAAGAAAATGAGCAAATTACATTTCACCACCAAACACGCGAACGAGGCTACCGTTAAACGCGACTGGTATGTCGTGGACGGTACTAATCAAACCGTCGGTCGCATGTGTTCGAAGATTGCCGCCGTCCTTCGGGGCAAACACAAAGCCTATTACACCCCCCACGTCGATTGCGGCGACTTTATCGTCGTTATCAACGCCGACAAGGTTGTGTTCACCGGGAACAAATTAGACGACAAGGTCTACATCAATTTCTCCGGTTACCCCGGTGGCAAGAAGGAAGAGATCGCCAAGAATCTCCTCCGCCGGCGTCCGGATGCCGTGATCGAAAGGGCCGTCAAAGGGATGCTGCCGAAAAATCGCCTGGGACGCAAGATGTTTAAAAAACTTTTCGTCTATGCCGGCGACCAGCACCCGCATGCCGCTCAACAACCGAAATCTCTAACCTTCTAATTTCACAGATAAATGGAAAAGCAAAAGAATGCCGTTGGTCGTCGCAAGGAAGCCGTAACCCGGGTATTCCTGAGTAAGGGCGAAGGTAAGATCACCATCAACGACAAGGACTACAAACAATATTTCACGCTGGTATATCTTCAAAACCAGGTAGAGCTGCCGCTTAAAACCGTTGAGCTCTCCGACAAGTACGATGTCAAGATCAACGCCACCGGCGGCGGGATCAAAGGTCAGGCCGAAGCGGCCAAACTGGGTATCGCCCGCGCTTTGCTCGAAGTTAACGCCGATTTCCGCCCGGCTCTCAAGGCAGCCGGATTGCTGCGTCGCGACCCGAGAGCTGTCGAGCGCAAGAAACCAGGTCGCAAAAAAGCAAGAAGGAGCTACCAGTTCAGCAAACGTTAACAACCCTCAACTTATCAAATACAGAAAATGGAAAATAACACTTCGTTACAACAACAACTCCTCGAAGCCGGTGTACATTTCGGTCACCTGCGTAAGAAGTGGAACCCCAAAATGCTGCCTTATATCTTCGCCGAGAAGAAAGGTATCCATATCATCGACCTGAACAAGACGACGGAAGCGCTGCAAGAGGCTGCCTCCGCGTTGAAACAGATCGCAAAGAGCGGTAAAAAGGTCATGTTTGTCGGCACCAAAAAGCAGGCAAAGGAGATCGTTACCGAATGCGCCGCCAAGGTCAATATGCCCTTTGTAACGGAACGCTGGCTGGGCGGAATGCTCACCAACTTCAATACGGTCCGCAAGAGCGTCAAGCAGATGCAAAGCATCGAAAAAATGCTCAATGACGGTACCTTCGACAGCATCACCAAAAAGGAACGCCTGACGCTTTCCCGTGAAAAGGAGAAGAAGGAAAAGGTCCTCGGCGGTATTGCCCAGCTGGGTCGCGTTCCCGCGGCGTTGTTTATCGTCGACATCGGTCACGAGCATATCGCGTTGGCGGAGGCCAAACGCCTGGGTATCACCACCTTTGGCATGGTCGACACCAACTGCGATCCCAATAAGGTCGACTTTGCGATCCCGTCAAACGATGACGCTACGAAGTCTATCGCGATCATCGTAAACTATGTCACTGCTGCCATTGCCGAAGGCCTGGCCGAAAGGCAAGCGGCAAAAGAGGAAGATGTGGAAGACACGGCATCTGACGAGAATGAGAAAAAAGCCGCCCGCCTCCAGGCGGAAGCCGAGAGCGAAGCATCGCGCGGGCGCGGGGAGAAGGTAAGAGGGACCAGCCAGCCCAAACGTCGCATCCCCAATTCGGGTCCGCGGCGGACGGGAGCGCGTTAGGACGGGCCCGGGCGAACCCGGAGGGTTCGCCGGATGCCGAAGGCGTCCAATCATTCGTGCTGAGATGGGCCGCAGGCCCATCGAGCAATTGCAAATTTCTTAAAAGCTAAATATATGTCAACCGCAACAATCACTGCAGCAGATATCAATAAACTTCGCCAGACAACCGGCGCAGGGATGATGGACTGCCGCAAGGCATTGGTAGAAAGCGATGGCGACTTCGAAAAAGCGATCGACTACCTTCGGAAGAAAGGCCAGAAAGTAGCTGCACTTCGCAGCGACCGGGAAGCGAAAGAAGGGGTGATTATCGCTACGACCACGGACGATCATAAAACCGGTTTTATTATAACCCTGGCATGTGAGACCGACTTCGTGGCAAAAAATGCCGATTTTGTAGCCTTTGCCCAAGGCATCGCCAATGTCGCCCTGAAGAATAATGTAAAAAGCCTCGAAGAGTTGCTGGCCTCCCCGCTGGACGGCGCCACCGTCGCTGACAAAATTAACGACCAGGTAGCCCGGATCGGCGAAAAGATCCAGCTGGCCCGTTTTGAACGCATCGACGCGGATGCGGTAGCCGCTTATATCCACGGAGCCTATCGCATGGGTGTCCTGGTCGGGCTATCGAGGAATACCGCGGCGCTGCTCGATGCCGGTAAGGACATCGCCATGCAGATCGCGGCCATGAATCCCGTAGCTGTCGACCCCGATTCCGTTCCGGCTGAAGTCGTTAGCAGGGAAAAGGCGATCGTCACCGAGCAGATCAGGAACGATCCGAAGATGGCAGGCAAACCCGATGAAATGATCGACAAGATCGCCGTCGGAAAGCTCAACGCCTTCTTTAAAGAGAACACGCTCACGGCTCAGGCCTTTGTGAAGGATGCCTCCAAAACCGTCGGAGACTACCTCAAAGGCGTCGACGCCAATGCCAGGATCACGCAGTTCAAAAGAGTTCAATTAGGATAGGTTAAGCCGGGTTCGCCCGGCTTTTTTATTGGCCATTTAGGAGGGCAGGGGGCGGCGAATTTCCCGCACATTAATTACCTTCGCCCAACCTTTCCACCAACATTTTAAGAACCATCCCTTTATATGGTGCCAAAGTACAAGCGCGTCCTACTTAAATTATCCGGCGAAGCTCTTATGGGAGACAAGAGTTTTGGCTTTGACAACGAGGTGATCGCCCAGTATGCAAAAGACATCAAAAGCATCGTCGAGCTGGGTGTCCAGGTAGCCATTGTCATCGGCGGCGGCAATATCTACCGGGGTACGAACGAGGCGGAAACAGGCATCGAAAGAGCACATGGTGATTACATGGGGATGCTCGCCACCGTCATCAACGGGATGGCCATGCAAGCCGGGCTCGAAAAGATCGGGGTCTATACCCGGCTCCAGAGCGCCATCAAAATGGAACAGATCGCAGAGCCCTATATTCGACGCCGCGCGATCCGCCATGTCGAAAAAGGCCGCGTCGTCATTTTTGGCGCCGGCACCGGTAACCCCTATTTTACTACGGATACCGCGGGCTCCCTCCGGGCCATCGAGATCAATGCCGAGGTCATCCTGAAAGGCACCCGGGTGGATGGCATCTACAACGCCGACCCCGAAAAGGTAGCGGATGCAAAAAAATTCGATAAAATTACCTTCCAGGAGTGTATTTCAAAAAATCTCCGGGTCATGGACATGACCGCCTTTACCCTTTGCATGGAGAATCAGCTCCCTATTATCGTCTTCGACATGAACAAACCGGGCAACCTTCTGCGTGTCGTTCGGGGCGAAAAAGTAGGCACTCTGGTAAAGGATTGATTTTAAATTCGTTGCAAAATATCATCGGATTAGCCCGTTGAATCTATTTGCATTTATGCGATAGGTATAGTAATTTGTGCAATCGTAACACGCCAGCCTGTTCAGGAAAAGGTATCCTAGCCTTCCCTCCGTCTATATTCCCTTGAAAAACGGTTTGTTGTTTGTTGATGCAATCCCTGAGAACAAGTTTGCATTGAACAATTATTTTTAGTTTGGTAAATTTTTTTTGTTCCGAACCATTATGAATATCCCACACAATGAGGTACTGATGATCCTGGGATTCCAGCTGATGGTAAGTCTGCCGGAGGTCATCATCTGCGAGCTAGGCGCCCTGATCCTTGGATTTACGATCCATTTTTTCTGGAATTCCAAAAAGGAACTCGACCTCAACAACCAAAACAACCAGAACACCGGCATCAGCGACAACGACAACTGGAAGCTGAAGTATTACAACGACATGGACATGCAGGAGCGTGCTCAGCAGCAGTTGCGCGAGCGCCTTACGCAGTCACAGGAGACCGAGCGGATGCTTTCCACCGAGCTGGAGGAAAACCGCGCCGAAACCGATGAGCTGCGCGAAGAGCTCGAAGTGGTCCACACCCGGCTCTCCGAAGCGGAAGCTCAGCTTAAACCCCCGGCTTTGGAACCGGCTCAAACCGATCAAGCCAATAGTTATATCTTCCAGCTTCGCCTCGCGCAGGAGAAACTTGCGGAACACAATAGCAATATCACTCGCCTGCTCGATCAGACCCGCCTTGTCGAAGAAGGGGAGAAGAAGACGCAGGAACTTCTGCGCATCAACGAAGATCTCAACGAGCAGCTCCGGACAGCGGGTCAGCAGCTGCTCGAAAAAGAAGCCGAGATCAGCCATCTCCGGCATCAGCAAAAACTGGCGGAAGAAATGGGTACACGTCTCGATAAAGTGTATGAAGAATATAGCACCCTCCAGGATAAATTGTTAAAGCTGCAAACCTACCTGACCCAACCCCACAACCGTGGAACAGACTACGACGAGCTGAAGGACGCGTACTTTAAGCTTGGGAAAGAACACGATGAGATGAAGCTGAAATATCTCTCCCTGCGGGAGGAAAATCAACGTCTCAACCGGATCATCGCCGACACCGAGGAAAAGCTCAAAGAGGCCAATTTTCAACGCCAGCAATATCAAAAGAGGTCCGCCTTCCTTGAGGAGCTTAACCACGACCTCCAGGAGATCTCCGAACACAATAAAAAGATCGAAAGTCAGCTTCGGCGCGTCAGCGATATGGAGTCCCTGCTGACCAAGATCACCCAATCCGGTCTCCGCGACGTCCTTTGAGCCATATCGGGGCCGTATCTTTGTAAAAAGATTTTCCTGTGCCAGACAACATCGCCGAGATCCGGAAAGAATACAAACTTCACACCTTGTCGGAGAAAGACGTCGCTCCTGATCCCCTCCGGCAATTCGACAAATGGTGGCAGGAGGCCATCCGTTCCAACCTCGATGAGGTCAACGCCATGACCCTCGCAACCGCGTCCGCCGACGGCATGCCCGACGCCCGGATCGTTCTGTTGAAAGGCTTCGATGAGAGCGGTTTCACTTTCTTCACCAACTACGACAGTGCGAAGGGTCATCAACTGCTCGAGAACCCGAGGGCCTGCCTCGTTTTTTTCTGGGCTGCATTGGAGCGACAGGTTCGCCTGAGCGGACTTGTAAGCCTCGCCGCCTCAAAGATCAGCGACGACTATTTCAATAGCCGGCCGGAAGACAGCCGCATCGGGGCCTGGGTGTCACCACAAAGTCAGGTGATCGAAAGCCGCGAATGGCTGGAAACACAAAATGAACGGTTGACCCGCGAACGGAAAGGGGAGCTGCACCGCCCGCCAAACTGGGGTGGATACGTCGTGAGACCCACCCGAATAGAATTCTGGCAGGGAAGGCCCAGTCGTTTACATGACCGCATCCTGTATGCCCTTGGGGGTAACGGACAATGGACGATCGAACGACTGGCACCATAACTCCCGCCCGACGACCTGAAAGGTCGCCTTACCAGCGCAGAATAAAGAACTATTTGCCTTTCAGTGAGGCAGAGCCGCTCGCCGTACCCGTCGAAGCAGGCGCAGCCGCGCCATCCGCGGAAGCAGCTCCCGGCTTCTTCCGGCGGGGTTTCGCCGGCCGGCTCTTGCCAAACGAACCCTTGAATATCTTTCCTTTTTTGGTCTTTTTATCTCCCCTTCCCATAAAATGAATGTGTTTGTGATCTCTCCGTATACAAATGATCGTGTTTAATGAACTCCCAAAGCTACAAAAAGCCCCGATACCTGCACTTACATGCCCGGCAGCGGAGCTTCACTATTCGGTGTGGCCGTTAACTATAATTTCGCAGAGAGTTCCTTACCTGCTTTGAACTTAGCTACCTTCTTTGCCTTGATCTTGATAACAGCACCGGTCTGAGGGTTGCGGCCATTGCGGGCAGCTCTCTTGGAAACGGAGAATGTACCGAAACCAACCAGCGTTACCTTACCGCCGCCTTTCAGCGTTTTGGTAACTGCCTCGACGAAAGAATCCAGAGCGGCATTTGCCTGGGTCTTTGTAACGCCGGCATCATCGGCAACCTTTGCGATTAATTCAGCTTTGTTCATAGTGTAAATTTTTTGTTTTTAGCTCGACAAATATACCCGCTTTTTGAATCCGACAAAATTTTTTTGCATTTCCGCATCAATTGCCTTTCACGCTATAATCCGCTCCGGGCAAGGATTAGCGGACAGATACGGTGATGGTTTTCTGAGCGGCCGTTCACATCGGAAGCTGAAATACAGTGCAGTACAGCGTTTTGGGCCATCTACACCGACTCCATCAGCGTTCGAAATGCAATGAACCCATCGCCCCATTTGTCCCAGGCTGCTTGCCTCAGACCCGGCTCATATTCCTTGCTGAATCGTTCATAGCGTTCGGGCGAACTGGTGAAGAGCTGAATAATAAAGGTCGGCCCTTCTTCCTCATCCTGCTCCAATAGTCGATACATCTTGTATCCATCCATCAGGCCCGTTGCGAGAGTTGCCGGAATTTGCTCCTCCAGCTGCCAGGTCAGCCAGCCTTCGAGTATCTCCCACCGGACCTTATATGTGATATTACTGACGATCATTCGCTTTCTTTTTTGTCCACCGCCTTTGCCAGTTTCAGACTTACAAACAGCAAAAATAACAGGATTAGCACGACAAGGCCCCACAGCAACACCTGCCGGGAATTCCTGTCGACAATGTCCATGGACAGCCTGTTTATTTGCTTAAATTCAATTCGAGATATACCGGGCAATGATCGCTCTGCCGCACATCCGGATAAATTTCCGCTTTGACCAGATTGCCTTTTAATGCATCGGTAACGCTGATATAATCGATGCGCCAACCCTTATTCTCCAAACGCACCGACGGGAATCGCTGGCTCCACCAGGTATAATGATGCGGGGCGGAATTCAGCTGGCGAAAACCATCCACCCACCCGCTGCTCATCAGCTTATCCATCCACGCCCGCTCCGCCGGAAGAAAGCCGCTATTGTTCTTGTTGCCCTTCGGGTCGTGAATATCGATCGGATTGTGCGCGATATTGTAGTCGCCGCAGACGATCAACCGCGGAACCCGCGCCTTCAACCCTTCAAGATACTCAAAAAATTCGTCCAGCCACTGATATTTATACGCCTGGCGTGCTTCACCGGAAGTCCCCGATGGGAAATACGCATTGATCAAACGGATGTCCCCAAAGTCCAGCTGGATCACCCGACCCTCCCCGTCACTTACCGCATGCCCGGTTCCGTATTCCACATGATCGGGCTTGATCCGTGTAAAGACGGCCACCCCGCTATATCCTTTCTTCTTCGCCGGGAACCAATAGTCATGATACCCGATCTCCGCAAAAAGATGATGCGCCACATTTTCGCGATGCGCCCTGGTCTCCTGCACACAAATAATATCCGCGGGGTCCGTCTTCAGCCAATCGATGAAGCCTTTGCTCATCGCTGCGCGGATGTCGTTAACGTTATAGCTGACAATACGGAGTGAGGACAATCCCATAATCGTTTATATTCGTATGGAAATTTAAGGATACTATGGATAGGTTAGATCGGATTATTCCCGCCCATGATACGCAGTTCCTGGAAGGACCCAAGAGCCGAACCTACGAGCTGCGATCCGCCTGGCGTATATTCTGGGAATTCATCCGGGGATTTCGCACGCTCCACTTCGTGGGTCCCTGTATCACCGTCTTCGGTTCCGCGCGGTTTAAAGAAGACCATCCTTACTACCAGTCCGCACGCGAAATGGGAAGACAGATCGCCGCCATGGGCTTTACCACGATGACGGGGGGCGGGCCCGGAACAATGGAGGCGGCCAATCGCGGGGCCTTCGAGCAAGGCGGGAAGTCCGTCGGCTGTAACATCAAATTGCCGTTCGAGCAAAAACCTAACCCCTACGTACAAACCTCCCTTACTTTCGAACACTTTTTTGTCCGCAAGGTCATGCTCGTAAAATACTCCTACGCCTTTGTGATCATGCCCGGCGGATTCGGCACCATGGATGAATTCTTCGAGACCCTAACCCTGGTACAGACAAAGATCCTCGTCCAGTTCCCCCTCGTACTGATCGGAAAAGAATATTACCAGCCGTTATTCGCTTACATGGAGGAGATGTCCCGCCAGGGGACGATCTCCCCCGAAGACCTTTCGCTCGTCCTGCTGACCGATAGCATCGCCGAAGCCGTGGAACATATCGACACGTTTATAAAAAAGAATTACCAGCGCCGTCCGCCCCGCAGGAAATGGTGGCTTTTTGAAAAGTAGCCGTTACCGGGGCATGCTAGTGTTTGTTTGCCGTGGGCCAAACCACACCGAGGCTTAGTATCATCTCCTCCGTTCCGAAGGCCTGATGCGCGGCGCCCATGTAAATGTTAACGTTGTGATACCGCGCGTAATCGAGCTTATTGGAAAATTCAAGGTAGACATGCCGGAAGAATGTGGCCCTTAGCGACCCCTCCACTCCCGTATTCCAGCCGCCAAATTGAAAGCCTTCATCGTTGGGCTTCCCGAATAACTCATTTTGGGTATGCGGAATAACCGGTCCAACCCCCAATTTGCCAAGGAAATCCAGCTTCACCTTCCCATCTCCCGTGTTCAACAGATGCCACTTCTTTGTGATATTGAATAGCAGGAAATTGGCGCCGTTATTCAGATAATAATAAAAGCCGTTGGCGGCGTTGAATGCCACCGTCGTGTCGACAGGGCGGTTATTCAATTTGCCCCGGACAGCCACGTTCTGATCCGCGAATATATACTTGGTATGATCGAAATTGATCTCAAATCCCCATCCTTTTTCCTCATCGAGCAGAAAACCCAGGCGGTAATTGTACTGCGGGATAGACAACGCTTTGCTGAGAAGCCCCTCATTCCAGCCGGGATGGTCATGCGCCCGCACATGGACAAAATCATAATCGTTGCCAAGTGCCGACTGCGAGATGTGAATCGTACTATTGGTATACCACTCTCCATTGTAGCCCCAGGAGCCATACACTTCTTTGATAAAATGCTTTTTCTTTTTCGGCGGCTGCTGTTGCGCCGCGGCGCCAAAGGCTATCGTTGAACTAAATAATACCGATGCCAGTAATCTCATACCAATCGAATCGTTTAAAATAGATCTATATGGGGAGCAAAATTACCAATTTAATGCAAAAACGCACACACTTAACAACTAAATTGCAGCTCAATTGACTACACGTATGACCACGGAACCCGGCTCCGCCAACGAAGACGCTCTCCTGCTCCGCAAACAGATCGCCACGGCCCGTATCGTTTTGCTTATTGTCGCGGTCGCCACCCTTATCTCCGCCGCGCTGCTGCTGCCCAACCTTCCGGGTCGGGATATCCTGACCAATATCCTGCTGACATCGGCGTTTTCCGCGATCTACTTCCTGCTGGCGCTATGGACAAGGAAAAAACCGTATACGGCAATCCGGGCCGGACTGCTCCTTCTGCTGCTGGCCATCCTCCTGGATGTTTTCTGGAATCCCTTCGGCCCATTCAGCCGTTGGCAATCAAAGACATTGACCCTTTTGCTGCTTTTGCTTGGGCTT
>DATJWK010000179.1:0-17388 GCA_035501395.1 Puia sp.
CCCCGAAGGCTTTGCCCATGGATTTCAAACGCTGGCACAGGACAGTGCGCTGCTGTATCATCATACCGAATTCTATACTCCCGGTGCCGAAGGGGGCCTTCGGTATGACGATCCGATCCTTGCGATCACCTGGCCGCTGCCGGTAACCGTAATTTCAGAGCGAGATGCCCGACATCCCGTTGTCGATAAAAATTTCAAAGGAATTTGATCATGCATTGCAGATTTTGTCACACCGAACTCAAGCACGTCTTTATCGACCTCATCAATTCACCGGCCTCCAACTCTTTTCTAACAGCTGAGCAGCTGAATGAGCCGGAGGTATTCTTTCCTTTGAAAGTCTTTACCTGCCATACCTGTTTTCTTGTGCAGATCGACGAATATAAAAAGTCGGACGCGATCTTCAACCATGAATATGTGTATTTCTCATCCTTTTCCACCAGCTGGTTGGAGCATTGCCGCCGATATACCGGGCAGATGAGTGAGCGGTTCGGACTTTCCGACCGTTCGCTGGTGGTGGAGGTCGCCTCCAACGATGGATATCTGTTGCAGTATTTTCATCAAAGGGATATCCCGGTGCTTGGCATCGAGCCTACGGCAAATACGGCAGCGGCAGCTGTCTCCCGGGGGATACCCACTATAGTCGATTTTTTCGGGGTCCGGCTGGCCACCCGACTGGCCATGGAGGGTAAGAAGGCGGATCTTTTGCTTGGCAACAATGTCCTGGCGCATGTGCCCGACATTGCAGACTTTGTCGGCGGCATGAAAATCCTTTTAAAGGAGCACGGAGTTATTACGATGGAATTCCCGCATTTGATGCAGTTGGTGGATAACAGTCAATTCGACACCATCTACCACGAACATTTCTCCTATCTTTCTTTCCACACCGTAGAGCGGATTTTCAGATCGCAGGGACTGGAGTTGTTCGATGTTGAAGAGATCCCGACGCATGGCGGATCGCTGCGGATCTACGCCAGGCATATCGGGGCGAGAACCGGCCCCGTCTCCGGCCGGGTCGCCGCATTAATGGAGAAAGAGGTATCGAAAGGAATGTTGGGACTTAGCTACTATGATCATTTCCAGCGCAGGGCGCTTGACGTCAAATTGGCGCTTATGACTTTCCTCGCCGAGCAGAGAAGGTCGGGAGCAAAAGTGGCGGCATACGGAGCGGCGGCCAAAGGCAATACGCTTTTGAACTTTTGCGGGATCAAGAACGACCTGGTGGAGTTTGTTGCGGATGCCAACCCGCACAAACAGGGAAAATACCTTCCGGCGAGTCATATACCGGTTGTAGCGGAAACACATCTCAGGGATTATCGTCCCGACTTTGTAATCATCCTGCCCTGGAACCTCCGGGATGAGATCACCGGACAACTTTCTTATATCCGGCAGTGGGGGGGGCGTTTCGTAATCCCGATCCCCCGGTTAGAACTAATATAGCGGGCAATGAAAAGGATACTCATAACCGGCGCTACGGGCTATATCGGGCAGTATCTGATCGACGAACTCCTCCGATCGGGACATGTTGTAATTGCATCCTCCGCACATGCGGAAAAAGCGGCACAGGCGGCCTGGTACGACCAGGTCCGATATATCCCTTTCGATCTTTCGGCCTTCGAAACGGCTGAAAACTATTTCCGGTTCTTCGAGGAGCCGGATATCATGATCCACCTTGCCTGGGAAGGGTTGCCCAACTACAAGGACTCTTTTCATATCAGGGAGAACTATCCCCGCCACGCGGCGTTCCTGGAGAATCTTCTCCGGAACGGGCTGCGCGACCTGACTGTGACGGGCACTTGTCTTGAATATGGAATGCAGGAAGGCGAGTTGCAGGAAGGCTTGCCCGCGTTGCCGACAACCGCGTATGCCATAGCAAAAGATATGTTGAGAAGGCGGATCCAGGAATTGCAAGCCGAAAGATCTTTTGTCTTTCGCTGGGTGAGGCTCTTTTTTATGTATGGCAGGGGGCAAGCCTCAAAATCCTTATTTTCGCAGCTGAACAAAGCGATTGAAGACGGAGCGCCTGCATTTAACATGAGCGGTGGCGAGCAGGTAAGGGATTATCTGCCAGTAGAGCAGGTGGCCGTGTACCTGGCGAAAATAGCCTTGCAGGCGAAGGTTACCGGTATAATTAATTGCTGCAGCGGTCATCCGGTCACCGTGAGAGAACTGGTGGAGGATTATTTGCGACGAAAACATAAGGTTATAACCTTGAATCCGGGGTATTATCCTTATCCCGATTATGAACCGATGAAATTTTGGGGCGATACCAGCAAATTACGGATGATAACTGCTGGGCAGGCCGATCGATAAGTCTACAGACCGTTTGATAATAAAATTAGTTAGATGCATATACGTAAACGAACCACCTGCCGCGTCTGCGGTTCATCGTCGTTAACTCCGGTGATCGACCTTGGCCCGCAGTATTTGCAAGGATCCTTTGTAAAGCCGGGAAAGGAGATGCCTTCCCAGCGCAAAATAGACTGCACCCTGGTCCGGTGTAATCCCCAGATCGACGAAAATGCATGCGGCCTCTTACAGATGGAGCACAGCGTACCCCCTGAGATACTGTATGCCGCGTATTGGTATAGAAGCGGCACCAACTCCACAATGCGCAATCATCTAAAAGGCATTGTCGAATCAGCGTTGTCGCTCGTCAAAAAGGACAACAGCCATGTGTTGGACATCGGCTGTAACGACGGCACGCTTTTCAGCTACTACCCAAAAAATTTCAGGAAATTCGGATGCGATCCCAGCGATGTGGCACAGGAGGTAAAGGATGCCAAAGTCGTTCAGGATATCTTTCCATCCGCCGAGTTAAACAATGTCATCGGCGATGCAAAAATGGATATAATAACCTCCATCGCGATGTTCTATGATCTGGAGGACCCGGTGAATTTTGTTAAAAATGTCAAGAGGCTGCTTTCTCCGGAGGGTATCTGGATATTCGAAATGAGTTACATGCCTACGATGCTTGCAAATGACAGCTACGATACCATTTGTCATGAGCATCTTGAGTTTTACAGCCTGGCTGTATTGGAAAAGATCGCGGCCATGGCAGGTATGAAAATATTCAGGATATCGTTTAATGACATCAACGGTGGGAGTATCCGGTGTTATGCGACACATAAGGAATCCGGGTTGTATTACAACAAAGAGGATCATCAATTGATGAATGAGGTCAGGCAAAATGAGTTCGATCTGGAATTGGATACCGACAAGCCTTATGTCGCGTTTCAGTACCGGATCGAGAAAGTCAAGAACGAGCTGCACGACCTTTTGGTGAAATTGAGAAGAGAAGGCAAAAAAGTGCATTTATACGGCGCTTCCACGAAAGGCAATACCATTTTGCAGTGGTGTGACATCAATAACATGCTGGTGGAATATGCCGCAGAGAGAAACCCCGATAAATATGGAGCAATTACACTGGGTACGAATATTCCGATCATAAGCGAGGCGGAAAGCCGGGCGATGAACCCGGATTATTATCTGGTGCTGCCGTGGCATTTTAAAGCGGAGTTCATCGAGCGGGAAAAATCGATGCTGGAGAAGGGCACCGGATTCATTTTCCCTATACCTACGATCGAAATCTACAAGCTGTAAGCCTGAAAACCGAACCGATGAACCTTAGGAGATTTCTTGGAAAATGCCGGAGAGCATTGGACATTGTTTTGTTGAATGCCCATGCGTCCTATTCCCAGGTAGGCGAAGACCGGGTCGTAAATTATTTATTTGAAACACTGGGCCTGACGGATACAACTTATCTGGACATCGGGACCAACTATCCGGTAGTCGGCAATAACACCTATCTCTTCTATGACAGGGGTTGCAGGGGTGTCTGTATAGAGCCCGACCCGGAGATGTTCAAGAGGATACAGAAGAAAAGACCGGGGGATAAGGTTATTAACGCAGGGATCGGGGTCATGAATGCCGCTGGCGCGCCGTTTTATCTTTTCCCAGGCAATTTGGTCGGCTGGAGTACTTTTTCCGAGCAGGAAGCGATCCTTAGGGAAAAGGAATCGGGGCTAAAGCCCGAGATCATTTCAATCCCGCTCATGAATATTAATGACATTATCGCGGCAAATTTTGACCCCTATCCAAATTTCATCTCTTTGGATGTGGAGGGAATGGACCTTGACATTTTAAAATCGATGGATTTCGGCCGCTTCCGGCCCGAAGCGATTTGCGTCGAAACGATCAGTTTCAGTATTACGAATGCGGAAAGAAAGCTGAACGATACCATAGAGTTCATGCATGGGAAGGGGTATTTAACCTATGCGGACACCCATGTGAATACCATTTTCTGCAAGAAAGAATTATTTGAAAAAAGTGAAAAATAAAGTTGCAGTGATTTTTGGCGTTGCCGGGCAGGACGGTTTTTATCTAGGCGCTCTGTTGCGCCGATTGCAATTTATGGTTATCGGGATATCCCGAACGAGCGGTGAAGTCGTTGGCGATGTGGGTGATTATAAATTTGTCCGCGAATTGATCGAAACGTATCAGCCGGATTTTGTTTTTCACCTCGCGGCAAATTCGACCCCCCGGCACGATGCCATGTTCGAGAATCAACGGACGATATGTGACGGGACGCTAAACATTCTGGAAAGTGTCAAGTTGCATTCTCCCGCCTCAAAAGTATTTCTATCCGGCAGCGCCCTGCAGTTCCGCAACGAGGGACTTCCCATCCGTGAAACGACCGCATTCGAAGCGGACAGTCCGTACGCGGTTGCCCGTATCCAATCGGTTTATGCTGCGAGGTATTACCGTAAGGCGTTCGGGTTGCGGGTTTATTTTGGCTATTTTTTTAACCATGATAGCCCGCTTCGAACGGAACACCATGTTAATCAGAAGATCGTTAAAGCGGCACTGCGGATTGCCCGCGGGAGCAGAGAGAAGTTGTCCCTTGGAAATATCGATGTTCAGAAGGAGTTTAATTTTGCCGGCGATATTGTGGAAGCAGTCTGGATGCTGGTAAACCAGGAAGAAGTATTTGAAGCCGTGATCGGGAGCGGGAAAGCATACCCGATATCCGATTGGCTACGCTATTGTTTTGAAAAGGTCGGGCTGAGGTGGGAAGATGCCGTAATTATACAAGAAGGGTTCGTTCCTCAATATCAGATCCTTGTAAGCGATCCGAACGTGATCATGGGTCTGGGGTGGCGGCCAAAGGTGGATATTTATCAATTGGCAAATAACATGCTGGATGAGTGAGAAGAAGAATATTCTGATACTTTTTCATGGCGAGCACATAGCGTATTCTCCTACGGTCATACAATTATACGATATGCTGTCGGAGAAATACTCCGTTACCATAACCGCTCAATATCCGGTCAACTTTAACGATCAAAAGCTGGAAGGTCGCAACGTTGTTTATCACAGGCTATATCATGTGAAGAGCCGTTATTTCTATTTGCTGCTTTTCCCTTTGGTTGCACTGTTCAACAAGGAAGCCAGGTATTTCAGGAAGAACAAGATCAGTTACAAGCAATACTTTTTTCGTTTTCTATTTATTAAAAGGCAACTAAGAAAAACCGACTATGCAAGGATCATAAGCGTGGATATTATGAATTTGTTTTTTTGCTCGGTTTTAAAGCGCCCTACTGATTTTTTATCGCTGGAGTTGTGCTTTGACGAGCAACTCCTGCCTTTGGTGGATACGAAATACATGAATTGCGTGATCATTCAGAGCAAGGAGCGTTACGAGTATCTTTTCAAGGAAAAAAAGTATCCGACATTTTTCGTCCAGAATGCACCGGCCTTCCGCGAAATTCAAATAAAACCGGTTAGAAGGGGGTTGATCTACGCGGGCTCCGCCTACAATGTATTGGGTTTCTATCATTGTTTGAATTATATCAGGGCCTATAAAGATGAGAGATTGACCGTTCAGGGAGCCATTATGAAATTCGACAGGGATAAAGTCGAGCGGGAATATTCCGAGTTATTGGACGACGGCCGGTTGATCATCAACAGCAAGTACCTGGAGAATGACGAAATGGTGGAGCTCATATCCAACTATGAGATCGGTTTTTGCTTTTACAATTTTGATGAGACCTACATCAGCGACAATTATTTTAACTATATTTCCGCGCCGTCCGGCAAAATGTTCAAATACCTGGCCGCCGGCGTCCCGGTGGTTTGCAGCGACATCCTTGGTTTTAGATTCGTCGACGAATTCAAATGCGGAATTTTGGTAGACGATTTGAGCGAGAAGGAGATCAGATCCGCCATTGGCAGGATCAGGGAGAATTATGCCTTTTATGTAGACAATGCTCTGAAGGCGGCAAGATATTTTGATTTTGATCGTGCGATTGCGCCATACTTAGCATTGATAGAGAAATAAAATGGGAAATCCGCGCAAAACAGAGGAGCCTCGATACGGTGTCATTCTTCCCGTCCGCAACGGCGGCCAATATGTGAAAGAATGCGTCGGCAGTATTATTTCTCAGTCGTTGCCGGGATTTGATTTGCTTGTTCTTGACAATTGCAGCACCGATGGGACGTTGGAATGGCTCCAGTCGCTTAGCGATCAGCGGATTAAGCTTTATCCCGCAGACCGGCCGTTGAGTATCGAGGAGAACTGGGGCCGGATCGTAAGCATCCCCAAGAACGAGTTCATTACCCTGATCGGTCATGACGATATCCTTGACCCCTGGTATCTGGAAACAATGGACAGCCTTATCCGGCGGCATCCGGAAGCGGGGTTATACCAGGCTCATTTCCGGTATATCGATTCGCAGGGAGCGACGATCCGAAAGTGTAAGCCAATGGATGAACGGCAGTCTTCGCAGGAGTTCTTAAGTTTCTTTCTTGCAGGGCTGATCGACAACATGGGGACGGGTTATATGATGCGCTCCGCGCACTACGATGAAGCGGGAGGAATTCCGCCCTACCCGAATTTATTGTTTGCGGACTTCGAGTTGTGGATCAGGTTGTCGCTTCGCGGCTATAAGGCGACCGCCTTCAGAGAATGTTTTGCTTTCCGGCAGCATCAGAGTACAACCACAACGTCTGCCGACAGTAAATATCACCTGGCCTTCGAACGATTTATCGGGTATCTTGAGCAACTTGTAGCGGAACAGCCGGCAATGCTCGAGAGCGTCGAACGGTATGGACCGACCTTCCTGCTGGATTATTGCAAAGGGTTATCCCATCGGCTGTTGAGGACCCCATTGCGGAAGCGGAATGGAAAGCGGGTAGCGGCCTTTATTGCCGACTGCCAGAGCTACGGCGGAAGGCTTTTTCCGGATGCGAGGTTTGACCCATATCGGCTCTTCAGTTTGCGGCTTGCCCGCGAAGTCGATCGCTGGGCCCTGACGCGGGCACTATTCCTATTGTTCAAAAGGGTTTACCCCAAGCCGGTTATCAAATGAGAAATTTGGACCTCTCGGTGATCATAGTAAATTACAAGACCGCGGGGCTGGTCGTGGACTGTTTGAGGACGGTCTATAGCGAGACCCGGGGGATTGTGTTCGAAGTGATCGTCGTCGACAATGATTCCGGGGACGGCAGCATGGAAGCGATAATCCAGGCTTATCCGGCCGTCCGTTGGATACAGATGGGATATAACGCCGGATTCGCGCGTGCAAACAATGAAGGGATCCGGCAGTCGGCAGGCAGGGCCGTGCTGTTGTTGAATTCCGACACCATGGTCGAGAACGGCGCGGTTGATGGATGCTGCCGGGAATTCGCCGGTTCCCCTTATGTCGCATGCGGGGTGCAACTGCTGAACCCGGATCGGACGCCGCAGATTTCCGGGAGCTTCTTTGTGCGCGGCGGACTGAACCACCTGTTGCCGTTGCCCTTTCTGGGCGGGTTGTTAAAGGCGGCTGGCCGGAGGTTCGGTGCGGCTGTTCCAAATATCCCCGAGGCCCGGTCGCTGGTGGAGGTGGATTGGGTCAACGGTGCTTTTCTGATGGTCAAACGGGACGCTTTGGCGTTGGCGGGGTTGATGGATGAG
The DNA here is from genome assembly GCA_035501395.1 of Puia sp. Lineage (GTDB taxonomy): Bacteria > Bacteroidota > Bacteroidia > Chitinophagales > Chitinophagaceae > Puia. The sequence continues at coordinate 7,955 of DATJWK010000179.1, forward strand.
GATTTCTTCCTGTACGCAGAGGAGATCGAGTGGTGCAGCCGGCTCAGGAAGCTGGGCAAGCTGGCTTTATATGGCCAATTCCATGTAGTGCATATCCAGGGCGCTACGGCAAACGAGCGCTTCGGGTCGGAGGGAAAAGGGTATTATAATTTGTTCGATCGAAAAGGGCTTCAGATCATGCTGTCGAATTTCGTTCGCATCAGAAAGCAATTCGGGGTGACATGGTTTGTCGTGCAATTGGCTTTTTATTGGCTGGAGATCCCGGTCTTCTGTGCCGGACTGGTCTTGTCGGGGCTTTTTCGACGCGGCAAAGGTGGATATTCCTGGAAGATGCTGCGTGGTTATTGCCGGAATGTGGGCTATATCACGGCGAAGAGCAGGACGATCATTCGAAATAAGCCTTATTTTTATAAGGTGTTATGACAAGATCGCTTTTCGTTTGCCTGGTGCTGGTTATATGCCGCGTAATCCCGGCAGGCGCGCAGAACTACAGTTATACGCACTACGACATCCAGGACGGCTTGGCCGGGACCACCGCCTATTGCATCACGCAGGACGCGGACGGTCTGATCTGGGTGGGGACGGAAACAGGCGTGAGCCGGTTTGACGGAACGCATTTCAAGAACTTTACGACAGCGGACGGGTTGCCGGATATCGAGATCCTTCAAATATTCGGTGATTCCCACGGAAGGGTGTGGATGGCGCCGTTTGGGAAATCCATCTGCTATTATTACCGGGGCCGGATCCACAGTCCAGCCAATGACTCGCTGTTGCGGAGGATTCCCTTAAAAGGCAACATCGAGGGGTTTGCGGAAGATGCGGCAGGGAATGTACTGGTGGAAGAAAGGGCGGGGCTTCACTTGATTCGCGCGGATGGCGGGGTCGCCAACTTCGACTCCATCGCGGGTCACCCAATCCGCCAATGTACGGCTATCTGCCGTAGTGCATCCGGGCATTTCCTGGTCCAGGAGGAGTCGCGGATCTGGGAGTTCTCGGGCGACCGTTTCAACTTTTTCCGGTCAATCGTCATCCGGGACTACACCCCGTCATATATTGCTTTAAGCGCAGGGTGGGTTGTCTGCAGAGAGACAAAAACCCGTTCCGTTATCGAGTCTTTTGTCAGCGGGAAGGTCATTTACCGGCCGATGGATACGCTCCAATACAAGCACAACACCTATTCGATCACAGATGACAGTCTTGTTTGCTTTTGTGAATTTACAGGGGTAACCCTGCTGGACCTGCGGAATGGCAGTAAGAAGCGATTGCTTCCCGGGATACAGGTATCGCGGGCGTTCCGGGACCGGGACGGCAGCCTTTGGTTCACGAGCCTGGATCATGGGCTATACCGGTTAAACTCCGGGGAGATCAGAACGGTTGCGCTGCCATCGCGAAACGGTGAGTCAGCTTCCGTGTGGAGCATGTCCACCGCGAAGAATTCTCTGTGGGCGGGCACCGATCGCAACACAGTCTTTCGATTGTCCTTACCGGGCTATGAAATATCCGGTAAGCTTTCTTTATTGGAGGCCAAAGACAAGATATCCTGGATAGATACCACCGGAGATGAGATAGTGACTGCCGGAACCGTCGGTATTGCCCGGTGGTCAAATAATTTTCATTTAATCAGTAACCGGATTTTCCAGTCTAAGTTTGCGGTCCGGAAAGGCAAAGATGAAATTATCGTCGGGGGCTACTGGGGGTGCGCAATTTATAATATCAGAACAAACGCTGCATTGGATACGCTTTGGCGTGACCGGGTCACTGCCCTTTGCTATTATGACAACTTTGTCTATCTCGGTACCTTTAGTGGCCTTTACCGGATCGGGCCGGAAAGATCGGTCGCTTTTCTTGGGAAAGACATTCCATTTTTAAGCAAGAGGATCACCTGCATTGCGATTGCGCCGGATCATACACTCTGGGTCGGTTCCGCGGATGATCCCGGGATCATCGGAGTGCGAAATGATTCTATTGTGGCGGCGATCAGCCAACGCCAGGGATTGACCAGTAATATCTGTCGAACCTTGCTGATCCGGGACAGCATTTTATGGGTAGGCACCGATAAAGGGTTGAACGCGATAAGGCTGGACCGGCCGGGATATACCGTTACCCGGTATACTTCCAGGGATGGGCTTGGTTCGGATATGATCAATACGCTCTTTGCGGACAGTTCCACGATCTATGCAGGAACTCCGGCCGGAATCAGTTTTTTTGATGAGCGAAAAGTGCATGTCGGCGAGCCATGCCGGCTGCTGCTGCTGAGTGTTTTGAACTCCGGGAGGGAACGGTTAGCGGATACGGCGGGGTTGTCGTTGCCCTACAAGCAAAAAAACATTCGCTTTGGGTACGCAGCGATCTCCTACCGGTCTGCAGGCAATGTCCGGTACCGGTACCGGATGATCGGACTCGACAGCAACTGGCAGGAGACTAATGAAACAATTCTCAACTATCCTTCCATTCCGTCCGGCACCTACAAATTTCAGCTCCAGGCAATCAATCGATTTGGCGTCAGCAGCGAGCTGATGACCATTCCCTTCACGGTGGTCACGCCCTTCTGGAACCAGTGGTGGTTCTTGCTGCTCGAACTCACCTTATTTCTTGGCGCCACCTGGCTGGTCGCGGCATGGCGCATCCGCAGGAGCAGACGCCTGCAGGAGCAAAAAGCGATGCAGTCCAGACGGATGGCCGAACTCGAGCATATTGCGCTGCAATCGCAGATGAATCCCCACTTTATCTTCAATTGTCTAAACTCGATCCAGCAATTCGTATTCGATCAGGATATGATGGCTACGAATGAATATATTTCCGGATTCGCCCGGCTGATCCGGGCCACCCTGAATCACTCCTCGAAGTCTTTTATCACGGTGGCCGAAGAGATCGACTACCTGTCGGATTACCTTGCACTGGAGAAAATGCGATTCAAACGAAAAATGGAGTATCGGATCGAAGCGGACCAAAGTCTGGACATCCATCATTGTCTGCTGCCTCCCATGCTACTTCAACCATACGTCGAGAACGCAGTCCGGCACGGCTTGCGACATAAACCGGCCGGGCAGGGATTTATTCATATCCAGTTCCGGAAGGAATCCGAGAGACTGCTGGTGACCATCCGGGACAATGGGATAGGCCGCAAAAAAGCAAGGGAATATAAGACGGCAGAACACATAGAATATCAGTCAAAAGGAATGTCCCTAACTGCCGCCCGCATTCAAATGATCCAAGTGCTCTACAACTGCGAAATTGAAGTTCAGGTGGAAGATTTGGAGGATCAGGGTCAGCCGGACGGAACCCGGATCGAAATCAGATTTCCGTTGTACAGCGACGATGTCCGGCCGCGATAGGAAATTGTTGGATTTTGGTTTATTTTGCGGAACGACCGTAAATCTTCATCCATACGTTTAACTCGCTGCCTTTGATACGGACCGTCCTGATAGACGATGAAATAGACAGTAACCGGATTCTTCAGACCCTCCTTGAAAACTATTGTCCGCAGGTAAGGGTAGTCGGGACGGCCGACGGCGTGGCGACCGCGGCTGACCTGATCCGGGAGGTGAGGCCAGACCTCGTCTTTATGGATATCGAGATGACCCAGGGCAATGCGTTTGACCTGCTCCACCGGCTGCAACCGGTCAATTTTCATGTGATATTTGTGACGGCTTTTGATAGTCACGCCGTTCGGGCTTTCAGGTATAACGCAGTCGATTATCTTCTTAAACCTATCAATATCAAAGAATTACGTGCATCGGTAGACAAATTGACGGGAAAGGTGGTCGAGGGCGATTTCCTGATGAAGGTAAAGTCCGCCGTGGAAAATATCCAAGGTATAGACATTGGTGACCGGAAAATTGCATTTCCCAGTTTAAACGGTCTTTTTTTCGTCAAGCTTCGCGACATTATCCGATTGGAAGCTAAAAGCGGATATACTGCAATCCATCTCCAGGACGGCACGAAGATGACGACGACCGGTACCATCAGCGAATATGAAAATCTGCTGCCGGAGGCGGTTTTCTTCCGCATCCACCACTCGCATATCATCAATCTAAACAAGATCAAATATTATCAAAAGGGGAGGGGAGGGTACGTCACGATGGATGACGAAAGCGAGATCGAGGTGGCCAGCCGGCGACGCGAAGAATTCATGAAGCGACTGCTTAAATAATCCATTACTTTTGAGCGGAAATGAAAGCAATGCATCAGACGAGCTTTGGATACGGCCGGGAAAGTTTGAGTATCGGCAAGGTCATGGCGTTAGCGAATGGGTCGGCGAAAGGAGTATTATCGGCGGACATCCGGCGGAAGATCCAGGCGAGCGAGCAGAAAGTGGCGGGCATCGTAGGCCAGTCAGCTTCGGTTTACGGCATCAATACCGGTTTTGGCATTCTGGCAAACACCCGGATCTCCGAAGCGGATACCAGAATTCTACAGTTCAAGATCCTGCAAAGTCATAGTGTCGGCGTCGGAGAGCCAATTCCGCCGTTAGTTGCCCGGATCATGCTGATCACCAAGATGCATGCGCTGGCCCAGGGTTATTCGGGGGTGCAACTCACGACCCTCGAACGGATCCTTTGGCATTTGGCGGAAGATGTTATTCCTGTCGTTCCGGAAAAGGGGTCGGTTGGCGCTTCGGGGGATCTCGCTCCGTTATCCCATCTCTTCCTGCCGTTGATTGGGCTAGGGGAGGTATATCATCGGGGGAATCGCCGGCCGGCGAGAACGGTACTGGAAGAATATGGGCTTTCGCCGGTTGCCCTCGGTCCAAAGGAAGGGCTGGCCCTGATCAACGGAACGCAATTTATCCTGGCCTTCGCGGTAAGGGCGGTCGAAAGGCTGCATTATTGTTTGGAGGCGGCCGATATTATCGGGGCAATGAGCCTTGAGGCATTGACAGGGACAAAGGCGCCGTTCGACGAAAGGTTGCACCAGCTGAGGCCTTATGCGGGGAACCGGCTGGTGGCACAGCGTTTAATGCTTTTGCTGAACGACAGCGCGATCATGAAGAGCCATGTCGACTGCGGCCGGGTACAGGACCCATATTCGTTGCGCTGTATGCCGCAAGTTCATGGCGCCTCTCGAAATGCCTGGCTGCACCTCCGCCAGCTGACCGAGATCGAACTGAATTCCGTAACGGATAATCCCGTAATCTTCGAAGAGGGTGATGTGATCAGCGGGGGTAATTTCCACGGTCAACCACTCGCCCTCCCGCTCGACTATGCCTGCATTGCCGCCGCCGAAGTAGGAAATATCTCCGATCGGCGATGTTATCTTTTGCTCGAAGGCAAATGGGGGCTGCCGCTGCTGCTAATGAACAATGTGGGGCTCAACAGCGGGTTCATGATTCCGCAGTACACAACGGCGGCGCTGGTTACTGAGAACAAGACGCTCTGTTTTCCAGCCAGTGCTGACAGCATTCCCACGTCGCTGGGACAGGAGGACCACGTCAGCATGGGCAGTATCAGCGGAAGAAAGGTCAACCAGGTGCTGGATAACCTCGAATATATTCTGGCGATCGAGCTGATGAGCGCCTGTCAGGCCATCGAGTTCCGGCGGCCATTGAAGAGCAGTGCGATCCTTGAGGCGGCGCATGATTATGTGCGGCAATTTGTCGGGTTTGCCAGCGAAGACCGGATCTTTGCCGAAGATATAAGGCAGCTACATACGATCATTAACGACTTCTCTTTTGTAAAATATTGCAATGAAGTGGCGAGCCGCTTGCAGACCGGGCTAAACGCCGGTTTCGATGAATTTTGCATTTAATATAAATAATATGAGTACGATCTCTCACCGGCAATACGATCCGGTCCGATATGCCACGCCAACCGGGACTACCCTGAATTGTAAAGGCTGGATCCAGGAAGCGGCGCTCCGCATGCTTCTCAACAATCTCAATCCGGCGGTAGCTGAAAGACCGGATGAATTGATTGTGTATGGGGGTCGTGGGAAGGCAGCGCGCAACTTCGACGCGCTGGACCTCATCATCCGGGCACTAAAAGACCTCGGGAACGATGAGACTCTGTTGATCCAAAGCGGCAAACCGGTTGGAATCCTGCAGACACATGCCGATGCGCCGCGCGTCTTGCTGTCGAATTCACAGCTGGTGCCGCGGTGGGCCGACTGGCAGCATTTTGACGAGTTGGAGAAGAAGGGTTTGATGATGTACGGGCAGATGACGGCCGGCTCCTGGATCTATATCGGCTCCCAGGGAATTGTACAGGGTACTTATGAGACCTACGCCGCCGCGGCGGCTAAGCATTTTAACGGTACATTGCGCGGGAGACTCAATGTAACCGCGGGGTTGGGAGGCATGGGCGGTGCGCAACCGCTCGCCATAACGATGAATGATGGGGTTGCGCTGATCGCGGAAGTGGAGGAATGGCGGATCGACAAGCGGCTGGAAACGCGATACCTGGACGTCAAGATCGATGGTATCGATGCAGCGATCGACCGGGCGGAGGAGGCGCGGCGGAAAGGTGAGGTCTTGTCGATTGGTGTGCGATGCAATGCTGTCGACCTCTTGGAGCGATTGATCGCGCGAAACTGCATTCCCGATACCCTGACCGATCAGACGTCTGCGCATGATCCGCTGGTCGGCTATTGGCCGCATGAGCTTTCCTATGAACAGGCGAAGGTCTTGCGGAACGAAAATCCCCCGGAATATATTGAGTATGCTTATCGGTCGATGTACCGTCATGTGGAGTGTATGCTTGAGCTGCAGCGGAGAGGCGCGATAACTTTCGATTACGGCAATAACCTTCGGGCAAGGGCAAAGGAGCGCGGGCTTCAAAATGCCTTCGATTTTCCCGGATTTGTACCGGCCTATATCAGGCCCCTGTTTTGCGAGGGAAAGGGACCGTTCCGTTGGGCTGCGCTTAGTGGCGATCCGGCCGATATTGCCGAGACCGATGCGGTCATCGCGGCGCTATTCCCGCAGAACGGCTCGCTGCAGCGGTGGTTGCAACTGGCACGGGAAAAGATCGCCTTCCAGGGATTGCCGGCACGGATTTGCTGGCTTGGCCAAGGCGAACGGGAAAAAGCGGGTCTGGCCTTCAATGAACTAGTTCAAACCGGAAGGGTGAAAGCACCAATCGTCATTGGCCGGGACCACCTCGATACCGGTTCGGTCGCGTCTCCCAACAGAGAAACAGAAGCCATGCTGGATGGCAGCGACGCCGTGGCCGACTGGCCGATCCTGAATGCGCTCATCAATACGGCAGGCGGGGCAAGCTGGGTCAGCCTCCACCATGGTGGCGGGGTGGGGATGGGGTATAGTATCCATGCGGGGATGGTCATCGTGGCCGATGGTTCGCCGGAGGCGGCGAAAAGGCTTGGCCGGGTCTTACGCAATGACCCCGCGATGGGGGTTATCCGCCACGCCGATGCGGGGTATGAGGTGGCAAAGGCGACAGCCAAACAGCACGGTTTGGACCTGGAGAGCCGGTTGTAGGATAGAAATTTTGAATTCGCTCTGCACAGTTATCCGCTAATTCGACACGGTGAACGGCAAAATCGACGCGACTACCAAGTCTAGTAAAAGAGTAGCGAAAAATGGACTATGTTGTGTCCGTACATGGACAGCCCGTTCCTTACATTATTATATCCATTTACCTTTTTCTGGCTGGAAAGGTCCCGTTCACGGGACCTTCTTCTTTTTACACACTTTTGGGCAAAATCGACACAGTTATACATTCGTCCCGGAGAATTCGCCATAAAAACTATATTGGTACTATGGTTCCCGGGAATTTGAGTCCCTATTTTAAACTAAAAAAAAACATAATGCGAAGGCTTAATTTACGAGAGATTACCTTATTGGCAGCTGTCGGCTTAACGACAGCCTGCACAAAGAACAGCAATCCCAAAACGATCTACGATACGATAAGCGTCACGGTCACGAAAACAGATACTTTACGACTGCCGCCGCCAAACGATACGCCAAATCTGACAGACGGCCTTGTTCTTTATCTTCCCTTCACGAACGGAAGCTTCGCCGATTCCAGCGGGCTTAACAATCAGGTGACTGCAGTCAATGGTGCACTCCTCGGGTATGATATGCACGGGTATGCTCAAAGTGCTTTTACTGAGAGTGGCAATGGGGCGGTCCTAACCGTAGCCAACAATGGCAGCTATGCCGTAGATACCGCGTTTTCATTGTCGTTTGACTTCATGATCCGGTCTACTCCGTATTATGCCGGCGGTGGGAATTATAGCGGGTTGCAATGCTTGTTGAGCCTTGTGGATTTTACCAACGGGAACGGAGCGACCTTTGCCGCAGGATTTACCGATCCTGACGCACCAACCCAGTTTAATTTTGCTGTAACGAGTTCATTCCTTGGTTGTAATAAGCCAACCGATACTTCCAACCATTTTAATCCCGGCTTTACGCCGCAGCTCGGCGCCTGGTATAACGCCATCTGTATTTTCTCGCATAAAGTCGCTTATACCTATATTAACGGTCAACTGGCCACCACACAGCAAATCGACACGGATTCGACTACTTTCTGCTCCAATGCCAGCATTGTCATCGGTGGCTGGTGGAATGCAACGGAGCCGTTGAACGGAGCGATCGACGAGGTAAGAATGTATAATAAAGCCCTGACATCGAAGCAGATCGCATGGCTGTCGCGAAATTTCCAGATCAACTCTACCGCAAGAAAGGCCGGGTTGCAGCAAGGAGGGAAGCCCGGGCTCGACTAAAGATCTGACAAATGTTCATTTTCGTTCAAACGAACCCCGGCCGCGGGGTTTTTTTGTGGCCTTATTGTTGAGTAGGGAGAGGACAATGGGTCGCTTAATTATCATATCCAGCAGGTTGCCGCTGTCCCTGGAGAAAGATGGAGACAAGATCGGCATTCGTCAAAGTTCAGGCGGGCTCGTTTCGGCCATCAGAAGCTATTTCGACAACCCCGCGGCAAAGCGGAGCGATCTGACCGGCAGAACGTGGATGGGTGTGGCGGATTTTCCACAGGAGGACTGGGAGCAGGTCAGGGCGTCGGCGACGGAACAACCGGACTTTGACGTGCTGCCTGTTTTTGTGGATAAGGAATTATATGAAAATTTTTACAACGGATTCGCCAATTCGGTCTTATGGCCGCTTTTCCACTATTTTTCCACGCTGGCGACCTATGAAAGCCGGTATTTCGATGCGTATGTCCAGGTCAACCAGCAATTCGCGGAGAAGATCGCGCCATTACTCGAACCGGGCGACCAGGTATGGGTACACGACTACCAGCTGATGCTGCTACCGCATCTGATCCGGTCAAAAAAGCCGGACGCGACGATCGGCTTTTTTTTGCATATCCCTTTCCCATCTTACGAAATATTCCGGCTGATGCCGACGGAGTGGAAGAAGATGTTGCTGCATGGCGTCATGGGAGCGGACCTGATCGGCTTCCATACCTATGACTACGTACAGCATTTCTTGCAATCGGTGAAGATGATCCTGGGGG
>DATJWK010000180.1:0-22697 GCA_035501395.1 Puia sp.
AGTAAATTTACCTAGGTAAATACCAAAACAACATCAATTTTTATGAACCGCCTGACAAGACATGAACTGAAAATCTTCGCCAGCAAAACAGGTGGTCAATTTGCTTCGGCCTGAGGTGGTCAGTTTGATTGGCGTGCGCAGCGCTTGTCCAAAACTTTCCGCTCCGCGTATAACGCTTGTCCTGAACGTTGGCGCCAAAATCTTCCGCTAAAATTTTCTTTCCCCACCAATGTGTAGTAGCTTCCCTGTCCTTAAGCAAGCCTGTTGCACCCAATATCCACGCACCGGTACAGACACTTGTCGTGTAGACCGAAGACGAATCGATCGATCTTATCCAATTAAGCAGCGTCGTATCTCTGGTCGCCTCGTATGTCTCTTTAAAGCCGCCGGGTATGACAAGAATGTCTACATGCTTTACCTCAGCAATGGACGAATCTACCAGGACTTTCATTCCTCTTGAATCTACAATTGATCCTTTGTGCCTGCCGACGAAAAAGACTTTCGCGCCCATTAGCTCTCCCAGTACGTTGTAAGGGCCCATAGCGTCCAAAGTTGAGTACCCATCATACAACAAAACCCCCACTGTTTTAATATCGACCTTCGGTTTACCGAACATTTCAGCCATTAACTGGTCGTGACTTTTCGTCGACGTTGCCTTCACCTCTTTCTTGTTTTTGCAAGCTGCAATAACTATAATTATTGCAAAACACATCCATATTTGTTTCATCGTGACTTTTTTTAGATCAGAATAAATAATAGCTCCTGCGTTTCATTTAATGGGAATGAGGAGCTATGATCGCCGTAACTTTATTGCAGGTCGTCATTCCCATGTAGGGGTCCTTTCCGTCGCTAGCCTGGCTTAGAAAAGTGCGTTTGCTCATGCTGCAATATTCCTCATAGAGGGTGTTATCGTTGAACGGAAACACCCGGAGGACGGCATATAAATTGGCGGAAAGAGAGGCGAAATGCTCACGCTGGTGTTCAACCCGGTTGACTTCGCTGATGTGCCGGCTGTCGTATTCGAGCCTTGGCTCGTATGACTGCCAGAATTTACGCCCGGCGTCCGGAAGCTTTTCCGGGGAGACGGCCTTCACCGCGGCTAGCAGGGCCTTTGCATGAGAAAGGGCAAGGTTGCCGTCACCTGCAGCAAGGGCATCTTTGACCGACAAGTACTGAGCAATGACCTGATTGAGATCTTTATAAACGCTGTTCTGCGCGGCAGCCGGGATTAACCCCAGGCCGCATAGTAGATAAGTAAAATAGATGCGCTTTTTCATTTTGTTTTGTTTTGTTGAATCTCTTCGTCACAGGGCGCTTTTCGATCCCGATCCAAACGGGAAAACGACCTTGAAGGTAAAATCACGTCCCATGTTAAACACGCCCTGGCGTTGGTTGGTGACGGTAACCAGATTGCCGTTGACCGCATAAAAGTATTGAGCCAGGTTGAGGTGATCGGCATAGGCAACATTTGTCAGATTGGTCGCATTGATAAAGAGCGAGCAAACTACCCTGCCCGTCCTGCGGCTGATGAATTGCGTGCCTAGTCCGGCATCTACCAGCGTGTAGGCCGCAGCGGGGACCTCGGTATAAAGTGCGCTGTAGATGTCATTCTGCTGCCAATAATGCGCCAACCCGACCTTGACATAAGTTCGAGATAGAACAGAGCCGGGTTTATCAGCCAGCAAAAATTTCAGCTCGCTGTGAAGATGCGGGGCCGGTATCCAGGGAATATGGTCCGTCGAATCGGTGCTGTGCGGTAGCCAGGTGTAAATATAGGAGAACCGGTTATTCCATTGCAGCCATTTTGCGGCAGCTGGGTGAACGTCAAAGGAGGCGGTAAGGCCGGTCAGGATGGCTGTATTGGAAGACACAAATTCATAAACGGGATACCCTTGAGAAATGGAATCTGTCCGGTCGGCAAAGATAAAATTGCTGATGTGATTATAGAACCCGTCCAGTTCCAGGCTGACGGCCTTCGCATGAAATCCATACGCAAGGTCCACCTGGTAACCTTCCTCCGCCTTCAGGTTGATGTTTCCCAGCTGGAAGGCATTGGACCCGATGTTCTGCCCGTTGCTGGTCAACTCATTGATCGCCGGAGCGCGGAAACTCTTCGCCACGTTGAGCTTGACATACTGATTATGCGGTAGCTGGTATGAGGCACCGATACTGCCGGACCAGCCGGAGTAGGTATTATTAAAAGGGGTGAATTGCACCGACGATCCGGCCGTACCGTCCGGGACGACATTACCGGATGCGTCGAGAGACATTCCATTTCCAACGAAATTGGTAAGATCATATCGCAAACCACCGCTTACGGTAAGCGCATTTATATTTTTTTCCACGATGGCGAATGCTCCAGCCTCAAAATTCCTGTAATTCGGGATCTCATAGTCCGGCACATAAGGCGCAGGCGGCGGCGCAAGATTCCGCTCATTTTCATATATGCCGTTAATTCCCGTGGTGAGCTTTAAACCCTTTTCCGGGTTGTTCAGCTGGTAGGTCAGGGCGTACGGGATGTCGAAAACGACCATATTGTTCTCGCCTAACGCCCCCGAATCGATATCGTGATGTACGCTTGCCGTGAATCCGATGTCAAATCCGACATTTCCTTTGCCCGCCCGGATACTGTTTTGCCACCAGGCTTGATATTCATCGAGGATCTTATCACTGGCGATCGTGGCATTGTAGGAGAGGAAATTACTCAGGGTCGGCGCCAACTTCTCGCCAACCGGATTGTCAAAGACGAAATGGCCTGAGCTGTCCCTGTTCCCATCGGGGACCTGGATCCGCCGGTAAAGCGCATTCAAACTCAGGCGGGAATAACCCCACGGCTTGTTGATGCCAAGGGTCAGTCGGGCATTACCCTGGTTCCAGGCGGATCCCCATACATAACCGTCCTTTGGGTTCCAATAACTGTGCGCCACCTCTCCACTCGCCCGGAGATCGAAGATGAACCCGTTATTGTTGCCGCCTATATGTAGGGAATTTCCGATATATCCATTGTTGGCATGGTATTCCGAAAGCCAGCTGCCCTGCATCGTGCCGCTGGGTACAAAAGGTGCGGTCTTGAAGTTTACTACACCGGCCTCCGCGCTGGCGCCATATTGAAGCGAGGCCGGACCCCGGATAACCTCCGCGTCATAGACCGCGTAAGGATCGATAAGGATACCGTGATCGTCGCCCCACTGGAAGTCTTCCTGCGGTAACCCGTCGGTCAACACGAGGACCCGGTCGAATCCCAGGCCATTGATTTGCGGCTTGGTGGTCCCCACCCCTTCGGTCGTTTCGCTTACACCCGGTTGGGAGGCGATCAGGTCAATTGCGGTATTGGCAGCCCCTTCCCGGATCGCAGCGTGGCTCACGACGGTAACAGGAACAGGAGATCGTTGCGTATTGGTGATATTTCCTAAGCTGGTGACCACCACCTGCCCCAACGGGCTATAGGAAACGGCGGGTACAAAGTTCAAAACGACTTTTCCGGTAATATTAACTTGTCTGAGTACGGTGGCATATCCCAGGGCCTGTACCTGCACATCATAGTTTCCTCTCGGCAAGATCCCCAGATTATAGAATCCCTGCTTGTTGCTGACCGCGCCTAATTTGAGTGCCGGAATATAGACCGAGGCGCCTTCGATCGGCATGTGCGTAGCAGAATCAGTCAAATGGCCGCTCAGGGACTGGGCAGTGGCGAGGACTCCCGACAAGATTGCGCTGATCAGTAAAAGATAATTTTTCAAATAGGTCGTTCGTGATAAATTGGTCTGTTTCATTCGCATGATTTTTATGATCGGGCAAGAAATGGCGATATGAAAACCCTGCCGGGTCTTCAACATCGGATCAAAAAAAGAGCCCATCAATCCGGGGGATGAAAACAGAAGCCGGGCCGGTCTATGACCCGGAGGTCGGAGCGACCCGAAGGGTGTGTCAGGAACGTTGCCGTTATAAGGGGGATAAAGCCAAATGCAGTTTCGGCCAGGAGCGGCTGCCCGCTAACTGTTATCTTTCTTTCCGGGCTACTTTTATCTTTGTTACCTTCTTCGTGTACCAGACGCTTGCAAAGCTGGCAGTGGCCGTTGCAGTGCATAGCAGGTTTATTCCGGTTCACGCAAAGATTCCGGGCAATATACTCCCGGTTTGCGTAAAAATCCACGCAGATCACTGCCTGGCTGAACGTTTGTAATATGACGCACACCAGCAGCAGGAAGGCGATACATTGTTTAAAAATGACAGCCATGCTACAGGTAAATTCCCGTCAAGCGACTGACGCGAGCCGCACTGACGTTGTGGAAAATAGTATGAAACGGAAGAAGATGACTAGCTGAGAGCCCGCCAGGCTGGTGGATGGAAGATATCGGCAGCGCGATCGATGGGATCCCCGTCGAAATAGCGGGAATACGGAAAATCTACATAATTGCGTGCTTGGGGCGCCAGGACGGTAGTAGATTCATCGAAATACAGGACCTCCTGCTTGTTATCCGCCCGCTGTTCAGCGTTATTCTTGTCCTGGTCCGCCTCCCGGTTCAGCCGTTTACGCAGCTGGCACCGCCCACAGCAGTGCATGATGGGTCTATCCCGGTTCTCGCAGAGGTTCTTAGCGATATAATCCTGGTTGGCGTAAAAATTGACGACGATGACCGCCTTGCTGAAGGAGGAAGCCCCAAAGGCCAGCAACAACAGGATGGCAGTATAATGACGGAGCATACGTCGCAAAAGAATTTGGGCAAAGGTAAGGGAGAAGGGGCGAAAATTTTGCGTTATCCTTTATATCCGGCCGATCAACGCATTGGAATCAACGTAGAATACGCCTTCTCAATTTCATTTTTCGACGAGCAGGCGCTCGGAGGCTGTAAGGCTAATGGTCTCCTGGCGGTTGTCATAATTCACTATCATCGATCCGTCAAAAGGTTCGACGGACTTTATCCTGATCTTCGTTCCCAGCCGAATATTCCGACTGTTGAGGAATTTCAGGAATTCCGAAGAGGTGTGGATGACAGCTGATACCTTGACCACATCGCCAGCACGGCAATCAGACAATTTATTATATGCGATCCAGGCGAATTTTCCATTTTTATCCGGGATTGGGGCGCCATGGGGATCGAACTTGGGAAAACCCAGCAATTCGTCAATTTTATCAAAGAATAGGACAGACCGGACGTGTTCCACCTGCTCTGCTATATCGTGCACTTCTTCCCACCCGAATCCCATCTTATCCACCAGGAACATTTCCGTGAGGCGATGCTTTCTGACCACCAGCGCTGCCTCCTTTTTCCCCTTTTCAGTGAGCCGCAAAGGTTTGTAGCTCTCATAATGCACCAATTTTTTCTCCGCCAGCTTTTTCATCATGCTGGTAACCGTTGGCATCTTAATGCTCAACTGCTTTGACAACTCGTTGACGTTTACTTCGCCGGCATGATTCGCCAGGTTGAATAGGGCTTTCAGGTAGTTTTCTTCCGTCAGGGAAATCATGTTTCAAAAATAGCTAAAAGTTTGGTCTGTGCGACCCGTGGGTATTAAGCACGATAATTATTTTGTTAGATTAGACTAACATTGTACTTATTGGAGTAAAATAACAAATGGTGCGGAAGATATTTTTTCTATCTTTATTTACATTGTCTTTCCTTTTGGCATCATGGGAACCCGGGCTAAATCGGAGAAATCATAATATGAGATCAGTCCTGGCCTTGACAGCCATTCTTACCACCTTCGCCACTCACGGGCAAACTCCGAAACAATTCGGCCAACATGAATCAAAGGACGATAATGAGCCGTTCGCCATTGGCGAATTTGGGGGTGCGATCAATTGGAACATCAACGGATTGTCCTTGAGTGGAGGTCCTAGCCTGGCCATCGAATTTACACCGATCAAAGACAGGCTTGAAGTAGAGTTTGGAGCAACCAGGTCCTATAGCAGGGGTGCCTCGGAATTGAGCGTCGACCTGTTATTTAAGAAGCCGTATACGATTTCTAAAACGTTGGAATTTATGGCTGGCATAGGTCCGGAATTTACTTCCATAAGGTCAAACGGTCGCGCCGCCACTGAATGGGGTGGCGAATTTGCTTTGGATTTTATGTACTGGCCGTTTAAAACCAGAAAGTTCGGATTTTATATCGAGCCTGCCTATGACTATTCCTTTGGCGCCGAAAATGAGCAATCCATCGGCTTTAGCGGGGGCTTGTTAGTCGGCATGAAATAAAGATGTGGCCGGCCGGAGGCAATTGTCAATCTGAATTGCCACTTACGGTTCCGTTCAACCTTTTTCTGCCGCGTTTATCCATTTAATGAAAAAATATTTTTGATACTTAGTTTCAATGTCGTTTGAAAATGTCTTGCGGATCAGCCACTCATAAAGATATATCTTACAAAGCCTTATATGACGTTTTGCCACTCAGGCGGGTCTTTTTTGGCATTTTGATATTTAGGTAATATTTTGCATCAGTGATGCAAAAACTGAAAGTACGGATTGTTTCATTTTTTCTGATCCTGATTTTCTCGCAGAAAATGGGATTGGAGCTGTGGCTGCACAACTGGCTGCATGAGACAACCGTTACCGCTTCGGTAAGCTCCGCACCAAAAGCCAAGGCCGGCATTCAGCACCAACGAGTGAGATGTAATTGCATCGACGATGCGTTGAATCCGCTGGTGGAAGCGGACGTAGTCGATTTCGATGCGGGTCCGCAACCGGCTCTTCTGCACATTGCGGATATTTACTCCTCCCGGCTATCGGCCGAAAGAGAGTTTTCTTCCCTGCGCGGGCCCCCTTCTGCCAATCGGTTCCTCTAATCATTTCTTTCGTCTTTTCGCGTAGAAAGACGTACCCTGCGCACGCGTGCGGTATCGGTTTCCAACGAGTCCGACATTCGCGCGATCGCAGCAATCCGGCGCCACTTACCATGGCCTCAGCATCCCATTCCAAAACATAACATTCCAAAAAATGCAAAAACTTTTTTCCTCATGGAGTACCCATTTCATGGGTGTCATCGTCGTGTTCTCGTTATCCCTTTCGGGCTGCAGCAAATCCGCCAGCACCATCACTCCTTCCCTCCCGGGTAATGAATTCCTGACGACGGTCCAACTCCAGCTGACGAATACCGCCGACCCGAACGACGTGCAACTGTGCTCCTCCACCCAAATCAGCCCCTATACGCATACCTACCAGGTCGATTCGATCTATAACGGCAACGCCTTTCTCCGCCTGAAAGCCAACAGCACCTATACAGGCCGCGTCATCATCCTCGATGAAACCGTAACTCCGGCTGATACGATCAGCGACGAGATCCTTGCCCGGGAAAACTATCACCTCTTCTTTTTCCAGCCCACGCCCATCCTGGCGAGCAATATCGTGGTCAGCAATACCACCACCGATATTCCGCAAAATGACTGGCTTACCGGGCAACCGGCCTCAGATACCACTGCTTTCGGCATTTCGGTCAACGAGACTGTCGCTGCCAACGCCTCCGACGCGCTCAACCTCACCGTCACGCGCACAGACGAGGACACCAACAACCCACCCTTGCAGATTGGCCTGAAAGACAACTTCGTCACCGGCGCCGCCAGTTCAGGTATTCTCCGGGTCGTGTTGCGACACCAGCCCAACGCCAAGAACGGCACATATGATCCGGGGTCGTCAGATTTCGACGTCACATACGCCGTCACCGTGTATTAGTTGCAATCAAAACCAATTCAATCCAAAACATATAGCATGAACCGCATAAAAATATTGATTTGCCTGGCTGCTGCGATCACCTGTACCGTCGCCGCGAAAGCTCAACAAAAACCCGCCAATTTTATCGGTCTCGAAGGCGGAATATCGCTTCCCCTTGGGAACTTCGGTAAAGCTTCCACCGCCACCGCCATGACGAGTATAGAAGGAACCGTCAATGACCCCAGCGGCTATGCCAAGGCAGGGGAATTCGGCGGTGTCAATGGCGCTTACTTCTTCTCCCGGCATTTCGGGATCGGCGGCCTGTTTCGCTACGGGACCTATAATTTGAAGGGTGTCGATTCGCTTTCCCAGGGATATGAGGAATCCTTTGATGTCGACCAGACGACGACTACCGTAACCAATTACAAGATGTGGAGCCTGATGCCCGGCCTCTACTTCGACCTGCCGCTCGCCGGCAAACTGTCGCTCACCGCCCGCGGCCTTGTCGGGATCTCGCATACCACGACTCCGCAGATCACCGTTGCCATCGAGGACGGCGGCGTAGAAGACCCTCCCGTCATCCAGTCCTCCGCTTCCGCGACCGCCTTCGCATTTGATCTCGGCGCTGGCCTGAAATACAGCATTATCCGCTGCCTGGACGTCAACCTGCGGGCCGACTACTTCTATACCAAGCCCAATTTCACCATCGCTAACTCCGGAAGGAACAACAACGCCGGAAGGGAGGTTACCAACTATAACCAGGCGCTCAGCTCAGTCAATTTTTCGCTCGGCATCGCCTATGCATTCGGCAGGCACAAATAAATAGATCCCGTCCGCCGGGTGTTTCCCCCGGCGGACCCATTTGATTCGTATGCAAATCACCCCTCTGTTGTCGGTAATCACGGCATGGTCTCTCCTCCTGGTATCCCGTGTCAGCGGGCAACAACCCGCCTGCGATATAACGGTCAGCGGCCATGTCTTCATCAGCGACACGTCCAGGCTCGACGCTGCCGGAGCATCCATACGGTTTTCCCCGCACAATCTGGGAACGGTCACCGACAGCACCGGTGAATTCCGATTGGCGGCGCTATGCCCCGGCAAATACCGGGTGGTCATTTCCTATGAAGGCTACCGGACACTTGACACGGTGATCAACATCCGGCGCAATATTGCCGTCAATTTCCTATTGTTCAGCACGGCCCAGGACCTGAAAAGTATCACCGTCACCGGTGAAGTGATCAAAAAAGATCAGATCACCACGGCGATCAAGACCATCCTCTCCGGCGCTCAACTGGAAGCCACGCGCGGTCTTTCCCTCGGCGAATCGCTCAAAAGCATCACGGGGGTCAACAGCCTGCAGACAGGGCCGAGCATCTCCAAACCCGTCATCCACGGGGTTTACAGTAACCGGGTACTGATCATGAACAACGGCGTCCGCCAGGAAGGACAAAACTGGGGCAACGACCACGCCCCAGAGATCGATCCGTTTATCGCGACGAAAGTGACCGTCATCAAAGGGGCCGCCGCTATCCGGTACGGATCGGATGCGATCGGCGGCGCGATCCTGCTGGACCCCAAGGACCTGCCCGACCGGCCGGGCATCGGCGGAGAAGTGAACCTCGTCGGCCTGACCAACGGCCGCACCGGCGTCGCCTCCGGGTACCTCGAAGGGGCTTCCGGCGGTCGATGGACCGGACTCAGCTGGCGCGTGCAGGGAACGCTCAAAAAGGCCGGTAACGCCGAAAGCGCCAATTACTATCTGAGCAACACAGGATACGACGAGAACGACTACTCCGCCACATTGCAGTACGACAAGCCGCACTATGGCGGATCGCTGTACTTTAGCCGGTTCAATACGAAGATCGGCGTCGCCCAGGCATCCGTCGCCGACAATGCGACCGATCTGAAGGAGGCAATCGACAGAGGCCGGCCGCTGGACAACGGCTTCTTTCGCTACGCCTTCGGAAGGCCCGACCAAACCGTCAACCACCAACTCGCCAAGGTCAGCGGTTACCTCAATCTCCCCGAGCGCATTGGCAAGCTGGAGGCAGTTTATGCTTTCCAGCGCGACGTACGTAAAGAGTACGATGCCAATCCCTCCGACAACAGCGACACTTCGCTCAACACGAATGGCATCCCGGACCTCAATTTTCAATTGAATACCTCCACCGTCGATCTGATCTGGGAACATAGACCCATCGGCGGGAAGATCGTGGGGAGTATCGGCGCCAATTTTATTACGCATGAGAACATCCAGCAGGGCACTTCCTACCAGGAACTGATCCCGAATTTCGTGGACTATGGGGAGGGACTGTTCGCTATCGAAAAATATCTCATCGGGAAGTGGGTCCTCGAAGCAGGGGCCCGTTATGATTTCCGTCGTCTGCAGGTCTACAAATTCGACCCCACCCTCGTTGTAGAAGAAAGACCGGTCTACAACTGGCAACAGCCGACGGTGAATATCGGCGCGACATACAAGTTCAACGACCACCTTTCAGCCGATTACAATTTCGGGACCGCCTGGCGCGCGCCGCAAGTGATCGAGCTTTTCGCTGATGGCGTTCACCAAAGCGCCGCCGCCTGGGAATTCGGCGATTCTTCACTGACCCTGGAACAAGCCTATAATAACAATCTTTCGTTCACATTGAACACCAAAAGCCTCGTGGTAGAAGCCGGCGTCTATGTCAACTACTTCCACCACTACATTTACGCGCAGCCCGATCTGAACTATATTACCACCATCGATGGGGCATTTCCAGCGTTCAGCTACAAACAGGTGGATGCCCTTTTCGACGGTCTCGACCTGAGCGTCAACCTCACTATGGCCAAAAACTTTGTGTTGATTTCCAAAACCAGCATCGTACGCGCCCGTAATCAGACCATCCATGACTGGCTTATTGACGTACCCGCGGACCGGTTTGACAACAGCCTTCGATACGAGTGGCCCCACATCGGAAAGTGGAAATCCATTTTTGTCGAAGCCGGCAACCTGGCGGTCGCCAGGCAAACCCGGGTGCCCCCCAACAGCGATTTTGCACAGCCTCCCGCCGGCTATGACCTGTGGCGCTTGTCGGCCGGGTTCTCCGCACCGTTTGACAAACATGAGCTAAAAGTCAGCCTTTCCGTTACCAATCTCGCCAACACCGACTACCGGGACTACCTCGACCGCTTTCGTTACTACTTTGCCGACCCCGGACGCAATATCGTCCTGCGAATCATCATCCCATTTGACATCAAACGATCCTGATGGACATCGCCAGAAAAATCCTGAAAGAGCATGGGCTGCACATCACGACGGCGCGGCTTCTCATTCTCGAAATTTTTCTGAATACTCCGCACATCCTCGATTTTAACGAACTGATGTATCTTGCCAAGAGCGTCAACCGCATCACGCTATACCGCACGCTTCATCTCCTCTACCAGCATCACCTCCTGCTCAAAGTGCCGTCCACTACCGGCATCACCAAATATCTGTACCGCGGATTCCCCGAGCCTGTGCCGCACAGAAAAATCTCCAGGGCCCCCGAACGAAAGATCCACCTCATCTGCCAGGAATGTGGAAAGATCATTAGCGTAGCAGACGCAAGCCTGCCGTCGATCAGCCTGCCAAAGAATTTCGAGGCCAATTTTATGGATCTGATCGTCAATGGAAAATGTAAAGAATGTTCAAAATAAAATTTTTAATTGATCATCCTAATTTGTAAGGCGGCTTTGTTTTTCACACTACCGGGAGGATCCAACGACCGCCGTTTTTTCGAGGTTAGTTCCTTCATGGCGCCCATTTTTTTGCCCTATTTCTAATTTTATTGGTTAGACGAATGTGTTTCGCAAACGACTACCTCGGGGTTGAAAGCAATACGAGACTTGATGGAGTTGGAGATCAGGCATGCTGCTTCGGATTTTTGCAAGACCTTGAGCGCCTTTTCCCGCTGCGACTCATCGGTAATTTGTAACCTGGGGTTTAGAAGGATTTCGCTGATAAGGTACTTGCCATCGATCTTTTCCAATTTGCCCGTGGCGGTACATTCGAAGTCGGCAAAGTTCAGTCTCGAATTCTCGGCCACCGCAAGAAAAGTAGTCATTAGACAACTGTTCACTGCCGCTACCAGCAAATGTTCGGGTGACCAGATGCCGGGGATGCCTTTTGGGAATTCCGGTGGTGTGGCCACTTCGATGGAATTGTCCAATACGGGGGAACTGATCAGCCCTTTTCGGCCGTTGCCCCAATGGAGATTGACTTCGTATCTTGATGTATTGTCCATCTTTGATTATTTTGTCCGACAAAGATGACAAGTCTTATTCTTCCCAATCGTGATAAAAGTCACGCTCCCGAATGAGAATGCTCATTTCATGCCATATCTTTAAAATCCAGATGAAGTATTTCCACAACGTTGCGTTGGAGGTTGATCTGGCCCTTATCCGCCAGTTTCTTGAGGAGGCGGGAGATCACTTCACGGGAGGAGTTGAGGTCAGCGGCGATTTCGGTGGCGGAAAACGGCAGCCGCCGGGTCTTCAGGGTCTCCGTTTGCGTTTGCAGGTAAAAAAGTAACCGCTCGTCCATGTGCCGGAAAGCAATGTGGTCGACAGTAACCAGCAATTCCTCAAAACGGGAACGGTAAGACCCGAGAACAAAATAGTACCAGCTCCTATATTCCATCATCCACTTGTCCATGAATTCCAACGGGACTGCGATGCATTCCGTATCGGTTACTGCCCGGGCCATGATCTCGCTAGTCTCTTGTCTGGCAGCGCAAATCATCGACAACGCGCATGCCTGGCCGGGCTGTAAATAATACATAAAAAATTCGCCTCCTTCTTCGTCCTCGCGGTATATTTTAATTAATCCACTGATAACCAGAAGTGTAGAACGTATGTTCTGCCCTGTTTTCATGACTTGCTCTCCGGCAGCGAATTCCCTGATCGTGGCCTTCTCGACCAGGTTCCGGAGAAGGGCCGGTTCGAAATCCGGGAATAGGTTATGAATTAGTTTTTCCTCGACCATATGCATTCTTATGCGGCAAATGTAATAACATCCGCCTGATAAGGGCAGTTTGTGACTTTTGTCACGGTACGGGTGCCCGTGCGCCGATAGTTTTGCCTTGAACAATCGAATTACCGAACATTTCAAAAAAATGAATAGTATGTCACCCATCATCAAGAATCTGTACGGAAAAAAGGAAGACCTGAAGTCCATTTATCAAAAAGGCGCTATAATTCTGGATGTTCGAACACCCCATGAATTCAAAAGCGGACACGCTGAGGGAGCAATAAACATTCCGCTCGATAGCCTGGCGACCCGGATCAATGATCTCAAAAAAATGGGAAAACCGGTCATCACCTGTTGCAAGAGCGGTGCGAGGAGTGCCACGGCCATGAACGCGCTTGCAAATGCCGGGCTGGAAGTCTACGACGGCGGCGGTTGGACATCGGTGGTAAATCTGATCCGGTAGAGAAAGCTATATGAAAAAAATCCTCCACAACTGGAGCCCTATGCGGTTCCTCCGCTTGGCAACAGGTATCGTAGCAATCTGGCAGGGCATTTCTGAAAAGGACTGGCCAGTCGGCCTAGCGGGAACTTTTTTGATCCTGCTCGCTATTGTGAATGTCGGCTGCTGTTGTAGTGCCACCACTTGTTCGATTCCTTCCCGAAATGAAGTAGCGAGGCCAAATGGGAAGGAAGAATTGAAACATATGGGTGAATAATCTCAGGGAAGATCACAATTAGACCTGGCCATAAAGGGACGGCCCCACTGCAGTTGTCTGCACCAATTTCACCGTAGCATCCTGCGTGTCTTCACCATGATCCAGATGCCGTCGACGAGAGCGCCGGCGGAGCATCCGTACGCTATGACAACATTGACGAAATGATCCGGCATCGCTCCGGCAGAAATCAACTGGTAGCCACCGATAGCCAACACGCTGATCCAGCAACCAAGCACGTAATATGACTTCATGGCAACTACCCTCGCCAGCGGAAGAAAATGAAGCCCGGCGACCAGGGCGAATCCGGAGACCAGCCAGTTAGCATGGCCGAAATTCAGCATCAAAATCCAGGTCGCCAGGATAGCCACCACTTCGAAGACAAAAATACGCAGGTACAAACGGTCCCGCTTGCTTTGTCGGACGTCAACGGCAGGTCCTGTATCGGTCTTCAGATCATCCTCCCGTTTGTACAGTTTTATCGAATACAGCCCAAGGCATACCGCAGCGACAAGTACGAGGCCGCCACCAATGGCGTAGTCACTGAAATTCAGAATATACTCTCCGATGATCGCCCAGGCTACGGAAAAAAGGATCATATGGATCAATTCGGCTCTTAGCGCTTCCGCTTCGTTTGTGGTTAACTCTTTCATGTCGGTTGTTTGATGGTGATCCCCTGTTTGATCTCGTCATCGGCGTTTGCGATGACTTCTTCGCCGGGCTGGACGGCCCCAATGATCTCAATCCGGTTGTTCCCCTCATTCCCGGTCGTGACATCCACTTTGACGGTCTTGCCGTTCCGGACGACTACCACATATTTCCTTTCGGTCGACGTGACGACGGCCGATTTTGGTACCGACAGTGCTCCGGGAATACCTTTGGAATCGAACAAGACATCCGCATACATCCCCGGCGTCAGGGCCTCATCCTTGTTATAGACATCCAATTCCACCCGCTCTGAACGATATTGTACGCTGATGTTCATCGATTTCCTGGCGATAACGCCAGTCATCCGCTTGCCTGGGAACGCACTCAGATAAAACGACAGGGTATCGCTGTTCCGCAACGTGGCGGCCATGCTTTCCGGGATATCCACCTGGAGACGCAGGTGGTCCACCTCTTTCAGCTCCAGCATCGGGATATCCTTGTTTTCCGCATTGACCAGGGCGCCCGGATGCACATTCCGCTGGGTAATGACGCCGCTGAAAGGCGCGGTTACCCGAAGGTAGTCCAGCATCGTCTGCTGCATTTGCCAGTTGGCTTTTTCCGCGTTGCTCAGCGCGCTGTCCGCCGTCATCTTTGCCTTGGCGGAGGCCAGATCCATCGGGGAAATGGCACCGGGGGTCTCGGATGCCTGTTCCAGCCGTTCATAATTCTCTTTACTGATGGTGTAATCGGCCTGGGTGCGAGCGTATCTTTCCTTGGCCTGTACGGTCGCCTGGATCAGTTCGGGTGCATCCAGCACCATCAGCAATTGTCCCTGCCTGACATGTGAACCGATATCCACCAATACGGTCTTCACATAACCATTCACTTTAGGGAAAATGCTCACCTGCTGGTAGGCCGCCAACTGCGCCGGCAGTTTCATGACCTGCTCCACGCTTTTCTTCTCCACCGTTGCCATTTCATAATGCGGCGTCGCGGGGTCGGTCGTCTTGGTTTCAGGGTCTTTTTTATCAGAACAACCGTAATATGTCAATGCGGAGAGTAAAAGCAGTATAAGAAATTTGTTAGTCATAATATTTTATTTAGAGGAATCCTCCGGCAATAAGGAAACGGAGTTGAAGGATGTTTTTTGCTGTATCCAGCCGTAGACCAGGGGAACGATGAACAGAGCGGCAAAGGTGGAGGCGGCTAACCCGCCGATGACCGCGCGTCCCAGCGGGGCCGATTGGTCGCCCGCTTCCCCGAGCCCGCTGGCCATGGGGATCATCCCGGCGATCATGGCCAGGCTGGTCATGAGGATGGGTCGCATCCTCACGCTGGCCGCGACAATCGCCGCTTTGAACGGGTCTTTGTATTCCAGCCGCAGCTTTTCCGCATTGGTGACGATGAGTATCGCGTTAGCTACGGATACGCCAACGGCCATGATCAGGCCCATATAGGACTGCAGATTGAGGGTCGCCCCCGTGGCCAGCAATAGCAGCATGGCCCCCAGCAAAACAGCGGGCACGGTGGCCAGGACCGAGACCGACAGACCGAAGGATTGATAATTCGCGGCCAGCAATAGGAGGATCACAACAATGGCGGCCATCAGTCCGCTTTGCAGCGAATCCAGCGTCTCGGTCAGGAGCGAAGACATACCTCTTATTTCAGCTACCAGGCCGGTAGGCGGCGCGCCCATTTCATCGATCGCCTTTTGTACGGCCCTCGTGGCACTTCCCAGGTCCTTCTTATAAATATTGGCGCTGACGGTAACGAACCGCCGCGGACCGCTGCGGTCATATTCTCCGGGTAAGGTATCGATGCGGATAGTCGCGACATCCGACAGCACCGGGCGCATCTGGCCGGGCACCAGCGAGACAGATTCCAGCTGATCCACTGAATTCATGATATATTCCGGCACCTGTATCTGGGTCTGGTAGGTGTACGCCGCTTTTTCATCGAGCCAGAGATTCTTATTGGTGTACCGGCTGGAGGAGGTAACATCCGTAATGCTTTTTGAAACTTTGTCGATGGAAAGACCCATCAGAGCCAGCTTGTTCCTGTCCACCGTTATATCCACCGTGGGGAAATTCAACGGCTGGGCTATCTGCACGTCCCGCAGGAAAGGAATGGTTTCCAGCCTCCCCACCAATCTAGTCGCATAGTTTTTTATGTCGGCCATATTTTTTCCGGCCACCCGTACTTCAATGGGCGTCGAGGCACCCTGGGCCATGATCTTTTCGGTCAGCTCGATGGGCTCGAAAGAAATTTTTATGGAAGGATAATGGCGCAGAATGACCTTCCTCAATTCCTCCTTCAGATCCTCCATCCTTACCTTGTAATCCGCGTTAAGGTCTATCTGGATCACCGATTCATGCGTGCCGCTATTGAAGATATACAGGTTGCTCGTTCCGAAGTTGCTGGGCACCAGCCCGACATAAGCGGAAGAAATGGCCACTTCGTGGCGTACGGTGGAATCGATAAGACCCAGGATGCCCTTTGTGGTCCTTTCTGTCACTTCGAGCCGCGTGCCATCCGGCTCCCTGACCCGCAGTTGGATCTGGCCGTTATTGGTTTTTGGCAGCAAGTCCTTACCTATTATGACGTAGCAGCATGCCGCCGTTCCGACTGCCACAAGCAGGTAGATCGGCACGATCAATTTTCGTTTCGGCATCCATTTCCCCAGCCTGGACGTGAGATTATTTTTTAGCCGTTGAAAATAATCCTCCTTTTCATGGTGGATTTGATCAACGTCCGATTGCTGATGGTGCCGCTGGAATTTTTCCGCTTTCAACAGCCAGACCGATACGACCGGCACCAGGGACTGGGCGGCGATAAAGCTGACGATCATGGCAAAGGCGATCGAAAGAGATAGCGGCAGGAACATTGCCTTTGGTACCCCGTTCATGACAAATGCCGGGGCAAAGACGGCCAGTATGCACATCAGGATCAGCAATAGAGGGAAAGAAATTTCGGAACAGGCATCCAGTATGGCCTGCCGGTTCGTCTTTCCCATTTCGAGGTGCTGGTGGATATTCTCGATGGTCACCGTGGCCTGATCGACAAGGATACCGATGGCCAGGGCCAGTCCGCTCAGCGTCATGATGTTGACGGTCTGGCCGGCCAGCTTTAGAAAGAATACGGCGCCCAGGACGGCCACAGGGATGGTGATGATGACGACGAGGCTGCTGCGCCAGTCCCGCAGGAACAGCAGGACCATCAAACCGGTCAGGATGGCGCCCAAAATACCTTCCGTCATCAGGCTCTTTGCCGAATTGATGACAAAGACGGACTGGTCGAATTCATAGCTGATATCTACGTCGTCGGGCAGCAGGCTTTTCATCTCCGGTATCCTTTTCCGCAGGGTCTGCACCACCTCCCAGGTAGATGCATCCGCTGTCTTGACGATCGGCATATACACCGACCTTTTCCCGTTGACAAGCGCATAATCGACGGTAATATCGGCTCCGTCCGCCACGCTGGCCACGTCTTTCACGTAGAGGGAAGTCGTGCCGTTGCTCCTGATCGGGATGTCTTCGAAATGTTCCACCTTACCTTCCAGGGAATTGATGGATGTCACATACATGATGCTGTCTACACGGAGATTTCCCGAGGGAGTGATCGCGTTATTCCTGGCTATCGCCTCCACGACTTCGTCCGCCGACAAATTGTACATCCGTAACTTCTCCGGGTTCACATTGATCAGCACCGATCTGGCATTGGAGCCAAAGGGCGGAGGCGCCGAAAGACCGGGAACGGTTGCGAACAAAGGGCGTACCCTGGTGATTGCCAGGTCAAAGATCTCCTTGAGCGATCTTGTCTTGCTGCTGAACACCAGTTCGCCCACCGGCAGCGAGGACGCATCAAACCGGACTACCTGTGGCGGCAGGGCACCCGGCGGGAAAAAGGCCATTGTCCGGTTTACCTGCAGGGCCACCTGTGCGGAGGCTTCCGCCATATCCGTGCCTTCATAAAAGGTCAGTTTGATCAATGAGAGCCCCTGGATGTTCCTGCTTTCGATATTCTTTATGCCGTTGACATACAGGAACTGATCCTGCATGCGCGTGGCAAAGAACCCCTCCATTTGCTGCGCTGACATCCCGCCATACTGTTCGATGACGTAAATGGTGGGTGAATTCAGCTTGGGAAAGATATCAATGGATATCGTCCGAACGGCCATAACCGAGAACAACAAAAGGCCGATGAACAATACCAGGATAGTAATTGGCCTTTTTAAAGCTGTTCGTACCATGTAATAATATTATTTGATAGCTTGAATAAATAGATCCAGATTACCGGCGGAAGCGGCTTTATCCAGGTTAGCCAGTAACCAGTCGCTCAGCGTCTGCACATAATCGGACTGCGACCGATACAATACGAAAGACGCGTCGGTAAGATCTACCAGGTTAATAATTCCCGCTTTGTATTGAGCGGTCTTCTGGCGGAAAGCGTCCTGGGCTGCCCCGATCTGGATTGGGATCTCGGCCAGGTTCTTTGTGGCGGTCCGGATAGCTTCATCCGCCTTATTGCCTACATTGAGGACAGATAATTGCTGTTGCTGCAAATCATAGTCGCTGGCGATCGCATTGTTGCGGGCGATGGCTTCCTTGTCCCTCCGGTGAACGATATTGAAGAGATTATATTCCAACGTGAGCCCCGCCATATAGTTGAACCGCTGATAGCCGAGACCCGTCGCCATGGATTTGTACGTGTCCTGGTAATCGATGCTGGAACCGCGCCCCCATACTACGCCCGTCAATAACAACCTTGGAAGGAAGCTCCTCCTTACGAGGTCTTCCGTCTGCAAATAGAGCAATTTCTGCTTATTATAATAGTCGACGAGCGGGTTGACGTTGGCGGCGGTATCCTGTATCCGGTCTAAAATGCCCGATGGGGACAAATAGCCTTGCGTCCTGGCCGTATCAATATTGATATCGTTCACCGGAATGCCGGTGAGATAGCTCAATTGCTGCTGCAGCTGCCGGATCGCTCCTTCCGTCTGATTATAGGTGATCCGGGTCTTTGAAAGTTCGGCCATTGCCAGGGCCGAATCGGCGCCCGGCTTGATCCCGCTGCGGGTCACCGCCTCGATGACTTTATAAAGGGTTTCATACCGGTTTACGTTTTCCAAATCGATGCCAAGCTGGAACTCATTCTTAAGGATGTCGAGGTACAATTTGCCCACTTCCCATTTTGCGATGTAGCGCTCCCTTTCGAGATCCGCATTGCTCAGATCGGCAGACGCCTGGGCATTGCGCACCGTCGCTTTTTTTAGCCCGAAATCCAGCAATTCAAATTGGTTGTACAGGAACCCGATATTGCCGATCGCGGACTGGAAAGTATTCGAACTGCGAACGCCGCTCGAAGTGGAAGGGACGATCCCGAAGGAGATATACGAGCCGGGTAATGAATTGTCGGTCCCTACCGATAGTTCATCCCCCAGGTACGATGTCGGCAGAAAGGCATGTCTGGCGTCGGTAACGCCGGCTTTGGCAGCATCGACGAGGGCCTTCTTTTGAAAGAGCACGGGCAGATGATGCTGTGCGGAATCGATATAATCGGATAAGGAATACTTCTTTTGTTGCGCAAATAGCGGTAGGGAGGGCACCAGCAATAAGATACTGATTGCACCGAGAAACTTTCTATAAAAGAAAGTGGTCATATCAATGATTTAATTGGAGAAATTACGTTGCCAAAATAGTCAGGCGACAGAAGGGGGTCCGCGTAAAAATCCCTGAACGGGCGTGACGGAAGGGAGAAAGCTTGCCCGACAAAGGCCGATCGGTCTGTCTATGATATGAAGTTCAGGTGCCTCCACACAAAGGATATCGCAAGGAGATATGTTCTCCCGGTGAAACCGTTTGTTCAACCGAAAAGACCGGCTGGAGGAATGGCCGGGTACCTTATTCTCAAGGCTAACCGCTGCCTTCGAATGCTGCATCGAAGCAAAGCGGCCGATGAAATTTTGCGTATTGCCCGCCGTGGAGCAGTCGAAATTGAAAAAGAACTGTACGGAAAAGAACACGGTATAAACCGTTATCACGAGCGTATAAAATGCGATATTAAATATTCTCTTTACCACTTTTCGACCATGGGGAAAGCGCAAAATTAGCGATAAATTGATAACTCGCCTATTCAGAATGATTAAAGAATCAATAAAAAAATGCTACGAAGTATGCGAAAAGAGGTTCCGAAGTAAATCATGCAATGTGACCATTTTCGACGCCCTATGTTTGAGTGCTTTAGATTTATTGTTTTGATTGTCATATAGTTATATAGCAATCCCGATGGCTGCCGGTTTTGATTCATCGACCGATATTCAACGGGCGTTTGCCGAACCCATTCGCCGCTATTTCACTTTTGCTAACTCGTAATGCTCCCCTTCGTCATCCAGCACTGCTTTGATCACTTTCCCCTGCGCATCTTTTACAAAATCGATGTCGGTTTCCATGATCTTCAGGTAGAAATGATGATCATTCGTCGCATAAAGCGTGGTCTTCGACAATTGGACGGTCGGGGATTCCACTTTCAGGTGCCCATTTTCGACGGTGACGATCGCTTTGAGTTTGCCGTCATACACGCCGGCGAACTGGCTCAAAACAGCGTCGGACAACTTTAGGTTAGGGCGATAAGGAATATAATGCTCCCAGTACCAGGGGATCGTTACGCCGGCCAATTTTTCCACCAGTTCTTTGTATATGCTCTCGGCATTTGAGCTATTGCCGAGGATGACCAGGGCGAATTTCTTGTCCGGGAAACCGATCGCATAATGCATCCAGCCATCGGCATGTCCTTCTTTGAAAAACGCTTTGCCGGCAGGCGTCCGGAACAAACCCCAGCCAAGCCCATAGGCCAGGCCGATCTTCCGGTTGTCGGCGGCCCGGGTCGTGTCATCCGGAAAGGCCTGCATGGACCCGGTAATGACGATCTGCGGCGATAACATTTCCTTCCATGCCGCCGGCGAAAGTCCTTTCCCCTGCAATACACCCGCCATCAGACGGCTATAGTCAGCGGCGGTGGTTTCCATCGAGCCGGCCGCATATGCCTCCCGGTAGCGGGTCTTGGGCAACGTATCCTCATTCAGGTTGTGGCCCAGCGCATAGTCGGATTCAAATCGGGGCTGCCAAATAAAATCCGAGCGCACCATCCCAAACGGAGTGAAGATCCGCTCGCGGGCGAGTTCGGCCAGTGGCCGGCCGGTCACCGTCTCCACAACCAGCTGCAGTAACATGATCCCCTCACCGGAATAGGAATAGCGGGTGCCGGGTGTAAACGAAATGTCCAGCTTACCATTGTTCAGCTCCCGCCAGTTGGGGAACCCGGTGGTATGGTCGAGACACATCCGTGGGGTGATCAGTTTGTAACGCTCGTCGCCGGCCAGTTGGCGGTATTTGTCATATTCGGGCAACGGTTTTGGCAGGTATTGATAAACAGGTTTATCCAGGTCAATTTTCTTCTCATCCACCAACTGCATGACCAGGCAGGCAAATAGCGATTTCGCCAGGGAGGCGCCGTAAAAGCAGGTCGAGGTATCGTTTTGCAGCTGTCGGGACTTATCCCGGTAGCCGTAACCGCGGGCATAAACCAGCTTGCCGCCGCTCACGATCCCGATCTCAAGACCGGTTACGGCGGCTGTGTCCATCAACCGGTTGACCACCCGATCGACATAGGCCGTGCTTATTGTCGTACCGTCGGGCCGGATAATTCCGGGTGATTGCGCCCGGGTATAATAGGTAGTCAGCATGATCAACGCGGGAAGTAACGCTTTTGTCATCGCGGTAATTTTTTTGTAAAAATCCCGCATTAAATCCTTACTGAAAAAGGAACAAGTGTTCAAATCCGGAAATGAGTAGAATTAAAGAACGATATTTGTACCGTCGAATCAAAAACTTCGCGCGCAACATGCCCAAAGTCAGTTTTAACAAAGGCGATCGTCTCTTTTACAGCTCGTTGAAAGCGGCCGTCAACAACTATTTTATGGATACGGAACGTAGAAAAACGGGTAATCCCCACCTATATGCCAAAACGGTTGTCCTGATCCTCGCTGCGCTCATTTTGTATGTCGGATTGCTAAGCGTGCCCCTACCCTGGCTACCCCTGATCGCCTGCAGCGTGCTTTTGGGTTTTGTCCTCGCCTGTATCGGGTTCAATGTCATGCACGATGCCAACCATGGCAGCTATTCGTCCCGGAACTGGGTCAATAACCTGTTCGGGCTGACATTGAATGCCCTTGGCGGCAACAATTTTATTTGGAAACAAAAACATAATATTGTTCATCATACGTATACGAATATCGATGGGATCGACGATGACATCGCCAAAAGCCCCTATATCCGGATGTGCCCATCCCAACCCTGGCTACCCGCACATCGGCTGCAACATATTTATACGCCTATATTATATGCATTGAGCTCCATCATCTGGATTCTCTTCCAGGATTTTGCCAAATATTTCAAAAGGAAGATCGTGGATACCCCGCTTTCAAAGATGTCCGCTGCCGACCATACCGTCTTCTGGACAAGTAAGATCTTATACCTGTTTTTTTATGTTGCCCTTCCGATCGCACTAATGGGCTGGAAGGCATGGTTGGTGTTTTTCCTGGCTATGAATATCGGCCTGGGCTTTACCCTATCGATCGTCTTTCAACTGGCACACGTGATAGGTGAAACGGCATTCGATCTTGCATCCGGGGACAACACTCAAATT
>DATJWK010000181.1:0-14061 GCA_035501395.1 Puia sp.
CGCCGATCGACCCCGCCACACCCCTGCTCATCATGGCCATCGGCGTCCGCATCTGCCCATATACGCGCATCGCTTCCGCAATCCCTTCCGCATCCCGCTCGAGGATCTCTTTTACCGCGGCGACCGTATTGTCCCGCGGCCCAAGTCCCGTTCCCCCTGTCGTAAAAATGAATTGGATATCTTCGGCCACCCATGCCCTGATCTGTTCCTGGATGCGGACCTTCTCGTCCGGCACGACTGCGTAATGCCGTACTTCCGCTCTTACTGCCTCCAACATTTCCCTGACGACGCGGCCGCTTTTGTCCTCCCGTTTCCCTGCCGCCGTCGAATCGGAGCATACGAGCACCGCACAAGTTGGCGAAGTCGAAAAATATTTTTCCCGGTCGCTTTTTCCACCCTTTTTTTCGACTAACCGGATGTGGCCGATTTCCAGTTGCTTATCCACCGGCTTTAGCATATCATAAATCTCCAGCGCTGCCACCGACACGGCAGTCAACACCTCCATCTCGATCCCCGTCCGCCCGATTGACTTGGCGTGCCCGCGGATAACAATACCCGAACGCGTTGCCGCCTCCTTCTCCAGGCTTTCTGTTTGCCCCTCGCTACCGAGAAATTCGAATTCCAGGTCCATGGCATCGATGGCCACCGGATGACAGTGCGGCAATAATTGTGGCGTTAATTTGGCGCCTAGCAGGCCTGCCGCCCGCGCAACATCGAAAAGATTTCCTTTTGGTAGCTTGTTCTCCCGGATCAGGGAGATCGTTTCCGCGGAACAGAAGAGAATGCCCACCGCGCTGGCCGTCCGCAGGGAGATTTGTTTGTGTGTGATATCCCGCATGAAAGAAATTTACCAAAGATCAGCAACTTCTTTCAATCCTCCTGCGTAAATCCGACGTATACCCTCCCGGCCTTCACCCGCACCGGATAGGTGCGTATCCGGTAGTCGTCTCCGCTCAGGCATACGCCCGTACGGAGAGAAAACGTTTTCTTGTGGAAAGGACAGGCCACCTTTGGCTCGCAGGTTTCACCGGCGCTTCCCGTCATGCCTCTCGAAAGGCTCATTTGGTCCCGATGGGGACAACGATTTTGTGTCGCGTACCACTCCGCCCGACGCGCAAACCGGAAGATGGCGATCTGCTCGCCCTCGAGCAGTACGCACGCGCCGCCTTCAGCCGGAACATCTTCCTCCCGGCATGCAGCCAGCCATTTGATCGATTGATCTATCATACATAAATTTTTATCCATTACCGGGGTATGATCCGCGACTACCGGTTTGCCTGCCAATTCTTCGCCTTAACCTGCCCGCGCATTTCTTCGAATTGCAACTCCGGATCCTTCTTCCGCGGAGCGTTGACAAAGTGGACAAATTGTCGCCTCAGTTCGGGGTTATTGACCACCGCCGCCCACTCGCAATGGTAACTGTCGACAAGCGCCTGCATTTCCACCTCCCACTGCTGACCCATCCCCAGGCTGTCATTGATCACCACATTTTTCAGATAGCTGATGCCCCCTTCCATCTTATTGAGCCAGGTGGCGGTCCGTGTTAGCGGGTCAGCCGTTCGGATGTAAAACATTAAGAACCGGTCCAAATACCGAATGCAGCTTTCCTTGTCGATATCCACGGCCAGGAGCTGGGCATGTTGCGGCCTCGACCCGCCATTCCCGCACACAAAGAGGTTCCAGCCCTTCTCCGTCGCTATGATGCCGAAATCCTTGCTTTGCGCTTCCGCACACTCCCGGACACAACCGCTGACGCCTCCCTTTATCTTGTGCGGGGCCCGGATGCCGCGGTATCGTTCTTCAATCTCGATGGCAAATGATACGCTGTCGTGAAGACCATACCGGCACCAGGTACTGCCCACACAACTCTTGACCGTTCGCAACGCCTTACCATAGGCATGACCACTTTCAAACCCCGCGGCGATCAACTCTTCCCAGATGGAAGGGAGATCGCTGACATGGGCGCCAAACAGATCGATCCGCTGGCCGCCCGTGATCTTGGTATAGAGGTTATATTTTTTGGCCACTTTGCCAAGGACGATCAGCTTCTCCGGTGTGATCTCCCCGCCGGGAACTCTGGGTACTACCGAATAGCTGCCCCCTTTCTGGATATTGGCGAGATAACGGTCATTACTATCCTGGATCGGCGCCTGTCGCACGATCGGCTCATTCCAGCAGCTGGCCAGGATGCTGGCTACCGCCGGCTTGCAAACCTCGCAACCATCCCCTTTACCCCATCGGTCCAATACTTCATGATAAGTCTTGACCTCGTGGAGCTTCACGAGGTCGAACAGTTCTTGCCGCGAGTATGCGAAGTGCTCGCAAACAACATTCCGGACATACATCCCGCCTGCCTTCATGGTCCCCGCGATCAAATCTTTAACCAACGGGACACAGCCGCCGCAGCCGCTGCCCGCACGCGTGCATTTCTTTATGCCATCCACCGTGGTAGCCGATTTCTCCATCACGGCAGCGCAGATCGCCGCTTTGCTGACGGATTCGCACGAGCACACCAGGGCCTCCTCCGGAAGGCTCATGACGCCGCCGCCTTCGGCGGCGGCTTCCCGGCCGCCCATTATCAAATCCTCCGGATCGGGAGGCAGCACGATCCGGTTGTTCACGGTCTGCAACAATAAATGATAGGCCGCCGCATCCCCGATCAACACTCCGCCTTTCAGGTATTTGCCGTCTGCACTGATGTTTATCCGCTTATAGACCCCTTTGTGACGATCCTCATAGACGATCGTGCGGCACTCCGGCTCGGCAACGAAAGGATCGCCAAAGCTGGCTACATCCACACCGATCAGTTTGAGCTTTGTGCTCATATCAAAACCGCTAAACTTCTTATCCCCGCCCGCCAGATTGGTGGCTACTACATCCGCCATCTCATATCCCGGCGCGACCAAACCATAGATCATCCCTTGCACCAGCGCACACTCCCCGATCGCATAAATAGTCGCGTCGGCCGTCTGCATCCGCTCATTGACGATGATCCCGCCGCGCGTTCCCACCGCCAACCCCGACAGCCGCGCCAGCTCATCCCGCGGGCGGATCCCCGCTGAGATCACGAGCATATCTACCGCCAACCGCGTTTCATCGGCAAACTGTACGCCCGCTATCCGCCCGGCACCCTCGATGGCAAGTGTCGTCTTATTGAGGTGCAGGTGTATTCCCATTCCTCTCAACCTTGCTTCCAGCGCCTGGCTACCCGCACTATCGATCTGCCGGGGCATCAGCCGGCCGGCAAACTCGATCACATGGGTGTGCGGAACGCCCAGGTCGAGCAGCGCTTTCGCAGCTTCCAGTCCCAATAAGCCTCCGCCCATCACCGCCCCATGCCTCACCGCGGGAGCATAGGCTTTTATCCGTTCGAGATCCTCGATGGTCCGGTATACGAATACCCCTTCTTTTTCCACTCCGCTGATGTCGGGAACAAAGGGACTGCTTCCCGTTGCCAGCACCAGCACGTCATACCGCTGCACGACTCCCTTGTAGGAATGCACTACCCGCTGCCCCCGATCGATCTCGCGCACGGCATCCCCCAGGTGCAGGATGATCTCGTCGTCGTCAAACCAGCCCTTCATGGGTAAACTCAGATCCGAAGCCGATTTTCCGTTGAAATATTCACTCAGATGGACC
This sequence comes from Puia sp., assembly GCA_035501395.1. Taxonomy (GTDB): domain Bacteria; phylum Bacteroidota; class Bacteroidia; order Chitinophagales; family Chitinophagaceae; genus Puia. The sequence continues at coordinate 3,640 of DATJWK010000181.1, forward strand.
CGGTCGTACGCCGGCCGGGGCTCCTCGCCAAAGACAACGATCTGATACGATTCACCGGTCGCCTTTAGTTTCTCACAAAACCGGTGACCTACCATTCCATTTCCCACTACGACGCAAACAGGCTTCTCCGTGCGATACATATGAATATTTGATATGTGATAGTTTACCACAATTATAGTCTTTTTTTCGCTTGAGATCATGATTTGTATCATGCCAAAGGAAAAAATATTGATTTTTTTACCTATTTTGTGTGAATAATATCATATTATTTTAATACACATGTATATGAACAAGGCGGAGCTGATACTTTTGGGAGCGGGCCCCGGCGACCCGGACCTCATCACCGTAAAGGCCTGGCGAACCCTTCAGCAAGCCGACGTGATCCTGTATGACCGTCTTGTAAATGCCGCCCTGCTCGATCTGGCGCCGCCCGGGTGTGAAAAGATCTTTGTCGGCAAAAACCCATACGGCCCGGCCATAACCCAGGAGGCCATACATGAATTGATTCGGGAAAAAGCGACCACTGCAAAGAAGATTATCCGCCTGAAAGGCGGCGACCCCTTTATTTTCGGCCGGGGATTCGAAGAGGCGCTATTTGCCCGTGAATTGGGCATGCACGTCAGCTATATACCGGGGATCAGCAGCATGCAGACTGCCGGGCTGGCCGATATTCCCCTCACTCATCGGGCCGTGAGCGACGGCATCTGGGTCATTACCGGAACGCGGAAAGACGGCAGCCTTTCCAACGACCTTCGCCTCGCGCTGCGCAGTAAGGCCACCGTCGTGATCTATATGGGAATGCATCAGCTAGCCGCGATTGCCCAGTTGTATCAGCAGGAAGGCTATGGTAAGATGCCGGCGGCGATCATCCAGGATGCGTCTTTACCGGGGCAACAACTTGTCGTCGGCACCGCTTCCCAATTAGCGGCACTGGCAGATCGGCAGGGACTCTCCAATCCCGCCATAATCGTCATCGGCGAAGTGGTGTCACTCGCGCACGAGAGGGCCTTGTCCTCCAGCCTTCCTTATGCTATTTGAATTTCTTGGCGTCTTCCAGGAACTTCGCCAAACCAATATCGGTTAGCGGATGTTTTAACAACCCCAGGATCGGCTCCAGCGGAGAGGTAACCACATCGGCCCCGACTTCCGCACACTTAACGATATGCAATGAACTGCGGATGGAGGCAGCGAGGATCTGCGTTTCCCAGCCCTGAACCGTATACATATTGGCGATTTGCGCTATCAATTCGACCCCGTCCCAGTTGGCGTCATCGACCCGTCCCATGAACGGCGATACATAGTTGGCGCCGGCCTTCGCGGCAAGGATTGCCTGACCGGCTGAGAACACCAGCGTACAATTGGTCTTGATCCCGTTGTCGGAAAACCATTTCAATGCCTTGATCCCTTCCTTGATCATCGGAACCTTTACCACAATATTCGGATGGATGGCATGAAGCTTTTTGCCTTCCGCAATGATCCCGTCAAAATCAGTCGACACCACCTCGGCGCTGACATCGCCTTTTACCATTTCCGCAATCGTCTTATAATGGTTGATAACGGCTTCCTCCCCCTTGATACCCACCTTGGCCATCAGGGAAGGATTGGTCGTCACCCCATCTAAGATCCCTAAGTCGTTTGCTTCTTTGATTTGAGCCAGATCGGCCGTGTCGATAAAGAATTTCATAAAATGTATTGATTTAGAGCCTGGGCCTTTGAAATGGGCACCGCCCGGTTGAAATAAAAAAAGGCAAAGTTACTTATATCGCACCGCTACGACCACCTACCGTTGCTGCCTTCCGGCCCTGGCGGGGTTCAGCGGGAGCTGGTCGTATAAGACTTTGCCGGTGCAAAGATAACGAGATTCACCCTTCCGATCCCAAATAATTTTTCCTCGGCCGCCGTAGCCTCAGCGAAGGCGGCCCACCCGCCGACCGCCCTATTTCCCCGTTCTGCTGTTGAATGTTGATATTCCGATCAGGTCATCCCCTCTGCCCAGCGGACTCCGATAGTATACCAGGATCAGATAGTCATTGGACGTTTCAACGTGATTGCCTTCCGTCAAAGCGAACGACGGCTTGCGATCCGGATCGTTGCGGTCAACCGTAACATAACAAAAACTGTAATACCCCATCTTGAGGAAAAATCGCCGCTCATACCGGCCAACCTCCGGATTGAATGTCATTTTGGATGAATCGGTCAATCCGCCGCCGGTAAAACGAGACTCCAGATACACATCCTTATCCGGGAACGCCGCCTTGTCTTTCGGTGCAAAACTGAACAACACCGAAGCATAGTCCCCCTGGTAATTGACATTGATGCTCTCCGTAGTCTGGATGAAGTAGGCCCCGTTCAGATCCGCATAATACGCATAAGCCAGCGCCGACCGGTCGCCATCGGGTTTCAACAAAATATCGGTACCCGTTTTCCCATAGTTTGCCGTCATCACCCGGTCGCTCTGGAAGCGAAAACTCTGCAGATCGACACCCCGCCACTCCGCTCCGCCCTCAAACAGGATCTCGTTGTCACTCGTATAATCGAGGTTGTTTCCGGTATAAAAAACGGGCTTGATGTTCCGGATCACGTTATCCCACCGGTAGTTCTGCAGGATATCCACCCGGATCTGATCGAGGGGGTTCTGCGGATTGATCGCCTGCACATTCAGCTTTACCGCAATGTGCTGATGCGTCTGCGCCAGATTATAATCGACGGGTTGCAGAAATTGCGTCTGGATGCCGATCCGGCTGTCGACCACCAGGAACCTCCGGGTAAATGCAAGCTTTGTCGTATCCCCGTCGGTAAAGACCTTTAGCAAATAATTACCCGAATGGATCGGCACGGCATTCGCATCTGGCAGCAGCGCATGATAATGGGTGTACCGGACGAGCGACACCGAGGAATTGCGATAGTCTTCGATCCGCACCTGGGAGAATCCTTTAAGATACTCCACCTCGCTGACGGTTGAAGGCGTCCAGTCCTCGTCGCAAAGCTGAAAAGTATAATAGTAGCTCTTGACGTCTCCGTCAAGATCGTCAAAGGACAATTCCAGTTGATCGGGACTATTTAACCGGATGATCGGGTACCCCAGCTGATTCCCCGCGGGATAGAGTTGCGGCGTACCTATCGATGGTGAAACGACCATATCCGATACCGGCTGCGCAGTAACCTCAAAAGCTGTCCCGGCGAGCAAGATCGACAACAACGGGAAAAAGCGATTCATAAGAACGAATTTCGCCAAAAAAAATCTTTTTCCTCTATTTTTACCAATTAATAACAACCGCTTGAACATAGCCGCCTTTATCGCCCGCAGGGTCGCTTTCAACCGTCAACGAACATTCTCCCGGTTTATCATCCGGCTGGCGATCGGCGCTACGATCATCAGTGTAGGCGCCATGATCCTCACGCTGGCCTTTACCCGCGGATTCCAGGACGCCATCAGCCAAAAAGTCTTTAACCTCTGGGGCGATATCCGTGTCCAGCGTAACTCCGGGAACGACGCGCTTCTCGCCGAAGAGCTGCCGATCGAACGCAACGACACGGTGCTAAGAACCCTCCATGCGAATCCGGACATCAAAACCATTCAGTCATTCGCCACCAAAAGCGCCGTTATCCGCAGCGCCGAAGGCATCGAATCCGTTCTCATGAAAGGGGTGGAAAAAACCTACGACTTCTCCAACCTCGCCGGATTTCTGAAGAGCGGCCGCTGGATGAAATTTTCGGATACGGGCTACAGCAACGAGATCGCGCTCTCGACATACACCGCCAACCAGTTGAAGATAAAACCCGGCGATAGAGTACTGATATATTTTATCCAGTCGGGCGGCCGGCAGCCACGCGTCCGGCCGATGATCGTCTGCGGCCTGTTCAAGACCGGCATCGAAGATTATGACAAATCCATCGCCATCGGCGACCTCCGCCTGATCCAGCGCCTCAACGGCTGGACACCCGACCAGATCGGCGGCTACGAGATCTTTACGTACGACTATCGCCAGGCACCGCTCGTCGACAGCCTGGTCAACCCCCAATTGCCACAGGAATGGAGCAGCCGCACTACCGTCAATATCTATCCGAATATTTTTGACTGGCTCAATCTCCAGGATAATACCATCGCCATTGTGCTGATCATTATGGTTATCGTCGCAACGCTTAACCTCGTGACCTGTTTGATCATTCTCGTACTCGAAAGGACCCGGATGATCGGCATTCTCAAAGCCCTTGGAGCGCCCGATCCGGTCATCCAGCGGATCTTCCTCTACCAGGGGGCGATCATTACCGTCTTCGGCCTTCTGCTGGGCAACGCCTTTGGCCTGTCCGTTTGCTGGCTGCAGGATAGATATGGATTCATCACCCTGCCGGAGGACGCCTATTTTATCAGCAAAGCGGTCGTCAAACTGGAATGGTGGCATTTCCTGGTCGTCAATGGCGGCACCTTCCTTATTTGTTTCCTCGTGCTGATGATCCCTACCCTTATCATCCGAAAAGTACAGCCTGTACGCGCCATCCAATTTCGCTAGCGCAATCTCACCAAATGCGATATCACTATTCCCGCCGCCACCGCCGCATTCAGCGAATCCGCCCTCCCAGCCCCCGGTATCGTTACCCGTTGCGTCGCCAGTTCCAGCAAACCCGGCCGGATCCCTTTCGACTCGTTTCCAACCACGATAAACCCCTGTTCGACCCGGTCCATCCCAAAAAGATCCTTCCCGCCAAGCACCGTCGCAAAGACCGGAGTCCCGGGGTACCCACTCACCACAGCCACCGGATCATGGTAAACCACCGGCATTCGCCCAATACTGGCCATTGTCGACTGGATCGCCTTGCCATTCCACACATCTGCGCTGTCACTGCCGCACACCACCGCAGTCAGACCAAACCAATCGGCGATGCGTACCAGGGTCCCGAGATTGCCGGGATCCTGGATGCCGTCGAGCACCAGCGTTATACCCTTGTTAAAATCAGGAGGCGGAAACACCGGCTTTTCAAATACCGCTATCACCTGGTTCGCCGTGGTCAGCGCCGACAACCGCCCAAGCTCCGCCTCACCCACTTGTTGCATGTCACGGGTATGCGGCCCCGGAACGCCCGCCCCATGCGGGATCTCCAGCCATTCTTTCACCGCGAACAGCTGCCGGCACCGCATTCCCGGCATTCCTAAGAGCTCGCTGACGATCTTCGGACCTTCCGCAACGAAAACCCCTTCCTCATCCCGGAATTTTTTATGGCTTAAACTTTGAATATATTTGACTTGCGATTTCGATATCCCCATAAACAAAAAGTTAAAATCGATTTGGGTTTGTTCACGTTGTTCCCCTCGCGGCGCCGGAAAAATACTGTTTCTTTTCTCACCCCTGCCCACCTGACGGCGTTAGCGATACTAATTTCGCTTTTCGCCTGCACTGTGCCGCGCAAGTATCCGCTCCACCGCCCATTCGTTTTTGCCACCCGGATAAAAGTGGAGGGCAATCTCAAGCCTTCCGCGAAGCAAGACCTGGCGAACCGCCTCGTCAACCAGCTCGACGACAGCCTTCGTGTCCAGGAAGTTAACATTGCCGGGGTCTACCGCCGCGTCATGAACCCGCCCGTCTTCGATTCGGCCAATGTTCGGCGGTCCATTGGGTTCATGGTCGCCCTTCTTAATGCCTCCGGCTATTTCAACCCCACGATTAAAGATACGATCCGCCGCGACACGGTCCGGATCCGTCGCCTGCACCTCGGTTTCGGCGGCCCCGGTTTTGGTTTCCACCGCCATCCCGAACGTACCGAATATCGGGTCCGGATCGATTTTCATGTCTGGCCGGGTCTGCAGATCAAGCTAGACTCCATCGGCTTTGCACTGACAACCCCTGCGCTCCAGGCACTGGTCATGCAAAACCGAAATAGATCCCTGCTCAGGAAAGGCCTGCCTTACTCAAAACAGATCCTGTCCGACGAACTGGACCGGATCGTCACGCTATTCCAAAACAACGGCTACTTCAAATTCACGAAACAAGACCTCTATGTCGAACGCGATACCGTTTTGGCCGCGCTCCTCGACCCCACCCTCGACCCTTTCCAGCAAGCCGCCCTGTTGGCAAAGCTCGGCCGCAAACGCGAGCACCCAACCATGAATGTTGTCGTCCTCCAGCGACCCGTCGGCGACTCCAGTCATATCATCGCTTACCGGATAGGTCACATGACCGTGTATCCCGACCTTCCCACCCTGCAGGAAGACAGCGTTGTAGTCAGCAACATCGATACCGGCTCGGCCCGCGGTTTCACCTTTATCACCCAGACGAATAAGTTTAAGACAAAAGCCCTGCTGGAGAACATTTACACCTTACCCGGCGATCTCTACCAGTGGCGGAAATATGTCCAGACCGTCAACCGCTTTAACCAGCTTGGCGCATGGCAGCAGGCCACCATGGCCTTCAACCCTTCCGATAGCTCCGACTCGGTTCTGGACGCCACCCTGAAGCTTTATCCCAACAAAAAGTACAATATCGCCCCCAGCCTCGAAGCCAGCTACAATACCAATGACATTCTGGTATCCGGATCCCTCTTCGGTACCGCGGTCGCCCTGACCCTCAACAACCGGAACGCTTTCCGGGAAGCGGCGCAAACGACAACCAATCTGCGTGCCGGGGTGGAATTTGGCGGGAACTTTATCCAGACAACGGACTTTACCCTCTCTCATTCCATTGCATTCCCCAAACCGATCGCGCGACCCGGCCTGTTGGCAACATTGTTTCCAAAGGACAGCACCCGCACCGTTGTCAGCGGGAACACCTCGTATACCGACCGGCGGATTTCCAGCGGAAAGGAATTCTTTAATGTAAAGTCGATCAACGGCTCATTTGGCTGGGAATCTAAGATCGGTAACAAGACCTACCTGCTCAATATCTTCAACGTCGAATACACCGACCTGCAAAAAAGCGATACCTTCCAGACCTATCTGAATTCATTCCCTTCGCTGAACCTGGCCTTCAAAACCGGTCTCGTCATGAGTTCCCAGTTTGCTTATACCTCCATCAAACAACATGGGATCGCTACCGACTTCTTTTCTTTCAGTGCCGAGACGAGCGGCGCCCTGTTGGGTTTTATAAAATCGCTCAATGACGGGGCGTTGTGGCGCTTTATTCGCGGAGACATTACCTATCGCCGCCACTGGGACTGGCGTACCACCGAGTTGGCCGTCCGGCTTTTCGCCGGCGGCGGCATTGCCTATGGTAAACCCGGCCCCGAACAGGAGACCCTCCCCTTTTATAAAGCCTTTTTCGCCGGTGGTCCCAATACCATGCGCGGCTGGACCATCCGTCAACTTGGTCTCGGCTCAGCCAAGTTCTACGATACCGCCGACGGCGGGATTCTCGACCGGTTCGGTGACATTCAGCTCGAAGCCAACGTCGAATACCGCTTTCCCCTCGGCACGGTACTGGGCGTCAAATTGCAAAGCGCCGTCTACGGCGACGCCGGCAATATCTGGGACCGCCGCCCTATCGATACCTCACCTGCGCAGGTTGGGAGCGATTTCCAGCTCAACAGCTTTTACAAGGCAATCGCCGTCGACGCCGGAACCGGCCTGCGCATCGTCTTCCCCTATCTGCTCATCCGGCTCGATTATGCCTATAAATTGAAAGACCCCCAGAGCATTTATTACCCGGATACCTGGTTCCACAATTTCAACCTCCTGAAAGGGCAGTTCCAGCTCGGGATCGGCTATCCGTTCTGACCGCCGATGACCATGACTCGCGATAACCCGCCGCCCCCGCGAACCCCGCATCAGCCGCCGCCGATCATCTGCCGGATTTCCTCCTCCGCCTGCTCGATCGTCAACGCGTCCTCGACACGAAACTCCCCGATCCGCGTGCGCCGCAACGCGCTCAAATATCCCCCGCAGCCCAGGGCCACGCCAAGGTCATTCGCCAGGCTTCGGATATACGTGCCCGTTGAACACACTACCCGGAACGAGACCGCCGGAAGCCGAAACTCCGTGATATCGAACGCGGCAATCTCCACCCTCCGCGGCTCCAGCTTTACCTCCTTTCCCTTTCGCGCCAGCTCATAGACCCGCCGGCCGTCCACCTTGATCGCCGAATGGATCGGTGGCACCTGCATGATCGCCCCCCGGAACTGCGCCGCAATTACTTCCTCGATCCTTTCCCTTCCAACTCCGCCGTAATCCCCGACAAATACCGGGTCACTCTCGAGATCAAATGTTGGCGTAGCCGCACCGAGCGTAATCGTCCCGGTATATTCCTTTTCCTGCGCCATATAGGTATTGATCTGTTTGGTGAATTTGCCGGTGCATACGATCAGCAGCCCCGTCGCCAGCGGGTCGAGGGTCCCCGCATGACCAACTTTCTTCGTCCGGACCAGTCCGCGTAACTTTCGGACCACATCGAACGAGGTCCACTCCAACGGTTTGTCGATCAGCATTAGCCGCCCCTGCGCAAAAACATTCTCCATGAACACAAAGATAAAGCCGGGCGCTATATCGCCAGCCTCGCCTTGATCTCGAGGTATTTATTGACGGTTTCGACCGTCAGGTTCTCCGGTGCCGTCAGGATCGTTGCAATCCCATGCTGCTGAAGCTCTTTCACGATCAGTCTTTTCTCATAAGCAAATTTCTCCGCGATCGTCTGCGTATATACATCCTCGATAGTCCCCGCCTCCATTTTCCGGAGATGGTCCAATCCGGTATTTTCGAAAAACACGACCAGCACAAGATGCTGCCGCGCAATCGACCGGATAAATGGAAGCTGCCGCTGCAATCCCGTCAGCGACTCGAAATTCGTGAACAGTACGATCAGGCTTCGCTGCGTGATCCGCGTCCGGACCATGGCGTACAATTTCTCATAATCGGTATCGAGGAATCGAGTCTGTTGGTTATACAGGATCTCCAGGATATGGCCCATCTGCGTAGTCTTCCGGCCGGCAGGCAGGAAGGTGCCGATCTGATCCGAGAACGTCAGCAGCCCTGCCTTGTCCTGCCGCACCAGCGCCACCCTCGACAATACCAGGGTGGCATTGATCGCATAATCCAGCAGGCTCATCCCGTCAAACGGCATTTTCATCACCCGGCCCTTGTCAACCAGGCAATATACCTGCTGGCTCTTTTCGTCCGTAAACTTGTTGACCATCAGCTCGCCCCCCCGCCGTGCCGTCGCCTTCCAGTTCAGGCTGCGCAGATCGTCCCCCATCACATATTCCTTGATCTGCTCAAATTCAAGACTTTGCCCCAGCTTCCGCATCCGCTTGTTCCCGCTTTCCGCGAGGTTCTGGGACATCGCCAGCAGATCGAATTGCTTCAACGCGTGGAACGAAGGCAGCACCCGCACCGTCGTCTCGGCCGGAATGACGGTTCGCCGAACAACCAATTGGAAAGGACTTTTGATATAAACATTGATATTATGAAAGGCATACTCTCCGCGCTCGACCGGCCGCAACGTATAGTCCAGCACCCCATCGGCGCCCGACTTCAATTCGGTCTCCAACGCAAACTTCCGGCGCTGGAATTGATCCGGTAGCTCGTCGATGATCCGCAAACGAACGGGGAACGGGTATCGGCTGCGGATACGCAATTGGACAACATTGTCATCGCCGTTACTAAACCTGTCGGCCATCTTCCGCTCTACCTCCACCGGCTGGCGGGTGGCGAACAGCACGACATAGTCGAGCAACGTCACCATCACCAGGAACAGCAACAGCAGTTGCGCGACGGTGAAAAAGAGCGGTATACCGTATGCCAGGATGAACACCACGATGATCGCCACCGCCAGCATGTACCAACGCCGCGAAATGAACAGGGATAAATAAAATCGTTTGATCAGTGACATAAATTTTTCTGAAGCGTTCCTATCGCGGTACTTCAATTGACCGGATGATCTCATCGATCACCACATCGGCCGATGCGCCTTCCATCTCCTTTTCCGGCGTAAGCACCAACCGGTGCCTCAAAACAGCCGGTGTCGTATATATAATGTCTTCCGGCGTGATGAAATCCCGTCCCCGCATCGCGGCAATAGCTTTGCTCCCATTCAGGATCCCGATCGACGCACGCGGAGAAGCACCCAGATAGATCGATTTGTGGTTACGCGTGGCCCCAACGATGGCCGTAATGAACTGGATGAGCTTTTCTTCGACATGGATACCCCGCACCTTGTCCCGCAATTCGCTTACCCGGGACGCGGAAAGCACCGATGTTACCGTTTCTATCCGGAAATCGCCTCTTAACTGATGATGATTGGCGACAATCCGGAATTCCTGGTCCGGGGTGGGGTACTCGACGTTGATCTTGAAGAGAAAACGGTCCAGTTGCGCTTCCGGCAGGTGATAAGTGCCTTCCTGTTCGATCGGGTTCTGGGTTGCCACAACCATAAATGGCGGATGCAGCGGATAGGTCTGGCCGTCGACGGTGATCTGCCTTTCTTCCATGACCTCGAACAA
>DATJWK010000182.1:0-11699 GCA_035501395.1 Puia sp.
AGAAAAAAGATATTTTCAAACCCAAGGCTGTAGAACTCTGTCGCCTCGAGCAACCGGTCGCTGTTGTCCACTTTGTTGACCGCAAGGAACACGGGTTTTGTAGTCCGGCGAAGCACATCGGCCATCGCTTCATCCAGGGTCATGATCCCTGCCGAGCAGTCCACCATAAAGACCAGCGCATCCGCCTCCTCCAGCGCGATCAGCACCTGCTTTCGGATCTCCCGCTCGAACACGTCTTCGCTGTCCGGAACGAAACCGCCGGTATCGATTAAATTGAAAGTTTTGCCGCCCCACTCCGCAACGCCATACTGTCTGTCCCGGGTCACGCCGCTGACATCGTCCACAATGGCTTTGCGCTGTTCCAGCAACCGGTTAAAAAATGTGCTCTTTCCAACATTCGGCCGGCCGACAATGGCCACAGTAAATCCGCTCATATGCTCATTCAGTTATACCCGTACTCTTTCAGGAATGTTTCCGTATCTCGCCATTTGGGCCGCACCTTCACAAACAATTCCAGGAAAACCTTGGTTCCGATAAATGCTTCGATATCCTTTCTGGCCGCCGAGCCCAGCGTACGGATCATCTTCCCGCCTTCCCCAAGGATAATTCCCTTTTGGGTCTCCCGCTGCACGATGATATCCGCCCGGATCTTCGTCAGCGTGGTCTTCTCCTTGTATTCCTGCACGAGTACCGTCGCCTGATAGGGTATTTCATCCCCGTACAAATGAAAGATCTTTTCGCGGATCAGTTCCCCTACAAAAAACTTTGTCGGTAGATCGGTCAGATTATCTCCTTCAAAAAAAGGCTGCCCTTCCGGCAGCAGGCGTACGATCGTCGAAAGCAACAGGTCCAGGTTGGTGGACTTCAGCGCCGAGATCGCCAGCACCTCGCGAACATAGCTCTTTGTCGCAAAAAAAGCCGTGGCCGCGGTGATCCTTTCCGCCGCCATGCCGTCGATCTTATTGAGTAGCAGTACCGCGGGTACCCGCAGTTGCAGGGTCTCAAAGATGGTATCGTTTTCTGCCCAGTCGTCCCGGATATCCAGCAGCAATAACGCGAGATCGGCGTCCTCCAGCGAACTCTTCACCGCCCGCATCATCTTTTCATGCAAGCGGTATCGCGGTTCGATGATACCCGGCGTATCGGACAAGATGATCTGATACGCATCGGCCGTAAGGATTCCTTTGATCCGATGCCGGGTTGTCTGCACCTTTGGAGAGACGATGGCCAACTTCTCCCCCATCAGGGCGTTGAGCAGCGTGCTCTTCCCGGCGTTCGGCCTCCCAAATATGCTGACAAATCCTGCTTTCATGTAAAAAGGGCCCGTGCTGGGCCCCAAATTATCCGATTCGTTGCGAAGGGTGGGATCGAACCACCGACCTTCGGGTTATGAGCCCGACGAGCTACCGCTGCTCTACTTCGCGATGTGGAGGGCAAAAGTACGTTCCTTTCGGTTCCCCGCCAAATAAATTGAGGGATCTTTTTCTTTACTCATTAATAATCAAGGTACTTCGGGGAAATGGACCGACGGAGACTCAACTCTTGTGCCCGACATTGCTGGCTCCGCTGGAATGGGATTCGCGAAGGACACCGCCACCTTTGTAGTAGATGCTGCTGGCGCCCGAAGCATCGGCATCCAACTGTTTGTTGACCGTTATCCGGATATCCGATGCTCCCGATGCGTGTGCCGAGCAGTCTTCCACCACGAGGTCATAACCCTTTACATCACTCGCTCCCGAGGATCGGATAGTCGCCGAGCCCGAAACCTGTCCGGTAATCTGGGAATCGGATGCGCCGGTTTGGTTTAGCGACAACGAATTTACCCGGATCGCACCCTTGAAATCACTTGCGCCGGAAAGACTCAGCGCCAATTTTTCGCCGGCGATCACTCCGTCCACGTAGACATTGCTGGCGCCAGATGCGGTGATCTCGTCGAGCAGGGTATAGGCGACATACGCCTTCATCTTTTGCTTGCCCGTACGCCACCACTTCCAGGATCCCTCCAGGCTGATGATCAGGATGCCGTCGACGACTTCCGTTTTGATGCGGTCCCGGATCTTGATGTCTTTTGCGCTAACCACCACCTTTTCTTCCTGTCCCTGGCTGAGGTACAGGTCGATCGCATCCGAGACCCGGATCCCGTGATACCCCTTTGCCGGCCGTTGTTGTGCGTTCGCGTCCATGATCACCGTTTCCTGCGCGCGAATACCCGATACCAGCAGGCATCCCGCAAAAAATGCAAGAACCTTCTTCATACCTTAAAAATAATCAATTACCCCCTAATCTTTCCTGGAAATACTCCCGGAGCCGCCGGTGTGGGATTCCCGCAATGATCCGCTCCCCTTGTAGTGGATGTCGCTTCCGCCGCTTGCCGTGGCATCCAGTTCCTTATTGACCGTAACATACACGTCACTCCCGCCGCTCGCCTGCGCATGGCAGTCATCCGCCACCAGGTCATAGCCATGAAAGTCGCTCCCACCGCTTACATGCACACTTAATTGCGCAACGGATCCGCTGATATAGGAATCAGCACCGCCGGACTGGCCGACTGTCAATTCGCCGACCTCCAGTCTCCCGCGCAGGTCACTCCCGCCGGACAAGTGCAGTTCGAGTTTTTGCGACTTTATCGTTTGATCGATATAGACATCCGATCCGCCCGAAGCTTTCAGATCATCCAGCATTTTGCAGGAGACATAGGCTTTTAGTTTCCGGTTGCCCCAGCCCCAGTGAAACCGCTCATCCAGGTAGATGGTCAGGATGCCGTCCCTGACTTCCGTCACGATCCGGTCCCGCACCTCGGGATCGCTCGCGCTTACCGCCACCGCTTCATCTCCGCCCTGGCTTATATACAGGTCGATACCGCTGTGGATGGCCACGCCGTGAAAGCTTCCCACCGTCCTTTTTTGGGCATTGGCGTCGTTGATAACTTTTGGATTCTGGGCAACCGCCGCTACGCCCGCAAGGAGAAACATCGTCAGTAATGTAGAATTCTTCATGATCAGCATTTTTTTAAAGACAGAGACCTTTGTTCAATGTTGCATGCTCATCCGCGGGAGATATTCCCGCCGCCCCGGGTATGCAAATCCCGGATCGTTCCATTGCCCTTGTAACGGATCTCCCCGCCGCCGCTCACGGACGCATCCAGGGTTTTATTGACCGTCAGAAAAATATCGCCGCCGCCGCTGACGTGTGCCTGGCAAGTGTCCGCGGTCAGATCATAGCCGTGGAAAGCGCCGCCCCCGCTCACATGAACCTGCAGTTGGGCGGAGGTACCGCTGATATAGGTGTCCCCGCCGCCCGAAATGCCCACAGTCATTTCACCGACTTCGAATTTACCTTCGATCCGGCCGCCACCCGAAACATGAACATCCAGGCGTTCCGATTTTAGCGTCTCGCCGACATGGATTGTCGCTCCTCCCGCCTCTCTCAGTTGATCCAGCGTCTTACACGAGACATACGCCCTCAACTTCAGATGACTGTTCCAGTTCCAGTGCCACCACCGGTCGCTCGGATGGATGTGCAGTACGCCATCCCTGACCTCGGTCACGATCCGGTCCCGGATTTCCGGGTTATTGGCGCTTACGGCCACTGCATCCTCCGTACCCTGGCTCAAAAACAATTCGATACCGCCGCCTACCGCGATCCCATGGAATTCGCCGACATTTCTTCGTTGCGCGTTGGGGTCGTTAATGATTTTCGGATCCTGCGCCCGGACCGTCATTCCGGCCAGGACGACTACAGTTAGCAAGGCAAGTTTTTTCATGATGGGCATTTTTTTGTCCTTCTTTGTGGGACGGGTCACCCGCGAAAAAAGTTACATCGGCCGTTGAAGAAATACTCGTATCTTCCCCCGGCCAGCCCGCTCCGGCGGCTGATAACTACTGTTTTATGCTAAAATTCACGCTCCTCCCCTGCCTCCTCGTTTGCGGCATCCTGACCGCGCATTCGCAATCGTCCACGCCGGGCCCTTCGTCGCCCGCCGCGGCAAAGCGGCCCATCCGCCCCGCCGATCTCTATCGTCTTCCCGGCATCAGCGACCCCCGATCCTCCCCGGACGGCAAATGGGTTTCTTACACCCTGACGACGATTGACTCGCTGAAAGACAGCCGCAACAGTGACGTCTGGATGATCAGCTGGGATGGCGCCCAGGACATACAGCTTACCAGCAGTCCGGACGGGGAATCCCGGGCGCGCTGGAGCCCCGACGGCCGCTATATTTCTTTTCTTTCTTCGCGGCAGGACGGCAAGGGGAGCCAGATCTGGCTGATGGACCGGCGCGGAGGGGAAGGTAAACGCCTTACCGAGATCAAGGGTGGCGTGGACGACTATTCGTGGAGCCCTGACTCGAAGAAGCTTCTTCTCACCCTCACCGACCCCGATCCGGAAGACAGCAGCAAGATCAAAACAACCAGGCCTTATGTCATCGATCGCTATCAGTACAAGCAGGATGTCGAAGGCTACCGATATAAGAAAGTTCACACGCACCTTTATCTTTTCGATCCGGCCACGAAGAAGCTCGACACGCTGACGCGCGGGGATCACGATGAAGAGTCGGCGATCTGGAGGCCCGATGGCTTGGCCATTGCATTTGTCAGCAACCGGACCGAAGACCCCGACAAGAACGAAAACAGCGACATCTTTGTCATCGACGCCAAACCCGGAAGCGTCATGCGTCAGCTGACCGACTGGAAGGGCACCGATAATAATCCCCGCTGGAGTCCCGACGGTCAAACGATCGCTTATACCCGTTCTGTATCGGACGAGGTTTACCACATGTACGACGAGCCGGTGCTTTGCACCATCCCGGCTGCCGGCGGCACGCCCAGGTTGTTAACCCGCGCGCTGGACCGGCCGGTCTTCAACCCGCAATGGTCGGCTGACGGCAAGTCGATCGTGGCGCTGGTGGAGGATGACCGCGAGCAATACATCGCCGCCTTCTCCCCTGCAACCGGCGCCATGACCAGGCTAACCACCGGCGGGCGCGTTTTCACCACCGTTGAACCTGCCGGCGATCATTTTGTCGCCATGGGCAGCGAACCGGAAAACCCCGCCGAGATCTTTGCGCTTGACAGCGGCCCGGCAGGCCGCCGCCTTACCCATCATACCGACAGTTTCCTTGCGCCGCTGCAGCTCGCCAGGGTGGTCCCCTTTTCGTCAAAAAGCGTCGACGGCACGACCGTCTCCGGCATCTATTATCGCCCTGCCGATACGCCGGAAGGAAAGAAACTGCCCCTTATCCTCTTTATCCACGGCGGTCCGGTCGGGCAGGATGCACTCAGCTTCGATATGTCCCGGCAGATACTGGCCGGCAGCGGGTACCTGGTGGCTGCGGTCAATTACCGCGGCAGCAGCGGCCGCGGCCTCAATTTCTGCAAAGTGATCTATGGAGACTGGGGCAATAAAGAAGTGATCGATCTGCACGGTGCGGTCGACTATCTGGTAAAGCAGGGTCTGGCCGACCCCGACCATCTCGGCGTTGCGGGATGGAGCTATGGCGGCATTCTTACCGACTACCTTATTGCTTCCGACAATCGTTTTAAGGCCGCCAGCAGTGGTGCGGGGACAGGTTTTACGCTCTCGCTTTACGGCGTAGACCAATATGTGAACCAGTATAATAACGAGATTGGGACACCCTGGACCAGCATCGACCGATACCTGAAGATCAGCTATCCCCTGCTAAAGGCCGATCGTATCAGGACACCCACCCTATTCATGAGCGGGGAAAAAGACTTTAATGTGCCTACGGCCGGAAGTGAGCAAATGTACCAGGCGCTTCGAACGCTCGGGGTACCCACCGAACTGATCGTTTATCCCGGCCAGTTCCATGGTATCAGCATCCCGTCGTACCAGCGCGACCGGTTCGATCGCTGGATCGCCTGGTTTAAAAAATACCTTTAGCCGCCAAACGTATCCGTCCACGCGTTCATTCCGCCGGTCAGATTCTTTACATTGGCAAAGCCCGCGCTCTGCAGCATCAGGCAGGCCTGCCCGCTCCGGTTGCCGCTACGGCAATAGCAGATCACTTCCTCCTCCTTCCAGTCGTCCACGGCTTCCGTGTCCAGCCGCATGATCTTTGCCAACGGCAGCAACACGCCCCCGATATTGAAATTTTCGTGCTCGAATGGCTCCCGGACATCCAGCAGGTGTATGGTTTCACCGGCATCCAGGCGGGCCTTTAACTGCTCAACAGATATGGTTTGCATATTTGGCGGTTATAGTTCACTGTTATGGTCTTCGGTTATGGTTCTCTGCTCCGGTTCTTAATATGTGTTGGGCGCCGGAGATGTACTGTCACCACCCTGGCCCGGTTTGTGGATGCCCAGCCAAATGGCGATGACCTGCCCCATATGGATATGGTTGACCTGGCCTGCATCCCCGAATTGCGGCGGATCCTGCCGGATAATATACGCTTCGGTCGTATCCCGCACTTCCGGATCCTTTGATACATTGCCGACGCTAAGCCCGAATGAATCCAGTCTTGCCCGGGCCTGGCTATAGGTAAGCCCGGTCAGATCGGGCACCACGAACTCCTGGCCGCCGACCCCGCTGCCCAGCACGAGCGTGATCGCGCTCCCTTGCTGGATGTTGGTGCCCGGCTTTATCGTCTCGCCGTTAAATTGCTGATCCAGCACCGAATTCCGCGCAAAATCAGCCTTATAGACCGTATCCCCGATCTTCAGGCCATATTGGTGCAACACACTGGTTGCGGTCCGCAGCGGCATGCTGACCAGGTTGGGCATCTGGATCATAGGGGCTTGTGACCGGTTGATCGTCAGGTAGATGGTACGGTTGATCTTGACGAGGTTATCCGCTTCGGGGAATTGTTTGACCACCTGCATGGGTTTCATCGTATCGACATAGCCCGACGAATCCTGGATCTGGACTTCGAAGCCCTGGGACTGCAATGTCTTTTTTGCATCCGCGAACAACATTCCCGTAACCGATGGGATCTTCATGGTCTTGCCATGCTGCGTCAGCAAGGCCAGCGAACCCAGAAAAAGCAGGAGAAGCAACAGCAAAAGGACGATACCAGCTAATATATTGACCCAGAGAGGTTTACTTGTGAGAAATTTGAACACGCTTTGATAATTTTGAAATTCGACAAAAAAATAGTTACCTCCTCTCCCCAGCCATCCCCGTGCCACGACTTTCCGGCGCTATCGCTTCTTCCGGCATCGTCGCTCCTTCCGTCGCCACCGCTCCCTCCCACGCTGTCGCTCGCTCCGGCGCTACCGTTTCTTCCGGCTTGCCAGCGCCTCCTCGATCAACGCCGAATAAAAGTCCTTTAACGTCCAGCCCTGGACCAGCAACTGCTGCGGCACGATGCTCGCTTCGCTTTGTCCCGGGACCGTGTTGACCTCCAGCATAAACGGTTCGTTGATCTCTTCATTGTATATAAAGTCGATCCGGATAACCCCCCGGCAGTTAAAAACTTCATAAATCTTCCGGGCCGCTGCCCGGACTTTTTCCGCAACCGCTGCGTCCACCTGAGCCGGTGTTATCTCCTCATTCAGCCCGGCGGTATACTTTGCCTCGAAATCGAAGAACTCCCGCTTCGTTTTCACCTCCGTAAACGGCAGCGTCACGATCTCCCCTTTTGAACGGAACACCCCGATCGTAAACTCACGGCCGGCTATATACTCCTCTACGAGGACTTCGCTGTCTTCCCCGAACGCTTTTTCGATTGCCGATCCCAATTCTTCCGACGGCGAATTCACTTTTGACATTCCGATACTCGACCCGCCGTTGTTGGGCTTTACAAAGACCGGGAACTTCAAATGTTTTGTCATTTCATCGGGGCTGTCCTTGTGGTGCTTTACGAACAAGACCGACCGCGCCACGTTGATCCCGTTGAATGCGGCAACCGCCACCGCAAAACGCTTATTGAAAGTGATCGCCGAAACCACCGCATCGCAGCTGGTATACGGCAAATCCAGGAGATCGAAATACCCCTGCAATTTTCCATCTTCACCCGGAGTCCCGTGAATGCCGGTGAGCACCACGTCGAAGGTCACCACGCGCCCGTCGATGTCCAATGAAAAATTGTTTTTGTCCACCACGATCTTCCTGCCTTGCTTGTCCAGATGCCACCACCCTTCCGGCGTAATATCGATGCGATATACCGAATACCGGTCGTAATCCAGGTTATTCTCGATCGTTATGGCACTCTTATATGAAATCTCCGACTCTTTTGAATAGCCGCCGGTAATAAATGCAACGGTTGGTTTCATGAATGGAAAAAATTTTCGGCAAAATAACAAAACTTCGGTCAACCGTAGCCTGGGAAGGATTCACCCAACAAACAAGAAAGGTGAAGGAAATACCCCCTTCACCCTTTTATGACGGGAAATATCACCCGCCTATTTTCAGTAGCACGAAGGCTACATGCACAACAAATTGACAAAGGAAAGTTACCAAATTCCCGGAAGATTCCAAAGAAATAATTTTGCATTACGCACATCTTTCGCACATCGCCTCACGATTCATTCGCATGTTTCTATACGTGTAGCGCGAGCGGGTCGGGACTGCGCTAAACGTGCAACCGCTCCTTCTTTGCCATCAACTCGTCCACCGTCTCGCGGTACATCTCATCCGGCACACAGCAGTCCACCGGGCAAACCGCCGCGCACTGGGGCTCCTCGTGAAATCCCTGGCACTCGGTGCATTTATTCGGGACAATGTAGTAGGTATCGACGCTGATCGGCGCATGACGCTCACCGGCGTCGGTTGTGGATCCATCCAATAAGGTAAAGGATCCTTTTACCGTGGTACCATCGGCAATCGCCCATTCTACCCCGCCCTCATAGATCGCGTTGTTCGGGCACTCGGGCTCGCAGGCTCCGCAATTGATACATTCTTCGGTTATTTTAATCGCCATTTTTTGGAATATTTAGAGAGTTCAGATGATTTACCTTTGCGTTTTTATTTGGCGGTCCCGGATCTTTTCTCCGCGGTGCCGTTCCAGCAAATATAGGGTGGAATTTATGAACTTGGACGAACGAATCGATTTATTGGCGGAACTCGGGGACTATTGTTTATCAACGGATCAGGCCTGGATGACCGCGCAGCGCCGCGCGCATGAAGCCAACGGGTGGTTCACTCCGGAATTCATCGGTCTGGCCATCCGGGGCATCGCCGGACAGTATCTCCAAAGGGACAAACTCATCGCCTGGACCGCAGGATACCGACTGCCGGATCATCCCGCCCCTGCGCGAACCGTCGGTCTCACCATGGCGGGCAATATCCCGCTGGTCGGCTTTCACGATTTCCTGTCCATTTTTATTTCCGGTCACCATCAACTGATCAAAGCGTCCGGTCGCGACGATATCCTTATCCGCCATCTCCTGGGGCACCTCATAACGGTCAATCCCGCGGCCGCCCGGCATTTTGCTTTTGCCGACCGGCTTAACGGCTGCGACGCCTATATCGCCACCGGCAGCAACAACTCCGCCCGTTATTTTGAATACTACTTTGCCAAATACCCCCATATCATCCGCCGTAACCGGACTTCGGTCGCGCTGCTGACGGGGGAAGAGACGAGGTCCCAGCTCGAAGCCCTCGCGGATGACGTATATCAGTATTTCGGTCTTGGGTGCCGCAACGTGACGCATTTGTATGTCCCGGAGAACTACGATTTTCTGCATCTGCTCCAGGCCTTCCGGAAATACAACTACCTCTCGCAGCATACCAAATACAAACATAACTATGACTACCAATTGACGCTGCTGCTCCTGAACAAGAAAACCTATATGGCCAATGAGTCGATCCTTCTGACCGGGAATGACTCTCCCTTCAGCCCCATCAGCGTCCTTCACTACAGCTATTACCGGCCCGGCGACCCGCTTCCCGCTACGCTTTCGGGTGACCACCCCGATATCCAGACAGTTGTAGGCCGAAGGGATTTCCTGTCCGACACCGCCGGGAGCCCGCGGTCAACCGCGCAAGGAGGGGTTACGGCTTTTGGCGAGGCGCAGCGACCGGGGCTGGAAGACTATGCAGATGGGGTCGACACCCTGAATTTTTTGCGGAACCTGTCCTGACCTTCTGACAGTCCGCCTTTTCGGCATTCCCGACCGCTCATCCGCACCGCCCACCCGTACATCCCGAATTCGCCCGGATCCGCCTCCGGGTCCCCTTTTTCCATATATTTTTCGTAGATTTACAGGTCTTTATATTCCCCATCTACGAAGGCCTTAGTAAATAATTTGTTAAACTCGGCCGGCAGTAGATTCGGCAATGGAACCTTGGCGTTAATTTGGTAGAAGGTCGACACAAAAGATCCACCCGAAAGGGTAATACAAAAGTTAAACTAACGAATTTAAATTTATCACAATGAGAGCAAATCAAGCAATAGCCGTTATCCTGCTCAGTGCCTCCACCGCAGTCGCCACAATGTGGGGATACAACCACTTTACCCAAAAACAGACGTACGTCTACAGTTCCCAGGATTCATCCGGTAAGATACCGGCGAACTACGCCAAATTCTTCGAAGACGGCAAACGCTCCGGTGGACCCGTCGACTTCGTCGATGCCGCCAATGCCGCCATCCCGGCGACCGTTCATATCAAGACGAAAACGATCCATACGGCCAGCAACAACCTTCCCCGTCATAACCCGTTCTCCGACCTCTTTGGCATCGACCCCGACGATCTCTTCGGCAACGGCAATGGCCTTCGCTCGCTGCCCGAAATGGCATCCGGATCCGGTGTGATCATCAGCAACGATGGCTATATCGTAACCAACAACCACGTGGTCGACGGCGCCGATGAGCTCACCGTCACCCTTAGCAACCATAAATCCTTCAAAGGCAAAGTGGTCGGCGCCGACCCTGCCAGCGACCTCGCGGTTGTCAAGATCGATGCTACCGGCTTGCCCTTCCTGCTATATGGCAATTCCGATGATGTGAAGATCGGACAATGGGTACTCGCAGTCGGCTACCCGCTGACCCTCGAGACCACGGTTACCGCGGGTATCGTCAGTGCCAAGGGACGCACGCTCGATATCAATCGCCGCCAAAGTCAGTCCCCGGTCGAATCGTTCATCCAGACCGATGCAGCCGTTAACCCCGGCAACAGCGGTGGCCCGCTTATCAACACGGACGGCCAACTGATCGGGATCAATTCCGCGATCGCTTCGCCCACCGGCTCTTACGCCGGCTACTCCTTCACCATCCCGGTCAATATTGTGAAGAAGATCGTCAACGACATTATGAAATTCGGAACGCCGCAACGCGCTTTCCTCGGCATCTCCTATCCCCGGGACGATATGAGCGACGACCAGAAGAAAGAGAATGGGATCAAGGACGGTGAAGGGGTGTACGTCCTCGATGTTACGGCCGATGGCGCAGCGCAACATGCCGGGATCAGGAAAGGCGACATTATCACCAAGCTGAACGGTTTTCCTGTAACCACCGGAGCGGAGATGGTCGGCCAGATCGCCACCTTCAGCCCCGGCGACAAGATCAATGTGACCTATAAGCGCGACGGCCAGGAGTCTACCGTTGCCATCACGCTACGCAATAATGCCGGCACCACTTCGGTCATCCGGACCTCCGTCCTCGATAAGCTCGGCGCCGACTTGCAAAACCTGAGTAAAAAGGATGCAGCGTCGCTCGAACTCAAAGGCGGGGTTGTCGTAAAGTCTGTAACGGAAGGCGGCCTCATGGACAAGTCGCGGATCCAGGAAGGGTTTATCATCCT
>DATJWK010000183.1:0-4078 GCA_035501395.1 Puia sp.
ACACATGATTTATCACTTTTCTGACAAATTCTTTGTAACTTAGCTAAGTTAATTAGCAAAAATGGGATTGAGCAGAGAAGGTGTTACAAGTGATCCGCGTACTGTTGAACTTGTGTTGTACGTCGCTGAAAAGCTTAGCAATCAACCAACATATGGGGCGACACTATTAAATAAGGCACTTTATTTAATAGACAATATAGCATTTCTCAAACTGGAACGACCAATATCCAAGTTGAACTATGTCAAGCAAGATAGAGGAGCTACGCCTGCCCCCAATCAATTCTTGCGGTTAAGAGATGACTTAGTCAGGGACAACTACCTTAAAGAGATTAAAGCCGATTTTTTTGGTTTTGCTCAAATGAGGTATGTCCCAATGCGGCAACCTAATATCAATGTTTTTGACAAGGAAGAGATTGTATTGATCGATCAGGTGTTGGAAATGTTGGCAACGCATAATGCCAGTACGATAAGTGATCTTTCTCACAGGCATGTCTCGTGGCAAGTTTCGGAAAATATGGACGAACTCCCGTTTTATAGCTTTTTACTCACTTCAAGGCCACCAAATGAATTCGATTTGAAGTGGGCGCAGGAAGAAATCAGGAAATTCACGGATAATAAGAAATGAGATGTTCGCAATCGTTAGGGAGCCGTCTTTTGAAGAGCAGATCTTGCGTCTTGTCAAGACCTATCAACGAATGGCCCAACTCGATCAGGCAATTGATTGGGCATTGCGCAAACACCCTCACAGAATACCAAACATTGTAAGGTTTCCTCCTGACTTTTATTTATGGGTAACGGATGAATTTTTCGAAATTGACATTCCAAGCGTAAGAATTCTATACAGAATCGACGCGAGCACCCACACCGTGTATCTCTTGTCGATTCAAGAAGTTACGGATAAGGATCGGGACGTTTTTTCCAAGGGATGACTCTACGAAAGCGGCTCCTTGAACCCATTTTTCAGAAGATAAGCGTAAAAAAAATCCAACCATCAATAAGAAAATACATATATTAGTGCGTTGAAACGTCTTGCCGCCATACTGCTTATGGGAGTGCTCTTTTTTAACTGGTACGGTTACCAGCTATTGAGCAATTATTGGCAAGATCAGGCGGAACGAAAGCTGGAGGCCAACTTCGATCATAACGACTTCGACGAATCCGCGCTTATTTCATTCAAAGTTCCCATTACTTCGCTGGCTTATTTTAATAACTCCGCCGGATTTGAACGTGTTAACGGGAAGATCGACATCGGCGGCGTTACTTACCAATATGTCAAGCGCCGTATTTATGGGGATTCGCTGGAAGTGTTGTGTCTTCCGAATTTGACGTCGACGACATTGCGGACAGCCAGCAACGATTTCTTCCGCCAGGTCAACGACCTGCAACAGCAGAACCAGAGCAAAAGAAATTCCTCACATCCCGTCAAGGATATGTCAAAGGATTATCGTCCGGCACCGGCCGGTCTTGTCGTGCCGGATGCGTTCTCTCTCGCGGCAGCAAGGGTCACGGCCCTGTATGCGCCGTCGCAACTTCCCTCCGTCTATGCCTCCACGGCAGAGAATCCGCCTGAACAGCTGTAGTCATTCAGCCTGATCCCGGACAAGGGTATCTGCACCGGAATTTCCGGAAACCGTTCATTCAAGCGGCAATCAAACATTCATGAAGGATCCTGTTCCTGGCGGCCTCGCGGCTCCCGCACACCACATGCATATTGCGCTACGCCTGGCTTCGGCGATGTGTCTTATCGGCCACGGCGCGTTCGGCTTCATCACCAAGCCGATCTGGTGCAACTATTTCGCGGTTGCGGGCATTGGTCATGACCTGGCCTATCAGCTGATGCCGGTTGTCGGCACGGCAGATATCCTCATGGGCTTGACGTTGTTGCTGTACCCGACGCGTGGTGTGCTGGGCTGGCTGGTCATCTGGGGAGCAATCACTGCGCTGATGCGTCCGCTTTCCGGTGAGCCGTTCGCGGAAATGATCGAACGCGCGGGGAACTACGGAGCGCCGCTGGCGTTACTGCTGTTATCGGGCCGGCGTCCTCTTTTTGCGCGCCTGGATTCGTACCCCCAACCGGACAAGGCCCGGTTTGACCAGGTCACCTGGTGTCTGCGGGTCGTGGTATTCCTCTTATTACTGGGTCATGGCTGGCTAAACTGGATCGAAAAGAAAAGTGTGCTGGCGCAATATGACGCGCTCGGTTTTTCGAACCCAATCGGCGTCGCGCATGCTGTTGCCCTTTTCGAACTGGTCGCCGCGGCGGCGCTACTCGTCAAGCCGGTCCGGCCTTTGCTATTGGCCTTATTGGTCTGGAAGATGGGCACCGAGCTCTTCTATCCGCACTGGGAAGTGGTCGAATGGGTAGAGCGTAGCGGCAGCTACGGTTGCCTGCTGGCCTTGTGGCTGGCGTCTGGAAATAATAAAACTTCTGCTATTCATACCAATCAAATACTATCTGCATCATGAAAAAAGTCTTTTTAACCATATTGTCTTCTGTCATTTTACTGTCGTGGCATCGCGCATCCGCGCAGGGTTGTGTGGCTATCCGCAGCAACGGCGGTTTCTGCACCGCGGGGGAGGAGCGTCACGCCGATACGGGCGCGCAGTGGCAAGTCTCCATCAACAACCGCTATTACAAATCCTTCCGGCATTATGTCGGCGATGTGTATCAGAAACAGCGTCAGCAGCTGGGGAATGAGGTGATCAACAATGCCTTCACCACCGATATGGCCGTTTACCGGATCCTGAACCCCCGGTGGACCCTGATGGTGGACCTCCCGGTCTCGGCCAACGCGCGGTCGCAGACGTACAAGGAAAATGGTGTATACAACCGGTTTTCCACCCATGCGTTCGGCGCCGGTGATATCCGGGTTGCGGTCTATCGCTGGCTGCTGGATCCGGTAAAAATGCCGAAAGGCAATATCCAGGTCGGGCTTGGGCTCAAGTTTGCTACCGGTGAAGATAATTACCAGGATTATTTCCTGACCAGCGACAGTACAAAAACGTTCGGGCCGGTCGACCAGTCGATCCAGCTCGGCGACGGCGGCACGGGGATTACGCTCGAGGTCAATTCGTTTTACAATTTTTCACATAAGGTCGGCGTATACGGCAATTTCTACTATCTCTCGAATCCAAGGGATCAGAACGGCGTTTCCAATTCGCATGGCGCTACCCCATCGGCCGCTTCGATCGCCAATGGGAGCAACGTAATGAGTGTGCCCGATCAATATATGGTCAGGGCCGGGGTAACGCTGCAGTTTAACCGATTATTCGCTTCGGCGGGTTTCCGCGACGATTGCCTGCCGGTGCATGACCTGATCGGCGCCAGTGACGGATTTCGCCGGCCGGGTTATATTATCTCCGGCGAACCGGGGCTGACCTATGTCTTCCCGAAGGTCAGCCTGTATGCGTACGTGCCGATCGCGATCGTCCGCGACAGGACCCAGAGTGTGCCGGATAAGATCACGACCGCGCTGACGGGTTTGTACACGCATGGGGATGCCGCTTTTGCAAACTGTGTCGTAAATATCGGCGCGAACATCAGGTTCTAACGCATTTATCCTTTAGCAAACCAACAACTGCATAAACAATGAAAACAAATGTACTGAGCCGGGGGATGCTCATCGTGCTGACCTTGATCCTGACCGGGCGGCAGCTACGCGCGCAAACCGACGATGACGCGATCATGATGGCAAAGAACAATCTCTGCGCGGGAGGCGTGTACTCGCACAGCAGCTGGAAATATTATTGGGAGGGTACCTACCGTCGCGACAATCAAAACCTGGGTACCGTATCGACACAGATGACCAGTCTCATGGGCATCTATGGGCTCAACCGTCACCTGGCGATCGTGGCGGGCGCCCCGTACGTCTGGACGAATGCGACGGCCGGCACTTTGCACGGCATGCATGGGATCCAGGACCTGTCCGGGTGGATCAAATGGGAGCCGGTCGAGCAAAAATTCGGCGGTAACAGCAAGCTCTCCGTGTTTGCCCTTGCCGGCGGATCGGTACCCCTGACCAACTACCTGGCCGATTATCTGCCGCTTTCGATCGGGCTGCACAGCCGGACCCTTTCG
>DATJWK010000184.1:0-14092 GCA_035501395.1 Puia sp.
GGCGATAGCGGTCCCGGCGGCTGATAAATAGTTCAGCCGGAAGACATGCGGCAGGGGATGGCCGTTGAGATCGATGATGGCGTTGTGAAGAAGAGGGATTTCGATCGACAGGGTGCCCGAAGCATTGAGCCAATCCTTTACGGGCGGCAGACCCCAGATAATAATGAGGAGGGTCAGGGTTATATAGGGGGAGAGGGCCCACAACAATCCGCGGGCGGTGTGGGATGAGGCCGCCATCACCGGTTCGTGCGCTTCGCCGGCAAAGCGCCAGGTCGTCGCCGGCCTCCAGAATCGAAGCATGAGCAGCAAGCAAAAGATCGAGCCGAGACCCGCCAGGATATCCGGCAAGGCAGGACCCAGTGTATTCGAGGTCAGGGCCTGGATCAGAGCGAAAGAAAGTCCCGATACGAGAGCGGCGGGCAGGACACCCTTTGCATTCTTATAGCCCGCCATCAGGGTCACAAGGTAGAAGGGAAGGATCGCCGATAAAAAGGGCAGCGTTCTTCCGACCAGTTCCGAGATTGCTTGTTCGGGAAGCCCTGTCACCTGGGAGATCACGGTGATCGGAATGCCGATAGTGCCGAACGCGACCGGTGCGGTGTTGGCGATAAGACAGATGCCCGCCGCGTAGAGCGGCCTGAAGCCAAGACCGGTGAGCATGGCGGCGGTAATGGCCACGGGCGTGCCAAAGCCGGATGTGCCTTCCAGAAATGCCCCGAAAGAGAAAGCAATGAGCAGGGCCTGCATCCTTCGATCGGCAGTAATGGAAGCCAGGAATTGGCGGATGATATTGAACTGACCGCTGCGGACGGAAATGTTATACAGGAATACCGCGGGAACAACGATCCAACACATGGGGAACAGACCGAAGAGCGCTCCGTTTACGGTGGACAGCAACGCCAGCGACACGGGCATCCGATAAATGAGAACGGCGATGATCAGGGCGATGACAATGGCAAGCAGGCTGGCGAGGTAACCCTTGATCCGGCGAACCACGAGTGCCCAGAAAATGAGCAGAACGGGCACGAGCGCGAGCAGCAGGGAGACCGGCCGGTTGTGAAAGGGGTCGGTAACTTGTGTCCAGGTCAGGGGTGGCATGTGGGCTAGTTAAAGATCTTTATGGCAGGAAGCTCGATCGTAAAACAAGTTCCGTTTGCGGGGTCGGACTGAACCAGGATAGAACCTTTGTGAAGGCTGATGATCCGCTCCGCCAGCGACAAACCGAGACCGAATCCGCGGGAGCTGCCGGTTCCGCTGCCCCGGTAAAAGGGTTGGAATATCTGCGGCAACTCCTCCACCGGAATGACATTCCCCCGGTTGATCACCCGGATAAAGATCTTGTGGTGATGGAAGCTCAGGTCCACGAAGGACGTCGCATTGGGTGAATATTTACATCCGTTCTCGACGACGTTCTTTATCGCGATATACAAAAGATCGATATTGCCGAATACGACAAAATCCTTCTCATCTTCGGGGAACTCCCCGAATTCGAGTTCGACGACGTAGGCGGCACTAAGTTTTTTCACATCGCCGATCACTTTCAGGAGGACCTCGTCGATTCGAACTTCATTTAGCTCGATCCCGCCCTGCGAACCGGTCTTGGCAATCTCGAGAAGGCTCTTTGTCAGCTGCCGCATTTGCTGGACGTCTTCACGTACCGAAAAAAGCACCTGTTTATACTCTTCCGCGGATCGCTCCTTTTGGAGGACGACTTCCACCTGGCTGGAGACGCTGGTCAGCGGGGTGGAAAGCTCATGAGATGCATTGGAGATAAAACGTCGCTGGATGGCAAAGGCCTCCTGCAGCCGTGCAAGCAAGTCGTTGAACGTATTGGCCAGCTGGCTCATTTCGTCCTGCCCGGAACCTGCCCGGATCCGATGGGAAAGGTCGTATGAGGAAATCTCATTGACCTCCCGGATGATGAGGGCGATGGGTCGGAGCAGCTGGCGGGCAAAGAGAAAACTGACCAGGGCGGTAAGGACAATACTTGTCACCAGGCCGATCAGGAGGATCTTTTTCAGGGTTTCCAATCTATCCAGCCCGTCCTCGTCGCGCCCGGCTACGACTACGATAAAGTTGCGCCTGCCGGTGACCCGGTGGACGGCTATGGCGTCCCGGTTGTCCATAGTAAAGGACTTTTCGCCTTTTTCCTTTACTTCCCGGAATAATGTATCGGACACGGCAAGGTGTTTGGTGCCGGGCAGCTCGAATAGATAGATCGGTTTGCCGTCCTCGGTCCAGATACCGATACTCCGGGAGGCCAGGGCGCCAACCATAGAGGCTGAATCGGTGCGATGCATATAGTAAAAGGAGCTATCGCCCATGGTCCCGTATAGGTAGATATTGTAGTTGGCCCTTGCCCTTAGCCGGCGGCTGAATGCCTTTACCCGTTCCGCTTTCGCAGAATAATAGATCGATCCCGTGAGCAGGGAGATGATCCCGGTCACCAGGAGCGTGAAGAGCAGCATTATCTTGTACCGTATCTTCAAGGTCTGTTGCGGCAGGTTTTGTTCGCCCGCCCTAAGGGTTTTCTTTGAGGACGTAGCCCATTCCCACCTGGGTGTAGATGAGCTTGGAAGAAAAGTCCTTTTCGATCTTTTTGCGGAGGAAATTTACGTAAACATCGATTACGTTGGTCTTTGTATCAAAATCGATATCCCAGACGTTGAGGGCGATATCGACCCTGGAGACCACTTTATTCTTGTTCCGAATGAAATATTCCAGTAGCTGGAACTCTTTTGCCGTCAGCGGGATGATCCGGCCTTCCCGGCTAACCTCTTTGCTGTCCAGGTTCATGATAAGGTCCCCAACCTTGAGGATGTTGGACCCGATGGCCGGCTGATGATACAACCGTTTAAGCAGGGCCCTGATCCTCACCAGCAGCTCCTGGAAATCAAATGGTTTTACGATATAGTCGTCCGCCCCGGCTTCGAACCCTTCGATCTTGTCCTCCGTGGCGCTCATGGCGGTGAGCATGATGACGAGGATCTCTTCGTTGGACTGGCGGATATGGCGGGCCAGCTCGTAGCCGTTCATAAGGGGAAGGTTGATATCGAGGATAGCCAGGTCGTATTTTTTCGATTCGAACAGTTTGCGCCCGATTGCACCGTCATACGCGACGTCGACATCATAGTGGTGTTCGGATAAGCCTTTTCGGAGCGATTCGGCGATCTTCTTTTCGTCTTCGACCAATAAGATCCTGGTGTCTGCCATGGGCTAAATTTAATCTATTCCCTACGAGCGCACATGGAATGCCCGATTAAAATGAAATTAAACGCTAATGGGAAGGCAAGGCAATAGCGGGAGGCCAAACCGATTTAGCAAAAAAACCTCCGTCTTTATTGCAATATCCCGAAAAAAAATGTAAATTTTGTACACCCTACACCCGCCCGGACCCACGGTCCCATTGCTTGTCACCTGAAATATCCCGTTATCAGCCCTAAGGCATGTGACTATCCAACTCAAATTAATCCCGCCCTGTCGAACGCGATTTTAAAATCTTAAAAAAGGGGGTTGCTATGAAATTTCACGAGTCGCCTTATATCAACAGGCGTAAAAAGACGATCGAGTTCTACGTCCATCATCTTAATTCCACATCCGCAGCCCACATTTGTCTGGCAGGTTCTTTCAACCACTGGTCCCCGGACGAGCTAAAGATGCAGCCCGCCGAGGACGGTTGCTGGAAGATCTCGATTCCCATGTTACCGAAGGGGAAATACTATTACAAGTTCTTCATCGATGACAAAGTCTGGATGGAGGACATCGAAAACCGGTTGAGAGAGCCGGATGGGGTAACAGGTTGGAACAGCGTTTTGACTGTATAAAGGTGATCGTTCCATTTCGTTGTAGTGTCCAGTGCATCGCGCTGGACACTGCTATTTAAGGACACCCCTATTGCCGGGTTCCGGTATTTTTCCCGGGTTCCGGTATTTCTTCCGCGTTCCGCTACTTCGAAAGCAGGGCATCGAGCATGCTGTCGGCGACGAGCTGATTTCCCGCATCGTTGAGATGCACCTTGTCGACCGTCAGAACGCCGGATTCCTTATTACTCGGGTTATTTTTTAACTCATAAGTATGGAAGATCTCGCGGAGGTCGACGAGACCGGTGTGAAACTTCTGGGCGAGATTGCGGATGATCTGCGAGTAGGCGTTGAGATCTCCATCCTGCTGGTTGGTGTAGTCGCTCCTTTCGCCGATGACTGCAGGGGTAACGAGGATAATCCTTATATGCCGGTCGAGTAATTTGTTGATGATCGCGATGTAGAATTTCTCGAATTTGTCGGCATCCGTGCCGGTGCCGAAGCTGGTTTTGTGCCAGACGTCGTTTACTCCGATATAAATAAACACGATATCGGGATTTTGCTGTAAAACGTCATCGTCCATCCGCAGATAGAGGTCATACACTTTATTGCCGCCGATCCCCGCACCGACAAGGTCAAAGTCGGAGCCCATATTCTTTTTTTCCAGGGCATCCTTCATTTTCACGATATATCCCCCCGGTCTGGCGCCCATGTAGGTAATGGAATCACCAAAGAAAATTACTTTTTGAGTCTTGGGCCGGTATCCAAACAATAGGGTCGCGGCGGTCATCAGCAGGAGGACGGGGCGTCGGGTGATGGAGAACATGGCAGTCTTTTTTTCAAATTTATTGTGCGGTAACGGCGGCTGGTTTGGAGGAGGCGGCAACCAGGTCGCGATCGGGGGTCGACGGATCGTTCAGGGCTACTTTGCCGCGCTCTTTTCGAACGATCCGGGACCAGAGGCTGATCTCTTTGTCAAAAAGAAAGCGGAAAAAGAGGGCGGTCCAGGACTTATGATAGGCGATCGTATTGTAATACTCCGGGGCAGTCTTGCGGATCTGTGGCAATTTATTCCACGGGATCGAAGGAAAATCATGGTGTTCGTTATGATGACCGACGTTGAAGGCGACGAGGTTTAGCCAGCCATAGTAACTATGGGTTTCCTGGTTGCCTTCCTCTGTAAGATAATGTTCCTGTACCCAGCGCGCGCCGAGCGGATGAAGGCCGACGGAAAAGAAGAAGCTGAGAAGGAGATACACGATTGCCTTGGGACCAAAAAAATACCAGATCGCGGCGATAAAGACCGCTTCGGCTGCCCAATTGATCGCTACCCATTTATCGAAGGGTTTGATCTCGCGGAGCCGGGAGATGCGAAAGATCTGGAACAGGGGATAAAAAAGGAGCCAGATGCATTTGCCGATAAAATAGTTGTTGATCAACCGCGCTTCCCAGCGGTTTGGCAGGTCGGCGTCAAGTTCGTGTATACCCTGAAAGGAGTGATGTTTGATATGGTAGCGTTCAAACGACACGGAACTGGGGAAGAGTTGGGGCAGATTGGCCAGAATTCCGGAGAGCCGGTTGGCTGCCCGGCTTTTGAACAGAAGATAATGTGCGCATTCGTGGATCATAACGAAAAGGGAATGGTCGGCAAAAGCGCCGAGGACGTAGGCCGCACCGACGATGAGCCACCAGGAGCTCCCTCTGAGAAGCCAGGCCATGGTACATTGGAAAAGGACAAGGCCGAGGATAGCGAAGATCGTCAACTTGTTTTTTCCGATGAGTCTTCTTACTTCGGGGTGTTGCTGCAGGATCTTTTTGGTACGGAGGCGGTGAGGCTCCTGTTTGTCGGAATAGACGAAGTCGGTTCTTCTTGACATAGATCAATTATGGTGTTTAAAACGCTCTTGCAAAGCGGCGGTAAGATACTAAAAAAATGCGGTCCGCAGGCCCGGCCGGCGGCCGATTATCGGAGCCGGACCGGAAATTAAGTGGTTTATTAAGGTTTTTTTGAAGTTAGTTCCTAAACTATTAACAACCATGATCAAAAAAATGGGATCTGCGGCCCGGATTCGTAGCTTTGGTTTTTCATAGGATAAGGTTTAATGGTTAAAAAACACTTTGATTAGTACCCCCTGGTATTCCTACCGGGGGCTTTTTTTGTCCAGGAGATTCATATCCGCCAGCCAGTCCGCCATCCGTTGCGGCCAATTGCGTACGGCTTTCAGGTTACTCCGGTAACCCATGTTGAAGCCGTGGCTACCTCCGGAGAGGATGTGCGCTTCCACCGGAGCTTTGGCGCTGCGGTACTTGTCCAGCAGATGGAGGATGACGGGAGAAGCACCCTGGTCGTTGTCGGCCACGATCAGGAAGGCCGGAGGAGCGTCGGGAGGTATGACGGCTGGAATGCCTAGCGGGCCGGGATAGACGAGTAATTGAAAATTGGGCCGCCCGTTAAGCCGGTCAACCGGGTCAGGGGCGTTGGGGTCACCCGCGCCGGAAGTGTAGGCGACCAGCGCCGCCGTCTCCCCGCCTGCAGAAAAACCCAATGTGCCTACACGCGACGTATCGATATTCCATTCGGCGGCCTTGCTCCGAACGAGGCGCATGGCGCGGTACGCGTCATCGCGGGTTTGCTTTTCAAAACTATATATGGCAGAGTCCTCACGGAACAGCCGGTATTTTACGATAATGGCGGCTACGCCGATGCTGTTAAGAAAGCGGGCCGGCTCGCGGCCTTCCGCATTAAAGACCAGGAGCCGGTGACCACCTCCGGGAAAGATCACAACGGCTGCGCCCGTGGCCTTTTCTTTTGGCGGAAGATAGATGGTGATGGAGGGATTATGGATGTTCTTCACGTAATAGTCCTTTGCTTCTTCGGGTTCATTGCGGCGGTTCTCAAAGCCCGGTGCGCCATTGGGCCAAAGGGGAATTTGGCGGGCGGTGTCCTGGCCCGCAACAGAGGAGGTGATTGCAAAATTTATCAGGAAGAAGGAAACAGGGAGGCGAAGGACCATGAAGTCGTGTTTTAAGAGACAAAAGTTAAGAAGTTTAGTTTGCAACGTCGTAACAATACTAACGGGGTTAGGATGAAATCCTTGCCGCTCTTCAGGGCGGGCCGCCGTTAATAAGTCAAAATTTACCGCTCAGACCCGATAATCGACACTCAACCACTTATTTTGCCGCTCATCACAGGTGCTTTGCCGTCATTCGACGAAAGCAGCCGTCTATGCCGGATTCGCTGGTGCCGGGTTCGGGCGTGGACTATCTTTACTTCGTCAAATCAAATGGAGCCACGCTCCTACTAAAATGAAACCGGAAATCTTCTTTCCCTAGTCGTTCCGCGATACTTCCCACGAGAAACTAATTTTTTCCATCCTGGCGCGCCGTTGACCGCGAGGTGACGTGTAGCCGGCATCTAACTGTCTTTTTATGAAAAAGGTAATTGGGGTTATCCTCATATTCTTCACGGTATTGTTTTGCGTGATCTATCGCCAGGTGACGATCCATCGGAGCAAGGCCGGATCGGGTGCGACGTGGCAGCCCGAACCGTTACAGGGGTATGTGCTTCTCACATTTCTGCTCCTGAAGTAACACAAATTCTTCGTGGATATGTAGCTGTTATGACAGGCAACGGTCGTAATCGGGCAAGTCATGCCGTCTCATCATTCTTAACAAAAAAATACAACTATGGCAAGTTTTGGAAAAAAGATCATTTCCGCCTTTATCGAGATCGGCGGAGCACCTCCTGATCCTCCTGCTGAACGGGAGACCATCCGCCCCCCGCAGCCTGAGTCGCAGCGCGAAGGACAGGCGGCGCAAATTCGGCACCCTTCGAATGACGGAAGCCGTGCCGATGACCGGGGTCGTGCCGATGACCGGTTTGCCGGGCATTTTGACAGACTGCTTGGCGAAGCCAACATCCCCGGGCCGGATTACTATGAGTTTTCGCGGATGATTTCGGTTATGCATGGCGTTCCCGATGAGTCGGCGAGATACAATGCGGCATTCGCCGGTTTACAAGCCCAGGGACTGAGCAAACAGCAGCTGCTCGACACGGCGGCAGCGTATCTGAAAGTGCTCGCTACCGATGCGGAGCAATTCCAGGCGTCCGTGGATTCCTCCTACCGGGAAAAAGTACGGGGGAAAGAAGCGGAGGCGCAGGAAAAGGCCGCGCGTATCCAGTCGCTGTCGCAGGAGATGATACAGCTGCAACAACGGATCGGCGCGCTTCAGGAAGAGATCAGGGCCGGCAAGGAAAAACTGGCTGCAAGCAGCGGCGGGTATTCCGCCGAGAGCAAACGCAGGCAGGAAGAGATCCGTGCCGACATCGAAAAGATCGATCACTATATCCACTAACAATCAAATCGAACGATCATGAACAAGTTAATTCAAAATTCGAATGGCGCCGCCTGGCGGGGCGGCAAAACGCCCGGCTGGTGGAGCGAGCCGAAGAATATCGCCGCCGCTATCGTGGGCCTCGCCCTCGCAGGCGGGCTGGCATACGGGTTCCTGACTTATGTCCTGCCCTGGCTGGTCAAGGTGACCTGGAATATGGTCAACCTCGTCATCGGGGGCGTCGTTTGCGGGTTCCTGCTGATGACGATCACCAACCGGAAATTCTGGCGTGCCCTGAAGTATTTTTCGGAATTCATCGCCAATTACTCGATCGGGCTGGCTATCGAGCTGAACCCCTTCAACATCCTGCAGGCGAAGATTGACCAGGGCTATAAAGATCGGGAAACCCTCTGCCGGCAATCGGCCAGGCTAAAGGGCAAACAAAGCGAATTGACGGAGAAGCTGGCGGACAAGGAAAAGGAGCTTCAGCTGAATATCCGGAAAATAAAGATCCTCCAGTCGGAAAAAAGTGACCATCGCCAGATCAACCTGTACACCAACAACGTGATGCGTTGCCGGGAGTATATCGAAAATGTAACGCCGATCGTCAGCGACCTGAACAAGCTGATCCTTTTTGCAGATGCCGCATATGAAGAGAGCGGGATCATGCTGGAGGACGCCAGGCTCGATCTGGAAGCGAAAAGAGACCTGTATTACTCGGTTACGACAGGCCTTTCCGCCGTGACGAGTGCAATGCGGGCCTTCAAGGGCGACGATGAGCTCAACCGGGATGCGGAGAAGGCGCTTGCGCTGCTGAAAGCCCGGATCGGCGAAAAGATCGGGCATATCAAATCGGCGATCAACGTGACGTCGCGGTTTATGGATGACCAGGTCCTGGAGGACAAAGCAAAGACTGCCCAGGCGCTGGTGCTGATCGATCAGTTCGATCTCGATAAGGATTTTCACTATCCCGGTTCGCGCGCCACCGACGGGAGTCAGGGCCGGCTAAAAGATATATCGGTCGATAAGTATAAAAGTTTGTTGGAGTAATCAAACAATTAAAAACTAAATAATATGTCAGTCAAATTAAAACCCGCCGGGAAGGTCGTATTGATCGCGGGTGTCATCACCGTAGGCATCTTCAGCGTAAAATGGTATCAGGCAAGACCCCGGGAGGCCGTCAAGGCGGTTGAAGTGGGCAAGGTTGTCCTTCCGGACGCACCGGAAGCCTCACTAAATGAACATGCAATATTGTTGTCGTTGCCGTCGAATACCGAAGCCGTCAACGGCGGAACGCCGATCACCTGGGAACGGATGGCGTGGAATGCGCAGTTCTCCGGGATGTATGCGAACGGCGGCGTACGGACGACAAAAGGCAGCTTGTTCGACAAAGCCCATTTGGACGTCACCTATTTGCGCCAGGATGACTGTAATAAACAAATGGCGGACCTGGTAAAATTCGCCGGTCAGTACAAAACAAATCCCAACACGACGGCGGTATTGGTCTCCTTTATGGGAGACGGAATGCCCGCCTTTATGACGTCGCTCTCCAAAGAGCTCGAACCCCTGGGTCCGGAGTACCAACCCATCATCCTTCCAATTGCGCATGGAAAGTCCTTTGGCGAAGACCAGGTTATGGGTCCGTCTTCCTGGAAGCAGGATGCGCACAATGCGGTGGGGAAATGCGTAGCCGGTGTGCTACGTGACGGCGACGTCAACATCCTGCTCAAGTGGGCGGGCGACAACGGGATAAAAGTCAATCCCGATGAGACGACTTATGATGCGGATGCGATCAACCTCATCGCCGCCGGTGATTTCCTGGATGCGCCGAACAAGTATATCACGGGGTATACCGAAAGCAGGAAGATCATCCGGAACGGAAAAACGACGGGTCGGGACACCACGGTTGGTGTGGACGCCGTAGCGACCTGGACCCCCGGTGACGTAAATGTCGCCACGAAGAAAGGCGGTTTGGTGACGATTGCCAATACGCGGCAGTATGCTTCGCAGATGCCCGTCCAGACGATTGCCATCAAGAAGTGGGCATATGACCACCGGACGGATATCGAAAATATGATCATCGCCCTGGCGCAGGCGGGTTACCAGGTGCGGTCATTCAACGAGGCGCGCAAGTTCGCCGCGCAGGTCAGCGCTTCCGTTTACCAGGAGCAAAATGCAGACTACTGGTTGAAATATTTTAATGGAATACAGGAAAACGACATCCAGGGCCAGTCAGTACACCTCGGCGGTTCTGCCGTCTTCAATCTGGCCGATATGGCCAATACGTTTGGCCTTGGCGCCGACAAGGTAGACCGGTATAAGGCGGTGTACAACACCTTCGGGAACCTGATGGTGAGAATGTATCCTTCCATTATGCCCAGCTTCCTGCCATATGAAAAGGCGGTGGACAAATCCTTCCTGCTGAGTGTGATTTCGAACCACCCCGAGTTGCTGGAAGGCAAGGCGATCGAGACCAGGTATGCAAGCGAGATCACGACGGAGGTGTCATCGAAATCCTATCACATCGAGTTCGAGACCGGGTCGGCCGTGATCCGGCCGGAGTCGTACAAGACGCTCGACGAGATCTTTGAATCCGCGGTAGTGGCGGAAGGCCTCAAAATGGGCGTCTATGGTCATACGGATAATGTCGGTTCGGATGCCGTGAATATCCCGCTTTCGGAAAAACGTGCGGGCGCGGTACGCGACTACCTCCTCACCAAGGGGCTTCCGGCGAATCGGGTCGAAACGAAGGGCTATGGTTCGGCGAAGCCGGTAGCGGACAACAATACGGTTGAAGGAAGGGGTCGGAACCGGCGGGTGGAGATCGTTTTAGGCCAATAAATTTTAAAACTATGTTCAAACCATTTTCCAGGCTAAATCGGCAAACTGTCCTGATCCTCGTTGGGTCGCAGGTGGTGGTAGTTTTGCTCATCTGGCAGGTCAGCGGCGGGGGGTTAATCCCCCCGCCTTCAAAAGTGCTGGCGGCGCTGGGTCAGCTGCTGACGGCGAGATCGTTCGTTGACAACCTGCTGACGAGCATTTTACTTACGGGTAAGGCTTTGCTGTATTCCGTGCTGATCACACTGCTTTTCTCGTATTCGTCGGTCATCCCTTTCTTTCGGCCGGTGGCGCAATTCATTGTGAAGTGCCGTTACCTGACGTTGACCGGGCTGATCTTCATCTTCACGCTCCTGACAAAGGACGGCGGCCAGCTAAAACTGTCGTTGTTATTGTTTGGGATCGTGCCGTTTCTCACCACGTCTTTTCTGTCGATCATCCTGCAAACGCCGCCGCAGGAATTCGAATTGTGTCAGACGCTCGGATACAACCGCTGGGAAAGCCTGTATGAAGTGATCATTGTAGGAAAGGCCGACCTTGTATTCGAGGTGGTCCGGCAGAATTTCGCGATCGCGTGGATGATGATTACGATGGTGGAGGGTTTGAACATGAGCGAGGGCGGAATCGGGGCGCTGATGATCAAATACAATAAATACAATGATCTGCCCCACGTACTCGCGCTGCAAGCGGTGATCCTGGTGCTGGGACTTTGTTTCGACTATCTGCTGGGCGCATTGCGGCATTGGCTATTTCCTTATACAAAATGGTAAGCAATGAGAACGTATAGCAAGGGGAATGTTTTATTGCGGGTGGATGGGGTTGGCCTGTCATATGGCGGGCAGCGCATCCTGCGCGAAATCCGGTTCACGGTCCGGGATATTGTCCGGCCGGGGCTCGAACAGGGCCAGGTCGTATCGCTCGTCGGACGTAGCGGGATAGGCAAAACACAGTTGTTCCGGCTTTTATCCGGACTGCAGCGGCCGGATGAAGGAAGTATTACGATCCGCGAGCGGGTGCCGGTGGCAAAGGGCGACGGGTCCATCGAAATGTACCGAGAACGAAATGTACAGGCGGGTGACATGGGCGTGATCTTCCAAAACTATTATCAGTTCGGCTGGCGGACGGTGCGGCAGTCATTGCTGCTTGCCGCGCGGCGCAACAAGCAATTGGCTGGGAAAGAAGAAGACGCGATCCGGCGGTATACACAGCAGTTCGATATCGCGGACGTGCTTAACCGGTATCCGGCCCAGCTGTCGGGCGGGCAGCAGCAACGGGTGAGCATCATCCAGCAGTTGCTGAAAGGGAGTGATTTCCTGTTACTGGACGAGCCGTTCTCCGGACTTGATGTTTGCGTGCTCGACAAGGTAGTGGAGCTATTGCTGCAGGTCTCGCTGTCCGACGAGTTAAAGACGTTGATCGTTGTGTCGCATGACATAGCGACGGCGGTGGCGATCTCGGATACCGTGTTTATCCTCGGTCGTCAGGCTGGACAGGACGGGTCCACCATCGTGCGGGAGATCGACTTGATGGAGCGGGGGCTGGCATGGCAACAGGGAGTGCGGGGCGAAAAGGCCTTTGAGGAGACGGTGCGGGAGATCAAGGAGTGCCTGTAAGATGAAATAGCACCTTGATGCCGGAGAAAGCAATCTGCATGCCGATACAAAATACAAGAAAAGCGCTGAGGCGGTTGACGATCTGCTCGCCCCGCGGTCCAAGCCGGCGGGTCAGCCGGGGAGTATTGGTGTAGCAGATATAGACCAGGATGCAGATGCCAAGGATGGCGATGACAAGCGCGGCCAGATTGAAGAAATGTTCGGTGACCGAAGCCTCGTTCGGGTGGGCGGACAGGGTGAGGATGATGGAGATCGTTCCGGGCCCGGTCGTCATTGGAAAAGCAACCGGATAAAACAATATTTCATCAATACTGGCGGTCGCATCGGGGTGGGCGGTTTCCTTTTTTGTCTTTAGATCGTTATCGGAGGTGAGCAACAGCCAGCCCATGCGACAGATCATTATCCCGCCGGCAAGCTGTACAATCGGGATGGAGATCCCGAACAGTTTGAGGACCCAGCTGCCGATCAGCGCGGAGACGGTACAGATGGCGAAGCAGTAAAACGCCACCTTTTTCGATGCCCGCCTCCTTTCCGGCATAGACAGGTCGCCGAGCAGGGGTTCGACCATAAAGGCCGAACCGATGGGGTTGACCGCGGGAAACAGCGACAGGAATGCAAAGAAGATAAGCTGAAAGAATGGAAGATCGAAATGCATAAACAATATTACATTAATTTGCGGCTCTCAACGTGAATTATGAGGTGGTTCCTGATAGCGGCGGTTGTGGTTCTGGTGTCCTGTCATGAGGCGCGCAATCCCGATATACCGCATGTCGTCATTCAAACGCAGGCGGGAGATATCGAGGTGGCGCTGTACCCCAGGCAGGCGCCGAAAACGGTCGCTGCGTTTCTTTCCTATGTCGACTCCGGGCTTTATTTAAAGAGCCGTTTCTATCGCGTCCTGAATGATGAGAACCAGCCGACGGGAAGTGATCCTTCACATTTGATCCAGGGTGGGATCTGGCGGACCAATCATGCAAAGGCGGTCTCGCTCCCGGGCGTGCCGCATGAGAGTACGAAGCTCACGCATCTTAGCCATACCGATGGAACGATCTCGCTGGCGAGGCAGGCGCCGGGATCGGGGACTACCGAGTTCTTCATTGTAATCGGGGATCAGCCGGGTTTTGACTACGGCGGGGCCAACAACCCCGACGGCCAGGGCTACGCCGCCTTTGGGAAGGTAGTAAAGGGAATGGACGTAGTGAAGGCGATCTATGGGATGCCGGAAGAGGACCAGTCGTTTACGCCGCCGGTCTTGATAAAGAATATCGTGCGCGAGTAGGGCTTCATCGGACCCGCTTCGCTCGGTTACTCCGAACGAAGGCTTTTAACCGGATTTGCCAGAGCCGCCGAGATAGACTGATAGCTGAT
Organism: Puia sp.; assembly: GCA_035501395.1. Taxonomy (GTDB): domain Bacteria; phylum Bacteroidota; class Bacteroidia; order Chitinophagales; family Chitinophagaceae; genus Puia. Next base: position 13,955 of record DATJWK010000184.1, read on the forward strand.
CGTTAATAAAGTGATGAGAATTACCGCGCCGCCGGTCAGCAAAAAAAGATCGGCGGTGATCCGGGTCCGGTAAGCAAATTCATTCAGCCAGTCATTCATCCCAAGCCACGCCATCGGGAAGGCGATCGCGATCGCTAT
>DATJWK010000185.1:0-37215 GCA_035501395.1 Puia sp.
TTCGACATGACCTACCTGAAGTTTTACATTCGACTCCCGGACGAGTTTGACGAGTTCCCTCGCTTCGGCCATCGTATTGGCAAGCGGTTTTTCAACGAAAACGTGTTTGCCTTTGCGGATAGCCGATTCACAGAGCGAAAAATGCCCCGGTGTCGGCGCGACGATATCCACGGTGTCACAGGCATCCATCAGTTGCCCCGGATCGGAAAAGCGGGTGAGCTGGTATTTGTGCGCCACTTCCGTGGCGGTCGCGTCATCAGGGTCATAAAACCCCGCTAGCTCCGCCCCCTTGATCTCCCGCCAGTTGTTCAAATGAAATTTCCCCAGGTGACCGACGCCAAAAACACCTACTTTAAGCATTTATTATCTTTTAAACCGGATTCAAATTCCGGCGTAAACCTACATTAAAAAGTTGAGAATCAAGAATCACCCGGGCCGGCCGGCCACCACCGGAGCCCTTCCGGTCAATGGCTGTAAGAAGATGTTCCGCGCGCTCCACCCTGCAATCGGAGCCTGATGTACTTGAATACATTGCGGACCGTTACCGGGATCTCCGGGCTGGGAAAAATTTTCGTTTTGACCAGCCCCCGGAACGTGATCAGCAGCAATGGAAGATAAATGGCGACAAGCACATAAACGTAGACCTGGTACGTATTCATGAACAGGGTCCGCAGGGAGAACGTATTCGCCCGCTCGCGGCCAATAAACAGGGATAGAATGGACTTGGCAGCCGGAGAAATAATGGGAATCTTGGACCAGTTGGTATAACGGACATCCTCATATCTATACATCGGGTTATACCCGGGAGGAACCTGTTTGGAGTAATAGCTCCAGTCGGCACGTACGTCGTTGAAGTTGGCCAGTTTGGAATCCGGCCGGTGAAAACAAAGGTTGTAGGTGGGGTCCAGCACCACCCAATCGGTGCCGACCTGCGCTTCAACGATGTTGTGGGCGCCGAAAAAACCGCCGGCCTTCATCTGTGCGATCCGGACGGGGATATGATAGGTTTTCAGGATCCGGGCGAGTACCTGCGAATAGCTGCCGCAGGCGCCGCGCGTCGTCATAAGATCAAATGCGGTGGAATGGATGACGTCGGCTTCGGGACCGAGGTTGCCGGTATAAAAAGTCGATCCTTTATTACTGAGCAGATGATAACACGTGTTCATGGCTTTTACCGCCACGGAATCGGTATTATCGTCAGCATCTATATGGGCGTCGATGGCCGATTTGATGGAGGTAAAAAGACCGTCCTCGTAGAAGGACTCCATCTTGAAATAAAAAAGTGAGGCCAACAAAAAACCGTTGAGGAACATCAGAAAGTATAAATTCCTGAAGGCAAGCCTTAATATTCGAAAGGGGTACCTCGATCCCATAGTTTTTCAGAGTGGTTAAGAGTTAGCTAAATAGGATTGGATTTTGGGGGCCAACTTGTTGAAAATACGATTCAACCTAGTAAATAACGCATTACGGGCGATTTATTGTCCGGAACCCGTTAAATTCCGCTAAGCGGTTCACTTTACCTTGTAGGTCGTCCCACCGGGTCCTACCCCGGTTATGGTCAGTGATTTCCATTGAGTTGGAATGTGGGTTGGCAGTTGAACAATGCCCTCCGGCGTGATATCCAACCCCCCGAAGCCATTCAGCATAGCCTGAAGCATGCCACCGGCCCCGGTTGCGAAATAAGGGTTATCACCTACAGCGGTTTCGGCCATCACCCCGAAAGGCGGCCGCAGATTGGGGAGGTATCCCTTTTTGAAATCCTGGTAGGCCTTGTCAGGGAGGCCGAGGCGTTCGTATAGGATCGAGAAGATAGCATGGGTCATGGCAGGTCCTTCGCCTACTCTCGGTTCGTAATAGTCGAGGTCCCTGCGGATAGCGGCGGGCGTGGTGACCTCTTTCAGCGGATACGCGAGGAGGTTGACATCGGCCTGTTTGATCGATTCGCCGTTGTAGCTTCCGTGTTCCCGCGTGGTGCCGTCAGGGAAATGGAGGATCGGGATGTTGTTGCGTACATTGGTCCAATCCGGATCGGGCGTCAGGCCGAGGACATGGGCGGCGTTGATGGCATCCTGGAGGTTGGCGCGGGCTGCGGCGTTTGTATAGGCGTTGTTGTCGACATTCTCGGCCCATTCGTCTGCCGCCACGACGTTATTGATGTCATAGTGGCCCGGGCCGTTACGCTGGACACGGCTGGCCCAGAAGTCGGCCGTGGCCTGGAGGAGCGGATAACCTTTCTCCCTGAGCCAGGTTTTATCCTGCGTGACGCAGTAGTAGTTCCAGGCGGCTATGCCGACGTCGGCGGTGATATGATGCTCGAAGGGGCCGCTGAGCGCCCACACCGGAGTTTCTTCGTTGCCGCTGGCGGCGCTTTCCCAGGGGAACATGGCGCCTTTATACCCGTGTTCGGCGGCGTTGTTCATCGCCGCGGGCAGCCGGCGATAACGATATTCCAGCAGGGAGCCGGCTATTTCGGGGTGTAATACCAGGAGTGCCGGATACATCCAGATTTCCGTATCCCAAAAGGTGTGGCCATTGTAGCCCAGACCGCTCAAACCCATCGGCGACAGGCTGTATGCCGTGCCCTGACGGGCGAAAGAGTATAGGTGATACAGCATGAGCCGGACTTCCCGCTCCGTGTTGTCATCCCCCTCGATAAGAATATCGCTTTTCCAAAGGTCCGCCCACGCCGCCTGATGGTCTTTGATAAGCTGACGGCTCCCCTCGAGTAACGCGAAGATGGTGAGACGCTCGGCCTCATTGAGTGGGTCGTCGTTATGGGCGGAAGTGAGCGAAGAGCCGACGACGGCAAAATGGTAAGAGGCGCCCGCGGTCAGTTTCCTGTAAAATTTCATCAGGTGCATGCTGTTGTCCCACATCTCATGGATAACAGCCGGTTCGGAGCCGTGCGGCTCATCGAAGATAAAGCTGTTGGATGCGGCCATGAGCAGCTTGCCGGTCGGGCTCTTTGCGGTGGAGGTCAACAGCGATATCCGCACGTGCGGCCGGTCGATCTCATTGTAATAATTCTCCACTTCGCGAAGCATATCGGGCGCTTCCATCACGCTCGCCGGAACGATCTCGATATCTTTATGGGCCGTGACGGTGACGTCCACCAGCGCCGTGTACGGAAGCTGGCGGAGCGAATACCAGGTATAACTGACGGTCGCTTTGTCCTGGTAGTCGAACGAAGTGGTCAGGCAGGCATTTTTCATATCCAGCACCTGGTGAAGCCGGGTGACCTGGCTGAACCGGTCCACCCGGTTGCCGTCAATATCCAGGTTCAGGTTGATAAAATTAAAGGTCTTGAGGATATTGCTGACCCGGCCCCGCCCGTAAAGATCAAAGGCGCCGTTAAGGACGATATCCTTGGCCCGAAAAGGATTGGCGGACGAGACAAGACCGATCATTCCATTGGCGACGGTGACACCGAAGTAATGCGCGGGATCGATGGTATCGGCATGGATGGTCCATGTATCGGCTGATTGGCTTCTGGCGGCGCCGGCAAGCGCGACGGTCAGCACGATAAGCAGGCAACGGGAGAAACTCCCGGGAGAAGATGATGAAAACATGCGGTGAATTTACGGAATTCGCGATTGGTTTAAATCGGTCGATGACCTAAAACGGATCACCATAGCGCTATCATTATTCCGGGCCAGGATAAAGGCCTCCCTGCCGCCAATGCGGATCCGGCTGATATGACGGACCTGGCCTTTGATGACAAGCCCGTTGATGGGCTCCGCCGTAAAGGACCCGTTGCCGTGGTTCAGCAGGACGGTCCCGAAGTTGGCATCGCTCCTGCCCATTTGGGTCGTGTTCTCATAATAGTTGCCTACCAGCAGGATATCGGGCAGGCTGTCGTCGTTCGCATTGACGACGATGGCATCGCGGTAGGTCGATAATTGCGCTTCCCAGGGCATGGCGGCCGGTTTATAGGTTCCGTTCCCCTGATCCAGCAGCAACGCATTGGGAAAGTAGTCGGCGCAGAAGGTATCCGCCTTTTGCAATTTTTCATCGGTAAAAATATCCGCAAGCGTGGCTTTGGCAAAATCGCCCGCGTATAAATATTTCTTTTTTAATTCCGGTATCTGCTGTTCCAACTCCCCCATCGTGGCGAACGGGATTTCATGGCCGCCGAGGTAATAGGTAAGGATCTGTTCTTTTATTCCATTGCCGTCAAAATCGTAATAGTACATCCGGACCGGCTGCTGATCGGTCGCCTTGAGCTTGCTGTTCAGTCCAAGATTCCCGGCAACCAGGTCCGTATGCCCTCTACCGGTCAGGTCCACGGGGAGCACAAAATTCCACCATCCTTTTTTGCCGGTAAGCGACCGTTTTGAGAATCGGCCGTTTTGATTCATAAACGCTACGATCCCGCCCCATTCGAGTGAAAGGATCAGGTCTTTCCGGCCGTTCTTATCCAGGTCGAATGCAAGGGCTCTCGTAACCATTCCGACGCCCGAAAGCCCCGGGGCATATTTGTCCGTTACGTCGGTAAAATGGCCGGTTCCGTCATTCAGCAAGAGATAGGACCGCGGTATTCTTCCGTAATCAAAGGGGACCGATCGGCCACCGATAAAAAGATCGGGATAGCCGTCACCGTTGAAATCAAACGGTACGACGGTGGAGGCGTTGACATACAGGCTGTCAAACGCGTTGATATTCCTGCTGAAATGCCCTTTGCCGTCATTGAGATATACTCTTGGAGCAAGATGGGGATCGGCGCCGCGAAATTCGTTCCCGCCGCTCGCGATGATCAGGTCGGGTTTGCCGTCATGATTTACGTCGGCAATAGAGGCGTCGACGTCTTCAAATGCGCTGTCCCCGTCCAGCGCGGGTTGGGTCGATCGCACAAATTTGCCCGATCTGTCCTGGAAGAAAAGGGCGCTTTTCTTATTTCTTGCGGCACCGATAAAAACATCGTCCAGCCCGTCTCCGTTGAGATCCCCGACAGCGAGGGCAGGCCCTTCGGTGGAGAGCATATGGGGGATCAGGGGTTCGCGGTCGAATTCGTTAAAGCCATTTTCCACATGACGGTACAGCAGGTTGGTTTGATCGGTAATATCCTCCATCGGCTTGCCGGGGTTGCGCCAGTGACCCGTCAGGACAGTGTAGTCGAATTTCGGCAACCCCGTTTGGTATTGGATCGTCAGCCAGGGATTTTCCGGGTTCAGCTGAATTCGCTGATAGGTATTATCCGGCCAGACCAGGAAGGCGGAGTCAACGGAAGTCTTGTCCAGACCGATATGGATCGGAGTTTCCGAACTGGAAAGAAAGCCGCGGACGGGGTATTTTTCATAGGTGCGGATGCCGCCGTTGGCAAAAATAATGACCTTGGCGCCAAGCGCGTTGATATTCCGGGCAGGGCCTTTTAGTTTGATCTCTGCAAACGCCCGATGGTGATGCTCGTTGGACAAATTGTTATAAAGGAGTGCCGTCTCGTCTATATTGTTTACAACGACGTCGAGGTCCCCGTCGTTATCCAGGTCGGCATACACCGCGCCGTTGGAGTAGGCGCGTTTGGCATTGCCGATCTGATCTCCGATGTCGGTGAATTGCAGGTTGCCGGTGTTCCTGAAGAATTTGCTGGGGATTTTTATCTGCGGGGATTTTTCGATGAGATCGAGATCGCCGTGGCCGGATGGATCGTTTTGCATCTTCTCCTGCAGCTCGAGGTTGGAGACGAAGTTGATATAATCGATATCGTTGAGCCTTCGCGGGATCCCGTTGGATATGAACAAATCCTTCAGACCGTCATTGTCGAAGTCGAAGAACAGCGGCGACCAGGACCAGTCCGTGGCGGCGATCCCGCCATATAACGCCGCCTCGCCGAACATCCCGTTCCGGAAATTGTATTGAAGATTGTTGCGGCCGTATTGGTAATTGTAGCCCAGACCGACCCGCAGGGCGAGCGCGTCATAGGTGTTCTCACCCTCCGAGCTTTTCAGCATTTCCGGATCATACGGCAGCATATCGACCGTCATGACCTCGGGAAAGCCGTCGTTGGTGGCATCCGCCACGTCGACCCCCATCGAGAATTTGCTCGTATGCATGATATGATCATTAAGCTCCTCCCTGAATTTTCCATTCCGTTGATTGATATACAGGTCGTCGTTCTCGTGGAAATCATTGTCCACATACAGGTCAGGATAGCCATCGAGGTTAATATCGGATGCGACGATACCCAGGCCGTAACCGATAGCGGAACTGTTGATGCCCGACCCCTTGGTGACGTCGGTAAACGTGCCGTCGCCATTGTTGCGGTAAAGGCGGTCGCCGGAGAGCGGATTAAAAGTTTGCAGCATTTTTTCCCTGGGGCCGAACGCGCCGTTCTGGTGCGGCAGGTGATTCAACAGGTACATGTCGAGGTCCCCATCCATGTCATAGTCGAAAAATACGGCCTGGGTGCTGAAGCCGGAAAAATCCAGTCCGTATTCCTTTGCCTCGTCCCTATACCAGGGTACACCGTTCTTGTCGATCCCCTGGCAGATCAGGAGTTGATTATGGCTATGGAGGGTCTCGTGGTTCCCGACCCGGCAGATATAGATGTCAAGCAATCCGTCATTATTGATATCGACGACGGAGACACCCGTGGACCAACCTCCATCCTCTGGTATTTTGGCTTCTGCGGTGACATCTTTAAAATGCAGATCGCCGGTATTGAGATAGAGCTTGTCATCTCCCTGGTTGGCGGCAAAAAAAAGATCGATCTTGCCGTCGTTGTTGAAATCCCCGGCGCCGATGCCGGCCCCGTTATAGTAATACATGTACCTGATCACGTTGAATTGCTGTGTCGGCGTCAGCTTGTTTGTGAAATTCAGGCCCGTCCCTGAAGGCTCCAGCACTTCGAATGCCTTTTCCTGTTTGACGGAGGGTCTATTGCAGGATAACAAGCAAACATTTAATAACAAAAGAGCGGCCGGGGCAAACTTCATCAGGGCAATTTAAAAAAGAAAGTTAATAAATAATGACCTTTCCCGAAAAGTGGTAAATTGGCGGATGAGAATTTTCCTCCTCGTTGGCGCCATCCTCCTTTTTCTCGGGTGCTCCAAAAAGAGCAATAGCGGTTCCGGCGCCCCTTCTGTCTCAAACGGTTTGATGCCCCTTTCGGTCGGCAATTACTGGCAATATTCCAGGGTGGACTATGACAGTGCCAGCGGTCTTCCAAAGGATACCGTCTCGGATGGCATCTATATCATCGGCGAGGTTTCCGTGAACGGCACCACCTATTTTCAACAGAACCAGGTGTCCATAACCAATATTAACGGCCCCAGCTATTTTATAAATATTGACAGCAATACATTGGACAAGATAGACAGCGCATCTCAATATACCTTTTTCAAGCGGATTACTGCTGACAGCTCGCTGGAGGATTCCTGGCCGGACACCGTTAGCGACCATTGTAAGGGTCATAATCTGTTGGTCGCATTCTCCGGCAACTATCCGATCGGTAGCTATAGTTGCCTGCGCAATGAAGTTCAGGTGGCTGACTGCACCGGATTCGTGTTTGAAAAATGGGAATACTATCTTAAACCTGGACTTGGCCTGGTACGCGTCCAACATTACAAAACAGACAGCCTGGGGAACTTTTATCTCCACTTCTCCGAGGATCTGACTTCCTACCACACCGATTGAACCCCGGATCGTTCAGGGTTGCTGATAGGAAATAATGCTGACATTCGCAAGGTTGGCCCCCGAACCGTTAAAATAGCCCTTTACATAGATCGTGATGACACTTTTTGGTGGTATGATGAGGCCGCCGTCCAGCACCGCATTATATGTGCCCGCAATCGTGGCCACCATATAATAGGGGCCCGCGCCGATCGGAATAAACGATTGCTCGGTTGCCACGGAACCGGGGTTGTCGGGAAGATAGCCACAGTTGGAGAAGACTTTCGTGCCATTCGCCCCGACATTCAGGAAAGCATAAAGATCGAGCGGAGGCGAATCGGGGCTTAGATTGATAAACCGGATCTGCCCCTGGGTCGTGTCGGCGGGAACGGGTTGATCCTTCAGGAGGACGTATTTGGCCTCCCCCCGGACGATGGAATCGGTGATAAAGAGGGAATAACTGGCGCCGTTTTCAAAGTAGTTGCTGGCGGAAAAATTGGCTTGCGGCGACGTAGACCTAAATCCAAGTTGAAGATAACCCGACGGGATCCTGATATAAGGCAGCTGTTGAACGATCGGGTTTAACGTATTACCGCTGTTGATCACATAGCTGCCCTGCGTGGTGGCGCCAAAAGCAAACGGCGAGTCGGCAAACGGCACAAACGTATTGTTCTCATAAAAAAGCAGGTTGGAAATCGGCGGCGACGCGTTGGTGATCGAAAGGTAGGAGGAATCCGGCTTTGCATATATCAGCACGGTTCTTTCTTTTTTACAGCTGCATAGGAGAAGCAGCGACAAAACGAAGCCTGGGCCTGCTATCGGATTCAACTTTCTCATTGGTAAAAATGGCAGGAATATGCATAATAAATATACGACAAATCAATAACTTAGAGCCCCATGAAAAAGAGATCCCGAATCGCTATTGCCTGCCTGATCGCCGCGTTATTGATTGGTTTACTGCTCTCTACACAATTTGGGATAAAAAGGGAAAATGAGGTTGCGATTTCAGCTCCGATCATTGAGGTCAGCCCGGTGCTGACCGATATATCAAATTGGCCGCGCTGGTTTGCGGGAGCAGGGGATTACCGGTTCCAGCTCATCGACAAAAACCCGGCGGGTCTGACCGTAAAAAGCGAGCGCGCGAAAATTCAATCTGTCTACACGATTGCCGCATACCCGGATAGCCTCCCCGCCAATACCCGGGTACGATGGACCACGGTGACGTCCGGATTTGACTGGATAAAACAAAAGCTTTGGTATACCGATGATAACCCTGCTTCCAGGCTGGCGGCGTTAAAAAACTATTTTGAAGACCCACGGCAATTCTACGGATTCGACATCAGATTGGAACCGGTGAAGGATAGCCTCGTGCTGACAAAGGATCGGATGGTGAAAAAGACGGCCGAAGGGGCCGTTCTTGGTCAGTTATTCAAAGAAATAGGTGAATTTATCGCGAAAGCGCACCTCGGAATAAATATCGATACCTGCCGCATGGCTACTTTTTATGATGAGACACAGGACAGCATTCATATTGCGGCAGGGGTCCCGGTATCCATCAGAATATCGCCTTCGGAAGATGGAATTCACCTGCTCGAAATGCCGGCCAAAGGGAAAATGCTCGTAGGCCTCTACCGGGGTCCATACGGCGGGCTTTCCATGCTATATGGCGCGATGCGGAAATACGCTCTTGATAAAAAGCTTGCCGTCGTAGGCGCTGTCTATGAAAAGTACCTTACCCCGGCCGCCAATGCCCGGGACAGCCTCGATATGACCATCGAGCTCCATTTCCCGGTGCTTTAATGCGGTGGTTGTATCCGGGATTCGTCGAATACTTCCAGCGAGTCATTATTTCTCGCTACAAAGATCAGGTTGCGGCCGTTGGATTTGACCGGTTTGATATCCCTCACCTCGCCTTTTACAAAAAGGCCGCTTTCAGCGGGTGAAAGATACCGAAAGCCGTGTCTCGCATTGCCCAGGAAAGTAATTCCATAGGACGCATCAAAACGGCCAACCTCCGGTTTGAGCCCAAAGAAATTCCCCCCCATAAAAAGGTCGGGGATCCCGTCGCCGTTGAGATCGGTGACGAGAATACCGAAAACCGGCGCAAACTGGGCCCTCGCCGGCAATGGCTGGCAGGTAAAATGTCCTTTGCCGTCGTTCAGGTACACGCAGGTTTGGGATTGGTATGCACTGAGAACGGAAGCCTGCGAAAGCTGGGCGGAAGACAAAATTTCATCGATCGGTTTCCCGGCATAGGATTCATAGGTCAGAAAGCGCTTCTTGAGCCCCGGTATCATGAGCACCATATCGGCCCGCAGGTAGTATGGGTAGGCCTTTCCATCTGTTTTATAGTATACCGGGATACAAAGACTGCGCCCGTTGCCATTAAAATCGCCGACGTACAACTTTGCAGGATGCAGCGAATCGGCCTTGTACCGCGTATTCAACCCCAGATTCCCGCATACCAGGTCCGGGTAGCCGTCGCCGTTCACATCAGCGACGGCAACACAATTCCACCAACCCGACGAATAGGGCAATTCCGCCGTCTTTTTGAACTGGCCGTCGCGGTATCTCAGGATCGTGACCGGCATCCAGTCGCCCACGACGATCAGCTCCTTTTTCCCGTCGCCGTCGATATCTTCCCATTGTGCATCGGTGACCATCCCAAGGTGTAGCAGGTCGGGCGCCAGTGTCCTGGTAACGTCCGTGAAATGCCCGTGGCCGTCACCCTTGAGCAATGCGCTTGAAGGCGGCCGGCCATAGGAACCGGGGACATTTCGCGCGCCGATAAATACATCCGGAATGCCATCCCCGTCGAAATCGATCGCCTTTACACATGACGCATTGATCGAAATCGGCGGCAAGCCGCCAAAACTCCGGGTAAAATTTCCTTTTCCGTCGTTTATATATAGCCTCGGCGCCAGGTTGATGGATCCGATCTGGTCTTCATTTCCGCCGGAAGCGACAACGAGGTCAAGGTCACCGTCGTTATCGGCATCCAGAAAAGCGGCGCCCGCATCGTCCGCTCCCTTGTCCTGGGCGAAAATGAACTCCGGGAGCGGGGTGAACGTTCCATCTGCATTTTGCAGCAGCAATTTTGCCGTATCATTCTTCGAGCTGCCGAGAAAGACATCCGGGAGCCCGTCGCCATTGACGTCACCCACCGCCAGCTTTGGACCTTCCGTCGACAACATCTTCGGCAGCATGGGCTCTTCGGCAAAGTCATTGTACAAATTCTCTTTGTGAGCGATATTCCCTCTGGTGACCAGATGAGTAACGTTCCGGTAAAGCTTTTCATCGGGCCGCCGGGGAAACGAAATGGGCGTATGGGCGTCTTTTTGCTGCAAAACAAGCGTGGTATCGGCGCGGACGTCCCTGATCACTTCCTCTTTCATATCGGGCCACCAAACGACGAGACTGTCTGCCCGGGCCGCCTCACCCAGTCCGAAATTCAGCACGGGTTCTACACAGCTTTCAAAACCGCGCGTGGGCTGCTGTTCGAGGATCTGTTGCGTATGGTTGGCGTACACGGTCACCTGGCCGCCGACACCCATCGTATTTGGCGCTTTGCCGATCAATTTCACCTTTAAAAAGTGCCGGTGCAGATTCTCCGAGGTCATATTACGATAGACAAAGGCCGGCATGTTTTCATTATTGACAACAAGGTCCAGGTCCCCGTCGCCGTCGAGATCGCCATATGCGGCGCCGTTACTAAAACTCGGGGTGGCAAGACCCAGCCGCACAGCCTCATTCTTAAAGGTTAGGTCATGCTGATTCAGGAAACCATAATTGGAAATGGGCGTAGCCGGCATTTTTTTCAGGAATTCCTCATAGTTAAATCCGCGGCTTCTTACCTGGCTCGCCACCTCTTCGCTCGCGAAGTAGTCGAGAAAGTCCTGGTCGGTCAGGTCTTTGCTGATGCCATTGCTAACAAACAGGTCTTTCCAGCCGTCATTGTCAAAATCGAAGCCCAGGGCTCCCCAGCTCCAATCGGTCGATTCCACGCCCGCATATTGGGCAATCTCGCTGAAGGTCCCGTCCTGATTGTTTAATTGCAGGCAGTTGCTGGTGAATTGATGATGAAAATCATTTTTCAGCTTGGCGTTATGCACGTCGTAATCGTCAAATTTGGTGGTGGTCTTCAGCCGGTGATCGCCTTCCGGCAGCATGTCGGTGGTAAAGATGTCGTACCAGCCGTCGTTGTTGATATCCATCACATCGGATCCCATGGACGACAGACTGATGTGTCCCGTGGCATCCGTGATGACCTCCTTGAAGGTGCCGTCATGCTGGTTGATATACATATAGTCCCGCTCAAAAAAGTCGTTGGAGACATACATATCGTCCCAGCCGTCCTTATTCAGGTCGGCGACCGTGACTCCAAGGCCAAAGCCGATCACGCTTCCATAAATGCCAGCCTGTTCGCTGACGTCCACAAAGTGCCCGTTGTCATTCCGGTAGAGCCGGTGACCTCCCTTGGGGTCGCGCTGCTCCCGCAGGTCGCGGTTGTACCCAAAACTTTCGATAGGCCGGTAGCTGTTGTTCAACACGAAGCAGTCAAGATCTCCGTCGTGGTCGAAGTCGAAAAAAACGGCCTGCGTGGAATATCCGGTGTCGGCCAGGCCGTATTCCTTCGCTTCTTCCTTAAAGGTGCCATCTTTTTGATTGATGTATAGTTCGTTGGCGCGGTTGTCACCCGCGATTTCGCCGCTGTTGCAAACGTAAATGTCAAGCCAGCCGTCGCCGTTGACATCCGCCAGCGTCACACCGGTATGCCAGCGGTGCGGGCTTGTCAACCCCGCTTTCTTCGTGACGTCTTCGAATTGCCAGTTGCCTTTATTGAGATAGAGTTTGCTTTCGCCCTGGTTGGAAACGAGGAAAATGTCCGGCTTTCCGTCGTTGTTCACGTCCCCGATGGCGACCCCGCCGCCGTTATAGAAGTTCCGGTACTTAAAGACGTTGAAATCCTTTGTGTCGACGACGTTGTTTACGAAGTCGATCCCTGTCTTTGATCCCGGGAGAAGCTCGAACAACGGTGGGGATACCTTCTCCGGTTCTGTATGGTGACATCCCGTAACCAGGGCGAACAAACAACTGAGGTAAAGTACGAATCGCCAATTTGACCTTCTACTCCCCATGAATACCGATTGATTAAAAGATAAAGGAGCGGTAGTGAAATACCGCTCCTTTGTAAAAATATAAAAAAGAATAATCAGTCTGACTCCGTCATTAATTATATTCCGGGTTCTGCTTCAGATTGGGATTGGATGTCATCTGCGGAGCGGGAACCGGGAAGATCAGGGTATGTGCGTCTGCGTCCTGTGTTTTTTGCGGATTCCGGGCGGCGGTAAAGTATGGAGTGCCGCTGGTCACTTCATAGCGGATCTGGTCGGTCCTTCTCACACATTCCCAAGCCAGTTCCCGGCCTCTTTCTGCCAGAATATTCGCAAGGGTGACCTGGCCTGCCGCCCAGTTGTTCGACGTGCTACCGTTGTATGCTCGGGTCCTCACCGCATTGACGAGGTTAACCGATGTGGCGGATGCAGATCCGTTCGCCCGGATATCCGCCTCGGCACGCATCAGGTAAATGTCAGCCAGGCGGAAAAGCGCGTAATTATTGTCCTGGTTGCCTGATGTGCCGGCTTCGGGAAAGTATTTGATATTCCGTACGCCGGCTCCGCGGAAGCCGCCGGATGCATCCGAAAGGGTGGCTACGGTCGGGCTAAACACCAGCGGGATGGAGAACTGGACGTCCTGGATGGGGGAGATATCCGGGTTGGTACTTGCCACGATGACGTTCTTATCGGGAGGATAATTGTACTGGGCGTTGAATTGCTGGCCTATCAGGTACTGCCCGGTACGCTGATCGTTAAACGTGCGGTAGGTCGTCCCTGCCGTAGTGGTATAGACGGAACTGGTATCAAACGTATAGTAAAAGTCAGCCGTAGTGCAGAATCCGTTCCAGGGTTGGCCCGACAATTTGAAATTGATCTGATTTTGGTAGTGCAGCGTTTGCATTTCCCAGTTTTGGCCGCCGATGCTCACTTTGTTATACGGAACGCAGAAGATGTTCTCACCGCCGTTTAGCAGCGTACCGTTCGTAGGACTGAAATTGTCAAAATAACCCTGCGAAAGGCTGAACAGACCCGAATTGATGATGGAGTCGCAGATGGAGACGCACTGGGCGTAATTCTTTATTCCACCGGAGGTGCCGGGATTTTGAACGCTGTTAGTATAGACCTCTGAGTTCAAATAAAGCTTCGCCAGCAGGGTGTAGTCAAACCATTTGGTGATCTGGCCGTAAGTGGTTGCATCCACGTTGGCAGGAAGCAATTGAGCATTAGCTTGCAAGTCTGCTACAATCGAATCATAGATCTGCGCTCTCGGCGTCTGAGATACCGTATTTGGGTTCGTGTTATAGTTCGTGATATAGGGGAAATCGCCAAACGCATCGATGGCGAGCCAGTAGTAGAAGTCCCGGAGCGTTCTCAACTCAGCATTGATCTGCGACAGATTGCTGGGTGGAGTAGGTAAGGAGTTGACTACGCTCGAGACGAAATTACACTGACCAATCCCATTGGCGATCGAGCTCCAGGCGCTATTCACATTCGGGTTCTGCGAAGTCCAGGTATGCAGCCACTCCTGGATGTGCTCATCGCCGTCCAGCCAGTCCGCGCCGCGGATCGGGATGATCATTTCATCGGTACTGGCCGTGCAAAGCTCCCCAATGCCGCTGCTGGGTCCGATACCGGTAAGCGTGTTGTACGCCGCCGCGATGCCTGCCTGGATCTGTGCCGGGGTTTGCCAGTACTCGCTGTTCGGAACCACACTGGACACCGACTGGGTCAGCTTGGTACAGGAATTCACCACAACGACCCCAACGATCGCTGCAGCCAGACCAAGCAGATGAGAGAATTTTTTTGTCAACATGGCAATTGTTATTTAAAATATTTATGGGTTTTAGCTCTAGCGCTTACTTGTTTAGGGTTACGTTTACACCAAAGGCAAAGGACCGTGCCTTCGGATAATAGCCGTCCGAACCATAAGCAGCATCGATATACGCTTCCGTATTGATGCTCTGATTCGCCGGATTATTGCTGCTGCCCGGGTTGTAGTACGATCCCGTCCGCACTTCCGGATCCAACCCGGTGTAGTGAGTGATCACAGCCAAATTGTTCGCTGCAATGTACACGCGGAAGGACTGGAAGCCCGGAACTTTTGGAATGGTGTAGGACAGGGTAACATTATCCACCCGGAGATAGCCGGCCTTCTCAAGCCACAGCGTGGAGGCGACCGGTTGGTCTTTGATTCCGTTTGTCAACGCCTGTTTAAAGACGTTATTACCGGGGAGACGATTGATAAATGCTACGTCCAGTGCTTCGTTGTTAAAGATCTTCTGACCGGCGACACCCCGCAGGAAAAAGTTTAGCCCAAAGTTTTTGTAGGTGAGCGTATTGTTGATCCCGTAGAAGAATTTAGGCGCCGGGTCGACATAATACAAGGTCGGATTGCCGTTTACGCCGACCTGCTTGACGCCAGCCGAGTCAAACAGCTGATTCCCGTTCTTGTCTACGCCTTCGAACTTGGGCAGATAGAATACATAAGGCGAATAACCAACCTTCAGGTAAGTGATCGGGTTGGAGCTAAGACCACGGCCTTCTGCATAGCCACCGGGAATATTGTCCGTAGACAGGGTATATCCAGCGTAGTTGCCCTTGAGGCTGGTGACCTTTGTATTAACCGTGCTGATGTTACCTGCCAGTGTCCACGTAAAATCTCTCGTGCGCACTACGTCTGCGCTGAACTGGAACTCAACCCCTTTATTGGTGAGGCTGCCCACATTGGCCAGGATCGTATTGATAAAGAACGGCGGGGTCGGGACGGTGTAGTTGTACAGCAGGTTAGTCGTCTTGTCATTGAAATAGTTAAAGGAACCGGTTACCCTGTTATTAAGGATAGCAAAGTCAAAGCCGATATTGGTCCCGGCGCGTTGTTCCCACCTCAGGTTGGGGTTGGCATTCTGGGTAATGGAGTACACCGGCGGATAGGGGAAGACCGAATTGGAAGGATTGTAATAGGCGGTTCCCTTGCTGCCGATCAGCAACAGGTTGCTGTATGGATAAATATTGTCGGAGTTACCGGTCACCCCGTAGCCGGCTCTGATCTTCAATTCATTTAGCCACGAGAGATTCCGCATGAAATCTTCCTGGCTGATCCGCCAGCCGAGATCAAATGAAGGAAAAGTGCCATAGCGGTTGTTCACCCCGAATTTGGACGAACCATCCCGGCGGGCTGTTACCGTAGCCAGGTATTTGCCCTGAAAACTATAAGTTACGCGACCCAGATAAGAAATAAGGAGATATTGGTCGGCGTAGGAAGAGATTGAATTGTACAGGGGGTTGCCGGCTCCCAGGTTATTGTAGGTGAGACCAGGCACGATATACTGCTGACCACCGGCGGTGAAACCACCTTCGCTATAGTTGTTGTATTCATATACAGCGGTAGCGGTCAGATTGTGATCTCCCCAGGTGTGGGCATAATTGACATGGATATCTCCCTTTCCGGAGTTGTTGTAAAAGCTTCCCTGGCTTGCCGTAGGGACATTGCCTTCCGAATTCCCATCCGACTGAAAGGTGGGCGTAAATTGTTGTTTGTTGAGCGTATAATAAGTGAGCGATCCGGTCCCACCCAACTTCAGGCCTTTTATAATCTCGAAGTTGACCGTTCCGTACATCTGGGTAAAATGTTCATCGCCCTTGTTGATCTCCTGGGTCAGGTGGTAAACTGGATTGGCCTCTTCAAAGTCCACAAACGTATAATAGGTGCCATCTTTGTTAAAGATCGGATAAGTCGGCGGCGCGCTGAAGATGTAATCGAATACGCCGTAATCGGTATATTTCCGTTGGGTCTGCGAGTTGACGATCCCAACCTGGATGTCCAGTTTGTCATCTATAGCTTTTTGCTCTGCTGTAAACCGGAGACCGACCTGCTGCATGCCTGAATTCAAGACAATGCCATCGTTCTTTGTATAGTTGACGGATCCGCGATAGTTAAAATTGCCTGAGCCGCCGGAGATCCCGATGGCTTGGTTGGTGTTGAAAGCAGTTCGGAGGACGGCCTTGTTCCAGTCGGTGTTACCACCTTTGTTATATTGTTGAATGACTGAATCCGGCGCGCCGGCCTGTGAGGCGCCGGCTTCCCATTGAGCGACATTGAGCAGCGGCCAGTAGTCACGCGCCTTTTGAAATCCCACTGAGCCATTATAGTCGACCTGGGCTCTCCCTGCATGGCCTCTTTTGGTAACGATCTGGATTACTCCGTTTGCACCTCTTGATCCATAAATGGCAGCCGCCGACGCGTCCTTAAGGATAGAATAGGATTCAATATCTCCTGGCGGAATAGTGCTAATAATGGTCGGATCATCCAACGTTACGCCATCGACCACATACAAGGGGTTCTGAGAACCGGAAAGCGAAGTCTGGCCTCTGAGACGGATGATGGGGTTTTGATTGGGGTCGCCGCCTTGCTGGGTAATGATCAGGCCGGAGACCTTACCCTGGATCTGCTGCATGGGATTGCTGACAACCCCTGCATTAAAATCCTTCGTAGACACCACATCCACGGCCCCGGTAAGGTCTTTCTTCCTTGCCGTTCCATAGCCGGTGACTACCAGATCTCCAAGTGTTGTACTCGACGGGGTCATCGAAACAGATATTGACGTTTCCGCTGTGATATTCACCTCTTTATCGGCAAAGCCGACGGAAGTGAGCACCAGGGTCGTTGCCGTTGACTTCACATTCAGGGTGAAAGCCCCTGCCGCGTCCGTGGAGGTGCCGACCCTGGAGCCTTTAACGGTAACGGAAACGCCGCTCAAGGGGTTGCCCTTGTCATCTACAACCTTTCCGGTAATCGTTTTTGTTTGAGAGAAAGCCGGGTGTGTGAAAAGTACACAAACTAGTGCGAGACTTACCAGTTTGGCAAGCAGTCGTTGAATGGTCATAAAGCAAAAGTTTAGCTTATTATCGGACTAAGGTAAATATTTTAAAATTGTTTTAACAATTTTTTTTACGCCTTGTAATCCAAGTAACTATGCGGGATGGACACTCAATAATTTAAAAAAGCTGCAACTGAAATTGCAATTTTTCAGCTAAATCGTCTTAGCAAGAATGTGCTTTTTTAGCACTTCAGCAGTGTGGGTTTCATCCCCTCGCATGGTCTCCGGATCTGGGGAGCCATAGTCGGCACGGGTCAGGGTAAATGCCTCGATCCGGCATTGCGGCAAGCGCTCGCTGACGGCGCGAATGATCGCCCGCATCGTCGTGCCGGTCGTTAGGATATCGTCGATTACCAGGATGGAAGTATCCGGGATAAAATCCGCCCCGAAAGCATCCCCCATCCGATAGACGTTCCGAAGCTGGGTTACCCGCTGACTGCGGGTCAGCAACTTTCCGGGCAGCGTGGCCCGGGTCTTGGAAAGGAGGTCCGGCCGGTAACGGCAGCCGAACTTCAGGGCGAGCGCTTGACCGAGAAGGTCGAGGGCGGATGGAAATTCCGGCCGGATGGTTGTTTCTTCATGCCGCAACGCACGGAGGATGATCGTTTGGGGGGAGAACGAAAGATGGGCTAGCAGGTCGCCGGCACAGGCGATCCATGCGCCGAGGTCCGGCTGCAGACGCTGTTTGAACCTGACCAGGCTATGCGAAAGCATATCTTCCCCCGCTGCCAACGGAAAATAGCGACCCAGATAAAAATGAGTGAAAACTGTCTTTCCGCATGTTATTCTGGCTTGCTGAAGCGGCATGACAGTAAGGTATTAGCGGCCCTTCTTCTTATCAAAGTCCGCGTCGATGCCGCGGGCGTGCTCGCGCTGGCGTTCCTGGCGGTCCTGCCAGACAAAAATGGCTGTCCAGGTCAGCACCCCCGGTACCAGCCACCATGCAGAACGATGGATCAGGAAAAAGAAAAGGATCCCCGAAAGAAACGCCAGTATACACGCCTTCAGCATCAATGAGTTTTTGGGCCTCAACAAAATTAAGAATAATATGCATCATAAATGGAAAATAGCAATCTGGATGAATGGGAAAAGCGGTTTGTTGCCTGGTATAAGTCGCAAGGCCGGCTAACCGACGGATCGCATGACCTTGGACATTTTCAGCGGGTCTGGCGACTGGCACGGGAGATCACCGCGAGGAATATGAGCCGGCTGACCCGATCGTTCTACTGGCCGCGGCCTACTTTCATGACCTGGTGTCACTGCCGAAGAACCATCCCGACCGGAAGGACGCCTCGCGGCTGAGTGCGGAGCGGGCGGTTGAACTACTAAAAAAAGCATGGGAGGATTTTCCCGCCCGGAAGCTGGAAGGAGTGCGGCACGCCATCCACGCACACAGCTTCTCGGCGGAAGTGCCGCCGCTAACGGCGGAGGCAAAGATCCTGCAGGATGCGGACCGCCTCGAGGCGCTCGGAGCCATCGGCCTGGCAAGGGTGTTTTACACGGCCGGTCAGATGAATCAACAATTATTCGATCAGGCTGACCCGTTAGCAAAGCAGCGGGCGCCGGATGACCGGCATTTTGCGCTGGATCATTTCCAGGTCAAGCTGTTTCGGTTGCCGGCGATGATGAATACCGCCGCCGGACGCCGGCTGGCGGATATCAAAGCGCAATATCTCCGGGACTTTTTACATCGGATAAATCTGGAAATTCAACGATCATAACCTTTATTTCATCCTGAAGATCCTAAATGGATTCCGCATAAGAGCTGATCGAATGTGTAAATTTATGAATATCAAATGGTTAGGCTCAACGGATAATTACGCGGAAAAATAGGTGAGCGGCAAGTCAACTTCTGCCGGAATTCCCACGTATCGTATTGAGAATATTGGGCATTCGCGGTTAATGAGGGCGCCGGGGATTGGAACCGCGGGACTAAATGCTTACTTTTACAGACATCCGAAAAAGACCTCGTGGACCAATGAAAAAAATTTACCCTGTTGTATTGCTGCTGGTCGCCCAATCTGCTTTTTCGCAGTCACAGGTTTGTCCCTTGAACAGCAATTGGTCCCTGGGCAATTTAACTCATTGGTTTGCATATACCGGCAATAACGCCGGCGGCAATGGCCCCAGCGCTATCATGCAAACATATGATTCCACCCTCGGTCCTCCCGGTGGAACGGTCGGCACCGTCTCGATCCAGGAATACAACCTGCCGTCCGTAACCGGCATCCGGGTGAACAGTTCCTCAGCGTCCGATCCGTTCGGCGGGTTCGCCATGGTCCCCAGGATTAACGGCTATCAATATACCAGCTCATTGATTTTGGGTTCTACCGCCATTTCGCATTCTTCCGGCGGGTCCACCGCCGGAGGCTATGTCCGGGGGGTGAGTTACCTGATCAACGTACCCCCTGGACCGACCACCGTACCCTATACGATGACTTATGCCTACGCCATGGTGCTGGAGAACGGGACCCACAATTCCAACGAACAGCCGTTATTCTCCGCTACGCTGACGGCGGGTGGCAAGGTAGTTCCCTGCGCTTCGCCAAGATACTTCTTACCCACGTTCAACAACGCGACTAACCAGGATACCGGAGCAACCCTGGATTCGGCCACCGCAAAAAAAGAAGGTTTTATCCCAAGCCTCAGAGAGTCGCCAAATGCCAATCCAAACGGTGGCCCGAACGCCGGACACCTCTTCGATGTCTGGTACAAAGACTGGACCGAAGTAACCTTCGACCTGTCTCCTTATCGCGGTACCCAGGTGACCCTGACCTTTGAAACGGACAATTGCGTACCCGGCGGACATTTTGCCTATTCCTATATCGCATTGCGCAGTACATGCGGCGGCTTGCAACTGAGCGGCGATTCAGCCGCCTGTATCGGGGCGACGCTGATCTATTCCGTTCCCGGGCTGACCGGCGCCACCTATCAATGGACGGTTCCGCCGGACTGGACGATCCAATCCGGGGCCGACAGCAGCGTACTCAACGTGAAGATCGGCACAGACAACGGCGCCGTCTCCGTACAGGAACAAAACAGCTGCGCCAACCTGCTGGCATCGCTCAACGTGAAAGCGGTGCCTCCTACCATTGCGGGCGTGGTCAACGGGGGTACCGCGGTGTGTACCGGCATCAACTCGGCGGTCCTCACGACAACGGGCAACCGGGGAACGGTGCTGGGATGGCTGGCTACCGCCAACGGCGTTACCACGGATATCAGCGACACGACCGCTCAATATACCGCGCAGAACCTGACTGCCACCACCCTGTACCAGGTACTGATCCAGAACGGTCAATCCTGTTCGGTCGATACGACTTCCGCCGCAACCGTAATGGTCGATCCCCTTAGCGTAGGCGGAACGCTGAATCCCGCAACCATGCAATTCTGCCTGGGACAAAACAAGGACGCGCTGCTCCAGTTGAAAGGCAATACCGGTAATCCGGTGAACTGGCAGTCCTCACCGGACGGGATCAACTGGACCGGGTTTGTGCCGCCGGACACTGATTCCGAATACCAGGTGAACGGGTTGACGGCCAATGCCGAATACCGGGTGATCGTACAGAGCGGCGTCTGCCCCGCCGATACCAGCGCGGTTTCTTCGGTAGCGTTTGTCAGTGCCCGGTTCCCGCAGGCGACCTATTCTCCGGCGGATACCCTTATCTGTTATAACACGCCGGCCTATCTCCATACCACGATTACCGTCGGTACGAATTACGCCTGGAATCATACGGGTTCCCTGTCCGGCATCGGCAACGATATCATCACCAACCTGCCGTTTACGCTCAACCCGGTCGCGACGCCACCGGTGACGACCGACTATGTCCTTAGCGTGGAAAATGCAGGTTGCCCGAATTTGCTGCTCGACACCTTCCACGTCCAGGTGCTGCCCCCGATCCTGGTGAATGCCGGCAACGATACTTCGGTCGTCGTCGGTGAACCGCTCCAGTTGAACGCGGTCTCCAACGATACGACCACGCCGGCAGGGGACAGTTTTGTCTGGAGCCCGATCATCGGATTGAACAATCCCGATATCGCCAATCCGGTGGGCGTTTATAGCGCAGAGATCGATTCCGTCCGCTATTTCGTGACCGCAACTTCGGGATACGGCTGTACCGGGGTCGGCCAGGTAGTCGTAAAAGTATTCAAGACAGGTCCGGACATCTTTGTTCCGAACGCATTCACACCGACCGGCCTCGCCAATAATATTTTCCGCCCGGTTGCGGTGGGGATCGACAGGCTGGCCTTTTTCCGGGTCTACAACCGGTGGGGGCAGCTGGTTTACAGCACCACGCGCCTTGGCGACGGTTGGGACGGCCGCGTCAACGGCCAGTTGGAAGAAAGCGGCACGTATGTGTGGGCCGTGGAGGGCGTCTCCTACCTCGGCAAAACGGTAGCCCACAAAGGAACCATGATATTGATCCGCTAGTTCGTATCTTAGGGCGAATCAATTATTCCAACGTGATAACGCTTCTTTTTTATGCACTGTTGACCGGTGGAACCCCCGCCGGTGCAATGGACACTACAAACCTGCGCCAGGAGATTCTAAACGTCTACAACCGGGAACCCGGCGCCAGTTTTGCCGTGGCATTCGAAGATCTTTCGACCGGACAACAACTCCTGCTAAACGAACATACGCTGTTCCATGCTGCAAGTACGATGAAAACGCCGGTATTGATCGAGGCGTTTCGCCAGATACAGGCACACCGGTTGTCTCTCACCGACTCTGTAATGATCCATACCGACTTTGTCAGCATCGCGGACGGCAGCAGGTATGAGCTGGATTCTGCGACCGACAGCGAGACCGAACTGTACCATCAGGCAGGCCACAAGCTTCCGTTACGCGAGCTGCTTTTCCGGATGATCACGCAAAGCAGCAACCTTTCGACAAACCTGGTCATCGAAACCGTCGGCGCGCCGCAAGTGATGACAACGATGCGGCAGCTGGGAGCGATGGATATCCGGGTGCTGCGGGGTGTGGAAGATCAGAAGGCCTTTGACAAAGGGATGAACAACATGACGACGGCCTACGATCTCATGCTGATCTTCGACCGGATCGCCACGGGAAAGGCGGTGGATGCCGCCTCCTGTTCAAAGATGATCGACATTTTGAAGGCTCAGCATTTCAAGGAGGTGATCGCGGGTAAGCTTCCGGATGGCGTGGTGGTCGCAAGCAAAAGCGGGTGGATCACCGGCCACTGCCATGACTCGGGGATCGTGTTCCTCCCCGATGGCCGGAAATATGTATTGGTGTTGTTGTCAAAAGGCATTCCCGACTATGGCAAGGCAGTGGAGATGGAAGCGACAGTCTCCCGGATCATCTATGATCATGAGGTGGGAAGGGCCGTTTCCGAAGACACGGTGGTGAATGGTGCCCTCGAACGGATCGGACAAGGCGCGTGGGTGGATACCGCAAAGCTGGCGGCCGCGTATCCGGTGATCGACAGACTCTATCAGAACTACGCTTCCCGGAACCGCTGGCCCGGTCTGGTCTATGGTGTTGTCGCCGGCGGCCGCCTCGTTCATGTCGGCAGCACGGGCTTTAGCAATCTCGAACAAAAGATCCCGGTTACCGCCCAGACCGATTTCCGGATCGCCTCGATGACAAAGAGCTTTGTGTCGGTGGCGATATTGCAGCTGCGCGATGCGGGCAGGCTGCGCCTCGATGATCCGGCCTATCTCTACATTCCGGAGTTAAAGGATCAGCGCGGACCGGCGTCGGATGCCCCGGTCATCACTATCCGTAATCTGCTCACCCATTCCGCGGGGTTCCCCGAAGACAACCCCTGGGGGGACCGCCAGCTGGCCGACAGCGTCGACGAGATGCTGGCGATGGTCAGGAGGGGGCTATCCTTCTCGAACAGCCCAGGTATCGGATATGAATACAGCAATACGGGATTTGCTTTGCTTGGGTATATCGTACGCCAGGTCTCCGGACAGCCATACGAGCAATATATCGATCAGCATATTTTCCAGCCGTTGGGAATGACCCATACCTTTTGGGAATATTCAAAAGTGGCTCCGGAACAGCTGGCGCATGGATACCGGATGCTGAACGGGCAATGGGTGGAGCAGCCGATGCTGCACGACGGCGCATTCGGCGCGATGGGCGGCCTGATCACCACGCTGGAGGACTTTGCGAAATATGAGGCATTTCAGCTGGATGCGTGGCCCTCGCGAAGCGGCGGAGACGAAGGCGTTTTAAAGCGCAGCAGCCGGAGAGAAATGCAGCAGCCCTGGACATTCAACAATCTCAACCCGGGATTTAGCTATTACGCCGGCGGGCCCGGATGCCCAATGGTTTCGTCCTATGCCTATGGGATCCGGTGGTCGCATGACTGCAAGGGCCGGACATTCGTCGGCCATACGGGCGGCCTTCCCGGCTTCGGAAGCAATTGGAATTCCTTGTCCGACTACGGAGTGGGTGTGATCGCCTTCGCCAACCTGACCTATGCGAATGCAGGAGCCATCAATCTGCAGGTATTGGATACGCTGGTAACCATCGCAAAGCTAAAGCCGAGGGCTGTACTGGTGTCGAGGATGCTCCAGCAACGAAAGCGTCAATTGGTCGCGTTGCTGCCGCAATGGCAAGGCGCCGGGGAGAGCGGGATATTCGCGGACAATTTCTGGCAGGATTATTTTGTCGACACGCTGAGGAAGGAAACGAAAAGCCTTTTTGATCGCGCCGGTAAGATCGTCCGGGTAGGTGAAATGCAGGCGGATAACGGCCTGCGCGGAACGTTTGTCCTCGAAGGCGAAAAGGCCAATATCGCGATCCGGTTCACGCTGACGCCGGAGAACCCGGCGAAGATCCAGGAGTTCCGCGAATGGCTGGAAGAGAAGTAGCCGCCTGCCGCGCTTGAAGAACCCGCCCGCCGCGCTGGAAGTAGCCGCCCGCCGCGCTTGAAAAGGATTTGTTAACGACGCCGAACCCGGCAATAAACGAAAAATGCAGCCGTTTTTCCCTGAAACCAACCAACAGAGTATGAAAAAACTAATCCTCTCGCTATCTGTTTTATTGCTGGTGTCTACCATTGGCTTTGCCCAGGGTCCTATGATCAGCGTTGACGTTATTATCGGGAACAGGCCGCCGGCTCCCAGAGAACTGAACCTGATGCAAGCCGAGGAGCGGCAGCACCCGAATATTGCCCGTGCTATGCACGACATCGAAAAATCCATGCAGGCGCTGCATGACGCGCCGGATGATTTCGGCGGTCATAAGGGTCAGGCCGAGACCGATCTGCGGGCAGCGTACATTTCCCTAAGAAAGGCATTGTATTTCCGCCTCTGGAAAGATACCCATTAGAATATAATTTACGAACTTTGTGAAGGCCCCCGCATTCGCGGGGGCCTTCCTGATTTATGAGTCGAACCAGGATCGCACCGACACCAAGCGGATATCTCCACCTCGGGAACGTCTTGTCTTTTGCACTGACGGCCGCGTTTGCGCGTCGCACCGGTGCGTCGATCCTGCTTCGGATCGACGATCTCGACAGAGATCGGGCGGACATCCGGTTTGTCGAAGATATTTTCGAAACCCTGAACTTTCTGGAAATACCCTGGGATGAAGGGCCGCGGAACGTAACGGAATATCGACAAGAGTGGTCCCAGCTTCACCGCATCAACATATACCGCGATGCCTTGCAGCAGTTGAGGGATAAAGGAACCCTGTTCGCCTGTGATTGCAGCCGGTCGACGATTCTTCGCGATAACCCGGACGGCATTTATCCCGGAACCTGCGGCAATAAAACACTCCCCCTGGACAACATCGGCTGCAGCTGGCGGATCCGTACGGCAAATGCTGGCCTGCCTCTGCAAATGACCGACTTCGTCGTACGGAAAAAGGATGGCTATCCGGCGTACCAGCTGACCTCGGTCCTGGACGATCTATACTTCAACATCGACCTGGTCGTGCGCGGGGAAGATCTGCGGCCTTCCACGATCGCACAGCAATGGCTGGCTGAACAACTGGACCGGCCCGCATTTCGCGCCATCCGCTTTTATCACCATCCGCTGCTGATGGCTGCCGCCGGACAAAAATTGTCGAAGACCGCGGGAGCCACCTCAATACAACATCTCAGGCGTCAGGGATTGAAGCCCGCCGATATCTGTACCATGATCGCTCGCCATCTGGGATCGTCCGCATCCGCTGAAAACTGGGCGGAACTTGCCACAATAGGCGAACAAGGCCTTGCCATGCCGGGTCTTCATGCATAGTGGCCTTGTCCTGTTGTATTGATTAAGGGTTAGCGGGTTGCGATATCTTTTGGTACGATCCGGCTTACCGCCCAATTCGTGGAATGGGTAGTGTTGAGCCGTACAGTCTGATCGGGATTTTCCAACGTGATAAAATAAGAGATCCTGCCGTTTAGGTTCTCCTTGTAAAGGTCCGTGATCCAATAGTCCTTATAGTTCCGTTTGATAACGGTTAAAAGCCTTGCAGGCAATTGGTTGGAGAGAATGTTGCGGACCGCGGAGCTCTTCTCGCGCTCTTTGGCGCCATCACCGGCGTATGCCTGGGCAATTCCAAGAGAAAGGACGAAGAAGAGAATGGTGGTTTTCATAAGAATGCTTGTTTTCTTAGGATTTACAGATTACGGGCTATTAACGCAGGCAGTTAGTCGAACGTATCCGGCCGGGAATATTTCCGGGGAAAATCATGGTAAATGGGGAGGCATTATGGCAGCGCCAACGCTTGCCGGTTCAAATTATCCCTATATTTATTGCATGAAAAAGCTACTATACATAGTTATAATTATGATATCATCAGCCACCGGTACCCGCGCCCAGGGGAACGGTGGGGAAGCGGTTGCGACGACTGCCAGCGGCCCCATCCAGGGAACGGTAGAAGCCTCCGGAGTACATGCGTTCAAGGGGATACCCTATGCAGCGCCGCCGGTTGGAGACCTGCGGTTCAGGGAACCGCAACCGGTTGCTTCCTGGCAGAGCGTGCGTAAGACGCAATCCTTCGGGCCGAGGGCGATGCAACTGCCCATTTTCGGCGATATGAAATTCCGCTCGGACGGAATGAGCGAAGATTGCCTGTATCTGAATGTGTGGGCGCCCGCCAGAGGCAGCAATTTACCCGTGCTGGTTTATTTCTACGGGGGCGGCTTCGTAGGCGGGGACGGTAGTGAATATCGGTATGACGGGGAGAGTATGGCAAAGCGGGGTATCATTGCCGTGACCGTCAACTATCGGTTGGGGATATTCGGTTTTTTTTCACATCCGGATCTGACAAAGGAATCCCCACACCATGCATCCGGTAATTATGGTTTGCTCGATCAGCACGCTGCGTTGGAATGGGTGCAGAAGAACATCGCTGCCTTTGGCGGCGACCCGGCACGGGTTACGATTGCCGGCGAATCCGCGGGCTCGATCTCGGTGTGCGCCCAGATGGCATCTCCTTTGTCAAAAGGATTGTTTTCCGGTGCTATTGGTGAAAGCGGCGGATTGACCGGCAACATCAAACCGGTGCCCCTGGACACCGCGGAGCAATACGGCGCTTCATTCGCCGTCCGGTTAGGCAACAAATCCATCGCCGATCTGCGGTCGATGTCCGCAAGCGATCTGCTGCAGGCCACCGCCAAAGGAGCGCATTTCTCTACCGTTATTGACGGTTATTTTCTTCCGGAAGCGCCGGACGAGATCTATTCGGCGGGCGATCAGATGAAGGTGCCGCTGCTGGCGGGGTGGAACTCGGCCGAGCTCCCATATGGCGTCATTATGGGTGGCGCTGCACCGACGGTCGAAGGGTATGAGGCCGCGGTCCGAAAACTGTACGGTGACAGGGCGGATGAGGTACTTAACCTGTATAGGGCGACGACGCCGGAAGAAGCGAAGCAGGCGGCCACCGATCTGGCGACGGATCGTTTTATTGCCTATAGCACCTGGAAGTGGATCGACCGGGCGGCAGCTACCGGCGGCAAACCGGTCTACCGCTATCTGTATGCGCACCCCCGTCCCCCGGCCGTCGGTGCACCGGGGAATCAACCGCCACCTGCGGGCGCCGGTCACTCGTGGGAGATTGAATATGCGTTGGGTAACCTGCATTCCAATACGGTCTACGCCTGGACGGCCGATGACGATAAAGTTTCGGCGACGATGGAAGCTTATTTTGCGAATTTTATCCGGACCGGCAATCCCAACGGAAAAGGGCTACCCACCTGGTCGCCGATGAAGAAGATGGGGTCGGAGATCATGGTGATCGATGTACATACCCGCGCGGAAAAAGAGCCGCACCCGGACCGGTACCGGTGGATGGATGGACAGAATTAAGGGGCCGGACCCGGCGGCGGGATCTACGGCAGCGGTTCAATGGGCAATTCTTCCTCTTTGATCTTTCCGTCGGCAACCGATACAAAAAAAGTACGGCTATCCTTGTCGGCGGCCACCGACCTGATCGGCTTTTCATTTTGAAAAAGGATGCCGGCGCGGTCGTCACAGGCATAACCCGCGGGGAGTTGTCCCCTGAGTATTTCCTGCTGATAAAGCGGCTTTCGGCCCGGCTCGCTATGATAGTGCGGGCAGTGGCTTGTCTTTATAAATCCGAGACAATCCACCAGCGTGAGTTGTTTGGGTCTCGAATCGGTGATGCCGCCGAGGAACCAACACAGCGAACCGGCGCTGCCGCCGGCCATCACGATCCCCTTTTCATACGCTTTCCGCAGGACCGTATCGATGCCCTGCGCCTTCCAGACGGCAATCATATTTAACGTACTGCCGCCGCCGACGATAATGGCGTCCATGCTCATAATGATCTCCTCAAATGTCGATTGCCCGGGACGCGAGTTGATAAACGTACGCAGCACATATGGCCTTAACGGCAGTTCCGCACATTGTTCATACCAGTTCGCGATATTATTCGGATTGTCGGCGCTAGCCGTGGGGATCAGGCATATCCTTGGATTGGCCTTATGGGTCAGCCCGATCACATACTTGATAAACGGGACGCTGAAATCGCCGCCGGTGATAAAGATCGTTCTTGCCGGTTGTGCATTCATGGTGAGGGTGAAAGAAAAGGTGAGCAGCGTTGCAACAATTTTTTTCATGGAACGCGCGGTTTGTTTTGCCGCCGAAGTTATTAAATTGTTGTACATTTTACCATGCATAGATTTTTCGCGTTACTGGCCGGCCTGTTGCTTTGGCTGCCGGTACAAATGAACGGACAAAATTTGTCGATCGACCCTTCTTTGCTCGGCAAGGGGTGGCCGGCGTCCTGGATCTCCTGCCCGGGCATCGGCGGCCGCGATTACGGCGTATTTCACTTTCGGCGGACGTTTCGACTGGACCGGCAGCCAACGGCGTTTGTCGTCCACGTGAGCGCCGACAACCGGTACCGGCTGTGGGTGAACGGTCACCCCGTGTGCAGTGGTCCCGCCAGGGGAGACCTGGGACATTGGAACTTTGAGACGATCGATATCGCTCCTTTTCTCAGGGCCGGAGAAAATACGCTGGCTGCCATGGTATGGAACATGGGCGTGTATGCGCCCGTCGCGCAAATTTCCAATCGGACGGCGTTTGTGATACAAGGCGACCGCAAGGCGGAACAGGTCGTCAACAGCGACCGGAAATGGAAGGTTATTCAAGACAGCGCCTACCAGCCGTGCTCGACGGATAATGGAGAGCGCCTGCGCACCTATATGGTCATCGGCCCGGGTGACTCCGTGGACGGCGACCGATACCCGTGGGGTTGGGAGCAGCCCTCATACGATGACCAACGCTGGCTTTTTGCGTCGGAGATCGGCAGCCCGTCACCCTGGGGATCGGGTTCGGATAATTGGTGGACACTCGTACCGCGCGCGATACCGTTGATGGACGAGCACCTGCAGCGAATCCCGCTCGTGCGCCGGATAACCGGATCAGCACGTGCCGACGAAGCGAGGGACATGCTGGCAGGGCGAGGGCCCCTCCGCATACCGGCCCACGCGAAGACGACGCTGCTGCTTGATCAAACGTATAACACGGTCGCCTACCCGGAGTTGGCTGTAAGCGGCGGTAAAGGCTCGACCATCCGGCTCACCTATGCGGAGTCGCTCGTTGACAAGGACGGGCAGAAAGGCAACCGCGGCGAGATCGAGGGAAAGTCGATCCGGGGCAACTACGATATATTCACTGCCGACGGCGGCCGAGGCCGGACATTCCGGCCGTTGTGGGTGCGCACCTATCGTTACCTGCAGGTGGATATTTCTACCGGTGATGATTCGCTGTGGGTCGACGACCTCTCCGGAATGTACACCGGCTACCCGTTGGAGCGGAAGGCGAGCTTTGCGAGCAATGACCCTTCCCTGCAGGCCATCTGGGACGTAGGGTGGCGAACGGCCAGGTTGTGCGCCGGCGAAACCTACTTCGACTGCCCATATTACGAGCAGCTGCAATATGAAGCGGATACGCGGATACAAAGCCTGATATCGCTCTATGTGGCGGGAGACGACCGGCTGATGCGGAAAGCACTTCTCGACTTCTATCATTCCCGGATACCCGAAGGTCTCACGCAAGGAAGATACCCGAGCAACCGGTACCAGGTCATTCCGCCATTCGCATTGTGGTGGATCGTGATGATCCATGACTACTGGCTATTGCGCCGGGACGATCCGTTCGTCCGGCAATTCCTCCCCGCGGCCCGGGGAGTGCTGGACTGGTTCGAGGGACATGTCGATACGACGATCGGTATGCTGGGGCCGATGCCGTGGTGGGGTTTTGTCGATTGGGCGGATGCCTTTGAAGGCGGCTCTCCGCCCGGAGCGTCGGACGGTCATTCGGCGGTGATCAGCCTGCAGTATGCATATACGTTAAACCAGGCGGCCGAACTGTTCGACTATTTTGGCGGGCAGTACGGGTACACGGCGCAGCGGTGCCGCAAGCTGGCCGGCAGCATAAACAAGGGGGTCTATCGTGCTTGTTTTGATCAGGCAAAGCGGGAGATGGCGAATACGCCGGAGAAGACCAGCTACAGTCAGCATGCCGGAATTTTGGCAATCCTTTCGGATGCCATCCCCGCGGGAGACAGGAAGGCAGTGATGGAAAAGATTCTAAGTGACGGCAAGCTGGAGCCGGCAACGTTCTATTTTCGTTTCTATCTCCTCCAGGCAATGAAGGCGGCGGGGATGGGAGACCGTTATTATTCGCAACTCGGTCCGTGGCGCGAGATGCTAAAGATCGGACTGACAACCTTTGCCGAGAAGCCGGAGCCGACACGTTCGGACTGTCATGCGTGGAGTGCCAGCCCGGACTACGATTTTCTGGCGACCATCTGCGGGATCATGCCGGATGCGCCGGGTTTCGCCCGGGTGCTGATAAGACCCGCGCTGGGCGAGTTGACCGAAGTCGAAGGGAGTATGCCGCATCCGAAGGGAATGATTTCAGTAAAACTAAAAAGGACTTCCGCCGGGATGTCGGGGGAAGTGGAGTTACCTGAGGGGGTCGCCGGACGTTTTATTTACGGGGGAAAAGAAATTCCGCTGCATGGTGGGAAAACGATGATCGGGAACGGCCCTGGCGGGCGCACCGGCGCCGTTCGCGTTATATTCGATACGGACATGGGTCCCGATTATGATGACGTGGGGGCGATCGCGCTGCTGCATGCCCTGGCCGACAGCGGTAAGGCGAAGATCCTGGCGACGATAGCGAGCAATAAATATGAGGGGGTCGCGGCCGTGCTGGATCTGTTCAACACCTGGTTCCATCGACCAGATATCCCGATCGGCATCCCTGCCGGGAACGCGGTCAGCCAGCGCGACAGCCAGCACTGGACGGATAGTATCCTGGCCCGATATCCGCATTCGGTGACCCGCAACGATGAAGCGGAGGACGCCGTGACGCTGTACCGGAGGACGCTGGCCGGGCAGCCGGATCACAGCGTGGTCATTATAACCGTGGGATTCCTGACCAACCTCGCCGGCCTGCTGCAATCCGGCCCGGACATCTGGTCGCCGTTGAACGGTCCTGACCTGGTGCGAAAAAAAGTGAAGCAGCTCGTATCGATGGCAGGGAAATTTCCGGAGGGCTGGGAATTCAATGTGATGAAGGATTCGTCGGCGTCACAGTGGGTGTTTGGAAATTGGCCCACGCCAATCCTGTTGAGCGGATTCGAGATCGGCGTCAGGATCAAATGCGGACTCCCGTTGATCCACGACCCCTCGATCGTCCGCGACCCCGTCAAAGACGTCTTTTCGATCAGTGTACCGCTAGCGGCCGAAGACAGCGCGGGACGCAGCAGTTGGGATGAGACGGCGGTTCTCGTCGGAGTTTGCGGCTACGCTCCATTTTATACGGTTACGCGGGGCAAAATGGTGGTGAACGCAAATGGAAGCGACCGATGGGTGGAGGACGGGAACGGAATCCAGGCACATCTTATCGAGGCCAGGCCGGTTGGAGCAGTGCAAGCGGTGATCGATCGGTTAATGGCACATCAGCCGGGTCGTGTAAGATAGGCCTTTTGCTCCCGCCCCGCCTTGGCGCGATCGACAATCATCTTCAAGATCTGCGACAACGCCAGTCCGAACAACACAAACGTTACAAAAATGATATACCCCGGCTGAAGCGCGGTATTGTTGGTTGCGATACTCGTGAAGGAATCGCCCTGGTGGTTGAGATAACCCATCTGGGACCCAAGGATGCCGTTGAAACCGATATAGGCCATAAAGATCGCGACCACCATGACGTCGGCCATGCTCCATTTGCCGGATTGGAACGCAAAAAAGTGAATGACTTTATTCCTGGCCCATTTTCGCTGGCTCAGAAGGGCAATCCCCGTCGACACCAACTTGGCGATCGGGAAGAGGACGCTAAACGCAAGGATCAGGATGCCTACAAAAATAGAATCATATTTGCCGGTGGTGAGCAGGATCCGGACAACGTCGAGGATACTTTTGCTTTGAAAGAAGATGACCTGATTCTTAAAGGCGACGGTTTGACCAAGCAGTTCGAAACTTAGGGAATTGATTCGCGCATCGATATCGATCATCGGCGTGGTCAACCCCACCAGCAAGAGGATCAACGCGATCGCGATGGACATAATATAGAAGGCGACATGCAGGTGACGTTGTCTTCGCAACAGATACCATATCCCCACTAAAAGGATGACCAATGCCACCATTATATACGTATAGTTATACGTGGCATGCGCGAGCACGGGCAGGGTCATATCGGTATAGCGCTGGAACGCCGTGTCCGAATCGAGTTGATACCGTCGGTAGATGGAGTCCAGCGTTTTTTCCTGTTCGGTCTTCGAACTGTCATAGATATCCTGGCCGATGTCTTCGAGTTTGTTTTGTGCCAGGTATTTCAACCTGCGTTTGCTGCTGGGCTTTAACAGGTCGTTTGTAAGCTTCCGGGACATGCCCGGCACCATTTGCTGCAGCTGGTCCTTTTTGACAAAGGCGCGATAAGCCAGTTTCTCCAGCTTCCCGCCAACCGACTTTTTCGGCGCATTCATGGTGCTGTCCGCTTTGTCGACAAGACCGTTGAGAAGCTGGGTGACCTCTTTCTCGAGTGAATCTTTTTCCGCGGGCGTCAGCGTAAAATCCCGGATCTCTCCCGAGACCGAGGCGATAACGAGATCGCGCCATTTATTGACCGAAAGGATCCCAAAGCTGATATTGTTGGTGGTGCTGTAGTCACGGCGGATCGCCTCGGACTTTATGGAAAGGGTGTGAACTTTATAGCCGCAATACGCCATGATCGCCAGTAAAACGGACATGGCGACAATCAGCAATCCGCGCTGGAGCTGTGGTGCTTTCATTGTACATGCGGATACTAAATAATCGGGCCAGGGGGCTAGCCTCCAAATAAAACATTGACACCCAAAATCTTAATATATCTCTAGCCAGATGCATCGGCCCGGTTCGCTCCAATCGACGGGCTGATCGGGAGGATAGAACCGGTATCGGCTGTCGGGCAGGATCAGCAGGTGCGCGGAATGGGCGCGTGCCGGGGGGTAAGGCTGGTGGCCCGTGACTTCGATACTGGTATCCCTGACCTGACGGCCTATGGCCAGCTCGACAACATAAAAGCGAAGGGGCGGCCCGTCCTCGTCCCAGACAACATGATTGACGGGTTTGTCACCATAGGCTACAAACCGGACGTCACCGGGGCTGACCGTGGCAATAACCGGTTTGTCCCCCGCTACCCGGATTCCGAAGGTGGAATGGGACAGGAAGACGACGACGGAATTGGCGGCATGGACATGGGCGGCGGTGGTGTCCTTTGCCGGAATATTCCCTTCCAGCAATCGGATATAGTCGTTTTGCAGGAGGACCTTGTGGTGGGGTTCCCGGTCGACGGAAAGTTGGGCTTCCAGTCTTGTGGAGGCAAAAAGTATGGCAGAAAAAAAATAGATTATTTTCATGGGCTTAAGTTAGCACGCCACCCGGACAAACACTTCCATGGCCATTGAACAATCCCGGCTGCCATAAAACAAATCCCTTTGAGAACTGTTATGACCATCTAAAGAAAGCCAATTATGTCGACAGAAAAAGCCATTTTAGCCGGGGGATGCTTCTGGGGCGTGGAGGAACTGGTCCGCCAGCTGCCGGGGG
This sequence comes from Puia sp., assembly GCA_035501395.1. Classification (GTDB taxonomy): domain Bacteria; phylum Bacteroidota; class Bacteroidia; order Chitinophagales; family Chitinophagaceae; genus Puia. The sequence goes on from DATJWK010000185.1 coordinate 34,141, forward strand.
TGATCTCTACCACCGTCGGGTATACGGGTGGCGATGTGCCAAACGCCACATACCGCAACCACGGAACCCATGCCGAAGGGATCGAGATCGTTTTCGATCCGGAAAAGCTGTCTTACCGGAAACTGCTGGAATTCTTCTTTCAGATCCACGACCCCACCACGCTGAATCGCCAGGGAAATGACATGGGCGCCTCCTACCGGTCGGCTATTTTCTATGTGGACGAGCAGCAAAAAGAGACGGCGCAGCGCCTGATCTCCGAGTTGACAGCGGCCAGGATCTATAAGGCGCCGATCGTGACGCAGGTGGTCCCCGCGGGACCGTTTTGGGTTGCGGAAGAATACCACCAGGACTATCTTCAGAAATACCCGAACGGATATACCTGCCATTTTATCCGCCCGGACTGGAAATTGAAGGCACAACCCCAATAAGACCCGCGTTCTTTGCGGGCTTCAAATGTCATTTTTTCGGGATACCTGGTGCACTCCCGGCGTCGGCGGGGGATTTGATGACAATTTTTCGGAATGCGTGGACCCGGCATTTTGTTTGTTCATGGCGAAAATGAAAACTTTCTGCATCATGAACAACGTAAACTATCCCATCCGGTTTAGCTTCGCTGTCGACGCAGCGAAGATTCGCCTCACATTGGAGGCAGAGGTCCAGGAACATCACTCCGACACTTATTATATCGTCAGCAACTTTCAGATTCCGGGCTATCGCGGCAGGGCTCTGCTGCCGCCGGTGACTATCCAAAATATGAACGGACATTGGGTACACCGGGATAATGGGAAGCCAACGGAACTCAGCACCGCGATTGGCGAAGCGATCGATGCCAGAAACGGGAGCTCGAAAGCTTAACCGTAATTCCGAAGACACAAAAACAGGCCCGCTTTGAGCGACGGGCATGGCCGCAGGGTCCGGCTAACCGACGTATTGATTCCCCACCAGCGTAAATGCCACCAGCAGAATGGTCCACCAATAGCGCTTAAACCGGTAGGTTGCTAACGCGAGCAGCAGCATGACGGAGCTAACCGCGGCATGTAAACCGGATTGTTGGGTGATCTGCCTGACAAGGCTTTCGGGTATAAGGGGACTTACCAACTCACGACGTGTCTGATATACATTGAGGAGCTGGCCGATAACGAACAACGCCAGCATACACAGACAGACGATTGCACAAATCCTGAGCCTGCGTGTAGCCTTTGCCTTGGCCGTTGTTGTGTTCCCCGGTGGGGGGATCGCTGTATTATTGGGGTTGTCCAGGTTGATCATTTTGTATTCGGGTTAAATTGATTTCCGCCTCCAGTCTAAAGAAACCAGCCCGAATTTCGCCTTTTCTTTCTAAATTGTCACAGCAACCTATTCTGTTGCAAGTCAATAACAAAGATCATGCAGTCATTGCAAAACAAGGGCCGGCGCCGTTTCCTCAAGAACGCAGCGGCCATCGGCGCGGGTTTTTTCATTGTCCCGAGGCACGTATTGGGCAGAGGCTATCTGGCTCCCAGTGACCAATTGACCAAGGGCATCATTGGAGTAGGCGGGATGGGCCGGGGCCACATCCCCTATGCCGGCACAAGGGTCGTGGCTATCTGCGATGTAGACAGGAACCATCTCACGGAGGTAGCCAATCTGATCGGCGGCGGGGTGAAAACCTTTCATGATCACCGGGACCTGATCGCGTTACCGGAGGTCGATATTGTGCACATCGCTACCCCGCCGCATTGGCATGGACTGATCGCCATTGACGCGGCCAATGCCGGCAAAGATATCTGGTGTGAGAAACCGATGACACGAACCATCGGTGAAGGCCAACGGGTGATAGAGGCCGTCCGGCAAAACAAACGCATGTTCAGGTTGAATACCTGGTTCCGGTTTGAGGATAATTTCTATGGTATGAATACCACGGTAAAACCCATCAAGAAATTGGTGGAGTCGGGGTTATTGGGATGGCCGCTCACCGTTACGGTGAGTAGGACCACCGGGTTTGACTGGAAATTCTACTGGATAGGAAAGACAAAACTGGAAACGATGCCCGTACCGCCCGAACTGGACTACGACAGGTGGCTTGGCCCGGCTCCGCTGAAGCCCTACAACCCCCATCGCGTCCACCAGACGTTCAGAGGCTATTGGGATTACGACGGCGGCGGTCTCGGCGACATGGGCCAACATTATATCGATCCGATCCAATATTTTCTGGGTAAAGATCACACAAGCCCGATCCTGGTGGAGCCGGACGCTGAACAACAAAATTGGGATGCGGTGGGAACGTTCAGAAAGATCAGCTTTACCTATGAGGACGGTTGCAAGATCATTTTAGACGGCGAGGCTAAGGATCCCGACGCGGCCTATATCGTCGGGCCAAAAGGAAAACTGTTCGCCGGATTCAGATCGGACATCCCCAATCTGAAAGAAAAATTGGCGCTGCTGCCGGACCCCGATCCCCAGGTCACTGACTTCCTTGACTCGGTGAAATACCGGACTCCTTTTGCCTTGAACGAAATGAACGGGTTTAGATCCTGCACCATTATCAATATGGGAAAGATCGCCCTTCAATTGGGAAGGCCCTTAAAATTCGATCCGGTGAATAGACTTTTCATCGATGACACCGAAGCCAATTATATGATCAACCCGCCGATGCGCGGCCCATGGCATATCTAGTGCTTTCCCGAAGGCGACACCTCGTAAAACAACTTTCATGAAGCAGTATTCTTTCCTTTTTCTTCTCGTAATTGGATTTATTCTTTTTACCGATCTGGCACAAGCTCAGAAAAAGGACGATAACGTGTTGGAAACCGTCCGGCTGTTTCCTTACCAGCATCGGGCGGAAGCGGATTCCGCACTGACAACAATGACCGGATGGGGCAGGTCCGAATGGAAATCGCTCTTTCGATTGCTGGACGATGACTCTTTAAAAGCAAGCGTAGCGGATGTGTTAAGTGCTTATGTCAATGCTGCGGCCCTGGAGACGACAAGAAGGGAGCAAACGGCTGCGTTGATAATCAAATATGCCCCTTATGCTACGACGAATTACGCCCGGCTCTTCATCCGAGCCCAATTGGATCTGCTAACAGACAGGGC
>DATJWK010000186.1:0-33898 GCA_035501395.1 Puia sp.
CCTCCTTCATCGCCACCGTAAAAAAAGAAATGGATACGGGCTTCACCGAACTTCCCAAACCCAACCTCTATCTTACAAAAAAAACATTGAGAAAGATCCTTCGGGCAACGGCAAAACAAATCCGTTATATGTCGTCCCCCCTGGCGGAAGTGGAACTCCTTACCTATTTTTGCCGCAAGGTCCGCGACACAAAGATCCCCCTTCGGGACAGCCCCGTCCTTAACAACCTCTATCGCCAGCAGTTAAAAAAAGTACGCGCCATCGTCGCTACGCTTCATGAGGACCTGCAATACGATTTTCTGCGCGACCTCAACGGACTGGATTGAGTTTTCCGGGATATCGGGGTGACCTCACCGGATCATCAGATTCCCTTCCTCGCCTTCTACCAGCGTCTTACCGGTTGCAACCGTTGCCAGCATCCGGAAAAAATTCACCATCCGGTTTCCCTTCGCATCCCAATAGTGGGCGTGATCCGGCCGCACCCTGATCAGCGAGATCTCCGGATCGTTCTCCCCTTCGGTAAACCAGGTCCGATCCAGCGGATTCCACAGCTCCCTGATCTTCTCCCGGTCATATACGATGTCGGCCATCCCCGACACGATCAGGAAACTGCTTTTCCCCGGATGCGAGTAATACAATTTTACGCGCGGGTCGACGGCGACCTCCTTGTTTTTTTCGCTCTGCCGGGCACTCATAAACCAGATCGACCCCTCTTCGTCTACGCCGCTTGTCGCCATCGGCCGGCAACTCTCCTGCTCCTGGTCTCCCGAACAGAACAAACAAATATTGATCTCTGTCGCGAGATCCTGCAGCTTTCGGATGGCTTGTTTATGCTGCAAATAGGTGTATTCACTCATACGCTACCATTTATATACTGTATAGTAAATAGCATGCCAGTACGAAAGATTTGGCTATCCATTCTCCGGAAAGCGCTTATCTTTAACAATAACGTTTTAGCATTTTTATGAAAACATTTGCTCTCCTGCTCCTTAACACCGTTTTGCTCTTCCGTTTTGCCTTTTCCCAAACGTCGCCGAAAATTGAAGATCTTCTGAAAAAGATGACCCTCGACGAAAAGGTCGGCCAGATGACCCAGGTGACGCTGGGAGTGGTATGCACCGCGCAGGACGGCGTGCTGGATACCGGCCGCCTCGCCGCCGCGGTAGGGAAATACAAAGTTGGCTCTATCCTTAACGTCACCAACCATGCGCTATCCGTTGATCAATGGCGGAAAATTATTGCTCGCATCCAGGATGAAGCGGCAAAGACCCGGTTGAAGATCCCCGTTATCTATGGCCTCGACGGCATTCACGGGCAGACGTATACGCTGAATTCGACCCTCTTTCCCCAAAATATTGCGATGGCCGCCACGCGTGACCCGGAGTTGGCGGCCGCGATCGCAAAAGTAACCGCCAGGGAGCTTCGGGCATCCGGTGTCCGCTGGAATTTCGCGCCGGTGCTGGATTGCGGCCGTCAACCACTGTGGTCGAGGTTCCCGGAGACCTATGGCGAAGACGTTTATGTCGGCACTACGATGGGTATGACCGCTATAAAAGCCTATGAGGAAGACGGACTGAAAACGCCGACCGCCGTCGCCAGCTGCATGAAACACTACCTCGGCTATTCCGCTTCGCGCACCGGCAAGGACCGGACCCCGATCTATATGCCGGAAATAGAAATGCGCGAATATTACCTGCCCCAATTCCGCGCGGCGGTAAAAGCGGGCGCCTCCACGCTGATGGTCAACTCTTCCGAGATCAACGGCACGCCCGTGCATGCCAGTAAGTACCTGCTGACAGATGTCCTGAGGAAGGAGCTGGGTTTTAAGGGAGTGATCGTGACGGACTGGGAAGATATCATCCGGCTGCATACCCGTCATGACGTGGCCGCTACGCCGCGCGCTGCCGTCGCGATGGCAATCAACGCCGGTATCGACATGAGCATGGTGCCAAATGACTTTTCTTTCTTCGATCTGCTGAAAGAAGCCGTTCAAAAAGGCGAAGTCCCCATGAGCCGCATAGACGATGCGGTCCGCCGTATCCTGACATTGAAGGAGAAGATTGGATTGTTTGACAACCCCTACCCCGAAGACGGCTCGGCGGCGAATTTCGGTCGTCCCGAATACCAGTCGCTGGCTCTTCAGGCGGCACACGAATCCATTACGCTGCTGAAAAATGACGGCGGTGTCCTGCCGCTTGCGCGCTCGGCAAAGATCCTGGTCGCCGGCCCCGCCGCGCGAAGCATCAGCGCACTGAACGGATGTTGGAGCTATACCTGGCAAGGGAACGATGAACGCTGGTATCCCGCGGACAGTCGAACGATCCTCGACGCTTTTCGCGAAAAATTCGGCGCGGTCAACGTTACCACCACCGCGGAAAAAGGGTTCAACAGCCCGGGCAACTACGATACCGCCGCGTTGAAAGCAGCTGCCGCAGGCGCCGACGCCATCGTCCTCTGCCTCGGTGAAGATGCCTACGCCGAAAGCCCTGGCAATATCCGCGACCTCGTTCTGCCCGAAGAGCAGCTTGCGCTGGCCCGGGCCGCCGCGGCTACCGGCAAACCCGTCATTCTTTTGCTGACGGAAGGCAGACCGCGTTTTATTACCGCCATCGCTCCGCTGATGAAAGGGATCATAATGGCCTATTGGTGTGGCCGGAAGTCAGCGGAAGCACTGGCCGATATCGTCACCGGAGACTACAACCCCGACGGACGGCTACCCTTCACCTACCCGAAAAGTATGGGCGAGATCGTGCTGTACGACCGCAAACCTACCGAAGAAGTGCGGGAAGTATTCAATGACGACCGCGGCGCGGGCTATGACCCGCTCTTCCCTTTCGGCTGGGGACTCAGCTATACTACATTCGAATACAGCGACCTCAGGCTGAGCAGCGGCAAACTCGACGCCGCGGGCAAACTCACCGTAACGGTTTCAGTCAAAAACACCGGCAGCCGTGACGGCAAACAAACAGTGGAGCTGTACACGCATGAGCACTATGCCAGCATCACCCCGAATATGCGTCGACTGAGGGCATTCAAAAAGATCTTGCTGAAAGCCGCAGAGTCACGGACGGTGAGCTTCACGCTGGACAGGAACGACCTCGCGTTCGTCAATGCTGAACTCCACACCGTGACCGAGCCGGGTGATTTTGACGTGATGATCGGGGACAAAAAGGCGACCTTCAACTATCAGTAGCCCCACTTATGCATGGTTTCCAGGTCGGTCCGGGCGCAATCGAACGGATCCTTCCCCTGGTATGATTCCTGCTCGATGATGTAGTATTTGGTGTGGCCTTTCTTCCCGAGGTCGCAGATCTCCCGCGTGCCTACGATCCCGTCGCCGAGTGTCGTACTTTCATACTTCTCATTTCCCGATGTAGCTTTGATCTCATCCTTTACATGCATGAGCTCGAAGCGCCCCGGATATTGCATCGCGATGCCGGCCGCTACCGCTCCGCCATTGTAGAGATTCCCCATATCCAGTTGCTGCGCAACCAGCTTCGGATCGGTATGCTGCATAATAATGTCGTAAACCTTCTGACCGTTTAGCACCTGGCTGAACTCGAAATCGTGATTGTGATAGCCGAATTTCATTCCGTGCGCTTTGCAGAGCTCGCCGTTCTTGTTAAAGATTTCCAGGATCCCGAGCAGTTGGTCGTAAGTCTGCCGCCAGCTTTGGTCCAGCCATGGGCTGATCACGTAGCGCTGCCCGACGATCGCGGCATCCTCGACCGTTTGCTTCCACGAATCGGTAAAGTCCTTTTTCCCTTCGTCCCATCCCCCCGGACCGAATGATGTGTGCCCGCTATGCATCTTCAGCCCGAGGCTGTCCAGCAACGACTTGAAATCCTTCGGGGCATAACCATAAAACTTCCCGCCGACATAGTTGGCATGCTCGACATAGACATACCCCATGTCCGCAATCTTCTTAAGCGAACCCGCAGGGTCCTTTTCCATCGCATCGCGGACGCTGTACAATTGGATACCGACCATTCTTTTCTTGTAGAATCCGGCCCAGGCATCGCCGGGCATCAGGCTGATCGCGGATGCGGCAAGTGCGGTATTTCTCAGAAATGTTCTGCGGGATTGGCTCATGATCGTTAGATTTTGAAAAAGATTTCGTCGAATGTAATTTTTTTTGTCGCGGGAGCCAAAAATATTTTAGGCAAAAAATTTTCCGATCTTGCGTGCGCGGCAAACCATGAATACATCGGCAAAAAGCAATGTTTGGAAAAATATATTCCGGCTCATTATCCCGTACCGGAAAAAATTCCTTTGGGTAGTGACCCTGGGTTTGCTCAGCACCGGTGCAAGTCTTATCGAACCGCTGATCTATCGCACCGCCATCAACGATGTTGCGGGCCTCTTCGTCCGGCAGGCCCGTCTCAATGCACAGAAAGATCTTGGTGTCGATCCGGCGGAAGCAGACAGCATCCAATCCATGATCCGATCCGAACTGCCCGACACCGCGGCCGCCGTGCGCGATTCCGCCCGTTTCCGGGCAGCGGCAAGGAGACCCGAGCCCCATACGCTGGGTCACGTCGCGGCCCGCTCACCCCGGCAGGCGCTGGATACCTTGTTGCTGGCCGTCGCCGCGCTCTTTGCGATCAATCTTATCGCTACGCTGCTCTGGCGGGTTGCTGAAAATACCAACACGAAGCTGTCCTGTCTGATCGAACAACGGTTTATTCAAAATACGTTTGCTCATGTGTTAAGGCTCCCGTTGTCGTTCTTTAGCCGCAGACCCAGCGCCGCCATCGCCAAACAGATCGACCAGTCGGAGGAAGTAACGGGGATCGTCAACGGGTTTTCGCAACAGATCCTCCCCGAAATGATCAGCCTGGTCGGCATCCTCGCCATCATGTTTTGGCAAAATGTCGCGCTGACCACCGTGGCATTGATCACCATTCCCGTATATGTGCTGATTGCGTGGCAATCCGCAAAGAAGCTGGAGACCGGCCTAGCCGATTATTATTCCCGCTGGGAGGAGGTGTCCTCGCGGATCCAGGACGGGTTAACCGGGATCAAGACGGTCAAGCTTTCCGGATCGGAGGAGCGGGAGGTCGATCGGCTCCGGGCTGCCGCAGGAACTGCCTACAAAGATTATATCAAGCGCGCCCAGCTGTCCAACAAGTACGTGTTTTGGGAAACCATGCTTTCCCATCTTTCGACCGCCCTTGTATTCGGTTACGGCGGATACCTGACGCTGGAGAACAGGCTGACGCCCGGGGACGTCGTGATGTTCGTGGCCTATCTGGACCGCCTCTATGGCCCGATCGACGCACTGGCCAGTCTCTGGGTAGAGTTGCAACAGAACGTCGCTTCGATCGCCCGGGCCTTCCGCTTGCTGGACAAGGGCGAAGAAGAGCATAAGGGACCGCAGCTTCGCCTTACCGAGGGCAGGATCGAATTCCGCGACGTTTATTTTGGCTATTCAGAAGAGCGGGAGGTGCTGAAGGGCCTATCTTTTACCTTTTATCCCGGCACCGTCACCGCGCTCGTCGGTGGTTCCGGCGCGGGTAAGACCACTACCATGGACCTGCTCATGAAACTATATGACCCGACGGCGGGTACGATCCTCATCGACGGACAGGATATTCGCCTGCTCGACCCTGCTTCGGTTCGGGCCCAGGTCGGGATGGTTTCCACCGACGGCGCCGTATTCCGCGGCACGCTTGCCGACAATATCCGCTACAAGAATCCCACCGCCTCGGATGATGAGGTCTGGGAAGCGGCGCTGGCGGCGGGGCTCCATTCGACCCTCGACCGCCTGCCACAGGGTCTGGCTACGCCGGTTGGAGAAAGCGGGATAGGACTGTCGGTCGGGGAACGCCAGCGGATCCAGATCGCCCGGATGCTGGCCGCCCACACTCCGATCGTAGTCCTCGATGAAGCCACCGCCAATCTTGACTATGCGACCGAAGAGGAAATCCGCCGGTCGATCGCAAAGATCCGTCACAAAGCCACGGTCATTGTTATCGCTCATCGGTTCTCAATGGTCCGCGACGCCGATCACGTTATCGTGCTTGCGGAAGGCCGGGTCCAGGAAGCCGGCTCACCGGCGGCACTGCTGGAAAACGACGGCTGGTTTGCGCGCTTTGCCGCTGCGGCCGAAGAGGGCGACACCGCGGCTGAAGAGGGCGACACCGCGGCCGAACAGGGCGACACCGCGGCCGAAGAGGCCGACCCGGGGGATGAAGAAGAGGACCCCGGGCACGAAGAGGGCGACATCGGGGAGGAGGAAGACGACCACTAAAAAACTTTGTGGAATTTTTCAGCTTTCCTATCTTATGGCATAATGAAGAGGCTCCCGGTCCTGATACCCATTCTTCTTTTATTGCTGCAACCCGGCATGGCTTCGCCCGTTCCTCCAAAACATTCAGACACGCTTGTCCAGCCTTGCCGTCAAAAAGCGGAACAACTCCTCGACGAAGCGCTGAGCTTCATGGAAAAGAATTATTATCGCCGAAGCCTGGTTAATTGGAATGATTTGGCTACCCAGGCCCGTCAGCAATTGATCAACGCTGACAATTGCGACGACGCTTATTCGTCCATCAGCTGGTGCTTCAAACAATTGGGCGAGCGGCACAGTTTTGTCATGCCGCCGGCTCAGACCGCCCGTTATACCGGTGACGAACCTGCGTCCGGCCCGGCCGCCCTTTCCAGCCTCGTCGGCGAGCTTCGGGGCGAATGGCTGCAGGACAGTATCGCCTATCTCACCATCCCCTGGGTGAGCACGACCGATTCTGTCATTTGTCAGCAGATCGCCGATAGCATTCAAACGATCATCGCCCGCCTCGATACGCGTCACATCTCCCGATGGATCATCGATCTTCGCAACAATTCCGGCGGGAACTGCTGGCCGATGCTTGCCGGCATCGGGCCACTCCTGGGCGACGGAATCTATGGCTATTTTGTGGCTTCCGGCGAGCGCGTGCCTATTTGCTATCGGGATGGTTCGGCTTGTCAGGGCCGCCATGTCATTTGCCGCGTCAGCGAAGACCATGGCTACCGTACGCATGAAGCGAAAAAATCCATCGTAGTCCTCACCGGCCGCCGGACAGTCAGTGCCGGCGAGATCGTAGCGCTCGCTTTCAAAGGCCGTAACCAGGCCTGGCTCATCGGACAACCCACCGCAGGTCTGACAACGGCCAATGCCACCTATTCCCTTTCCGACAAGTCAATGCTCGTCCTGACCGTTTGCCAGGAAGCGGACTGCACGGGCCATATCTGTGACGGCCGCATCCAACCCGACCGGTATGTGCCGGCCGATGATGCGGGCTCCGACCCCGATCCAACCCGGTCGGCAGCGCTGGCATGGCTGCAAGGTTCGGCGGAAAGAAAATAAAAATTAGTTTCCTAATTCACTAAACCTTTAAATTTACTGCTGAACCGGACCTCATCCCGTTCATACATTAGATAATAGTACCATGGGAGACCTACAGATCAAGAAACAACCCAAAAATTACGACGCAGTTATTGTTGGCTCGGGAGCAGGCGGAGGTATGGCGGCATATGTCCTGGCAAACGCCGGGTTAAAAGTGTGCCTGCTCGAAGCCGGCCCGATGTTCGACCCACGCAAGGATTCCAACCAGCTCCGCAATCCGTGGGAATCACCCCGCCGTGGCAACGGCACGAAATACCGGCCCTTTGGAGACTTTGACGGCTGCTATTGGGGTTGGGAAGTGGAAGGAGAGCCGTACACCCAGACCGGAAAAAAAGGCACCATTCCGTGGGAATGGTGGCGGGCCCGGATGCTTGGCGGCCGGACCAATCACTGGGGCCGCATTGCGCTTCGTTTTGGGCCCAGGGATTTCAAACGAAAAAGTATCGACGGGCTTGGGGATGACTGGCCGATCGGCTACGAAGATATAAAGCCATTCTACGACAAGATCGATAAGCTGCTGGGCGTCTTTGGTACCAACGAAGGATTGCCGAACGATCCCGACGGATTTTTTCTTCCGCCGCCAAAGCCACGGCTTCATGAGCTGATGATCAAAAAGGCAGGTGCCAAAGTGGGGGTGCCGGTGATCCCTTCCCGGCTCTCGATCCTCACCAAATCCATCAACAGCGAACGCGGCCAGTGTTTTTATTGCGCCCAATGCGGCCGCAGCTGTAAGGTATATGCCGACTTTTCGTCCTCTTCCTGCCTCGTGATCCCGGCGCTGAAGACCGGCAACCTCGACCTCGTCACCAATGCGATGGCCCGCGAGGTGCTGACGGATAAAGAAGGCCTCGCCACCGGCGTGTCATATGTCAATAAGGACGATAACCAGGAATACCAGGTCTCCGGCAGGACAGTGGTGCTGGCTGCCAGCGCCTGCGAAAGCGCGCGGCTACTGCTCAATTCAAAATCGGCCCGATATCCCCAGGGACTAGCCAACGGCAGCGGAGCCGTCGGAAAATATCTCCATGACTCTACCGGCGCCGATATGGGAGGCATCATCCCCGAGCTTTTCGACCGGAAACGCTACAACGAAGATGGCGTCGGTGGCATGCACGTCTATGCGCCCTGGTGGCTGGATAACAAAAAGCTGGATTTCCCCCGCGGCTATCATATCGAATTCGGCGGCGGTTTCGGCCAGCCTTTGTATGGTTTCAGCTGGGACATCCAAAATCTCAACGGCAGTTTTGATGTCAGGGGGAAGAAGAAGGAAGGCGGCGGTTATGGCGCCTCGCTGAAAGAGGATTATCGATATTTCTTCGGCGCCCACGTTGGCATGGCTGGCCGGGGGGAAGCGATTGCCCGGAAGGAGAATTACTGTGAGATCGATCCGGATATCGTCGACAAATATGGCATCCCGGTACTCCGGTTCAATACCAGCCACTCGGAATACGAGATAAAGCAGGCCAGGCACATGAAGAAAACATTCAAGGAGATCCTCGAGGCAATGGGAGCGCAGAAGATCTGGGGAGCCGACGATGGACCGCACAACAACTGGGGCTTGCATGCACCCGGCAACATCATTCATGAAGCCGGAACGGTCCGCATGGGCAATGACCCCCGCACCGCGCCCTTGAACAAATGGAGTCAGGCGCACGAAGTGAAAAACCTGTTTTGTGTAGACGGCGGCCCTTTTGTTTCGCAGGCGGATAAGAATATCACGTGGACCATACTCGCCTTGTCGATGCGTACAAGCGAATATATCGCCGATGAAATGAAGAAACGCAACATTTGACCCGGAAATTTTGAAGTTATCATAAACATGGACAGAAGAAAAAGCATCAAGACCCTTCTTATCGGCACCGTCTCTGCCGGCGCCCTTGCAGAAGCTTGCAACACCGGGGAGAAAAATCCCGGGGTGCACGGCACGGACAGCGCCGCCCTTGCGGACAGCACCGCCAGTCATAAAGACGCCAACCTCAATCCAAGCGGTTACAACCGGATGAAAGAAGAATTGGAGCACATGAAGGAGGTCAGCGCAAAAACATTTTTTACCGCGGAAGAGCTGGCTACGATCACGATCCTTGGTGACATCATCATCCCTCGCGACGAGGTCAGCGGCAGCGCCTCCGATGCGAAAGTCCCGGCGTTTATCGAATTCATCGTAAAAGATATTCCGGAACATCAGATCCCGATGCGGGGTGGATTGCGCTGGCTGGATATGCAGTGTCTGAACCGTTACGGGAAATCATTTTCGGCTTGCGCCCGGCCGCAGCAAATCGAACTGATCGAAGAGATCGCGTACCCGCTGAGAAAAACCAACAAACCCGAAATGGCGCCGGGGATCAGCTTCTTCACGTTGATGCGCAACCTCACTGCGACAGGTTTTTACACCTCCGAGATCGGAGTGAAAGACATCGGGTACATGGGCAACGTGCCGAACCAGTGGAAGGGAGTTCCTGACGATGTCCTCAGGCAATACGGCCTGGCCTACACAGAGAAAGAACTTCGCGAATGCATATAAAAAAACCGCGGCGCCAGCCGCGGTTCTCATATCTTGACCTGCCAAATGTCAATTCGACATCGGCTTGTAGTAATATCCCTCTTCACTCAGCACGAAGCTGTTCGGGACAAAGCTCAACAGCGATTTTTTGACCATGTCGGTTGCTTCCTGCTGATAATGCGCGCCTACTTCCGGCGTCTTCATCGCAAACTGCCAGCTTTGAATTTTCAACAAGGCGATACGGCTTTCCTGCAACAGGTAGGTCTCAAAACGTTGAAACTCCTCTGCCAGGTAATTCTGGTTGTTCCTCGTGTACGGGGTCATAGGGATGAATGTTTGTTTTTAAAAGATATTGGATGACGGATTTGCGATCCGCTATGTGGTAAAACGCACCCGAATACGGATAAATTGTGTCGAAAAACCCCTATTTCCGCCAACCGGAAAAAAATTCCCATCCGGGGAGACCCTATACGAGGGCCGGCTCTTTTATTGATTGATATACAACAGTTTACAGATTGGCATTTCTTTCGTACCTGGTTAGCCGTACCTATGTCCGATCGTACTTCTTCAAGATATTGCCTTTCCCACGTTGACGGCCATCAATAGTAAAGGTCTTTGTTTGTTTTTCAGGCTTACATTTCAGGTTCTTCTACAAAAATTAACCGCCCCTCAGCAGGGGCGGTTTTTTCATGATGTTCCCGAACCCGCTCCGCGGCGTTTTTTTACTGTCCTATCGGATCAGGATCGATGTCCCCTTTTGAACGATCCGCTTTCCCGTCTCCCCATCCACATAAGACAACGTCCACGCATATGCCCCGGCCGGCGCGGGATGTCCGCCGATCGTTCCGTCCCATCGTTTCAGCCAGTCCGTCGTCTCGAAAACCATCTGACCCCAGCGATTGTAAACCCTGAACTGAAGGTTCTCCGCTTTTAACGCATTCAGTGGATATAGGTAATCGTTCACGCCATCCCCGTTTGGCGTGAATGCGCCCGGAACGGCGATATAACAGGACTTAAGTACGTCTATGACCTGTTTTGCCGTATCCGTGCACCCGATCGAATCGGTCGTCACCAGCACGACGGTATACTTTGTCTCTTCTCCCGTAGGCGGGAACAGGTGATCCGCCGGATCCTTCTGATCGCTCGTCGTTCCGTCGCCAAAAGTCCAGTTCCATGTCATGATCCAATTCCCGGAGCTGTTATTGATCAGCGTCGCATAGTCTTTCGGGCAAATGATCATTGGCGCTTCGAATTGTGTTTTGGAGAAATTGTCCAGGGTGACCACGCCGCTCGCCGAATCGGAACATACGCCGTTTGATACACTCAACGAAACCGTTTCCGTTCCATTCGCTCCGTATATCCGCCGGGGAGGATCCTGCAGGCGGCTTTGATTCGTACCATCCATCAGCCATTGCCACTGGTTGATTTCATCGATCGTTGGATAGGAATAGATAACCGTATCCTGGGTGCAACCGTATAGCACCTTGACGTTATAGGCGGCCGCCGAAACCGTGTCAGCCGTATTGAACGGTACGGTGATCGCGGCTGTGCTAATACCGCAATAATTCAAAAGCGTATTCCCGTCATCCCCTGTTTTAAGCGAAAGCTGATAGCTGCCCATCGTTTTTATCGCCGCGGATAATTGCACTACCACGGTATCTGTCATACCGAGCGAATCACAAATCGCGCTTGCGCCGACAACGGACACCGGGGTGCTCCCAGCCAGGGAAAAATCAGAGCCGTCGGCAGCGATGCTCGAACACCGGATCGGCGTCGGGCCGTTGAAAATGACCTTCACGAAGTCCGGGGAACAACCCGGCGGCGCGAGCCCCGCAACCGGGGTGGGCTGGGGCGGCAATACTGCAAACTGCACCGATTGGCCCACCGGTATCGGCGTGCTGCAGATATCCAGCAACGTATTGCCGTCCGACCCGGTCTGCACCGCCAACGAATAGATGCCGGTTGGCAAATTTCCGCTAAGGGTCAGTGTTATAGAATCCATATCGAACCCCGTGTTGCACGTGTTTGTAACGGCGCCGATAATCTGAACGCCCGGTATGGCGGGAGTGATCGCAAACTCACTTCCGGTTGCCGTAAGGCTGGAGCAGGCCATTTTCTTGTTTAGCGTTACGCCCAGAAGCGACTGGCAAATCGCATTGACTTTCGCGACGGCAGGTTGTGTCGTATCGGTAATACTGGCCGTTCCGCCGCCAAAGGACAGTTGATATCCGCTTTGCCCGCTCCCGCTAAAATGGCTGATCAGTAATAAGTAATTGTGGCCCTGGATGAGATTTGGCATTTTGCTGAACGGCGGCGGAGAAGACGTAGCGGTTGATCCGCATTCTATCAGATTGGAGGCGGTCGATGATGTCCCGGTATTTCCCGTGACTCCCGACCAGTCGGCAGCTATCACGAGGCTGACATTTGTATAGATGGCATTGAGGGGCTGACCGGTGACGTCGTAGAGTTGCCAGTCGTAGTCGTCCCCCGCGTTATTCGGGCTGATCAACAGACCCAGGGTGCCGGAAGAAAAGCAGGTGAACTTGTACCAATAAGGGTTTAGGGCGGAGTAACTGGGTTGGCCGGGGCCGACTGCGCAATTGGGCACGACAAGTGAGCCGTTGTCACATTCCGGGACGCTGTCCTGAACGAATACATTGCTGCCGCATACCGGGAACGCCGTGGCCGGCGTTTGCCCCAACACGCTGCAGGACTGCGCACGGACACGCGAACTGGCGGTCGCGAGCACCAGGACCCATAGTACAACAAACAGCTTTTTGACAGTCATCGGATCGCTTAGCATTAGTCAAGACGGTAAGATTTTCGTCCCGGTTGCTTTCCAATTCGGGACAACACTTCCGGAATTGGGAAAAAGACCAGGTCTTGCATTTTGAACAAAAGATATGACAGTCAATCGATTCAAAGCGTGGCATGGAATTCGTCACCTCGTTGGTGCTTTACCCTTGAACCCAGGTTCTTGACCCCTAAACAACTCCCTTTTTAAACCCCTAAGGCCTTCAAACCCCTCCCACGCGGAGGGGTTTCTTTTTCTCCGACCTGCGCTGGCCCTTCATTGTCAAATCTAAAGCCAGTTTTTTATATATATGTCCAATAATATCCAAGGCTTACTCTTTTCCCCTAAATTTGCCGTCCCTCGGGCCATCTGCGATCAATGGTTGCCGGGGCGATTTTCTTAAGATTGACAACTTATGGACAAATTGATTTATCTAGTTCCCGTGATGGGGGTTATAGGCCTCCTGTACACATTTGTTAAGTTTTCATGGGTTTCCCGTCAGGACGCGGGAAATGAGCGGATGCAAGAAATCAGCCGGTACATCGCCGAGGGCGCTATGGCCTTCTTAAAGGCCGAATGGAAGATACTTTCCTACTTTGTGATCCTGGCCGCTATTCTGCTGGCCGTCATGGGCCATAGCAACCCCCAATCCCATTGGGCGATCGCGGTCTCTTTTGTGTGCGGCGCGATTCTCAGTGCGCTGGCCGGATATATTGGAATGCGCAGCGCGACAAAGGCCAATGTTCGCACGGCGCAGGCAGCCCGGACAAGCCTGAGCAAAGCGCTCAAAGTCTCGTTCACGGGCGGTTCCGTTATGGGCCTTGGTGTCGCCGGTCTGGCTGTTCTGGGTCTGGGAGGTCTTTTTATCCTCCTGAGGGCCATCTTTGCCCCGGGGGCAGCCGTCGACTCCGAAGAAATGCAACGGACGATCGAGGTCCTGACGGGTTTCTCCCTCGGTGCTGAATCGATCGCGCTTTTTGCCCGGGTAGGCGGCGGCATCTACACCAAGGCCGCCGACGTCGGTGCGGACCTTGTTGGTAAGGTAGAGGCCGGCATCCCGGAAGACGATCCCAGGAACCCCG
The DNA here is from genome assembly GCA_035501395.1 of Puia sp. GTDB lineage: Bacteria > Bacteroidota > Bacteroidia > Chitinophagales > Chitinophagaceae > Puia. The sequence continues at coordinate 13,761 of DATJWK010000186.1, forward strand.
CCACGATCGCCGACAATGTGGGTGACAACGTAGGAGATGTAGCGGGAATGGGAGCGGACCTTTTCGGCAGTTATGTGGCGACTGTTCTGGCAACTATGGTCCTTGGCCGCGAGACCCAATCGGATGATGCCTTTGGCGGACTTGCGCCGATCCTTCTCCCAATGTTTATCGCCGGCGTAGGCATCTTGTTTTCCATTGTCGGTACCTTTTTTGTCCGCATCGGCGAGACAGCCGGTCTTAACACCAGCGTGGTGCAGAAAGCACTGAATATGGGTAACTGGGGTTCGATCGTGCTGACGGCCCTTGCCTGCATCGGCCTCGTAGCTTTTTTCCTGCCCGACACCATGGTCCTCCGGGGCGATGAGTTCTCCAAATGGGGGGTTCTCGGCGCTATCGGCGTAGGGTTGCTGGTGGGCACGCTAATGAGTCTTATCACGGAACACTATACTGCAATGGGACGCGGCCCGGTCCTGAGCATCATTCGTCAATCCGGCACCGGTCATGCCACCAATGTCATCGGCGGTCTCGCCATAGGGATGCAATCTACTTTCCTGCCGATCCTCGTGCTGGCCGGCGGTATCTGGGGCTCGTTTGCCTGTGCCGGCCTTTATGGGGTTTCGATCGCGGCAGCCGGGATGATGGCTACCACCGCAATGCAACTGGCCATCGACGCATTCGGCCCGATTGCCGACAATGCCGGCGGTATCGCCGAAATGAGCGAACTTCCGAAGGAAGTTCGCGAACGGACCGATATCCTCGACGCCGTGGGCAACACCACTGCTGCCACCGGGAAAGGTTTTGCGATCGCTTCCGCCGCCCTCACCGCGCTTGCACTTTTTGCCGCTTTTGTCGGCGTTGCGGGCATCCAGGGGATCGACATCTATAAAGCAAAAGTTTTGGCCAGCCTTTTCGTTGGTGGCATGGTCCCGTTTGTCTTTTCATCCCTGGCGATCCAGGCCGTCGGTCAGGCCGCAATGGCGATGGTGGAGGAAGTTCGGCGTCAGTTCCGGACGATCCCCGGTATTATGGAGGGTACGGGAAAACCGGAGTATGAAAAATGTGTCGCCATTTCCACCCAGGCCTCGATCAGGAAGATGATCCTGCCGGGAGCCATGGCGCTGTTATTTCCCTTGCTTATCGGTTTTGGTCTTGGTCCGGAGGCACTGGGCGGTTTCCTCGCCGGTGCCACGGTTTGCGGCGTATTAATGGGGATTTTCCAGAACAACGCCGGTGGCGCCTGGGATAACGCCAAAAAATCATTTGAAAAGGGGGTCGAGATAAACGGCCAGATCTACTACAAGAAATCGGAACCCCACAAGGCTTCGGTCACCGGTGATACCGTCGGCGACCCTTTTAAGGACACCTCGGGCCCTTCGATGAATATCCTGATCAAACTGATGTCGATCGTTTCGCTGGTGATCGCCCCAACGCTGGCGTCGATCTATACAGCGGACGCTACGGCATCCCGTCTCCCCCACCCGCAGAAAACGATCGTCATGCCCCACGCGCCGGTGGCTAAAACATCCGCGGTGACCTTGCGCTAAAAAAAAACTACTTTTTTTTTACGTATTTCGGGTGAATGCATATCTTTACGGCCCAACTAATACACTAATCAGATCCAAATACCAAAGTCCCGGTGTTTCCACATCGGGGCTTTTTTTTACCCTTCTTTAACATCCTCCTCCCGCTCTTCAAATTTTACCCCGCTTTAACATTGAATTACGAATATTGTCGTAAATTGTAAGTCAAATAGTTGTCTATGTCGACAAGGTCCATCAAACCAACGGAGAGTGAACTGGAGATACTCCAGGTCCTCTGGATAAAGAACCGCGCCAGCGTAAGAGAAGTTCACGAAGAATTGCTGAAGTCTAAAGAGGCAGGGTACACCACCACGCTCAAGCTCATGCAAATCATGAATGAGAAGGGTTTGGTAAAACGTGACGACTCTTCCAAGATCCATATCTACCAGGCTTCGGTCAGTAAAGAAAAGACGCAGAAGCATTTGCTGGGTAAAATGATCAATACTGTATTCGGAGGTTCCCCTATGGAGTTGGTCATACAGGCTCTGGGACACCACAAGGCGTCGCCGGCTGAATTGGAAGAGATCCAGCAGCTATTGAATAACCTGAAACAACAATAGGCATGCAGGTTTTGACCCACTCCCCTTTACTAAAGGCGCTTGGCTGGGCACTCTTCGACAGCCTGTGGCAAATGGCTGCGATATGGTTGCTGTATACCTTGCTGATGGCCATTTTTTATGACGTCGCTGCCCGCGTTCGGCATGGTTTGGCTTTATTGTCAATCGGTCTTGGCACCATCTGGACGGGTATTACCTTTTTTACCGTCCTGCTTTTCCCCGACGGCGGCAACGGCCCCTGGCTTCCTTTTCTCTCCCCGCCCCAGTCTGCTCCCGGCTGGTGGTGGCATACCAGCCGCACCTTTATGGATATGGCGTTGTCTTATGGTTCGTCGCTTTACCTGTTGGCACTGGTCGGGTTGCTTGTCCGCTGCTCCGGTCATTACCGCCATACCCGGAAGCTCACCCGAAACGGTCGTTCGACTATGCCCGCGCAGTTTCGGGTATTTGTCACTGCGACCGCACTCCAGCTCGGGATCCGCAAGCCGGTTCGAGTCTGGCTCTCTTCCCTGATCGACGTGCCGCTAACCCTGGGTTTCCTGAAACCCGTGATCTTATTGCCGGTCGCGATGATGAGCCAGCTCACCACAAAGCAGGTCGAGGCCATACTGATCCACGAGCTTGGGCATATCCGGCGAAAAGACTATTTGCTTCATCTGGTTGTTACCGTTTTGGAAGGGCTTTTCTTTTTTAACCCATTTTCGCGTTTGCTTATCCGTCAATTGAAAAAGGAGCGTGAACATTGTTGCGACGACCTGGTGCTCCAATTCAAATATGACCCGCACGCCTACGTTTCCGCCCTTCTGTCACTCGCTGCTTACCATCAACCCATCCGCCAATTGGCGGTTGCAGCTACCGGCAGCAGCGACAAATTATTGCTGGAGCGCGCCAGGAGAATACTCCTGCAACAGGAGGGAAACCGAAGCCGTCCCGGGATGCGCTCGCTCCTGCTGCTCCTGGTCACGATAATGATCACCGGCATCGCCCTGTATCGCCCCCTGGTGCCGGCCCGGCTACGGCACGCACCGGCTGTTGCGAAAGTCGCCTTGCGGGCAGCTTCCCCGGCCCCTTTATCCGAAATCGCGTTTAACGAATCCATCCATTCCACGGCGCCGCCCGGTCGGGTGGCACACGCCGGAACGCAGGCGAAGCGCCGGCGCCCCGTGAACCATCAACCCGATATAGCGGGATCCGGTGACAACTATGTTCCAGAGGCAGAGAATGTTTTTGTAAACACTACAGGTAACGCCCCGGGTTCCGCAGATGATGACGCTGCATTGATGGTAGCTTCCGCGGATGAGGTGAGCGACGGCGGCAACATTCCGGGGACGGGCGAACGCGACTTTACGCTAAATACGCCCTCAGCCATCTCCGGCCCATCGATTAACCTCCAGCAGGGTGCTCCGATCGTTCCCAATACCAGTTTCTCTTTTCAATACACACTGGGGGATAGTTCGCGGCCGGAAGAACAGCTCCTGTACCTCCAGTTGTCGTCGCAACGGGAGGTGCTGGCGGCAATCAGCAAACTCCAGGAGCAAACCGCAAAGCGCCTGAAAGCCCTGGCGGCCCTCCAGCCAAAGGCGGCGGAGTCCGTTGATTTACGTCGCCGGATAAAAGCCGAGAAAAAGAAGATCGAACTGGAATACCTCCAGAAAATCACCACCTGGCAGCATAAACTGGAAAAAACCACCCATGTTCGCGTGGTCGTTTATATCTAATTGCCTTTCCCTTTCCAATCCGTCTTCGCGACCGTCGATATCTACCCGCGGCCCGCTATCTCATCCTCGCAGATAACCCATCGCCTGCCTCCCCTCGCAAAACAGGAGGTCGAGGATCGATAGATTTTGGAGAAATCCGGTCCTCTCCTCAAAGACCTGCCGGTAGCGAATTGGCTCATTTCCGCCCACTCCAAACCCGAGTTCCCGACCGGCCGGCTTCAATTTTCCACGCCAGTCCAATGCTTCATTGGGCGGATACTCCGGCCGCCAACCTTCCGTCAGCTTCACTCCCACCTTTAGCCCCAAAACTCGTACGGACCAGTCAAAACAAGCCAGGTCCCAATCCACCAAAAAGTCAAACCGGCACTGATACAATCCCGCCAGGTCGTCGCGGTAATGATCGAACCAAGGGGACCGGCTATAGCAGGAAACGATCGTTTTCCAATGTTGCGAAGCCCATGGCTGCCGGTTCGAGATCCTTACATCCCGGACGAGGGTCTTCTGTGCCCGCCCTTTTATCAACGGCACGCTTAACTCCACCACTCCCTCCGCTCCCGCAAGCTGACAACGATTGCGAAAACCCATCTTTTGATAGGATTCGTATTGATCAAAAACAATATTCGAAAATTTATATAAATTTTCATATAAAATAACTGATGGAAAATATTGAATATCAATTATTAACTCTTTCATATTACTAATTACCTCGCACGGCTTGAAATTACCGGCCAAATTCCGTTCCCGCTATCCAAACCCGATCGAAAATTTTTTACATTTAAATTGAGTTACCTTCACGTAATATACTAGTAACTATCGCATTATTCAAAAATACATACAGCCATACAAATTAGTACAGGATTCGAGAGCGGAACGGACACCCGAAGGCCAAAAAGCCAATGCTTTTAGCCGGGAAAAATGCCCGGCTGCAGGCGACAGGACACCCAAAAATACCCCACCCCCATCACTGGAAACAAGGCCGCCGGAACCCTCTCCCCCACCCCGATAAAAAAGCTGATCCCGGTTAAAATCGCTGATTTAGATAAGCCAGATCGCCGCCAGGCCACCGGCAATACTAAGCAGCATCAAAACCCCGATCACCAAAATGACACTATTTTTTATGCTGTTGCGCAGCCGCAGATGCTCGATGACAACGCCGAGCGCGCCTAATACGAGAAAGGAAACCGTGCAAAACCAAAGTAAGTCCAAGGCTCAAAGTAAGTAATTAGCCATAAATCAATATCTCGTCGTCCAGGCAGTGCAATTCATCCTCCGGATCGAATATGTACAACCGCCAAATATGTCTGTATTCTTCCCGATCCTTTAGCAAGTTGATCAATGGGGTCATTTCGTCGTCCTCTTCCCCTAATTTGTGATTGACCAGCACATTGAGGACAAAGTGGCGGGCCGACCTTTCCCCACTATCAAATTCCACGGGCGAAAGCCAGACTTCCGAATACTTTATTTCCCGCTTGTTTACATCACGGAATAGGCTTTTAAGGTTTTTTATCACGTCAAGCGGATCCATGGGATAATTTCCCCCTCAAGGTAGAGAATTTTCTAAATCCCCGGACATGAAAAAGTCCGCGCCGTCAAGCGCGGACTGAATAGCCGCCGGCCGCGGGTCAAACGCACTCCGCCGGCGACAGCCCGATTATTCCGCCAGCTTAAATTCTTTATCCTGGTTCTTTAACTGATCCAGCTTCTTTTTGCCATAACTCAACCGGGTAATGACGACGAATAGCACCGGAACAATAAAAATGGCCAGGCTCGTCGCGGCAAACATCCCGCCAAGCACCGTCCAGCCGATAGTATTCCGCGCGACCGCCGCGGCGCCCGACGCCAACGCCAGCGGCAAAACGCCTAAAAGGAAGGCGATGGACGTCATCAGAATAGGACGTAACCTCAATTTGACCGCATCCAGCGTCGCCTGGATCACCTCCATCCCCCGGTCAACCCGCTCCTTGGCAAATTCAACGATCAGGATCGCATTTTTTGCCGACAACCCGATCAGGGTAATCAACCCGATCTGTGCGTAAACGTTATTGGTCAGTCTCGAATTGAACCATAACGCCAGAATGGCGCCGAGAACTCCGACGGGCACCGCCAGCAGCACCGAAAAAGGCACCGACCAGCTTTCATACAGGGCGGCAAGGAACAGGAAAACAAAAACGACGGAAAGCGCAAAAATATATACCGCGCTATTGCCCGACTTGATCTCCTGCAAACTCAAACCCGACCAGTCATACCCGTAGCCTTCCGGTAATACTTTGGCTGCGACGCGCTCCAGCGCCTGAATAGCCTGGCCGCTGCTAAATCCGGGTTTGGCGCCTCCATCAATCTCCGCACTACGGTAAATGTTGAAATGCGAAATCAGCGGTGCGCTCTCCGTTAACCGGTAGGACACCACGGTGCTCAACGGGATCATTTCGCCGTTGATGTTCTTTACATAGTAGTTGGAAAAGGCATGGACATCCGCACGGAAGGCAGTATCGGCCTGCGCCACCACATAGAAATTCCGCCCGTATATGGTCAGCTGGTTGATATAGGTGCTTCCCATATACATCTGCATGGTGTTATATACGTCGGAAAGGTTCAGCCCGAGCTTTTTGGCCTTGTCACGATCCACATCCACCTGGTATCCCGGCGTGTGCGCACTGAAAAACGTGAACGCATTCCCGATCTCCGGCTGCCGGTTCGCCTCCGCGACAAACTGGTTGACGACCCGCTCAAAGGTCTTGATGTCGTCATTGGACTGCCGCTGTTCGATCTGGATACTAAATCCGCCCGCGTTACCCAAACCGGGTATAGCCGGCGGCGGAATGACTACGATTCGCGCCCCCTTGATGGACGCAAACCTTCTTTGAAGCTCCGCAATGACCCCCAGCAGCTGCTCCGATTTCTTTTTTCGCTCGTCCCAGGGCTTGAACTGAATAAAGACACTGCCGGCATTGGACTTGATGCCAAATGTCAGGATGTTCAAGCCGCCAAGTGCTGCCGTGTGAAGGACCCCGGGAGTGGTCTGGGCCATATGTTGGATGCTGTCCAGCACCGTAATGGCCCTGGTGGTAGACCCGGCCTCCGGGATCTCAAAAGATACATAGACCCGGCCTTCATCCTCCTGGGGAATAAAGCCGGTTGGCTTTACCTTGAATAGAAAGACATCCGAGACCCCGATACAGATCAGGAGGATAACGACGAACGGCGCACCCTTTATCCAACCCCGTACCCCATTCGTATAGTGATGCGTAACCCGCTCAAACCAGTTATTGAAATGAAAGAACGCCCAATTCAGCCCCCGGGAATTCTTGTCGATCCGATGCTCCTTGAGCAGAAGCATACATAAAGCCGGCGTGAGCGACAACGCGACAAACGCCGAAATCAATACGGAGATGGCGATCGTTATCGCAAATTGCTGATAAAGCCGGCCTACGATCCCGGGAATAAAACCAACCGGGACGAACACCGACGCCAGGATCAGCGCAATCGCGATGACCGGCCCGGAGATATCGGCGATGGCCCGGGCCGTCGCTTCCTTCGGCGACAAATGCTCGGAATCGATATAATGCTGCACCGCCTCTACCACGACGATGGCGTCATCCACCACGATCCCGATCGCCAGCACAAACCCGAACATCGTCAGCGTATTGATGGTGAAGCCCAGCGGGATGAAGAAGATGAAGGTGCCCACGATCGACACCGGGATCGCGAGCACCGGAATTAGCGTAGACCGCCAGTTCTGGAGAAAAAGGAAGACCACCAGCGTCACCAGCCCCAGCGCGATCAACAGGGTTTGCACCACATCGGCGATCGAAACCTTGACAACCGAGACGGATTCGAACGGAACCTTATAATCGATGTCGGCCGGAAAATATTTCTTGGCATCCGCAAGCGCCTTATAGACCCCGTCGGCCGTCGCAATGGCATTGCTTCCGGGCGCCTGATATACCAGAAGGTAAGAAGACCGCTGACCGTCGACAAAGGAGTTGGCGGCATAGCTGACCTTACCCAACTGGACCCGGGCGACATCCTTCAGATAAACGATCGAATTCTGCTGGGGGTTACTGCGGATCACAATATTGCCAAACTGCTCCTCCGTCGTCAACCGGCTGTTGGTAAATACGACAAACTCGAAGGCCGTGACATTCGGCTGGGGCGGCGCAGAGGTTGAACCCGCAGCGATCTGCAGGTTTTGCTCGTTGATGGCGTTTTGCACGTCATTGGCGGTCAGCCCGAGTTGCGCCAGCTTATCCGTCTTGAGCCACACCCGCATCGCAAAATTGTCCGCGCGGCTGAACACATCGCCTACGCCCGGTGTCCGCAACAGGATATCCCGGAGGTAGATGTTCGCATAGTTGTCCATAAAGGGTATACTATGGGTACCGTGCGGCGAGTAAACCGCCACCAGCATCAGAATGGCCGGGTTGCGCTTCAGCGTGGTGACCCCGAGCTTCTGCACCTGCTGGGGAAGGGTCGGTGTAGCGATTCCTACCCGGTTTTGAATATCCAGCGCGACGATATTCGGGTCGGACCCGATATTCAGCGTAGCGGTGATCTGCGAGATGCCATTGTTCGCACTGTTGCTTTGCATATACGCAATACCGGGCACTCCGTTCACCTGTGTTTCGATAGCGGTCGTCGTCGTTTGCTCTACCGTTTGCGCGTCAGCACCGACAAAATTGCTCGTGATCTGGACCGTCGGCGGCGTGATGTCCGGATACTGGCTGACCGGCATATTCAGGATCGCCAACGTACCTACCAGCAGGATCACAAGGGAGATCACGATAGCCGTCACCGGCCTTCTGAGAAATATATTGGAAGACTTCATCTCAACATTGATTTTTTGTTCATGCTCCTGTTTGCTTGCTCCACCCCGCCCCTATTTGCTTGCTCCATCCGGCGCCGGCTTTGGCGGCGCCATCCGTACGACCGAGCTATCCCTAAGCTTTTGCACGCCATCGGTGACTACCTGCTCGCCCTGGCTCAACCCGCTTCTGACCACGATATTGGGGCCTATCCGTGTTCCAAGCAAGACCTTCTTCTGCCGGGCCACGCTGTCCTGAACGACAAAGACAAAGAACTCTCCCAGCGCCTCCACAACCGACTTGTAGGGGATCAGCAGGGTACTGTCACCGGATGCATGGCGGACCCGGATATTGGTCGTTAGCCCCGCCCTCAGGTCGTTATTCGGATTCGGAAAGATGATCCTGGCCTTTAACGTTCCCGTCGTCGGATCGATCGACCGGTCGAGCAGATAAAGTTCTCCCGGCTTAGCATACACGGACCCGTCGGGCAACACCGCCGTAAAGGTCGAATCCTTTCCCTTCGTTCCTTTTTGGAAATACCGGTTGAACTGGGGGATCTCCGACTGGTTGATGGAAATATCCACAGCCATCGGATCATCCGTGGAAACCGAATTCAACAGCGTCTGTGGATATACTGCGGTTCCGACCTTGACCTGGGAAATGCCGATCGTCCCATCGAATGGGGCATAGATTTCCGTGTATTTCAGGTTGGTCTCGACACTGGCCACATTTGCCAGCGCCGCCCGCAATTGCTGTTTGGCGGCATCCAGGTCTGCCAGCTGGTGGTCCAATGTCTGCTTCGCAATGGCGTCCTGTTTGCTCAACTCCAGGTACCTGTCCGCATCCTGCTGGGATTTCGCCAGATTGGCCCTGGCGACAAGCACATTGGCCTGCGCCTGTTCTACGGCTGCCTTATATTGCTGTTGATCGATCTCGTACAACTTCTGTCCCTTTCTGACCTGTTGACCATCCTTAAAATAGATACCGATGATATTGCCGGAAACCTGTGGCTTGATGTCCACCTGGTTCAACGGCGTCGCCGTTCCGGGATAACTCTCGAAGTAAGTGGCGTTGCCCGGCTGCACGGTGTAAACATTGACCGCCACAGGCGGAGAAGCCGCAGGCCCGGTTGGCTTGCTGTCGCAGGATGACAGCCCGAGGGCCGCGGTTAACGATAAAAGACCGATCCAAGCATTGGATTTCGACACGCTCCGTCCCGCCGTCCGGAAATGGTAAACCAGGCTACGCCCGGTTAAGGTATTTCTCATATAAAAAGGTGATTTATCCATTATTGAAACTTAATTGAGCCTAACGCCTTCTCCACATCCAGTTTGCTGCTTAGCACCTGGTAAAGCGCATCGCTGTAATTTACCTGTGCGGTTCGCAGGTCCGTTTCCGAGGTGATCAGGTCCAGATAGGCCTTGATACCGGAACGGTATTGCAGCTCGATCGTATTGAACACTTCTCGCGCCAGGTTGAGATTATCCCGCTGGACGTAGTAGTTGTTGAGATTACTCTTATAGACGGCGATCGCCTGCGCATACTGCGCGTTGATCTGGCTTTGCAGATTGACCACATCCCAGTCGATCCGTGTCAGTTGCAGCTCGGCGATCCGGATGTTTTGGGTCCGCTGGGTCCCCTGAAAGATCGGAACGCTCACCGTTAGCCCCGCGTAGGAAGTGGGAAAATTATTCGTGTATAGTTTTCCGAATTCCGGGTTGAGATAGTTGAGGCTATACCCCGCACCCGCACTAACCGAAGGAATGAACGCCCACCGCTGATACTTCACCTCTGCCTGCTGCAGCCGCTTTTGGGTCATCAGCTGCTGGAACTCGATCCGTTGATTGTAATCCGGTACCGCGCTGGTATCCAGTGCTACCTGCTGTTCCATAACGGCGCTGTCATACGCGAGGTGAAGGGAGTCTTTACCGGTATATCCCATCAGCTGGATCAGCACCGCATATTTCGCTTTTAACGTTTCCTGGTCGGTCTTTCGCTGCGCCTTGCTATTGTTCAGCGAAATAGTGGCCCGCTTGTAATCCGTTTTATCCACCAGCCCCCCCTGGTATTGATTATAGGTATCTTTCAGATTGCGTTCCAGCCGGACGATATCGTCATCCAACACCTTGATGTCTTCTTCCGTGAGCAAGACGTCATAAAATGCCTTGCTGACATTCACCGTTACATCGATCTTGTCGGCTACCGTAAACTGGTGGATCTGGGTCATTACATCACGCTTTGTCTGGCTGGCCAGCAGCACATCCCGGTTGAACAACGTCTGGCTGAGCCCAAATGCAACCGATGACGTATTATACGTGCCGCTGTAGGCAACACCGCCATTGAACAATACCGCCGGCAACTGAAAGTTGTTTTGATAGCTTGCATTCAACCCGATCTGCGGATACCACGCCGCCAACCGGCTTTTGATCTGCCTGTCGGTTATCTGTTCATCCAGCTGAGCCTGCTGCACCATCGGATAATGCTGCAACGCAAACTGAACACAAGCGTCCACCGTCGCCACCGCCGGCAGCGTATCGGAGGCTTTCTGTGCGTCAGCTGAAAAAAATGCGGTACTAAGCCCAATCGTGATACAGCCTATGACACATAATTTCTTGCACATGGTGCTATAGATTAGATAGAAGAATCAACATTTGCCACCAACAGGATCATCCCCAAAATTCAAAATTTGCCAAACAACCGGCCACCCCGGCCTTAAATAAGGGCACAAAGTTAAACAAACGTTTGAATTAAACAAACGTTTAATCAAATTCTTGGGCTTTCCCCTATCTTTGCGGCCAATATTTCAACCAATGCCAGCCTCCACCCATACCATCCTGGGAGCCAATGGCGCCACCGCCAATTCGCTTGCCCACGAACTGATTGACCGACACCTGCCTGTTCGGCTGGTATCCCGTAACCCCGTTCCAATCAGCGGCGCGGTTGTCCGGCCCGCCGATATTACCGATCCGGTCCAGACCCTTGACGCTATCCGCGACTCCGCCGTCGTCTTCTGCTGCATAGGCCTGCCCTATAATTTTACGATCTGGCGACAACAATGGCCCCGGATCATCGATAATATTATCACGGCCTGTCGTCAGACCGGTGCAAAGCTAATATTCTTTGATAACGTGTATATGTATGGCAAAACGGTTGGCCCGATGACAGAAGAAACGCTATATAACCCTTCCAGCCGCAAAGGCGATCTGCGCGCCCGCATTGCCACCCAGTTGATGAGCGAGGTCCGGAAGGGCAATATAACTGCAATCATCGCCCGCTCCGCGGATTTCTACGGGCCCGGTGCTGAAAAGACCAGCCTGCCAAGCTTCCTCGTCTTTCAACGACTTCTGAAGGGCCGGCGGGCGCAGTGGCTGGTGAACGCCCATGTGCCTCATTCATTTACCTATATCCCGGATGCCGCCAGGGCGCTTGCAATTCTCGCCACCGACGACAATGCGTGGAACCAGGTCTGGCATTTACCTACGGCCGCCTCGCCGCTGACCGGAGAGGCCTTCATTACAAGAGCCGCCGCCGAGCTTCATAAAGCCGGGGACTATACGGTATTGTCGAAATGGATGATCAGGTTAGGGGGTATATTCGACAGGACTACCGCCGAATTGTATGAGATGCTCTATCAATACGAATCTGAATATCTGTTCGACTCCGCCAAGTTCGAAAAGGCATATTCATTCCAGCCCACGTCCTACGAACAAGGAATCCGCGAAACTGTTCGGGCACTCTGATTATAATTTTAGTGATGGATCCGGTAATATGCCCGGTGCAACTGCATTTTTGTCGCCGGCGCGACCACCAACGGTAGTTTTTCCACCAGCGTTTCGCTGCTGTCCAGGCCGAATGCCTTCTCTTCGGCCAATGCCAGCTTTTTAAGATTGAAATACGCATTCAGGATAAAGCCGTCCCGGACGGAGAACTCATTATCGTAGGAGAGGAATTTCTCAAGGATCACGAACCGGAAGTCCTCCGCGATATTGTGCTTCTTTAACGAAGGGAAACGGCTCACCACATCCAGCTCCTTATTGCAGATCATTTCCGTGACCACCTTACGGAACATCATCCCTACGCGCTGCTGGACCCGGAAGCCGAGCCGGAACTCCACCCGGATCACCTTGTCATTCATAAGCTCCTCTACTCCATATTCCATCGTGTAGGGTTCATCGGTCCGCTCGATATGGACGAACCAATATACGTCCGCCCGTTTAGGATTGTGGCTGAAAATGGAATACAGGATCTTTTCCTCGATCTGCGCAGGCCGGTTCGCCTTTGTGAGATAGATCAGATGCGAGGTAAATTTCGGAATGCTTTCATCTTTGCTGAGATTCTCCAGCAGCGGGATATGTTCGTTCAGATCGATAAAGTTAAGGAACCGGTTATTGATCTTTCTGGCATTGTACCAGATGTACATCGTAAAGATCAACCCGACCTCGAAGACGAGGAAGAACAAGCGTTTGGCAAGTTTGACCGCGTTCGCGACAAAAAATCCGGTCTCCACCGCCACAAAGACCGTGACGATCGCGCCGACAAGCCAAAACGGATAATGCTTCACATACCGCAGGAAATTGTACATGAGGATCGTGGTCATCAGCATGGCCACCGTGATCGAGAACCCATACGCCGCCGTCATCGCCCCCGATGTCCGGAAATAGAGGACAACAAGGAAACAGCCGGTGCAAAGGATCCAGTTGATGCTGGGAATATAGATTTGTCCGCGCACATCCGTCGGGAACTTCACCGTAACTTTCGGCCAGAAGTTGAGACTGATCGCTTCGTTGATCAGCGTAAAACTGCCGCTGATCAGCGCCTGGCTGGCGATGATGGACGCCGCCATGGCGATAAAAACACTCGGGATAAGGAACCAGTGCGGCACGATCGCAAAGAAGGGATTTACCCCGCCCAGATTGTCCTTGTGCTGTAGCAATACCCAGGCGCCCTGACCCAGGTAGCTCAGTAGCAGGGCGGTCTTCACAAATATCCAGCTGACCTGGATATTCCGGCGGCCGCAGTGGCCGAGGTCCGAGTAAAGCGCCTCCGCACCGGTGGTGCACAGGAATACAGCCCCGAGCAGCCAAAAACCCTTCGGATGCCTGAAAAGGAGTTGAAGACCGTAATGCGGGCTCAGGGCGCGAAAGATCTCGGGGTAATGGATGATCTGATTCAAACCCAATATGCCGAGCATCGAAAACCAGATGAACATGATCGGACCAAAAGAACCGCCGACTACCTTGGTCCCGAATCGCTGAAAAACAAACAGCAGCAACAGAATCACCATGACAATTTCCACGACCAGCGCATTTCCGGGCACAATGACATTTTCCATTCCATGAACGGCGCCTAATCCTTCAATGGCCGAGGTGACCGAAATCGGCGGCGTTATGATCCCGTCGGCCAGCAACGTTCCGGCCCCGATGATTGCGGGATAGACCAGCACCTTGCCATACCGGCGCACCAGCGCATACAGCGAGAACACGCCGCCTTCCCCGCGGTTGTCGGCCTTCAGCGTAATAAAAACATACTTGAAGGTCGTCTGTAACGTCAGTGTCCAGAAAACACACGAAATGGCCCCGAACACCAACTCCCGGGAGACCTTAGCTCCTTCCGTCAAAATGGTTTGAAAGGTGTAGAGCGGAGAAGTTCCGATATCGCCAAAAATGATTCCTAATGTAATGAGAAGACCTGCGGATGTGACTTTACTAAAATGACTTCGGTCCATAGATGCCGCGATTGCGCAAAAACCGTACCTATAGCCGGTTCGCTCCCCTTCCGGCCCCGTAATCCACGACCCGCAAGGGTTCTAACGCGAACAAGCTTTCCGCCCGCCTCTTATCGACCCCTGCGTGAACTTTCAAAATGGGAAATCAGTATCATTTTGGAAACAAACCGCCGACTTGCCCGCCGACTTGCCCGTCGGAGCTTTAGCGAAGGCGGCCGCCACGGTCTTCCGTCCGCGCCCGCAACATCTCGCCAAAATTCATTTTTTTTGCCATCGCGTTTACAACACAGGCGATCCGGGTCGCCCGGGTGCCCTCGGTTTTAGCCGCCCGGACCCAAGTCCCGAAATAATTCTGATGTGATTTGGGAAGACCGGAAAAGTAGGCCAGGGCCGCCGGTTCGTCGGCAAGACATTCCATCAATTCCATTGGCGGCTTGATAACCGCCTTGTCGACTTCCAGCTCGACCCGCAGCGAATCCCCTTTTTGTTTTCGGATGGCCTTGCGGATGCTCGCCTTTAACGCCATGATAAAGTCCCCTTCACCCATCGGAAGCAATGCCATTTTTTCGATCGGGAGATCGTCCAGTCGCCCCTTGACCCGAAAGGATTTCTTGTTGCCGGGCATTAGTTTAGCCGCCTGGGTTGCGCTGATCCGGATATAGGACCAGCCGGTTTTCTCCCCCATCGCTCCAAACTGCAATATTTTTGTGGTAAAGCGGATCATCAACCCGTCTGGTCGCCCGCATCGTCCCTACGCTCCACTCCTCCGCTAGGGCCCGGAATCTACGCCCTCGCCTTGGTCGCCGGCTTCTTTTTCCTCTTGTGCGCCCGGAGAGCCGCCTCGATCCCCTTCCGCAAATTCTCGAACGTTGGTTTGCCGGTAAACAATTCCCCATTGATAAAGAACGCCGGAACGTCCCGCACGCCCTTATCGAGTCCTTCCATCAGATCACTCTTGACCTGCCAGCCATACGTCGAATTGACCAGGTCCTCCAGGAACTTTTTATTGACAACTCCGCAGTCTTTGGCATATTCACGTAAACTGATCGCGCCAAGACGCCGCCGGTGAGCGAACAACATCGTATGCATTTCCCAGAACTTCCCTTCCTGCGCGGCGCCCAACGACGCCTCAGCCGCCTTCATGGCGTGCTGATGGATCTTCGTCAACGGAAAATGCCGGAAATTGAAGCGCAATTTGCCTTCAAACTGCTTCAACAGCTTCTCGACCACCTCATTGGCCTTTGCACAGGCCTCGCTCTCATAATCCCCATACTGCATTAAGGTGACCGGGGCCTTGGGATCGCCAACAAAAACTTCCTTGGTCGGAATGATCTCTACCGTTTCTTTTGCTTTCATATTAGACTTATAACATATTCCAAGCGCCAAAGTTCAGGCTTTCCCGAACAAAATCCGCTCCATTCGGCAAAATACGCTATTTCTTGTTGCCTTCGACCTTTTCAACCGGGGCTGTCTCGTTCCTGAACACCACAACCCCATCGAATACATCCACCAATACCGGGGCCGTCCGATCGATATCCCCAGCTAATATTCTCTTACTCAATTGATTAACTATCTCTTTTTGGATAAGCCGCTTCAATGGTCTGGCCCCGAACTGCGGGTCGAAACCGTTTTCGGCCAGGTAATCGATCAGGTATTCACTGAATTCCAGCTGTATCCCGTTCTTCATAACCAGCCTTTGCAAGTCTCCGAGCTGGATGCGGATGATCCCCCTGATCTCGCCCTTCAGCAACGGCTGGAACAAAATGATCTCGTCGATCCGGTTAAGGAATTCCGGACGGATCGTCTGCCTGAGCAGATCGGTAACCTCCACCTTTGTCTTTTCCATCACTTCCTCGCGATTGCGTTCCGATACATTCTCAAAATTGGCCTGAATGATATGGCTGCCCATGTTGCTTGTCATGATGATGATCGTATTCTTGAAATTCACGACCCGGCCCTTGTTGTCCGTCAGCCGGCCATCATCCAGGACCTGCAACAGGATGTTGAAAACGTCCGGATGCGCCTTTTCGATCTCATCCAGCAGCACCACGCTATATGGTTTGCGCCTGACCGCTTCCGTTAGCTGGCCGCCTTCATCATATCCGACATAACCCGGAGGTGCACCCACCAGGCGGCTTACGGAATGCTTCTCCTGGTATTCGCTCATATCGATCCGGGTCATCATACTTTCATCATCGAACAGGTAATCGGCCAGCGCCTTTGCCAGTTCGGTCTTTCCCACACCGGTCGTGCCGAGGAAAATAAAGCTCCCGATCGGCCTCCGCGGGTCCTGCAGACCTGCCCGGCTCCGCCGGATCGCGTCCGCCACGGCGCTGATCGCCTCATCCTGCCCCACCACGCGCTTGTGCAGCTCGTCTTCCAGGTTTAGCAGTTTGTCCTTTTCGCTTTGCAGCATCTTGCTGATCGGGATACCGGTCGCCTTGGCCACCGCCTCCGCAATGTCTTCCGCATCCACTTCCTCCTTCATCAGCCTCGACGTCGCACTCATCGCATCCAGCTGCGCCGAGAAGGTTTCGATAACCTTTTCCTGCTCCTTGATCTTTCCATACCGTATTTCCGCGACCTGCCCATACTGCCCTTCCCGTTCCGCCTTTTCCGCTGCAAGTTTGAGGTTCTCGATCTGTGCCTTCGCATTCTGCACTTTCTCGACCAGTTCCTTCTCCTGCTGCCACTTGGCCTTTAGCGTATCTCGCTGAACACTGAGATTTCCTATTTCGGCGCTCAGCTCACGAAGTTTCTCTTCATCATTTTCGCGTTTGATGGCTTCGCGTTCGATCTCCAGCTGCCGGATCATCCGCTCGAGCCTGTCCAGCTCCTCTGGTTGGGAATTCATCTCCAGGCGAAGCTTGGCGGCGCTTTCATCGATCAGATCGATCGCTTTGTCCGGAAGGAACCTGTCCGTAATGTACCGGTGCGAGAGCTCCACCGCCGCAATGATCGCCTCATCCTTGATCCGCACATGATGATGCGTTTCATAGCGGTCCTTCAACCCGCGCAAAATGGATATGGCATCCTCTTCACTCGGCTCATCGATCGTCACTTTCTGGAAGCGGCGCTCCAACGCCTTATCTTTTTCAAAGAATTTCTGGTATTCGTTCAGGGTCGTGGCCCCGATCGCCCGAAGCTCGCCTCTTGCCAACGCCGGCTTCAAAATATTGGCGGCATCCATCGCCCCTTCGCCCCCGCCCGCACCGACCAGCGTGTGGATCTCGTCGATAAACATCACGATCTCCCCGTCACTTCCGGCCACCTCTTTCACCACGCTCTTCAACCGCTCTTCGAATTCACCCTTATATTTGGCGCCGGCGATCAGCTGCCCCAGATCGAGCGCGAAAATGGTCTTCGAACGGAGGTTCTCGGGCACGTCACCGTTGACGATCCGGTGGGCCAGCCCCTCCGCAATGGCGGTCTTACCCACTCCAGGCTCGCCGACTAAAATAGGGTTGTTCTTACTCCTGCGGGAAAGAATATGCAAGGTCCGCCGGATCTCCTCATCCCGACCGATGACCGGGTCGAGTTTTCCCTGGCGGGCCAGCTCGTTCAAATTCCTCGCGTATTTGTTGAGGGCATTGAAAGAAGTCTCCTGCGTTTGCGAATTGACCGTCGACCCCTTTCGCAGATCCTTGATCGCCGTGATCAGCCCCTTCTCGGTCAGACCGGCATCTTTAAGCAGCTTTGCCGCATTATCCTTGCCCTGTATAATGCCGAGCAGGAGATGCTCCACGCTGACGAACTCATCCCCGAATTGCCGAAGGTCAGAACCGGCATGCAGGATGGCGCTGTTCAGCTCGCGGCTGATCGATTGCGCCGGCTCCCCGCCGCTAACCTTTGGCAGCTTCTCCAAACTTTCATCCAGTTTGCTCTCGACAAAAGCAACGTTGACATTGTTCTTTTTCATCAGGAATTCAACCAGCGAATCCTCCTCCGCCAGCAACGCCTTCAGCAGATGATCCGTATCTATCGTGGGATTCGATCCGTTGAAAGCGAGTTGCTGTGCCCGGGAGATCGCCTCCTGCGCCTTTATGGTAAAATTGTTTAGGTTCATATATCTATGGTTTTCCTTTTCGGTTTAAATTGCACGTCCCGTCATCGGACGCGGTTCGTGTTTGCCGGGTCACCCGGCCAAAATGCAATCTGAAGCCGCAAAATCCAAACCAGTACCGAAATCCAGCTAATATGTCATACTATACCCGATTTATCTGTCTCCGCTTCAGCCTGTTACCGGCGTTCCTGCTATTCTGTCTGCTTGGTTGGGGCCAGAAGAAGCCGGAAGTTCCCGTCGATCACCGGTTCGACCCGCTGGATCAGCTCTTTAAGCAGAATCAAAAGGAGCTGGGGCAATTTGTGGCATTGGTCTGGGACACGGGCAAGCTGGTCTATCAAAAGCAGTCCTCCGAAGATTTCACGCCAAAAATGGCGGCGCCGATCGTCCGGTCCGCGGACTGGTTGGTTGCGGCACTGGTCATGACCTTTGTGGACGAAGGCAAGCTCTCGCTGGACGATAAAGTTACTACCTATATTCCCATGTTTGGGAAATACTCGAAAGGCTACATAACGATCCGCAACTGCCTGACGAATACGACGGGCATCAAATCGGATGATCTGATAAAGGTAAAAAAGATGCTGGTTACCATCCGGTACGAATCCCTGGAAGACGAGGTCAACGACATCGCCTCCAAACGGCCGATCCAGACCAACCCCAGTACCGAATTCTTCTTTAGCGGTCTTGGGCCGAATATCGCAGCCCGTTGTCTTGAAGTCGTGGGAAAAAAGCCATTCGAACGGCTCATGATGGAACGCATCGTCCGGCCCCTCAAGATGCGAAGCGTCTCCTTCGACAGCCAGACCGGCGATGCCCCCGAACCCTCGGCCGGCGCCGTCGCGTCCGCGAGTGATTATATCAATTTCATGGTCATGCTGATCAATAAAGGGATTGGCCCCGACGGGAAGCGGATCCTCAGTGAGAAAGCGGTTCGTGAGCTCGGGAGTCCACAGTTCGCCAGCCTCCCGGTGAAATATGTTCCCAAGGAATTGCAGGGCGCCCAATTCGGACTCGGCTGCTATATCACCGGAACGGGCAATTCCACCATCCTGCTTTCCCCGAATATGCTGGGTACCACCGCCTGGATCGACAACTGCCGCAACTATTGCGCGATCCTGCTCGTCGCCAAACCCGAAGAGCCGAAAAAGGTCATCTGGAGCAGCATGATGAACCTGGTCAACGAAGCGATCGGCGGGAATTGCAATTAGCGAGCGCGCGCCCGGCCCGCAATTATTGACCTTTTACCAGCACGACCCGGCTATGGTCCGCTTTATATAATCGGTCATAGAATTTAACCAGCTCCGGATAATCCGCGGGCGGGAAACGCGCCATCGACTCCTCATACCGCCGGTAATAAACAATCTTGTCCGCCGTCACCTTTACCGTCGCCGCATATTTCCCAAACCGCGAGTCGATCGACACGTCTCCGGGGACCGATTCGGGCTTATAGCCTGCGGGGATCTTTAACGTGACACTGTCAATATGAGTGAACGCTTCCCGGTCGATAAAATCATAATGCCGGACCGAATCTGCCGGCAGCCGATTGGAGGCGCGGCCGAAAAGGCTCGGGATGACAAACAACCGTTTTCCGGTGACCGTTGCGTAGTTCGGGCTTACTACATGCAGGTCCTCGATAACTACCGGTATCAGGCCTTTTTGCTGGTCATAATGACTCTTATCCACCGAATAGGTC
>DATJWK010000187.1:0-12344 GCA_035501395.1 Puia sp.
TGCGGCGGAAAAAGAGGCGGCCCGTACACTCGAGTTGATCCGGGAGAAAGGGGGCGACGGGGAATTACTGCCTTTCGACGTGGGCGACAAAGAGCAGGTGAAGCATCGGCTTACCGCGTGGCTGGAGAGCGACAGCGGGCGGTATATCGAGGTATTGGTGAACAATGCGGGAATAAAGGAAGACGCGCTTTTATTATGGATGGAAGACCACCAATGGTCCGACGTTATCCGAACAAACCTGGACTCGTTCTTTTACGTAACCCGTGTTGTGCTGAACGGGATGCTCCTCAGAAAATATGGCCGGATCATCAATATCGTTTCCCTTGCCGGGCAAAAAGGCCAGGCGGGGCAGACCAATTATTCGGCCGCCAAGGCGGGGGTTATCGGTGCGACAAAGGCGCTTGCCGCGGAAGTTGGCCGGCACGGGATCACCGTGAATGCTGTCGCCCCGGGATTTATCCATACGGATATGACGGAGGGATTAAGCGAGAAAGAAATAAAAGTGTTGATCCCGGTGAGACGATTCGGGTTGCCGGAAGAAGTGGCGTTTGCGGTTAGTTTCCTGGCGTCGCCGCGGGCGTCTTACATCACAGCCGAAGTACTCAGCATCAATGGCGGACTCTATTCCTGATATTCAAACGCTGATCCCGCAGGGTCCACCTTTTGTGCTGGTGGGCGAGTTGCTGGAGACCGGGGAACAGGTGACACGAACCGGTTACCGGATCGCCCCCGGCGGACAGCTGGTGGAGAACGGGCGGTTCACTGTGGCGGGATTGATCGAGAATATGGCTCAGACGGCCGCCGCCGGCGCCGGGTATGCAGCGCTGGCCGCCGGCGGCGATGTGCGCAGCGGGGCGATAGTCGCCATCCATAACCTGGAGGTCCACCGCCTTCCGGCGGCGGGCGAAGTGCTGGAGACTACCGTCACAGTGACGACCCGGGTCGGCGATATTATCGTAATTTCAGGCCGGATCACCTGCCGGCAATCATTGATCGCCGCCGGTGAGATGAAAATTTTGTGCGGTTTATGAAGGACGTTTTTGTAGTCGCCGATAATATCTATTCCCCGCTCGGTGAAACCACCGGGCATAATTTTTCCCAGCTAAAGAACGGGAGGGCGGGAGTTCGTCGCCAGAACAGGCCGGAATTTGCCGACCAGCCTTTTTATGCTTCGCTGTTTGGCGACCACGATTTGCTGACCGGTGGAAACGATCTTCCGGGCCGTCCGACAACGTTCGAACGGTTGCTGATCGCTTCCGTCAGCCGGGTGTTAAATGGGGCGGGGATCGATCCATCCGACCCCCGGACGATACTGATCGTTAGTACGACCAAGGGCAACATCAGCTTATTGGAAAAAGGCGTTGACGACCCGGCGCGGATCTCGCTCACCAATTCGTCCCGGCTTGTTGGCAGCCAGCTTGGTTTTATCCATGAACCGATCGTCATATCCAATGCGTGCATCTCCGGAATCCTCGCGATGATCACCGCCATGCGGCTTATCCGCTCGGACCGGTTTGAAACGGCTGTGGTCGCCGGTGCGGACGTCATCTCCAAATTCGTGCTGTCGGGATTCAGCTCTTTTCAGGCCATCAGCGCCGGTCCCTGCAAACCCTTTGACGAAGCCAGGGACGGCATTAATCTGGGTGAAGGCGCGGGCGCCGTTGTCCTGTCGGGAAGCAAACGTTACCGCGGCCAATTGAGGCTCCGCGGCGGATCGGTCAGTAATGACGCCAATCATATCTCCGGCCCCTCGCGAACCGGCGCGGAACTGGCGCAGGTCATTTCGCGGTCGATGTCCGATGCGGGCTGCACGGCCGGTGAGATCGATTTTGTTTCCGCCCACGGAACGGCAACGCTATACAATGACGAAATGGAAGCCCGCGCGATCACGCTCGCGGGGGTACAGGAAGCGCCGGTCAATAGTTTGAAAGCGTATTACGGCCACACGCTCGGGGCTGCCGGCCTGATCGAATCCATCGTCACTTTGCAGTCGATGCGGGAGGACAAGGTGATCCCCAGTCTCGGCTATAAAAACAATGGAGTTACCATGCCCTTGAATATCTGCACGTCTCTCTTGTCGGCCCCGCTGGATCATTGTCTAAAGACGGCATCCGGATTCGGCGGCTGCAATGCGGCCCTGGTCATGAGCAAATAAACAATCGAATGGAGCATATCACCGCCAGTTGTGTCATCCGGGATAACAGGATCCATCAAAGCGGTCGGCTGTCGTGGCAGGCGCCGCCCGGCCCGCTGGCCGATTTCCTGCTCTCTGCTTACCAGCATTTCGGATTTCAATACTCCAAATTCTACAAAATGGACCAGCTGAGCAAGCTGGGCTGGCTGGCTTCGGAGCTCCTGTTGAACCAGGGATTCAGCGCTGCCGGGTACCGGCAGGAAGACATGGCCGTCGTGATATCGAATGCCAATGCGAGTCTGGACACCGATTACAAATATTTCGCCACGGTCGGGGACATACCCAGCCCGGCGCTTTTTGTGTATACCCTGCCGAACATCATGATCGGCGAGATCTGTATCCGGCATCGATTCAAAGGCGAGAACGCCTTCTTTATCCAGGAGACATTTGACGCCGGGTTTATGGAGCACTACGTCCGCGGCCTGATGGATTCCGGCAACGCCCGGGCCTGCATTTGCGGCTGGGTAGATGTGCTCGGCGAGGACTATTCCGCGGCACTTTTTTTGGTCGAGCGGAAATTCGCGACATTGCCTTTTACGGCGGAGAATATGAAAAGCCTGTTCAACATCCAAAATATCCGGCATGAGTAAAGGAGTTCCCATAGCGGTCGCCGGGACCGGGGTTATATCCGCGATCGGCAACAATACCGGCGAGTGTCTCCGGGCTCTCGGGCTCGGTCAGGCCGGGATGGGTGATATCCGGTGGTTGGAGACGGTTCACCGGGGCCACATCCCGGTGGCTGAAGTGAAGGCCGGAAATACGCAGCTGGGAGATCTGGCCGGTGTGCGCGAGCCGATGAGCCGTACGGCCTTACTGAGTTTGATCGCCGCCCGGGAGGCGCTTGCCAGCGCGGCCATCCCGGAACCGGACCGGTGGCGCACGGGAATCGTTTCGGCCAATACCGTCGGCGGGATGGATCGGACGGAAGGATGGTTTGCCGCGGGAATGCGGGGCCGGCTGCGGGAGATCGTGCAGCATGAATGCGGTTACCATACAGAGTGGGTGGCCGGCCGGCTCGGCATCCGTCACTATCAAACGACGATCAGCACCGCCTGCTCCTCGTCCGCCAACTCGATCGGATTTGCCGCACGGCTGATCCGTCACGGCATCCTGGATGTCGTCGTGGCGGGCGGTGCCGACGCACTCACCAAATTTACGCTCAACGGCTTCCATTCGCTGATGATCCTGGATCGGGCCTGGTGCCGGCCATTTGACAATGAGCGGCAGGGGCTCAATCTCGGCGAAGGCGCCGGGTACGTGGTGCTTGTTTCGGATGCGGTGGCTGCCACGCTGCCCCGCGGGATCGATTGCGTTTTGAGCGGCTATGCCAACGCCAACGATGCCTACCATCAGACGGCGTCGTCTCCGGAGGGTCGCGGGTCCTGGCTTGCCATGAGCACCGCGCTGCAGCGGAGCGGCTTGCAGCCGGCCGACATCGATTATATCAACCTCCATGGTACCGGCACGCAGAACAACGACCTTGCCGAAGGGACGGCCATCCGGCGGCTCTTCGATCCGCGATACCCCCGGATGAGCTCGACCAAATCTTTTACCGGCCACACGCTCGGCGCCAGCGGCGGCATAGAAGCGGTATTTTCCGTGCTGGCTATCCGGGACGGCGTTATCTATCCAAACCTCCGCTTCCAGACCCCGATGTCCGAGCTGCCTTTTGCGCCGGAGACCGAATTTCTGCGCGATGTCCCGGTGCGTCACGTCTTATCCAATTCATTTGGCTTTGGAGGAAACTGTTCTTCCCTGGTCTTTTCAAAATCTCAGCCGTGAACCAACCCGTATATATCCGATCGGCGGCCTGCATCTCGCCCCGGCAGGGGGAGCCGGATTACCGGACGCTGCTGGACCCGAGGCAGATCCGACGCATGAGCCGAATCATCCGGATGGGCGTCGCCGCTGCGCTGACTTGTCTTCGTGAAGCGGGGATCGCCTCGCCGGATGCCATCGTCACGGGGACGGCATACGGATGCCTCGAAGATACCGGGTTGTTCCTCCGGAGCATCGTCGAGCGAAAGGAGGAGATGCTGCAACCCGCGCCATTTATCCAGTCCACGCACAATACCGTGGCTGCGCAGATTGCTTTATTGCTCCAGTGTACCGGCTACAACAATACATTCGTTCATCGCGGATCCTCCTTTGAGTCGGCGTTGCTCGATGCGCTGCTGTTGCTGGCGGACGGAGAGGCCGGGAATGTGCTCCTCGGCGCGGCCGACGAGCTCACGGAAACGAGCCGTGGCTTGCTGAGCCGTCTCGGTCTTTATCGCCGGACGACCGGTGGTGAAGGCGCCGCCTTTTTCCTGCTGACGGGAGTGCCGGCGGCGGGGAATCTTGCGCGGCTTGACGGGATGTCGACTTTTTACAAGCCTTCGACCGATATGGACGTGGAGCGCGAGGTGCTGTCCTTTTTGCGGGCGCAGGGCGTGGAGCCGGCTTGCATAGATGTGGTCGTTACGGGCGACAACGGGGATGAAAAGGGCGATCGAATTTACCGGGAGGTCTGTACGACGCTTTTTCCCGGAAAAACAAATATCGGGTTTAAAGCGGAGTCGGGCGAATATCCTACCGCGGCCGCCTATGGGCTGTGGAAGGCCGCGAACCAATTCCGGGAAGGGGTCCGCCGGGTGTTGCTGTATAATCACTACCTGGGGATTTACCACTCCGTTTATTTATTGTCTTATGCTGCTGAATGATCTTTTTTTGGTGGACGAATGGAAAGCCGGGCCGGCAACGCTGACGGCCATGCTGCGGGTGCGATTCCCGCATCCCATTTTCGAGGGTCATTTTCCCGGCCGGCCGGTGCTGCCCGGCGCCTGCCTGGTGCAGCTGGTACAGGAGCTGGCGACCAAGCTTGCGGGCAGGGACGTGCGGTTGATCCGGGCCGGTCAGATTAAATTTGTCGCGATGATCGATCCTGTTACCGACCCGGCCATACAAATCACGGTGAAGGCAAAAGCAACGCCGCCGGGGGAGTGGGATCTGGTGGCGGAGGGGATCAGCGCCGGTTCCGCCTGTTTCCGGTTCAAAGGAACCTTTCGAGAAGGATCAGACTATGCTGGGTGAGTTTGTAGTTGTTGTAAATAAGGATGAGGCGGGAGGCGGAGCCCGGGGATCGTTTGACCAGATGCGCGGGAAGGCTGGCGGGGAGGTTGCAGGCCAGCCAAAGGGCAAAGGCGGAGGCCGAGGGAGACTCGCCGCAGAGATGTTTGAACCGCATGATGCCGGCTTGAGGCCCCACCAGCGTTTCGGCGAGTCGATACCATTTCAGGGCCCTGCTGTCGCCCGTCTCGCCGCTCAATAGCAAGTCCGGCATTTCCCCGTCAAGGATGCCGGTGAACGCCGATCGGATGTCTTCTGTATCCTCTCCGCTGCGCAATATGATCTGTCTTATCCCGGCGATCGCCCCTTCGGGCCGGTCATTCAGGAGAAAGACGGCAGCTCCTTCCCCGGCGGGGACCCCCTCACCATACCAACCTTCGGCGCATTCAAACCGGTAGTTATGATCGGAGATCTCATCCACGCCGCCAACCAGCCAGTTTTTGCCGGGATGTTCGGCGGTCAGCATCCATGCGTCGAGCAGCGCGCTTTCGAAGGATAATCCCCGGCTGACGAAGGTGATGTTGTATCCCCTGTTGTGTTGAAGGAGACCGAGCTGGGAAGCGATCGCATTTGCGGTACTTTGAACGAAAGTGCCCGGCGTCAGCACCCCTTCATCAAATGCGACGATCTGATTAAGAAAACGAATGCTGTCTTCCATCCCGCCATAGCCGGTTCCGATCAGGATCCCGTCGGGAGAATGTTTGAGGAGCGGCAGTGCCGCGCCGACCCCCATTCTAACGGACTTGCTCATGCGTCTCAGTACATTTCCCGGAATCCCCTCATACCGCGGCTCGACGGCTTTCAGATGGTTGCCCGCCGGCCCGTTCGGTGTGTAGAGATTTTCTTGCGGCGAGATACAGGATGTCTGGTGGATATAGAGCATGGCTAGTTGAGGTTGGAGAAAATGAGCGAGGTACAATTCCCTCCGAACCCAAACGAATTGGACATGACATGCCGGACCGGGTGCTGCCGATAGGCAAGGACCGGCTCCAACCCGAGTTCGGGTATCGGATTGTCGAAATTCAGACCCGGATACAGTTCCTGATGGCGGATAGAGAGAATGCTGAAGACGGCCTCTATCGCTCCGGCTGCCCCCAGGGTATGGCCGGTATATGGTTTTGTGGACGCAAATGGCGGCAGCGTTTCGAACAATCGCAACATCGCCCGGCCTTCGGCTTCGTCGTTGTTCTCGGTTGCCGTGCCGTGCGTATTGATGTAACCGACATCTGCGGGAGACAGCCCCGCCGACCGGAGTGCCCCATGCATAGCCAGGAAGGGACCGTCGCCCTGAAGCGAGAGGGCGGATGGATGAAAAGCATCGTTCGTGTTGCAATAGCCGGTCAGCTCGGCATAGACCTTCCCGCGGCCGGCGGTCTCCTCCCCTTCCAGGACGAGAAAGGCCGCGCCTTCGCCCAGATTCAGCCCTGACCGGTCGCGGTCGAACGGGCGGCATGCTGCCGGTGAGAGGATTTGCAGGGCCTGGAAGCCGTTGACCGTGAATTTCGCCAGGCTGTCCGCGCCGCCGGCGATCACCGTGGTGGCGAGGCCGCACCGGATCAGGCGTGCGCCGAACTGGATCGCATTGGCGGAGGAGGAGCATGCGGTATTGATGGTCGTCGCCAGACCGTTCATTTTATAGCGTGACTGAAGAAAGAGATGCACCGATGCAGCATCGTAAGAGGAAAGAAACGGGCTTCCATCGCAAGCCCGGGTGGTGTCACGGTACAGCTCATCCGTAAGGCACATCCCGCCCACGGTGGTAGCGCCGACCAGGGCGACCCGCGGACCATGCAGGGCCGTTTCGTCAAGACCGGCGTCCGATATCGCATCGGAGAATGCGTGAAGGGCCAGCAATGTCGTGCGGGTGACGCCCGGATCATCAATGTTGAATTTGTTTCTCAGCTCACCGGTCGTCAGACCGATTGCACCGAAAGGCAGGACGCCTGCATACCGGGATTCCAGGTTGGCTTTGAAACCGATCCCGCTCCTGCCGGACCGGAGGGCGGACCGGTTCCCGGTCAGGGTAGATCCGACGGCGCTGATGATGCCGATCCCTGTGACGAAAACCCGGCCCGCCGCTGTACCTTCTCGTCCGCCCCTCTTCATCCCTGATTTATTTGGTTCTGTGTTTTTCGATGTATTCCACCATGGTGTTGACATCGACGAGGACTTTCCGGCCCTCCTTGAGGTCCTTGATTACGATTCCATATTCCCGGTTGAGCAGGACGATCAGCTCCAGCGAGTCGATTGAATCCAAACCAAGGCCCCCATCGCCAAAAAGCGGTTTATCATCCTCGATACTTTCGGGTGTGGTATCCGTTAGGTTCAGAAATTCTATGATCTGTTGTTTCAGTCGATGTTTTAGCTGGATTGTTTCCATTCAAATCAGGTTTTTTCTTTTCAGACCCCAAAGCGCAATGCCCTGCAGACCCGCAATAATCAGAACTAAAGATAGCACATTTGACCAAACATCTTTTAGTTTGCCCCCCTCCAGGAACAGGCTGTAGTAGGCGTCGAGGCACCAATGCAGCGGCGAAAATTTTACCGCTACCCGGAAGGGCCCCGTCAGGATAAAATCGGGGATCATCAAGCCGCCGATCGCCGCGAGGATCACGATCGAAATGACGCCGAACCCATTTGCCTGCTCCTCCGTTTCCGCAAACACGCCAATGCAGATCGCATAACTGACGGCGCACCACCCGCAAAGGACCGATATGAGAACCAGGCCCGACCAGTCATCGGGCAAGTCCAGTCGCGGCAGGCCGACCAGCGGAAAAACCAAAACGCCTATGGCGAAGATCAGCAGGGCCTGGATCATGGTGACACCCAGGTAGGTGATCTGTTTCGACAGGATCGCCAGCACATAGGAAGTGGGCATCGTTCGAAGCCGGATAAAGCTCCCGCTGCGTTTTTCGCGCACGATCCCGCTGCCCAGGGAGACGACGACAAAGAACATGGCGAAAATCGTCCAGGCGGGGACGTTGTGTTGGGAGACGGTGGGGGATCTCCGGTTGGTGTTCCTCGACACGGGGACTTCGCTGATCTTTTCCCGGTTGCCCAGTAACTCATTCTCCAGCGTATCCGGCAGTTCCTTGTCATTGATCGAAAAATAGAGCCGCTTCAGCAGCTGCCGGCTTTCAACCAGTTGCAGGGCGCTGTAGAGCGCACCTTCCGCGGATCGCCTAAACGACTCCTGCAGCACCGGATGATAATAAAGGATAAGCGGAGTTTCGGCTACGTTTATTGTTCCACCGCCGGCACTGTCTTCCAGCCCAAAACTTTTCAATGCCTTGCCCGCCAGCAACCGGGTCCGCGCGGCGACCCGCGCAGAGAAGTCCGCCGGCAGAACGACGGCCAGAAAAGCTTCTTTCCGGTACAGGCGGTCCCTGATCGTCTCCGCGGTTTGTGTGGCGGGTATGGGATGGACCTCGAACAGGCCAATCGTGTCGACCGCCCGGATGAATTGGAAACTTGCGGCGCCGGTATCCCTGTTACAAACCAGCAGCGGCAGCTTGTTTTTATTTGCCAGGTCGAACGTGCCGCTCTGCATACCGGTAACGATCATGACCAGCAGCACCGGCATCACGAACATGAACATCACCCCGAGCCAGTCGCGTCGCATCACCCGGACATCTTTTAATATGGTGGCCCAAAGCTTATACACTGTCGTCGCGGAAATTTTTACCGGTCAATTCGAGAAAAAGTCCTTCCAGTCCATCCTGGCGATGCGTGGACAGCAGGTTGTCCAGGGATTCGTGTGCTATGATCCGGCCCTCGTCGATCAGGGCAACCGTATTGCAGAGCTCCTCGGCTTCGCTCAGCTGATGGGAGGTATATATCAGTGTCGTTCCGGATTCGTTCAATTGCTTTAGATAATTTACAATGGCATGCCGGGTTTGGACATCGACACCGACCGTCGGCTCGTCGAGGAAAAGCAGCTTCGGCTGGTGGATGACACCGATGGCCAGGTTGACCCGCCGCTTCATGCCGCCGGAAAATTGCTGCACTTTTTTGTGCCGGACGGTAGACAGCCCCAGAATATCCAACAGTTCGCGGGTTCTTTTGCGAATGGCGGCCCCGGTCATTCCCGACCAGGCCCCGAAAAAATCCAGGTTCTCGATCGGACTTAACTCCGGGTAGAAGGCCAGGTCCTGCGGCACGAATCCGAATAGCCTGTTGATCCGGCGGTGATGTTTTTCCATATCCTTCCCAAACAGGCGGATCGATCCGGCCGAGGGGCTCAACAGGCCGGTCATCAGGTTCATCAGGGTCGTTTTTCCCGCCCCGTTCGGTCCGAAGAGCCCGAATCGCTGTCCCGCCCCGACGTGCAGGCTGAACCGGGCGAACAATTCCGTCTGGTCGGGATAGTGAAAGGTAAGATTGTCGATCTGGATTGCCGGGGTCATTCGGTCCATTTGATTTTTGATAAGGCGGTGAATGATTGCCGCTCCAGCTCCGCAATTTCGAGCAGATAATCGCCCATCTGATCGAAATCGGCCTGGCTGCCGAGCCGGCCTTTATATATACCGGCAGCGTGAACCGCAGCATTCCGCCACATGTCACCCGATCGCGTAAAGGAGTCGGAGATCTTCATCAACCTGTCGTCCGGATACCAGGCAAAGGCTTCCTGGAGAAAGGCCGCGTAAATATACCGAAAACCTCCGCCGCCCGTTCCGATCTCCTCCTGCATCCGCACCAGTTGCGCCAGGTACAAACCCGCCTGCTTCAAACCGAGGTTGTCGCGCCATTTTTTTATCCGGCGACCGGTATACCGGATCCCGCTCACTCCGGCGATAGGGCCGGGTATATGGAGCATGGCCCTGACATTTCCGGTAATTCCATTGCGGATCCCCTTCCGGATCAGGTCATCGGTGATCGGATGGCCCGCGATGGGATAATACAGCTGGCCGTGCGGGGACAATACGCCGCGGGCGAACCGAACCCGCTCGAGCTCGGATGCCGACAAGCTGGTAGGATGTTCCATGATGGGGTCGCTGACAAGATACCGGTCTCCCTCCTTTCCAAAAACGATCAGGTTATGCGCATTGAAATGGAACCGGTATTCTTTCGGGAAATACGGAAGATAATAGACGCCCACCTGGCAGCCTACGGCACGCCCGGCGTCGAGACAGTCATCCAGACAAGCCTGCGCAGTCTCTTTCCGCCGGAATTTCAGCCGCCGGACGGTAATACCGAGGGCGCGGCAAGTCCGTTTGAAGATTAGACCCGGCATCGTCCGAAAGGCAAAAGCGGGACCTTTGTTAACCTTCAGCAAGGGGATATACGTGAAGAACAGACCCGACCCGATACCGAAAGCCAACGGTTCGGTAATTTTTCCGACGCCGATATTTTTCAGCAGGCTCACCGTCACTCCATTTTCACAATGCGCCGCCTGGATATGTTCAAACTGGATCTTCATGTGCGATCAGGCCGTTTAGTTCAGGGACGGAAACCTCGAAAACTTCGGCGTACCGGCGCAGCTTCCGTTCAGAAAGCCTTTTGAAAACCGCAGGTCGCAGGTGACGCCGCACCTGCCATTTCCAGAAACCGGTATACCCTGCCAGCACCGCCACATCCATCAGCTTCAATTCCATGAAATACAATAACGGGCTTGCGGCGCCCCGCCATACTTTTTCCCTGGCGGCGGCCACCCGTTCGCCGATGTCCTGCCAGGCTACGTCCAGCGCGCCTGCCTTGACCTCCCACCCCTGACTTAGTTCGGTCGTATATCTTCCGGACGAATCGGTTGCATAGCAGACTTCTTTTGTCACCTTTCCCAATGAACCGGGATCCTGGGGCACTTCTTCTTTTTTCATATACGTTTCCGGGCTTGGCCCGGTTTAGCGTTCAATAACTAGCAAACCGTAAGCATCGCGTACATGTATGAAAAGCGGCTGCTTTCCGGGACCAGCAGCAAGAGTTTGTTCCCTTTTTTCAATTTCCCGGAATGAAGGAGTTCGTGGACCATCAAATACACGGAACCGGCGCCGACATTCCCCATCGTGGTCAGGTTGACAAACCATTTTTCATAGGGAATATGCGCTCCATACAAGGCGATCTGTTCGAAAATCTTCGGCTTAAAGAACTCGCTGGACATATGCGGGAGGAAATAGTCGATATCGTCCGAAGTCAATCCTTTTTTGTCGAAAATTTCCTTGATCTTTTTTGCGCCCAGCGGGACGATATTGTCGCTCAGCAGGCTGATGTCCTGCTTGATGCTGAGGATCGATTTGCCGATGATCTCCTCCGGAGTACAGTCCAGGTAGCTCTTTAGGGTCCCGTCCGGCAGTTTCTCGCTGGCCATATACATGCAGGTTTCCTTCTCATTGGCATAGGACACGCCCTCGATCCAGTCTATCCGCAAGCTCAGTCCATCGGCATTGGGTTCGTCGGACAGCAGGAAGGCGGCGGCGCCATCGGACAACATCCAGCGGAGGAACTCCTTCTCGAAGGCGATAAAGGGGTTTTCGTTCAGCGCTTTCAGCTTCTGTGCTTCTTCTTCAAACGCGTTGGCGAGGATCGAGGGAGAGAACCTTTCCGAGCCGGTGGCAACCGCGCGGTGGACATCCCCGGTCCGGACGGCCATGAAGGCATATTTGAATGCGTGCATGCCGGCGCAGCAGACGCCGGCGGGCGAGACGACCTCGATCGACTCCATTTCCGGCAGCCAGCCATGGACCATCACACCATGCGAAGGCATCATCTGGTCGGGTGAGGATGTTCCACAAGCCAGTAATTCGATCTCCTTCAGCCGGTCCGCGTCATTGCCGAACAAAGCGCGGACGGCCAGGGCCGCCATTTGCGCGTTGGTGTGCGTCGGCTTTCCATCTTTTGTCAAGGCATAGTAGCGGGTCTTTATTCCATTGTTCCGAAGGACGATCTTTTTAGACTTGGACGGCTTCCCGTTGATATAACCCAGGTACGATTCCATCTCGTCACAGGAGACGGGCTCGTTGGGCATAAAGATGGAAGTATTGACGATATACACCGGTCGTGACATGGCTATAATGAATTAGTTCAGCGATAAATAAAAATGCCTCTT
>DATJWK010000188.1:0-19966 GCA_035501395.1 Puia sp.
ATTCAAGAGAATTCCCTACAGACAGCAACGCTGTCATCATCAATGAATCCGCCGCCCGGCTCATCGGGTGGAAGGACCCCATCGGCAAAACGTTGCATTACTGGGCCGGCGACCGTCGCATCATCGGTGTTGTCAAAGACATTGTCCTGGGGTCGCCTTACCAGCCTGTACCCGCTGCGATCTTCCCGATGAGCTACCAGGACGTCAATTATATTACGATCCGACTGAATCCAACAGGGACGGCCAGTGAAGACCTCAACAGGATCTCCGCAGTTTTCCGGAAATACGATCCGCAGGCCCCGTTTGAACCCCGCTTCCTCGCCAACGACTATTCGGAAAAATTTGCCGCGGAGCAAAAAGTGGCAAGCATCGCGTCGGTATTTGCCGTCCTCGCTATCTCAATCTCTTGCCTGGGTCTCTTCGGACTTGCCTCCTTCATGGCCGAAAAGCGTACCAGGGAGATCGGTATCCGCAAGGTGCTTGGCGCCAGTGTCACTCATCTGGTTACACTTCTCTCGGCCGACTTTTTAAAGCTCGTCCTTATCGCCCTGGGGATCGCTATCCCCCTCGCGACCTATGCCATGCATCAATGGCTTCGGGAGTACCCCTACCATACTTCTCTCAGTCCCTGGATTTTCGCAACTGCCGCCTTCGGAGCCATTTTCATTTCGCTACTTACCGTTAGCTTCCAGGCCCTCAAGTCCGCCCTCGCCAATCCCGTCGCCAGCCTGCGCTCGGAATAAACTTGCATTCGCCACCCGCGACCGCGACCGCCGTGCCGTCACGCTCACTCGGTGCGCAGCGCCTTCACCGGACTGGTCATCGCCGCACGTATCGCCTGATGCCCGATCGCCACCATCGCGAGCGCCAACGTAACCAACCCCACCACCACAAAAATCACCCAGTTTATACTGACCCGCTCGGCGTAGTCCGCCAGCCACCGATGCATCACCATCCAAGCAACCGGCGTAGCGATGACAAACGCCACTCCCACCAACTGAATAAATCCTTTTGCCACCAACAACACAACACCGGCCTCAGATGCCCCCAACACTTTCCGGATCCCGATTTCCTTCGTTCGGTTTACCGCGGTGAGGGCTGCAAGCCCCAACAACCCAAGGCACGCCAGAAATACGGAGATCCCGCCCGCCCAGGCGACGATCCGGCTCCAGTTCTTTTCCGATCGGTAATAGGCATTGACATCCTCATCTAAAAAGCTATAATTCAGAGGCACACCCGGCGCCAGCGCCTTCCAGGTGCTCTCGATCAACGCAAGCGATCGTGACGGATCTCCCGGCCGGATCCGGACATAAAAATTGACAAAACCATTATCCGTGGAAGTTATAAAAAACTGCGCCCGCACCGCTTCACCCAACGGCCGAAAATTGAAATTCTGTACTACCCCGGCCACCAGGCCTGTCCCGCCCTGGAATGGTTTGAATGTTTTACCTACCGCATTGCCAAGGTTCCAGCCAAAGGAACGCATTGCCGTTTCGTTGATGAGAAGTGGCTTGATACTGTCCCCGATCGGAGATTGCCCGGGCATACTTCCCGCCAGCAAATGCATTCCCATCACCCGTACATACCCCGTATCGATAACATTTATCGCGGCCGAGATCCCCTTATCCGAATAGCCGAGAAGGTCTTTCCCTGCACCCATGCCGGCAGCAGCGCTCGTTACGCCCGCAATTTCCGGGCGGTTGGCCAACGCTTGTCTGAACAAAGGGAACATCTTCCCTGGATCGAGTTGACCCGCATCGATAACTACCACATTTTCCTTGTCAAACCCGGGACTCTTGTGGATCATAAAGGATGTTTGCTGCAGGATGATAATCGTACATCCGATCAGCGCCATCGAAAGTGCAAACTGAAAGGTCACCAGCGATTTTGTGAACAGATTGGAGCCCCCGAGCCGTATCTTGCTTTTCAGGACCTCCACCGGGTTGAAATGCGCTAAAACCAGGGCCGGATAGCTTCCGGCAAGAATACCCGCCACCAGGGCCACACCTGCGATCACGGCAAGTTGGAGATAATCTTCACCAAAGGAAAAATGGAGGTTCCGTCCTGCGAGTTGGTTGAACCAGGGTAGCGCCAAGTCGGCCAATAAGAGACCAAACACAGCCGAGATTGCCGAGAGCATGATCGCTTCCATCAGGAACTGGAAGATGATTTGCCGTTTTTCTGCTCCGACCACTTTTCGTAGCCCAACCTCCTTGGCGCGCGCCACCGATCGGCCGATCGCCAGCGTCGTAAAATTGATGCAGGCAATCAGCAATATTCCCCCGGCGATTCCCAGCAGGATCCAGGTAGAGGCAGGATCGATTGTTTCATAGTCCGTAAAGGAATACCCGTGAAACCAAGAATCCGTATGTATCGAAAGAAGCGGTTGCAGCTTGAGCGTAACCGGCATTTCGGATTTCTTCCACGTCTTGGTCAGGTCCCCCATGGAGCTCAACGGCGAATATTTTCTCATAAACCCGTCCAGAACATCCGGTTTGCCGGCGAGCTTGCTTCCGGGCTTAAGCAAGACGTACGTCTGGACTACCGTCGGATGCCAATTGTTACCGATATCAAACGCGTCTCCCCGCTTCCCTTTGAGGAAACCAAAACTCGCCAGTACGTCGAACCGGATGGTGGAGTTGTCGGGCGGATCATATGCCACCCCGCTGACGGTAAACGTATAGTAGGTTATTCCAAGCTGGATGTCGACAGTCTTGCCGACGACATCATCCCTCCCGAATAGCTGGTTTGCCCGGCTCTCGGTTAATACGACGTCATTGGCGCCTCGTAGCACCGCCGTTCTGCTGCCATACTTAAGCGGAAAGTCGAAAATCGTGAACAAACCGCCCTCTGCAAAACCCACCTCGACCCGAATAACTCTATTCTCCGCGCGCATAAGGCTTACCCCCCACGGTAATTCAAGCTGTGCGGTGGCATCCACATCGGGAATATCCTGCTTCATCGCTTCTCCTATCGGCTGATTGGTGGCGCCGGCAAAGTCAGTATACTGAGTCGGCTCCCGCTCGCCGAATATCGGCGCCCACTCTGTGTACAACCGATAGATGTTCGGTGCATTCCGGTGAAACCGGTCAAAACTCCGCTCGTTTGTCACATACAGGATCAAGAGACTGAAACAGGCGATACCGACCGCCAGCCCCGCAAGGTTGATAAAGGCAAAGCCTTTTTGTTTTTGAAGATTGCGGATGGCGATCCTCAGATAACTCTTTAGCATGAGCAACAATTTCCTTTTGGCTTCCAACAACTATGCCTAATCGCACGCTATTGATTTACCGCAATTTGTAAAATAGTCGGCCCCCAACGTTGTCTGCATTCGATACAACTGCTGTCCGGTCACTCAATTCCTTTGATATTGTCGTTGTTGTTCCGGTCGATCAGCATCGCCAGCGGATCCACGCCCACGGCTTTCGGCACGCCCTTCACTATAACGGTTATCTCATGCTCGCCACGCGTGAACAGATACTTCTTCCGATACAGGAATTGCTTCCCGGTCCGCCCGCCGGCGTCCTTCACATCCGCCCCCAATACCCCGATATCTATATAGTCTTTCATCCCCACCGCCGGATGATCGTTTCGCTTATTGTCGATCCAGAATTTGTCAATGCCGACTTTTATCGTGACCTCGTATTCGTCCGGTCTCCCCGTCTTAACCGCCTTCACCGAAAGGACCTTGTTATCATACATCGTCACCTTTTCCCAGGTATCTGTCAAATAATATTGCAGCGAGTCCGGAACGTGCCGCTTGAGGACCGCATACAGGTCGTTGGACCCCGCAAATGGTCCGTGCTCCCGATAGCCATATTTCTCCCTGAACTCCCGCAACGCCACATTCATGCTATCCTCGCCGATCAGATCGCGTAGCCCGTACAAAACGACCCCGGCTTTTCCGCCCCATTCGAACCAGGTATTGGCGGTCAGCACGGGATGCTCTTCCTCCGGCATTCTTCTGCGGATGATCACATAGGCAAATAACCGGTCGAGCAGGCGGCCCCTCATATTCGCTTTGCCGTATTTCTTTTCGAGCATAACGTTGGCATCGTAATCAGCTAACCCTTCCGGAATGACCATTGACCCTACCGTGCTATTGGGCGCTACCTGGAATCGCCACCATTGCTGCGCCAGGTTGCGGATCGTAGCCGAGTACAAATAGTCGAATTGGTCCGGATCGCTAAAATGCGCATTCCACCCATTCGGCTCGCTAAACGTATTCGTCGTAACCGTAGACCCTTCACGCGGCCCGTAATTCGACGTCTCCACCAATCGGATATTCCGGAACGGATAGCTGCCATAGGCCGCTGAATAGTACCGCAGTCCATCCCGGTAGGCGTTCATATAGTGATCAAGATCCGACCCGTGCTCCGGGTGATAATAGATATCCATATAGACCAGATGATCCAGCATCACGCTGTCCCGTTTGTCGGCAAATCGTGCCGCAAGGACCCCGAATGGCGGATACATGCCCGGCTTGTCCAGCACATAGTGAAAATAATTCCGGCCATTGGCCTTCCATTGACCAACCAGGTCCCCCTGGCTGACCGCAGTCTGGTCGTCAGGCGTGCTAACGGTCACATCCATGCGATAAAGATCGGTCTCCGGACCTGCTCGCAGTGTAGCGATCCCGGCGGGATCCGTCTGGGGGATCTCTTCCTCCACCTTGGGTGGCAGTCCGGCTCTCTTACGAACATATGGACTCCCCACTTCATCGTCATCGTCATACCCGAGACCCGGCAGACCACCCGTAAAAAAAGTCCCGTTGTTCAACAGCCCACCGTCATAAAACCCGTTTGGAAACCCCTTTTGGATCTTGATGGTCCAGATCGAGAGCTCCGCCGAATCCCCCGGCGCCAGCGGCGTTGGGAACCGGTATAGCCGAAACGGCGCGGTATCCAACCGCGGCCGGAACCAGCTGAACATTCCCCGCGGATACATCAGCGGATAACTGACCGGCATAGGCCGCCCATTCTCCCACATGTTATAATCGGTCAGATTATCCGCATCCAGCAACATCTCCGTGATCGGTTGATTGTTCCTGTTCACGATGGTCACACTGGCCTGCACCAGTTCCTTCTTCTCCACCGGGTAAAGGTCGACAGTCTCTGAAATGCGCGTCACTTTTGGCAACGGCAAGGTCTGGTATTTCTTCAACGCCTTTTCGTATACAATTGCCCGATCCTGTTCTTCCCCCCGCGTTAACCACTCGTTCAGATAGCTGACATTATAATAGAGGTATCCGCCAACACCCAGGAATAGCACGGCCAGGACTGTCGTAAAAATCCTGGTGGCACGATTGAATCGCTCCGGGATCAGCTGCCATCGCTCCTTTAGCGACGTGCTGACCCCCCGATGATACCAAAGAGCGGCCAGGACAATCAATAACCCCGCGCCAAGCATCCAATACAGATCGAACCAGCTGACCGGCGCCTTCATATGTCCCATCCCATCCATATCCGACAAGCCGGTATTCGGCGTGTAGGAATACAGGAGCAGCCGGTAATTGAACGTTCCCGTGGAATCAAGGAAAAACATCCCCACCCATAGCGGCACGACAATCGCAAAACCGGCAAATTTATTATTGACCACTACCAGGACAACATAACAAAAAACAGCCCCGGTGAGCATTTTTGGCAACAGGATGAGGAAAGCGTATGTCAGCCACGCGCTCCAGTTGAGGTGCGTGTACCCCTTTGCCAGCTGCACCGCAATGCCTACGACGACAGGCAGGAACGTCATCCCGATGCTGATCACCATCAGTGAGATCAGCTTGGATCCGTTCAATATCCAGTTTGGCGGCGGCAAAGAGTCATTGATAAACGCATACCGGGTCAGTTTGTCCCGCTGCAAGGTTTCGCCGGTATAAAAAAGAATAATAAAAAACATAAAGAATGGGAACCCGCTGCCAAAAAGCTCAAGCAGCATCACCGTCCGCGGCCAATCGGGCACACCATAATCTTCGTTCCCCATCCAGAAGACAAAACCGAGGAAAAGACTTCCCGCTCCCAGGATCACCCAGAAATAGTTGTCCCGGACGATATTCAGGAGTTCCAACCGGACCAACCGGCCAAGCGTCTGCCGGTTGTAGCGGCCCGCAAAGTTCAATGCCGGCGTTTTCAGCGCTACGTTCGATCGCACACCGATCTCATCTGCCATCGCTTTGTCGCGGCGGCCGGCAAAAAAGGTTCCGAAATTGAATCGCAGATAGGTGGCCACCAGGATAGCCAAACCAATCCCGGGCCAAAGCAGCCGGTTGATCAGCAACGGCCCCGTGATGGGGATCAGGGTACTGTTCTGTTGCACGTAGCTTGAATTGATCATGTGCAACCGTACCCCGTTCAATGCAAACGGATCCGCGACCCCGATCACCGTTACGTTATTGGTGTGATTGAGAAAGAACAAAGTCATGAAATAAAAAAGGAAGAGAAGCAGCCCTCCGAAATAGATCACCTTCACGTCCCTGATCACCGCCACGAGACCATAAAAAAGAGCGGATGTAAAGAATATATTCGGCAGCGCCAGGGTCAGGAACGGGTAGGCATAATACAGTAGTTGGTTCGGCCCGTATTGTGCCGCCACCGTCTTCCCCATCACCGGCCCGAGTTGGGTTCCCAACCAGATGCCCAGCGGAATAGCCAATGCGATCCCGATCATAAAGACGAACGAACCGCAGAATCGGCCCCAAAAATAACCCGGCCTGGTGATCGGGTAGGTGAGGTAGTAGTCCTTGGTTTGATACTCGATATCCCGGAACAGCGCCGTCCCCATTACCGATGAGCTGGCAAGGCTCATCAGCATCGTCAGTGCGCAACAAAAGAAGCTGATGAGATACGGCGAATTGATATGCTCCTTTTCTCCTACCGGCAATGAGCCGGTGCTGAAAGCAAAGAATGCGAAAACCATCAACCCGAGAAAATATAGATAGACAGCGGGTCTGCGGATCCGGTTTCGGATCTCGAACAGGAAGATTTCGGTAAACATGTTATAAGGTATTTACATCAACACGACTGGCAATGGTACTGAAATAGACGTCTTCCAAATTAGGCGCGGCAGGCGTCCACCCGTCATACAACTCCTCTTCCCGCGACAATACGCGGATGTGAAGCTTTCCATTTTTTAACTGCGTGGAGATAACCCGGTATACTTCCCGGTAATACCGGATCTCCGACTGGTCGATCGACTTCGAATAGATCGATCCTTCCAGTTCCCTGACGGCGAGCTCCGGATCCCCCGCATACAATACCTCCCCCTTGCAAATAATTGCAAAACTCGAACAAAGCGTACTGACATCTTCCACAATGTGCGTTGACAGGATGACGATCGTATTCTCCCCCAATTGACTCAACAGGTTATAGAAGCGGTTCCGTTCGGCCGGATCGAGACCTGCCGTCGGTTCATCCACGATGATCAGTTTGGGGTCGCCGATCAGCGCCTGGGCTATTCCGAACCGTTGTTTCATGCCCCCGGAATACGTTCCTAAATGCTTCCGCCGATCTTTAAAAAGATTGACCTTCTCCAACAGCCCCTGCACCACGTCGTGCCGCTCGCCCGCATGCTCCACTCCCTTTAGTCGTGCAATATGGTCGAGCATCCGTTCCGCCGAAACCTTTGGATAAACGCCGAACTCCTGGGGTAGATAACCGAGAAGCTGCCGG
Organism: Puia sp.; assembly: GCA_035501395.1. Classification (GTDB taxonomy): domain Bacteria; phylum Bacteroidota; class Bacteroidia; order Chitinophagales; family Chitinophagaceae; genus Puia. The sequence continues at coordinate 7,665 of DATJWK010000188.1, forward strand.
ACCCGTGTTTTATTGCGCAAGACATCGAGGTCGTCGAGAAATACCGAACCCTTATCCGCCTCCTGAAGCGTGGCGATCGTTCGCATCAGCGAGGACTTGCCGGCGCCATTGGGCCCAAGCAGACCAAACATCCCGTTGCCAAGAGTCAGTGTCACGTCTTTCAACGCATGAACCCCGTTGGCATAGGTCTTTGAAAGTGAATCGATAACTAATTTCATAACTAGTAAATTTTTAAGTAACGTGCCGAGACGCCGTTGATAGTAAGACTGGCGCTGTCAGCGAGGTGATAGGTTAACTGTCGGATATCCGTTCCCAGGACTCTGAGCCGGCCCTTGCTCAGAATATTCAGGTCACTGCTGTCAAAATGATTTCCCGCCCCGATCGTCAACACCGGCTCGCTCACTCCCGCTCTCCCCATCCCGGTCCGGTGTGGGCCCGCTTCGCCGTCATCTGTCTCCGCTCCCAGCGCCGCCGTCAGCCGTTTGATGTGGTTACTGTCCAGTTCGAGGTTGCTCGCGCGTTCCTCCGTGATCGATAGGCTATCGAGATGGAATCCCCGGATTCTCGAACCCATCCAGCCGGGATTCCAGTTGGCAAAGTCGGTGACGGCAATAGATCGGATCTTGTATTTCGCGTCGGACCGGAAGGAAGAAAGTGTCGGACAGGAGATAAAGAGCATATAAGTAGCATTCACACCCCGGTAATGATCCGGAAACTTCGTCTCGATGATCAATCGCTTTCCTTCCTGCCGGATAGCCGCAAAATCCATTGCCTGCGGATGAGCCAGCACCTTGTAGTCGCCCTGTACGATCATGATGTTGATGGTAGTTGCGGAACGCAGCTCGATCTCGTCAAAGTCCCGGAAACGTAGCCGGTCATACCCGTAATAAGGATCGGTGAAGTCTCCCTTACGATAGGCCGCGTTGAGCCGCAAGTCGTAGTACCCAAGGCAAACAGCCAGTAGCAGCATCGCGCCCAGGAATATTTTAGTGCTTGTTCGCATGATCTTGGTTTTGTTGCTGTCCCGCGAGCCGGCCGCTGACAAATGCTTCATATTGTTTTCGCATCTCGTCGATCGAGATACCCAGCAGATAAATATTCTTAAAGAATTCCGGCAGGTACTGCTGCAAAAAGTTTTGTTTTCGCCACGCGACCGCCCTCTCCAATCCATCCTCCGCTACGAACAACCCCTGTCCCCGGCGGTTATGGACGATCTTCAATTCCTGCAAGAGATCGTAAGACCGCATGACGGTGTTCGGATTCACTTCCAGCTCCACCGCGAGGTCCCGGACAGAAAGGATCTTCTGACCGGCAGTCCATTTGCCTGTGAGGATATTCTCGCAGACCAGGCCCGCAATTTGGAGGTATATTGCTTCGTTGTCCTTGAATTCCATGGCTAGACCTGCTTTTCCTTTAATCTGAAATACGCCGCCGTCCAGAGTAGCACCGTCAGCAATGCCAGGACGATCATGATCTTTGTAGCCAAGTCCGTGTCCTCAGCCGTGATTGAGTAACTCCGATCATTGAAATCGAAATCGAGGAACCCAAATGGGATCGCCAGCTTGATGGTGCTAAGCCCCGTGATGACCTTCAGGAACAGCGAATTGACTACGATCACCACGCCAAAGCTTACAAAGAAAGCAAACCCCGATTTTATGAATTGCAGCTTCCTGAAATAGACGGCGCCAAACAGGGAAAGCCCGTGCAAAAAAGCAAACACTACAAAGACAAGCAGCTGGCCATTCTGCCGCAGATTCATGACAAAGAAATGCTGATTTGCATCCCAATGTCTGCCGCTGCTTAACCCATAAAGCGCGAGATAAAATATGCCAACATATACGGCGATGAATATCGGAAAGGAGTAGAGCCAACCGACCAGGAATTTTTCGAGCGCCGTTGCCGGCAAGGTCAATGCGGGAATGGCCTTTGTCTTTTCACCGTAATCCGAAAAGACGGTGCTTGTAAAAAGCGTACCGGACAGGATCAGAAGAATTACAAAAACGGCCGTCTGGAATCCGGGGTCCGGCGGCTCCGGGATCATATAAAAGACAAAAGCACCACCAAGGATGAATACGCCGGCTAATACCGCGATCGACATCAGATACGTCCGATAATGTTCCATGGTATGCTTGACAAAAAGCCGCCGGAACCGGCTAAAGCTGAATACTTCATTCATGGCCACCTCCTTTTTCCAGAAGCCTCAGCAGCCGATCTCCTTCTACCGTTACGGCGTTGAAGAAGAGCTCGAGGTCCATTTTGCTGAACCTGCCCGATGAGTTTCTCACAATCGCATGCTTCCCCCGCACACTGTCTTCCTCATAGAGCACTTCCATCCCAGTGGTATCCGGGAATACCCCAAATAACAATTTCTCCGTCAGTTCATCCACCGAGTGGTTTACGACGATCCGGCGGTCATCGAGGATCAGGATCGTATCGATAAGACTATCGAGATCCCGTACCTGGTGTGTCGAGATGATCACGCATCGGCGCTCATCCAATCCCGATGCGATCAATTTCCGGAACTGCACCTTTGAAGGAATATCCAAGCCGTTTGTGGGCTCATCGAGGACGAGAAGTGAAGTATTTGTTGCCAGGCCAAACGCGATCATCACTTTTTTCTGCTGGCCAAACGAGAGGCTGCTCATAACTTCCCCGGGATCGACGTCCAGCGTTCGCAGATGACTATAGAAATCGGCCATGCTGAACCGGGGATAGAAGGAAGCCGTGCTGCGCAGGAATTGTCCCGGGGTGAGCTGCGGCACATACACCTCCTCGGGTAAGATGTACAGGTCCTCCAGCAGGGAGACCGACCGTCGGACCGAAGGAATACCATTGACCGTGCACTTTCCTGCCGCGGGAAAAGCCAGGCCGGCAATGCTCTTCAGCAGGGTCGACTTTCCCGAACCATTCTTACCCAACAATCCATACACATGGCCCGAATTCAGTGACAGGTTTAGGTTTTGGAATACCGGCCTGCCTTTTTTGTACCAAAAATCAAGGTGTTCGATCTGAATCATAAATTACCGGCCGCAAGGCCGCCTATTAGTGTATTAGTGATCTAGTACACTACGAACATTAATTCAAATTTTGGATTTTGCAAATAAAATATTTCCGGGTCGCAAAAAAAACGGCGTTACGACCGCACAATGCCTGTATCAAAAGCGACCAGCCGGCGCCGCATCGGGGCCAACTAAAATCTGATTATCAATATTTTCGCACTCTGGCACCCGATTGGCGGCGCAACAATCACCATCACGCAAGACATGCTTAAAAATTTTTTCACCATCGCCTGGCGGAACATCATTCGCTACCGCGCCTTTTCCCTCATCAATATCCTGGGTCTTGCCATCGGCATGGCGAGCGCCACACTGATCCTGCTTTGGATCCACCAGGTCAGCAGCACCGACCAGTTCCACACCAAGCTCGACCGCTTGTACCAGGTGTTTTCCAACGATAAAGTAAATGGCTCCATCCGGACCCTGAATGCGACGCCCGAGATCATGGCGCCCGAATTGGCAAAGGACTATCCGGAGATCGAAGGCGCTTCACGGATCAACTGGGGCAGCCGCAACCTGCTTTCAATCGATTCGACCACCCAGGGCATCATGTCCAACGGCAACGTCGTTGACCCCGACTTCCTCAACATGTTCACCTTGCCCTTCGTTAGCGGCGATCCTAACACCGCACTCGACGACCCGATGGCGATGGTGATCACCCAAGGTCTGGCAAGACGGCTCTTTCATAGCGAAGATGTCTTTGGCCGTACCGTGCGTATGGGCGCGCATAGTCTTTACAAGATCACCGGCATCCTGCGGGACCCGCCGTACAACACCATGTTCCGCGATTGCGACTATTATTGCTCCTATGCGCAACAAACGCCGATCGACAGCGACTGGACCGATATCGGCGTTCCAACATTCGTATTGCTCCGGCCAAAAGCAAACCTCGAAAACCTGAACAAAAAGCTGGCAACGCTTATCCCCTCCCGCTCCGGCGGCCGCGCAAAGACGACCGAATTCCTCTATCCCGTAAGCCGGCTCGCTCTTCACGGGCAATTTGTTGACGGCCACGAATCCGGCGGATTGATCGTCATCATCCGCGCATTTGTCCTCATCGCGATCTTTATCATCCTGATCGCGTGTATCAACTTCATGAACCTCTCCACAGCCTACAGCCAGCGACGGGCAAAAGAGGTCGGCATCCGCAAAGTCACCGGCGCGCTACGGCCGGCCCTTGTGCTGCAATTCCTCGGCGAATCCCTGCTGACCGCGGCCCTGGCCGGCGCGACGGCCCTTCTCCTCGTACAGCTAACGCTGCCCGCATTCGGCCGATTCGTTCAAACTCCCTTGCATCTGGACTACCGCGACCCGCGCTTCTGGCCGGTCTTCGTCGGGTTCGTCCTGACAACCGGTGCGATTGCCGGTAGCTACCCTGCATTTGTCCTGTCGTCTTTTAAACCGGTCTCCGTCCTGAAAGGTCGCATGACTAACCTTCTTTCTACCGCGATGGCACGAAAAGTCCTTGTCGTTTTCCAGTTTAGCATCGCTATCGTGCTCATTATCTCCACCCTCATCATCACCCGCCAGCTCGACTTTGCACGCACCAGGCTGGCCGGCTACAATCGCGACCATCTCATCAACGTTTTTTTCAACAACAACCGCGAACGACAGGAAGCCGATCAGATTCGAAACGAATTACTGTCCACCGGTGCGGCCACCGCCGTGACAAAAGCGTTTGCCCCGCTGACCGAAAACTGGGCGTCCATCCTTGCCCCGCAATATGCCGGTAGCGACCCGTCGCTCAAAATGCAGGTCAATCGCTACGCCGAAGACGGCAACCTCGTGCAAACAGCCGGTATGCAGCTGGTAGCCGGCCGCGACATCGACCCTATCCGCTATCCTACGGATTCAACCGCCTGTTTGATCAACGAATCTGCGTTGAGAGCCATGAAATTCAAAGACCCGATCGGCCAGCAGATCACAGAAAATCAGGTCACTTACCATGTAGTCGGCGTGATAAAAAATTATATCCAGGAATCGCCATACCAATCGATAAAACCCATGATCATCGAAGGCCCGAGAGCTTATATGGGTGTCATCCTGATCCGGCTGAACGGCCGAAGGCCGCTCGACGAGACCCTCGCAACGACCGGGAGGATTTTCAGGAAATATGTCCCCTTCTATCCGTTTGAATACTCTTTTGTCCAGGAAGACTATGGCACAAAATTTCAAAACGAACAATTCATCGGCAGGCTATCCGCCCTTTTTGCGGGTCTGGTGATCTTTATTTCCTGCCTTGGCCTTTTCGGCCTTGCCGCCTATACCGCCCACGCCCGCGTAAAAGAAATCGGCATCCGCAAAGTGCTCGGCGCCTCGGTAACCAATATCAGCCTGCTGCTCTCACGCGATTTTGTCAAACTCATCGCCATCTCGATCCTCATCGCCATCCCGGTGGCCTGGCTTATCATGGATAACTGGTTAAGTATGTATGACTATCGCGTCACCATCACCGGGGATATTTTCGCCCTCGCCGGCTCGGGCGCCCTGCTCATCGCGCTTGCTTCCGTAAGCTACCAGGCGATAAAAGCTGCGATATCCAATCCGGTAAAAAATCTTCGAACCACTGAATAGAACAACGCTTGCCATGCTCAGCAACTACCTAAAGATCGCCATCCGAAACCTGACCCGCAACAAGGGTTTCTCCTTCATCAATATCGCCGGCCTCGCCATCGGCATGGCCAGTGCGCTGCTCATTACCCTATGGGTGCAGAACGAACTTAGCATCGACCGTATCTATCCCAAAACGGATCGGCTCTACATGCTCTATAATCGCGGCACCTTCAGCGGGGAGACCCACGTGTGGAATCAAACTCCCAAATCGATCGTACCCGAACTTAAGAAACACTTTCCTGCCGCCGAGGATGCCACGCGTTACCTCGGCAACCGATTCCTGGTCACCGTTGGGAATACACATCTTAACAGTATTGGTGGAATTGTTGATAGCGGATTTCTCAACATGTTCGGCTTCCCGCTGTTGGAAGGCGATGCCGGTCATGCACTCAGTCAAACCTTTGATATCGTGCTTACGCAACAACTGGCAAAAAAATTGTTCGGTAAGCAGGATCCGGTTGGCAGAAGCGTTCGGCTCGATAGTAACGCCGACTTTACCGTGACGGGCGTCCTTAAAGATCTCCCTTCGACGACTTCATTTAATTTTGAATATCTCTTGCCATGGTCCTATTTGGCCAGACTGGGCTGGAATGACGAACAGAACTGGGGCAACAATTCCGTCGCCACCTTCGTATTGCTGAAAAACGGCGTGTCGCAGCTATCCTTCGACAAACAGGTTGGCAATATAACCCGTAGCCATTCGAATGAGACAGCTGAGGTTTTTACCCAACCCATCAGTCGTCTGCATTTGTACGATAAACGAGAGAACGGCCACCTGGTTGCGGACAAGATCGTCACGGTAAGACTATTCCTCGCCATCGCCGGCTTTATTCTCCTCATCGCGTGCATCAATTTCATGAACCTGTCTACTGCCCGCAGCGAACGGCGCGCACGGGAGGTAGGTATCAGGAAAGTGGTTGGCGCAGTCCGGCAATCCCTAATCGCCCAGTTTATTGGCGAGAGCATCCTGATTGCCGCGATTGCATTTGTCATTGCCGTATTCCTGGCTGAAGCCAGCCTCCACACATTCAATCGGTTGGTCGGCAAAGAGCTGTCCATCGGCTACAGTAGCCCTTCTTTTTGGATCTTCAGCGTCTGCTTTATCCTCCTGACCGGCCTTTTGGCGGGCAGCTACCCGGCCTTTTACCTCTCTGCCTTTCGGCCGGTCAGCGTGCTCAAAGGATCGTTTAAGAAGGTCGATAGAGTCATTACACCGCGCAAGATCCTCGTTGTCCTCCAATTCTCCTTTGCCATCATCCTCATTATCTGTACATCCATCGTCTCCAAACAACTTCGCTATGGCATGAACCGCGACTCCGGCTATAATCGTGATCAGCTCGTCTATTTCTTTGCAGAGGGCCAGGCACACGACCACATGGACGACATTCGCAATGACCTCCTGAACAGCGGCGCCGCGATTTCCGCGACAATCTCCCCCGGACCTATTACCCAGCACTGGAGCGATTCCTGGCTCTTCGAATGGCCGGGGAGTACACCGGCGGATCAGCAGATCGATTTCTTGTTTTACGCCACCGAATCCGATTTTGTAAAAACGATGGGCTTGACGCTCCTCAGTGGCCGTGATATCGACGTTAACACCTACAAGACCGACAGCAACGCCGTGTTGTTGAACGAATCGGCCGTGAAGACGATGCGGTTGCACGACCCCGTTGGTAAGCTTATCCGGCAGGCAGGTAGTCCTCCGCTTCGCATCGTGGGAGTAATAAAGGATTTTATCCTGGAATCCCCGTTCACCAAAAAGGTCGCACCGATGATCATCACCGGCCCGAACGGCGTTTGGCTCCAGGTTATCCATTTCAAGCTAAATCCCGCGCACTCCACGGCAGCCGATCTCGCCATTGCTGAAAAAATATACCATAAATATAACCCCGCCTACCCTTTCGATTACAAATTCGTCGACGAGGCTTACGCGCAGAAGTTCAAAACCGAACAGCAAACCACAAAAATGTCTGCCTGGTTCACCGCACTCACGATCGTCATTTCCTGCCTGGGCCTGTTCGCCCTCGCAGCCTATACCGCCGAGAACCGCATCCGGGAGATCGGGGTCCGCAAAGTCCTTGGCGCCAGCGTAACGGGCATTACCACCCTGCTGACCCGTGAATTCATCGGGCTCGTTCTGATCGCCTTCCTGATCGCCACGCCCATTGCCTGGCTGGTCATGGACAAATGGCTGCTCGAATACAGCTACCGCATCCGGATCGGCTGGGAAGTTTTTGCGGGGTCAGGCTTACTCGCCGTCACCATCGCTGTTGCTACCGTCAGTTACCAGGCCATCAAAGCCGCGCGGATGAACCCCATAAAAAGTCTGCGGACAGAGTGAGCGCATACCCGCGCAATATGATCCGTAAGATATCCCCAAAATAACAGCGAAGACTATGGAACCGCGAAGAAAAAACACGCCACCCACATCAACAACTCGATTGCCCCAATAATATATAAAATATATTTCATAGCCTGCTTTTATTGGGCATCATCCAGATGCCGGCAAAAAAGGCGATCGTCCCCAGCACTCCGCCCACACAGGCCCCCTCCAGGTTCTTGGCAACATCTCCCGTATTCATGACCACCACTGCGGCAACCAGCCCAATAATCCCAAGAACGGATACGATACAACCCCAAATCATCTTTTCCATATATCTTAGTTTATTACCAAATTATTGTCAAAAGCCATTCCACCACCCAACCTCCGCGGCGCTTCCCGCTCTATTCTCGCGTAAACCGAACTGAACCCCCGCCCTCTCCTTTAAAACCCTGCCGATATTTCCCAAAATTTTCCCAAAACCGGGGATTTTAAGCAACATTCTTACCCCCTCACGTTACTTTAGCTATCATGCTGACCATCCACGACCTGCATTTTCAAAATGAGATCGTCCCGTTATTCGACCATGTCTATAACGAACACGCCCGGGATGTGCTGCTGCAATGGATGACCGACAGGCCATCATCCGTTGATGAGATCTATTCGCGCCAATCCATCCTTAAGGCATTGATCAGGCATGGTCACCTTTTTCGTCCTTTTGCCTATACCCGTACGGAATTTCATGAGACCTTCAGCTATCTGAAGGAGATCGGCGCCCGTGATAAATCCAATTTCCTCTTCTCCCGCTCCCGCCGCAGCCGCGAGATCGGCCAGTTGAGCAACCTGTTCATATTCTTCCACAAAATTGACGAGGCCTGGTTTCAATCTATCCGCATTGCCGAATTGCCCGAAGAATTCCAAACGAGGGTGACACGCATCCGCCGGATCTTTGAGGACCTCGAGGTGGCGGGCAACCACGGGATCGTTCGCTCCCGCAGCCTGACCGCCGCAGAATTGCCGCGGTTGACCCGCACGATAAAGGAAAAAGTCCGCAACGGCGAAATCGACGCCTTTTGGAACGACTTTTTCTTCTTTGAAGCCTGCCTTTCTCTCGCAAAAGGCATCGTGAAACATCAATTCCATTTCCCGACCTTCATTGACGAAGGGCTGTCTATAAAAAGGTTTTATCACCCGTTGATCCACAACCCGGTCGTCAATGACATTGAGGTAACGGAGACGGTCACCCTGATCACCGGTCCCAATATGTCGGGTAAATCCACGCTGCTCAAATCCATTGGCCTGTGTGTGACGCTGGCCCATCTCGGCCTTGCCGTGCCGGCCGAAAAATGCGAATTGGCCTGGTTTGACGTCATTTCCATCGCTATCAACCTAAACGACGATATTCTCAACGGCTATAGCCACTTCATGACCGAAGTGATGAGCCTGAAGAACGTCCTCCTCCAGGCGCGTGAGCCCCGCCGGTGTTTTGCCATCTTCGACGAGCTTTTCCGCGGTACCAACCCGGAGGATGCCCTGGCCATTTCCCGCCGGACGATCAACGGCCTCACCCAATTCAAATACTCCTGCTTCTTCATCTCCACGCATCTTCACCAGTTGAAGGAATCTGCCGTGACCAATCCCGGTGTCAGCATGCACTATATCGATTGCCAGTTGAACCGCAACAAACCCGTCTTCACCTACACGCTTCGCGAAGGCTGGTCCGATCTGCGCATCGGCCAGATCATTTTCGAACAGGAAGGACTTAACGAACTGCTCTCCGATTCCGTACACCCGGATGTATCGCAATCAGACAATCATTGGCCGGCGTCCCCATTAACAATTTGAGAAAGAAGGTGTTATGAAATTGGCATCCTGCTTGCCGATCCCGAGTCACCAATACCATTCAAATGCTGCGCAACTTCTTCAAAGTCACTGTCCGCAGTCTCTGGCGGAATAAGTCCTTCTCATCCATCAATATCCTTGGTCTGGCAATCGGGATGGCGTCAGCCCTCCTGATTGGTCTATGGATCAACAATGAACTGAGCGTCGACCGATTCTATACCAAAAAAGATCGTATCTACCATATGTACAGCCGGGAGGTCGACAACGGCAACCTGGATGCCTGGGGTCGCACGCCTTCCCCCCTTGCGTATGAGCTGAAGACCACCTTTCCGGATGTAGAAGATGCCACCCGCTTCCGCACGGTCTATTTCCTGATGACGGAAGGAGAAAAACAATTTAACCTGGAAGGCGCCTTTGCAGACTCCGGTCTCCTGTCGATCCTCGACTTTCCCCTCTTGCAGGGGCAAGCCCGAACAGCACTCAATAGCCCTCACAGCATCGTACTGACCGAACACGTTGCAAAAAGCCTCTTTGGCGCCGAAGACGCCATGGGTAAGACCGTTCGCATCGACAGCAACGACAATTTTACGGTGACGGGTATCCTGAAAGACCTCCCGTCCAATACGGAATTCACCTTTCAGTACCTGCTGCCCTGGAGCTACGTCGACCAGCTCGGCTGGGATGTGGTCGGCGGCACCTGGCATTACACAAACTCCGGCTGCTACGTTTTGCTGAAACCTGGCGCATCGGAAGCTGCGTTCAACAAAAAGGTTCAACATATCATCCGCCGACATGTCACCGCCGGGGAAGGCTTCGATCGTGAAATCTTTGCCAACCCGATCACCCGTGAGCACCTTTACTCCAGGAACGAGAACGGCAGGCTCGTAGCCGGCCGCATCCGGGTCGTGCAGTTATTTATCATTATTGCCGTCTTCATCCTGTTGATCGCCTGTATCAACTTTATGAACCTCAGCACGGCTCGTAGCGAACGCCGCGCCCGTGAGGTCGGCATCCGTAAGGTGGTCGGCGCCCTCCGAACCTCGCTGGTCGCCCACTTCATCGGCGAAAGCATCGTCCTGGCCGCACTTGCCTTTGCCCTGGCACTGGGCATCGTGTGGGTTAGCCTTAAGTCGTTCGATCAGGTGATCGGAATTCCCCTCACGCTCGATTTGGCCGATCCCGGTTTTTGGCTATTTTCCGTTGGGTTTATCCTGTTTACCGGCATCCTGGCCGGCAGCTATCCGGCCTTCTTCCTGTCCGCCGCCCGCCCGGTAAACGTATTGAAAGGGGCTACAAAAGCCATGGACACCCTCATTACACCGCGCAAGGTCCTGGTCATTCTTCAATTCACGTTTGCCATAGCGCTCATCACTTCCACCCTCATCGTCGAAAGCCAGCTTAGCTATGCCCGAAGCCGCGACGCCGGCTTTGACAAAGACCGGCTCGCGTTTATCTTCGTGCAGGGCGATATATTGCCGCATTACGACGCTTTCAAGCGCGATCTTCTCTCCAGCGGCGCCGCCGTCGGCGTCACAAAAACTTTCTCTCCCATGACCCGCGTCTGGGGTCAGACCACCGGCTTCTCGTGGCCAAACAGCACTTCCGCAGACAAGAACCTGTACTTTACCGAATATGAGGCCGACGCCGATTTTGTAAAAACCACCGGCACTCACCTCGTGGCCGGCCGCGATATCGACCTGAACAAATATCGAACGGATAGCACTGCGCTCCTGGTCAATGAGACCGCCGTTCGCATGATGCGTCTGCAAAAACCCGTTGGGAGCATCGTTACCAATTCAAATGGTGTCGCATTTCATGTCGTCGGCGTCATCAAGGACTTTATTATCGCTAACCCATACGAACCGATAAATCCGATGATCATCCGCGGCCTTTCCACCGGATACCCGGTGATCCATTTTCGCCTTAACCCCGCCCGCCCGCTGACAGCCGACGTTGCCGAGGCCGAAAAGATATTCCGTCGGTACAATCCCCAATATCCCTTTGACATCAGTTTTGTCGATGACACCTACAACGCCAAATTCCGTGCAGAGCAGCAGGAGGGCACGCTTGGAATCCTCTTCGCCATCCTGACCATATTTATTTCCTGCCTTGGCTTGTTCGGCCTGGCCGCCTACACAACGGAGAACCGCACCCGTGAGATCGGCATTCGCAAAGTCCTCGGTGCCTCCATCACGGGCATCACCATTCTGATCTCCGGCGATTTCATCAAGCTGGTCGTGATTGCCCTTATAATCGCTACACCGATCGCGTGGCTCTGCATGGACAGCTGGCTCCAGGGATTCACTTACCATATCCATATCACCGGTGGCGTATTCCTCCTCGCCGGCTTTCTCGCGGTTGCTATCGCCGTGCTGACCGTCAGTTTTCAGTCGATCCGCGCCGCGTTGGCTAATCCGGTAAAGAGTCTTCGGTCCGAGTGACCCGGCACCAGAGCCCGCATGTGGCCCGCC
>DATJWK010000189.1:0-129507 GCA_035501395.1 Puia sp.
TCCGGCGAACCGTGGGTGATTCCGACTACTATCGTTTTCCGTATGAGCAGTTATTTTATCGGATCGGGATGTATAGCGCGGTGCTGGAGCTGGATGCAGGCGGGACTTTTGTCGGATCTTCGTATTGTTACGCGACGGCCCGGGACTGGGCGAGATTCGGAATGTTGTATTTACAGGACGGCGTGTGGAACGGGCAACGGGTATTGCCCGAACGATGGGTGGAATTTACGCATACAGGTGAGGGATACGGGGCATTATGGTGGTTGAACAGGGGCGGGAGATATCCGCATATGCCAAAAGATTGTTACTGGTGCGACGGGTATGAAGGGCAGTTTATCTGGGTGATCCCGTCGAAGGACCTCGTGGTGGTGCGGTTGGCGTTGGAGAGAGGACGAAAACTCGATCCGGACCGATTTGTGGCGGCGGTGGTAGAGGCGATGCGGTGAAGCAGGGCTTTTGGCCCCGCTTCGCCGACTATAGAAGGTGTTAGAATTTGTAGGAAAGGCCGAGGCTGAGGATGGCGACGCCATAACCCAATTCTGCATAGCCACCCAGGTTGTTTGCAAAATAGTACCTGGCGCCGGCGAATGGGGTTAATTCGATACCGCTGCTGTAGCTTCCCGTGTATCCGGGGAAGTTAACATTTGTTGAAAAGCTGACGTTGTCATAGGACAGCATTAATCCGGCATACAGGTCGAGGTTTTCGACGTTGATACCGGTGAAGTGGTAAGCGCCGCGCCCGCCGACGATGGTATAGTTCCATTTGTAGTTGTATATATTCCCACCATCGGCAAAGTTGTAACTGAATGTTTTAAAGCCAAGGTATGCACCGAGGCTGATGACGCCGGGGCCTGCCTCCCAGATACCGCGTTCGTAGCCGGCACTAAGTCCGATCCCCTGGGTGCCGTACGTATAGCCGTTGGCGAGAGAACTGCCAAGACCGATACCGGCACTTATTACGTTGGTTCCGGCTCCGAAAGCCTGGGCATGAACGCGGACAGCTGAAAAGAAAGAAACGACCACAATTGCAATACTAAAAAAAGCTGATTTTTTCATGTACACAGGTTTTGATTATTTATTTAGGTTTACACGCAAATTGCGAGCCGGGGCAATCAAAAGATGCGATGAATGCAGGTCGCCGCGAAGATACAGTATTTTTTGAATTATCTTAGATTATGGATAAAAACCGGGGCCCCGGTACGGGCTTCCGGCGCAGGGTGAACAATAAAATAACATCGAAAATCTATGAGTGATCATCAAAAAGAAAACGAGCTGCGGATTGCCGCATATCTTCAAAACAGACTCTCTCCGGAAGAGCGGGAAGCGTTCAAGCGGTCGCTCAGTGAAGATGATGAACTTCGACTGCTGTATGTTGATGCGCTGATGAACCGCGCAGGCACCGGGCAGTCATCCGGCGGGTCGGGTGGGGCGGTGACGGAAGATGAACGTTCCGGCATGGCCGCGGATGGGCCGGCGGAGACGACGGGACAACCGGAGCATGGCGGCTCGGAGGCGGATCACGGCAGTGCGGGTTCGGATCGTGATGGCGAGGTGACTGGCTCCGTCGATGCCGCGGTGGGCATGGGTGAATTGGAGGAGGTTGTTCGCGAGGCGGGTCCGGAAGAGGAAACGGGAGAGGGGATTGAACCGCTCGGAGGATGGCAGACTGTCGGAGAGCAAGGGGCGAGAGAGGCGTGGGAGGCAGGGTGGCCCGGCGGAAAGAAGAAAGCGCGGGTCGGATTTCTTGGAAGCGGCTGGATGGTAGGGGTGACCGCATTGGTACTGATCATCGCAGCAGTTGTTATTTACGTGCTGTCCAGGCATCACGAATTCTGGGAGAGGACAGTGTCGGCGATATCGGCCGACAGCAGCGATGGCAATAAGCGAAACAAGATAGATGCGTCAGCGATGGATACCACTAACAATAAGCAAACGGCGGCGACCGACGGCAAGAGGGATACGGCGGCGAAAGAGGGCGGCACAGTGGGTGCGGGCGAGAGGGGCGGGGCGGGCGGACCACTGGCAGACAGCGTGTATGCGACGTTGTACAAACCGTATACGCGCGGGGATGATCCGGTAGAGGTGCGGGCCAGTTACCAGGACTACCGGACGGGGAATTACGCAGCGGTCCTGGCCGCAGACTCGCTTGTTGGCGGTGCGGCGGCAAAGAACTATCCCTTGAGAAATTATATGCGGCTATATAAGGGTCTGGCGTATATGGCGACGGGCGACGCGCGGAGTGCGGATGTAGAGTTGACCGCGGTAGTGGTGCGGACGAAACCGGGGGAAGAGTTGTACGATGCGGCGCGGTGGTACCTTGCGCTGAACTGGTTGAAGCGGAACGATGTGGATGGAGCGGAAGCAAAGAGTAAAGCCTTAAACCTGGCCAGGGATATCGCACGTGGTTATTCCCGTTATCGGGAATCCGCCAGGCGGATGGTACGGGTCCTGGCACCTTGAAAAGATGTTATTTTAACCTCTGCTCATAAAACGATCCGTTTGCCTTCGCGGGCGGATCGGGTGGCTGCTTCGAGTATGCGGACGACGATCAGGTTGTTGGGCAGAGAGGAAAGGTCGTTGCCGGGATCGGTTTTGCCGCTCAGGACGTCCGCCAGGTAACTGATATTGTCGTGGTAAGCGGCGGGGTGGACAGGAATGCTGTCATATGTCTGCTGTTTCCTTTCTTCCAGAATTTTGTCGTTTAGCGCATGCAGGTAGCCGGTAGCGCCGAACACTTCCCAATCCTTTATGCCGTAGGGCCAGTTCCAGGACGCTTCGATGATGCCGGTGGCTGCAGGGTATTCGAGAAGGATGGTTGCGTCGTCATCGACTTTGGGATAGATGTCCGGTTTGATCCGGCGGGTCACCGCCGTGACGGCAATAGGCGCCTCCCCGTGCATCAGCCAGGTCATCAGGTTGGCGCCATAGCAACCAAAGTCGCGCAGGGCGCCGCCGCCGTTTTTGACGGGATCCGTCAGCCAGTTCAGGAAGTCGGGGCTACAGCCGATCTCTTTGGGCCCCTGATGTCCGTCGTGGACGATCATTTTGCGAGGGTCGCCGATGGCTTGTTGGTGATTCACCATCTCGTAGATCTGCTGGTTGGTATTGTACCAGGTTGTTTCGTAGTTGGTCAGTACCTGGATATGATACCGGCGTGCGAGCGTGGCTATGCGATCTGCGTCTTTTACGGTGGTTGCGAGCGGCTTTTCCACCATGACGGAGATGCCTTTCGGGGCGCAGGTCTCGACGACGCCGATGTGTTCGGAGATCGCGTTGTATGCAAGAACGGCATCGGGATGGGTGTGGTCGATGAGGTCGGAAAGGCTGTTGTAAAAAAGTGTGTCGGGAAGCTGATAGCTTTTTTTGTAGCGTGCGATCAATTGCGGATCGGATTCTGCGATGCCGGCGATAATGACCTGACCGGATTTGAACTGATGCATGATATTATGCACATGGTCATGCGTGAGCCCGGCGACGCCGACGCGTAGAACTTTTTGCCCATGGCTTGTATTCGGCAGCGTGACGGCCAAAAGAGAAGAAAAAAGAACAAATCGGGACAAATATCTGGTAGTCATATTATTGAGATGCTGGGAAAGAATGAGTTTAACAAACGTTTTGCAAGATATGCGGTTTTTTTATAACGCTTTGGCAGCCGTCTTGCATAAGATACAACAGAACGAAATTAAATCATCAGCACAACACCAAATTTATGAAGAAGACTATCATTCCGCTCATTTTAATCTTGGCTGTCAGCAGTCTGGCGGTTAAGCGAGCCGATGCGCAGGTACTAAGCGTCGGCGTTAGCATTCACATTGGCCCTCCTGTCATTCCTGTATATACGCAGCCACCTTGCCCTGTCGACGGTTATATCTGGGTCCCCGGATATTGGGCCTATGATGATGACTACGGCTATTTTTGGGTTCCGGGTTATTGGGCTGAGCCGCCGGAAGCCGGCTTCCTGTGGACGCCCGGCTACTGGGGCTATGTCGACGGCCTGTACACCTGGCATGCGGGTTATTGGGGCCCCCACGTCGGCTTCTACGGCGGCGTGAACTACGGGTGCGGTTACTTTGGCGCCGGATATGCCGGCGGCAGATGGGAAGGCGGACGGTTCCGTTACAATACCGCGGTGACCAATGTCAATACCACGATTGTTCACAATACGTACATCGACCGAACGGTGGTGCGGAACACGACGACCAACCGCGTCAGCTATAGTGGCGGTCCTGGCGGCGTCAGCGCGCGGCCTACGCCGGAGCAGGAAGCGGCGGCACGGGACCGGCACATTCCGGCGACAGCTACCCAGATGTCCCATCAGCACAACGCCAGCATCGACCGGAATCAATTCGCGTCGGTAAATCATGGGAGGCCTGCTGCGATGGCGGTGGCGCGTCCTACGGTATACCATCCGGAGAATTCGACCGCCGGTCTTGCCCGTGCGACGGCGGTAGCAAGGCCAAACAATACGCCCAATCACAATCCCGCACCTGCGACCACGCGTGCGCCAATGGTGAGGAACGCGCCGGTGCACCATGAAGCCGCTCCGCCGGTGCACCACAATCCCGCGCCTGCGGTCCATCACAATCCCGCACCTGCCGTGCACCACAATCCCGCACCTCCGGTGAATCACAATCCCGCACCTCCGGTGCACCATAGTCCCGCTCCGGTAGTTCGGCACAATCCCGTCCCGAGACCCGCCCCTCGTCCGGCCCCCCATCCGGCGCCGCGTCAGCCGGAACGTCAACCGGAGCATCATCGATAGTGATCGTTGGAAATTCTGATTTGAGGATCAGTCGCGAATGTGGCTGATCTTTTTTTATATTCGGGGTCTAAAAAGCTTGCTATGACATCGCGAAGGAGATTTCTACAAACTGCCGGGTTGAGTGTAATGGGGCTGCCGATGGCGCGCGGATGGGATTTTGAGCCGGGGAGAAAATTGCCGTTGGACACATTGCAATTGGGGATTGCGGGTTATACGTTCCTTCATGTTCCGGTTGACGGGGCCATTGCCATGATGAAACGGGTAGGGGTGACCAATTTGTCGATCAAGGACTTTTATTTGCCTTTGGATAGTTCGGCGGAAACCATTCACGGGGTGGCGACGAGGTTCAAGGATGCGGGCATTCACATTTATGCGGCGGGTGTCATTTATATGAAGACGGCGGCGGAGGTGGAAAGGGCGTTCGAATATTCGCGGGTGTTGGGGGTCGGGCTGATCGTCGCGGCGCCAAATCCCGAGCTGCTGCCGGATGTCGATCGGCAGGTGAAAGCCACGGGTATCCGGGTGGCGATCCACAATCACGGTCCGGAGGACAAGTTGTATCCGTCGCCGGTCGATGTATATGCGCACGTCAAGGGGTTGGATGAGCGGATCGGATTGTGTTTGGACATCGGGCATGCGGCCAGGGCCGGCGCCGATCCGGTTAAGGTGGTAAAAGACTACGGGTCGAGGATCTTCGACCTGCACATAAAGGATCTGGCGGTAATAAGCAAGGAGGCCAGGCCGATCGAGCTAGGCCGTGGGGTGCTGGACATCCCGGGATTATTGGCAGCCCTGGTCAGGCAACGCTATTCAGGTGTTTGCAGCATCGAGCATGAAATGGATATGAACGATGCGCTGCCGGGTATTGCCGAGTCGGCGGGATTTTTCCGCGGGGTGATCAGAACGCTGCCTACCTGAACCTGAATGGTTCGAGGAACGTGCTTTTCACTTGCCGGGAGCGCAGCACATAGGTAACCCAGATTGCTGCGTAGCCGCTGGTGCGGACGACGGCCCAGGGAAGGTCGGTGCGGTAAGGGATCATTGAGGCGGGGATATGGATGCTGTAAAACAACGCGACCAGGGCCAGGCGCCCGGTCAGCACGACGCCCACATACCAAACGAACATCCGTGGGAAAATATCCCGTTTCCTTACAAACCAATACAGGACGGCGCAGGCGCCGGCGATAAAGTTCAACTGGATCACCAGCTGGCCCAAATAAACGTATTGCATGGAGATCCCGCCGGCATCGGACCAGGCTGTCCAGTTGGCGCGGCTATAGTAGTTGGCGCTAAAGAATTGGTATGCGTCCAGGATAAGTCCGGCGCAAATGCATAATCCAAGAAGAAGTGTCCAGCCGCCGATCGGGTAGCCGGAACCGGGGGCGAAGCCGGTCTCCCTGCCCCGGGCGTTGAGGTAGACGAATAAACGTGAGGCGAGCAGGGAGTAAAAGAAGCTCAGCCAGATTGCCGGCCAGCAGGGATGGAAGGGTTGGGTATTTTCGGCAGCGATGTGACCGGTCCTTGCGGCAGACGGTTCGAAGGATGGGGTGGGGGTAAGGTCATCGCCTTCCATATACAGCGAAAAGGAAACGCGATCGTCCATTTCGGCATAGTCCTTTTTAAATTGTGGGATGTCTGCCGGATCGATGTGATCGGCGAATGTGACAAGGGAGTAGTGAAGGGTCATTTCCCTCCCGCTAAGCTCACGCGTAAAGTCGAATTGAAAGGCTGGGCTTCGGATATGGAGTGGACCGGAATTAAAGTCCCATTCCTCCGGCAGGTTGAGGTGAAGGGTGTAATGTACCTGAAGCGGATAGGCCAGGAAAAGCGGTCTCGCGGATCGGTCTTTTGGAAGATCGGGAAGGTAGTCCCGGATCATTTTAGCGATAAAGTCGAACGAGCGTTTGCCTTTTTTGTCCGTGGTCCAAAGGGTTGGAATAGCATAATATTCTTTGATGGTCAGCTCATTTTTCAGGCTGTCATCGGAGTAGGCGATCGGCCGGTCCCGGATGATACCGGCGAGCCAATCCCCATAATACCTGACATAACTGTCTTCGATGCTGGCCCGGCTCTCCTCTTCATACTGACCTCTGATCTTATCGGCGGCTCCGCCGGTATACCTGGTGGTTACGGTAAACCGGGAGGTGTCGTTGAAACGGGCATCCAGATCTTCCAGGACGTAGTAGTTGTAATTTTTCGAAGCGGCTATGCAGCGAAGGCTGTCCTCACCTTCGCGAAGGATGAGCGTATATCCATAGTTGGGGACATACAGGTCGGAAAGTTCGCCGCGTTGGCCGGACAGCGTGGGGTCAACGTAGAGCCATTGACCTCCGGTCCGCTGGATAGCTACGATCGTGTGATCGAACAAACGGGGTGAGGGGGCAACGGCGGGAAGCGTATGTCCTTCCGTCGTGTTGACAAGCGTGGCAAATGCGGGGATGCCTTCGTGCTGCAGGATGACAGATAACAGCAGGGCTTTATCCTTGCAATCGCCGAAACGGCCTGCGAAGACTTCGCCCGGAGCGTGTGGCCGGTGGGTGTTCTCCCCAATCTCCAAACCAAGATAACGGATATCATTTTGAACGAACCGTGCGGCGAGGTTTGCGAAGACGTCCTTGTTGCCGGCGGCTGTCCTTTGCCATTCCGAGATCTTTCCCAGGAGTGCCGGCGGTAGGGTGAACTGATAGTGGTTAAAGGTGTTGAGGCCCCATTCCACCACCTCCTGCCAATCCTTATATTCGGTAATGGAGACGTAGGGCAATGCGCTGTACCATGAGGGCGCGTCACTCTCCTCGTCGCCCGGTTTCAGGAGTGGGTTGACCCATCGATAGACAAGAGTATTCCCGTCCCGCTGTTCGTCGGCCGCGGGAGCGTTGTTGTGCGTGAGAATATGGAGCGGCCGGTCAGCACTGCTGATGATACTACGGAAATAGTTACAGACTGCGGTGGTGCGCGAAAAATAGCGCCGGGCGGCAAATTTCTTTCCGAATACGGGATTGAAGCCGACGACAGAGTAGGCCACTTCGATCCGGTCCCCTTTCCTGACGTCTTCCAGCGTGATAAAGGCGCGTTGGAGGCCATTGTACTGAAAATCGCGGGCGTCGGTTTCTTCCTGGACGACCTTGATCTTTGCCGCCTGAAGCCGGTCAAGCGTTGCGCCGTCGCGCAGAATCCAGACGCGATGGAATATAACCTGTTGGTATTGCGGAGAGAAGGTTACAGAGATCTCGGATTCATCCTGGACGCCGGATGCATTGATAATATGTTTTATGAAGTGGGTATACTCGGTCGAGTGCAGCAGGTTGGTTTGCTCATCCTGGAGTTCGAAGTAATAACCGTCATTTATATCCTCCGGGGAGGGTTGCCGTGTCAGGTCGGAATGGATAGTTACCAGCCATTTTGGCAAAGGCCCGGTTTGGACGTTGGGATGGGAGAAAGCGGTCAGGGTCAGGAACGCTAATAGGATAGTGGACAATGCGATTCGCATGTAACGGTTATTATGTGCGGGAATTTCGCTTCAATTGAAATTTGCGCGTTTCCCGCAAAGCGCTAATTTTTGACCTGTCGGTCGCGCCGGCCGAGAGCCAGCGGGGATCACTCAAAGTTAAAAAAAAAGGGCCAGGATAGAAATCCAGCCCCGTTTTTAAATCCAATATCCTATGAAAAACCGAAGTGTATAAGGCAATGTACGTGCCGGAAGGATGAGCCCTGTCGCTCCCTGGGGAAATATATTTTTAAGTGATTGATTTACAATATATTATAAACATATTGGCGGATTGTACCGCTGGCTGTCCGCCTGGTTGGGAAGCCATTTTCGTCCCGCAGCCGGAATTTTTTTCCCACCGATGGAAAGGGGCCGGGGGGGATGCGGCATAAAAGAGCTGGTAAGATTATTGCGGCGGATTTTTCGTAATTAATCGTAACTTAAAGAGAGGCGGCAAACCGACAATCGGGAATCTTCGTTCATTCTTTTCTAATGTAAACGTTCTAAAAACGCTGTGTTATGGGACCAAGAATGATGGCATGCTTGGGCGTCCTTCTGCTAGTGACCGGGTGTCGGCTTTTTGCCCAGGAGGTCACCTTTTGCGAACCGTACAGCGACCGGTTCACCATCAGGGAAGAGATGCTGGGGAAGATCGGTAATTACTATTGGGTTTCGATGGTCCGGCGACAGAGACCCTCCCGGCATACGAGCGAGCAGGAGGAAAGGTCCTTTATGATCTATGATTTCCGGATGAAGGCGGTGAATGAGATCAGCCATTTTTCCTGTCCCGGCGCCGAGTTAAAGGAATACCTCATCGTGAATTCCGATCATTTCGATCAGCTATATTTATCGGAGAACAGCGGCCACCAGGTAGATGTTTATGTTCAGCGCTATGCGCCGGACGGCCAGGTGATGGGGCCGGGGCGGAAAGTCGGGTCGATGCCTTTCTTTGAACCGGGGAACAGTTTTCTGCTCGTACGTTCCGAGGACAGGAGTCTTACATTGCTGCTGGGGTTTCAATTTGTCGCGGGGGGTGCGCCGAAGATCCATGCGCAATTGTATAATGCGGATTGGGGTCTTATTTCTTCGCGGGTATACAACCATCCTTTCCTGACGCAGCCCATGATCCAGGATGATTATGTCGGCTATCCCCTGGAGGACTATGACCAGGGGACGGTGAAGTTAGCCAACAACGGGGAATGGCTGATGGTGTCACCTTCGCGAACCAACAACAATTACTTGCTTTCGCATTTCAACGGCCCGGATACGGGGTTCCGTTATGAGGAGATCTGGTTGCCGAATATTGCGGTAACGGAAGATATCAGTCTGTCGATCGACAATATGCGGGGGGAAGCCGTTGCGGGCGTTCTTTCCGATTTCCACTATACCGCTTTCAAGAATGTGCGGATTGTACATTACTCGATGGGGCTCCGCCGGTTCGACTTTGATACGACCTTCCGGCTGACGACCCTGGGAGCAGGGCGGGTGCGCAACAGTAACCTGGTAAAGGAAAGTTTTATGGCGGTTGCCGGCGGAGGGTTCCTTCTTTTGAAGGAGTACGGGCGGATGTTCGAGGAACCCATCGATGACAAGAGTCTGGACGAAGGTTGGGACCCGATGATCATGTTTGCGGAGAACAATATTCTCTTTCCGGATTCCGGTCCGTCCTCGAACCGGGTGAAGGTGCCGCCGGCGCATTATGGATATGCACGGTATGCGAATCCCATCAATATCCCGTTTCACGACCGCGGGGATCTGAGCATGTACTATTTCCCATCGGCGAGAGGGGACAGTACGTGGAGCGGGATGATCAGCGAGGAGCAGATCACCGAGTTGAATTCGCCCAATCTTTCGTACATGATCGTCCCTTTGCAGGACAAGCTGTTTTGCATGTATAATAGTTTTGTGAAGAATGACCAGCTATATGCGGCCTCGACGGTGCTGAATAAAAAGGGGCAGCTGGTAACGGATCAGGGGGTGTTGTTCTGGGGCCTGAAGGCGCCGTTGGACTTTCAGCGGTCGCGCCAGGTGGCGAAGGACCAGGTGGTCATCCCCTATCAACGATACAATCGGCCGGGTTTTGCGGTGATCGAACTCAATGGGCCCGGGAACTGAGGGCGCGGTGCCGCTTGTGCGCAGGCGCGCTGACCGCAAGTCATTCTTTCAGATAATCGCCCCGGATGCCGGGGTTTGAGTGGGTGCCGTGACCGGAGGTCTTTTCGGTCCAGGGCAGCAGGATATATCTTCCTTTTGCGACTTTTTTGATCTATGTTTCCGAAGGGTGGTATCGCCGCTTTGGAAGGGTACTACGCAAAAAGTTAGTAATATGGTGCTTGAAAGAGCTGTATCTTAATGACCGGTTAATAACAAATTGATGCTTATGAGATTGCTTATTATTTTACTGGCGTTTGGGATGCTGTCGGGATGCGCGTCTCCTGCGACGGGGCCGCTGCTGGCCGATTATTTTTTAAAGCAGGATTCCGGCGTGCAGACCGGGAATATCAAGCTCGTCGAGATCACAACACCCAAGGGAAAATTTCATGTGTGGACGAAGCGGTTCGGCTACAATCCGAAAATAAAGGTTTTATTGCTGCATGGGGGGCCGGGCGGGACGCATGAATTCTTCGAGTGTTTTGAGAATTTTCTGCCAAAGGAGGGGATAGAGTTCATTTATTATGACCAGTTGGAGTCGTTTTACAGCGATAAGCCAAATGACAGCAGTCTTTGGACGCCGGAGCATTTTGTGGAGGAGGTCGAGCAGGTGCGCCAGGCACTGCGGTTGGATAAAGACAATTTCTATTTGCTCGGGCATTCCTGGGGTGGGATACTGGCGATAGAGTATGCTTTGAAGTACCAGGATCATATAAAAGGGCTGATCATCTCCAATATGATGGCGAGTATGCCCGAGTATGAAAAATACAATGCCGTATTGCGGTCAAAAATGCGAAAGACGCTGGTGGATTCGTTGCAGGCCTATGAGGCCCGGGGGCAGTATGAAGACCCGGTTTATGAATCGCTGATGATCAGTGAATACTATAATCAGCATCTGTGCAGGGTGGTGCCGTGGCCCGATCCGGTGGTGAGGGGTTTTTCGCACCTGAGCAAAGGGATTTATGTAAGCATGCAGGGGCCGAGCGAATTCAAAACCGGAGGGCGGCTCATCAAGTGGGACCGGTCGAAAGATCTGGGTCAGATCAAGGTGCCGACACTGACGATCGGAGGGGAGTTCGATACCATGGATCCGAAATATATGGAATGGATGAGTAAGCAGGTGCAGCACGGCACTTATCTGTATTGCCCGAATGGCAGCCATTGTGATATGTGGGACGATCAGGAACATTATTTTCCAGGACTGATAAAATTCTTGCAAGATGTTAATGGCGGTATGTAACAGGCGCCTTCAGCGCGGTGGTTCCGCTTTTCGGCGGATGCTTTTTATGGGCGGGGTTTTGCTAACCATGTCATTGACGGCGGTGCGGGCGCAGCGAACGGAGAAGCCGCCGTTGCATGGTAATCATTGGATGGCGGTTACGGGCCGGCCGCTGGCGGCAGAGGCCGGCGCACAGATCTTTCAAAAGGGCGGCAACGCCATCGACGCTGCCTGCGGAATGCTGGCGGCTGTTTGTACGATGCATATCGTCCTGACGTGGGGCGGCGAGACCCAGGCGCTGATCTACAATCCGCATACGGGTAAAGTGATCGCAATCAACGCGCTTGGCTGGGCGCCCACCGGGGCGACGCCCGCTTTCTTCAAAAGCAAAGGGTATGACTTCCCGCCGGAGTACGGTCCGTTGGCGGCGGTGACCCCCGGAACACCGGGCGGCCTTTGCTATATGCTCGCGGAATATGGCACGATGAGTCTCAAAGACGTCCTGGCCCCGGCCATGGAGATGGCGAAAGGGCTGGCCATCGACGCGCAGGTCGCCAATGCATTCGAATTTAACAAACGGCGGCTGAAGGAATGGCCGTATAGCAAAGCCGTTTTCCTGCCTCATCCCGGGGAGAAGCGTGAGGCGCCGGAGCCGGGGGAGATCTTTGTCCAGAAGGATTTGCTGGAGACGCTCACGAAGATGGTAGACGCCGAGCAGGATGCGCTCAAGCACCACAAGACCAGAAAGGAAGCGATCTATGCGGCGATGGACCGGTTCTACAAAGGGGATATCGCGCAGGAGTTTGTGCGCGGATGCCAGGAGCAGGGCGGGTTGATCACGATGGAAGATCTGGCGCAGTGGAAACCGATCGAGGAAGAACCGCTGCATGTGAACTACCGCGGGGTCGAGGTATACAAATTACAGCAGTGGACGCAGGGACCGGCCATGCTCCAGGCGTTGAACATCCTCGAGAATTTCAATCTCAGGGACATGGGCTATAACAGCTCGCGGTATATTCATACGGTATACCAGGCGATGAACCTGGCGTTTGCGGATCGCGACTTTTATTACGGGGATCCCTATAAGAATACGGGACAACCGATGAAGGGACTGCTCAGCAAGGAGTATGCGAAGGCAAGGGCGGCGACGATCCAATTCGATCACAACGATGCGGCGGCCGCACCCGGCGATCCATATCCGTTTGAAGGCCGTTCGAATCCATTTGGCGATCTGCTCAAACAGCGGGCCGCCCTGGTGAGCGGGGGCGCGTTACCGGGAAAGGTTACGTCATCGACTGCGGGAGCGATGAATGGGGTGGCCTTGGTTGACGAGGATCTTTATCATGACCGGCTATGGCGCGGTACGACAAGTATCGAAGCTGCGGATAAGGATGGATGGGTGGTCTCGGTGACCCCGAGCGGCGGATGGCCGCCATCGGTCATCGCGGGGCATACGGGTGTAGGCATGAGTCAGCGCATGCAGAGCTTTGTGCTTGACTCGGTTATCGATCCCTTCAATGTCGTTGAGCCGCACAAACGGCCCCGGGTAACGTTAACGCCCACCCTGGCCTTGAAGGAAGGGAAACCTTATCTGTGTTTCAGCGTACAGGGCGGCGACACCCAGGACCAGAACCTGCTGCAGTTTTTTCTCAATGTGGTCGACTTCGGGATGACGGTGCAGGAGGCAACGGAGGCGCCGAACATCAATACCGACCAGCTCTGGCTGTCGCTTGGCGGGGAAAAGTTGCAAGACCGCAAACCCCGGCCCGGCCATATCCTGCTAAACGACGTCACGCCGCCTTATGTGCGGAGGGATTTGACGCGGATGGGTTATGTGCCCACTTACGGGCAGAGGACCAGCGGGCCGTTGAATGCGATCTTCATTGACGACAAGCATGGAACACTGTGGGGCGGCAGCAGCAACTATGGGTTGGATTACGGGATCGGGTGGTAGGTCATGAATTCGGTTTAAAGGGTCCCTTGAAGGTCTTGCGGAATTCGAGGTATTCGGGTATCGAGACGGCTTGTACGTAGCCATTGCCCGGGTGATGAAGGATATATTCCTGATGGTAGTCTTCGGCGGGGTAGAAATTGGCAAAAGGTTTTACTTCTGTGACGATCTTCCCGGAGAATTTGTGGGTGGCTGTGAGCATGGCGATCTCGTCGTCGATAATCTTTTTCTCTTCCGCATTACGATAGAAAATAACGGAGCGGTATTGGGTGCCGACATCGTTTCCCTGGCGATTGAGCTGGGTTGGATCAACGCTGGCAAAAAAAGCTTCCACAAGGGTTTTGAACGATATCTTCGAAGGATCATAAAGCACTTTTACGGTTTCAGCGTGGCCGGTGGAACCGGTGCAGACGTCTTCGTAGCTGGGCGAGGGGGCTGACCCGCCTGAGAATCCGGATATGGCGTCGCGGACTCCGAGGAGGCTTTGGAATACGATCTCGGCGTGCCAAAAGCAGCCTTCAGCGAAGTAGGCGGCCTGCTCGTTGGATGAGGGGGGGCCCGGGTCCCTGGTGGGGATGGTGGTCTGGGTCTGACCGCAGGCCACGACGAGGAAAATGGCGGAGAAGGTGAAAAGGATGCGTTTCATATTTAAAATCATGTGTGTTGGAATAATTAGCGGTTGAAATAAAACCTAGTTCCCGGACTTCGGGTCTGTCGGCGGGGCGCCGCCTTCGGGGACAAAGATAAGTGCGGCTGAGTTCATGCAATATCTTTTGCCGGTAGGGGCGGGGCCATCGTCGAAAACGTGGCCAAGGTGAGAACCGGTTTTGCTATCGACTACTTCCAGGCGGGTCATGCCGTCGCTGTGGTCGGGGACGAGACGCACGGCATCGGGATTGATGGGCGCAAAGAAGCTCGGCCAGCCGGTATGACTATCGAATTTTGTATCCGAACTAAATACCGGTTGGAGCGACGCGGCCGAATAGTAGGTGCCTTTCTGGTAGAAATGGTCGTATTTACCGGTGCCTGGTCTTTCGGTGCCTGCCTCGCGAAGGATATAATATTGAGCGGGCGTCAGGCGGGCTTTCCATTGGGCGTCGGTGAAGGTCATCGGGTACTTCGTATTGGCCGATGCCAGGGGCGGATCGGGATATTTGGTGGTTTGCGCTCCGGCGGAAAGCGTGCCGAAAAGCAGCGCAGCGAATGAGATGGATAAGAGGGCTGTGTACCGCATAGTAGATCTGATTTTTACTGTAAATAAACGAAAGAAAGGGTACGGAGGTTTGGTTCGATCTGTTAAGAATCGGGCGAACGTCCCGCCGGCTTGGGTTGGCCGTTGGTTAATGGATTGATAATAAAATAATTGAGCGCGTTTTCAACTTGACAGCGGCTGAAAACTGTTATACATTTGTGAGAATATAAATAGAACCATTATAACCAAAACAAGATGAAAAACACCGTTCTGTTATTACCGATGATCATGGTGGTTATGACCGGATGGGCCCAACGTGACACTACCCGCATGGATATGGGATGGCTGTCGGTGGACAAAGGGCTGACGCAAACGATTACCATTAAAGGGGAGGACCTGGAAAAAATGCCTTTTGTCAATCTCAGTGACGCGATCAGTGCATGGCTTTATGGCGCGTATACGACACCGGGGACGCTGGCGTATGTGGTTGACGGCAATCCTATCACGGATGTGAACATTTATCCCATTTTCGATATTGAGGAGGTGACGCTGGTGCAGTCGGCAGCCGGCAGCGCCACATATGGCGGAACGCAGCAAGAGTTGGTGCTCATTACCACGCGGCAGAAGAGGGGGAAGAGCGGTCTCCGGGCGGCGGCGCAGGGCGGCCTCGTGAATTCGAATGGCGATGGATCACATACGACTGCCGTTTTTTATCATCAGTATTATCTTGGAGCGTATCGGAACGGCGAGAAGTTCAGCGGTGGCCTTTCGGCCGACTGGATACGGGACGCCGTGCCCTTGCCCAGCGGGAATGCCTACCAGGTCATTACGCCGGACAACCTGCAACGGCTTAGGATAGATGGTCATTTAAGCTGGACGCCAACCAACCGGGACATCGTGGAGTTGCGGCTGAGTTATGCACCGGAAAGATTGGAGGAAGCGATCGATTCCACCATCAATCAGGATTACCGGCAGGTCACCACCAACCTCCGCTCCCATCTGCTTATTCCGGAGATCCGCTGGAGCAGCGAGTCCGCGCACGGTCTCCGGAGTGATCTGCATGCTTCCTATGTCAGCGGCGCCGCCACTTCCGCGTTCAATCTGATTGACAGCACAGCCGGATTCGGCAAAGAGCATTTCGAGGACAGCGCATTGCAAAGGACAAGCCAGCTCTTCGTCCGGGAACGGCTGAGCTTGAATTTGAAGGCCGGGAATTGGCAAATCCAGCCGGCCCTGAATTTCTTCTACGACCATATCACCGAAAAAACGGCTACATCCTTTGACAGCATCGCAGGTTGGAATATGGGGCAGCTGATTGTTTACGATCTTCCATTGGGTCCCTGGAAGGAGCAAAAGGCAGACCTGCTTTTTCTGACGCCCGCGGTTGACTTTCGTCTTGCACGGGTGTTTGACTTGCAAATCGGCACACAAATGAACCTGGGCGGCCAAAAGGGTTCCGGGTCGAATACGTTATTGCCTTTTGTCACGGCTGGTTTGGATGTATTGCATTTCGATCATCACGCGGAAGGAGCCAGTTTGAAGCTCTTTGGGTCCTATGCGCAGCGGTCGACCGTCTTCCTCGATGATTATTCGCTTTTTGATTTCTCCGGGGCGGGCGCCCCTTATTCCGTCGCCGATGTCAATCAGCCGAAGACTACCACTGCTTCATTTTCGAGTTATGATCCTATCACTGGCGCAACTACCATTGCAAATTGGGAAGTAACGATTGCGCGCTGGCCGGTCTTTTGGGACTGGCAGGCCGGAGCCGGCTATGCCGCGGCCAACGGCAGGTTGCAGGTGCAGTACACGTTTGAGCGGCGGAATTTTGTGACGCCGGGCGGAGCAACTTATCTCTATTCCACGGGCGAGGGGTTGGAGGAGCCGCAACAATGGACCAGCGATTTGCATCATGCCGATATCCGGTTCAGGGTAACCGCCACTGCGAAGGCGAGTTGGGAGACCGGGTTGAACCTGACACTTTTGAAAAGTAAAGGCTATGTCGATTTTCCGGGCGCCGGAGCACTTGGCGGGCTGGTTGCGTACACCTATTCGTATCAGGGTTCGGCCGTGGGGGATGTCGACCCGGCGCATTTGTCGTATACCGGCGGTTGGGTTAACCGGGTAAAGGTCGGGGATTTTGTGGCGGGGCTCGATCTGCTGTATCATTTTGGGCAGACTCTACCGGCCTTTAACGGTGTCGGGATTGTCTGGACGGGCCCCAGGACCAACTCGGTCCTGGTCCCAAACGTTTATGCCGGCTATGGTTGGCAGTTGAAGCCGGGGCACCGGCTCGAGTTGTTTCTGGAAAGCCGGGGGCTTGTCCGCAGCAAGAGTGCCGATCTGTTGGATGACCGCAGATACTACACCCTCGGCGGAAAATTCGCCCTCTAATTCAGCGTTTGGTCGACCATTTGAACCACTTGATACCGAGATAGGCGAAGATAGCGGTATAACCGAGTGTTATCAGCAGGGCCAGGGTTGTTTCCCTCGTCCATGAAGCCGGGGTCAGCGCTCCGGAGACGATGGATTTTACCGTTCCGTAGGGTGTATATTTAACGGTGTTGTCAATGAAGTCTCCCAACATACCCAGTTCACCAAACATTCCAACCATAATAAATGCGATATAGATCAGGCGGCTGGTGGCGTTGACGGTCTCGGGATTTGTTATACGGCCGACGATGGCTTGTCCGAGGGCGAGGTAAACGGCACCCCCGACGACGGAGGTAAGAAGGCCGGCGACATAGCCGGCGGCGGATAGTGCGATGTGGTCATACTGATAGCCAACGATCATAACGATGATCGTCATGAACACGATCATCACCAGCTGAACCGTGAGGCGGCTACCCATGATGGTCCAGTTTGGCGCCGGCGCCACACGAAGGCGCTGAAAAATCTCTTTTTCCCGATCGCGGGCAATGGAGTTGGAGTAACCCATAAGCCCGATCGCATTCAGACCAAGCGTGATGGCATTGGAAAGAATGAAGGCTCCGCCAACTTTTTCGATCAGTCCCTTCCAGGACATCACGATCACGATAGGAAGAAGGATGACCATAACGGACGCCCGGCGGTTACGCCATTGGGTGGTCAGGTCGGCCTTAAGGAGGGACATGAAGACCTGTCCTGAAGAGGGCAAAATACGCGGGGATTCGAGTGCGGCAGGTGAAGAAATGGTCAGTGCGGGAGAAGTCGTTGACATGGTAAATTATTTATTGGATAAAGTCGAATTTGGTTTAGGCGCGTACGTCGGCGCCGGTAAGGCCGATAAAAACGTCCTCGAGCGTAACCCTGCCGCGGCGGGACGCGGCGATCACTTCGGGGCGATCGCGGTTGTTATCGATGATCGCCTGAGGGGCGTCGGTGGTTATGATGCGGCCATGGTCGATGATCGCGATGCGGTCGCAGACGGATTCGGCTTCTTCCATCGAGTGAGTGGTCAGGAGAATGCCATGGCCTTTGTCCCGCATCGCTTCTATCCGCGCCCAAAGCTGGCGGCGGGATTGGGGGTCGAGGCCGGTGGTTGGTTCATCCATCAAAACCAGCGGCGGATGGTGAATGGTGGCGATGACCAGCGAAATGCGTTGCTGCTGACCGCCGGAAAGCTGGCCGAACCGCTTTGCGACCTGGTCCTGCAATTTGATATCGGTGAGGATCGCCATTAGCTGATCCGTGCCGAGTTTTATGCCGTATAGGCCGGCGTAAAGGGTAATGATCTCGCCGACGGTCAATTCGGGCTGGAAGCTGGTAGCTTGCAACTGCACGCCCATACAGGCGCGCGCATTCAGTGGTTGCCGGCGGTTGTCATAGCCGGCGACAAGGATAGTGCCGGAAGCGGGCCGGATGAGACCTTCTGCCGCGCTAAGCGTACTGGTCTTGCCGGCACCATTCGGGCCCAGCAGGCCAAAGATCTCGCCGGGCCGGACTTCAAAGGAGACATTCCTGACAGCCTGGAAATTGCCGTAGAAAACGTCCAGGTTTTCGACCTGGAGGACAGGTTGGGTGTCGTGGTTGGTGAAGGCGGTTGACGTGTTCATGACGCTAAGATAGGGTGAACGCGTCAGCAGGGCAAGGGGGGAGCGGTTGTTGAACCGCCGGGGTCGGTAAGCGGGGGGTGGAAGGCGGTAAACGGTCCACCTATGCCAAGGCTTCGGCGGAAGAAACAATAAAAAAGGCTGTGCATTGCACAGCCCCTTTATATTACTAAGAAAATTGTTAGAGACCCGTTACAACGGTCGTTTCGGTGATGATCTTGTTCACCTGGAACTGACGAACGATCTCGTTGTTGTTGGTGCGGATGACGAAGGTCGGGTTGATCTCGGTATCCGTATTCTCGAAGTAGACCGTCTTCGAGAAGTGCGCGTCGCTAAACTGTTGATTGAAAACGACGTCGCCGTTATCGTTCTTGATGATCAGCCAGAACTTTTTGTTGGCGGTATTCTCGTAATCTACCTTAAAAACAAGGCTGTTATCGCTAACGCCCTGGTAAGTAACGGAAACCTGGGCTCCGGTGATCGTCGGGGATTTCTTTGTGCCACCGTCGTTTGCTTTGCTGGTCAGGGGGCTGCCAAAGAGAAACAATACTGCGGTCAGGGCAACTGCGATTGCTTTAAGTGCGTGGTTTTTCGTCTTCGTGTTCATAATATACTTAATTTATGCTTTACAAAATTGAAATGACAAAGTTGTTCAGGGATGGCGAGCTTTACGTCAGGGATGGCGAGCGTTAGATCAGCGATGGCGGCGTCATGTGGCGAGCGTCATTCGGCGGCAGCCAGCTCTTAAGCGAAGTGTCGGTGTCTTTTGTAATTGACGATACAAAAATAAAGCCTATCAAATCAGTGGGCAAACCCAAAAGGAACCGTTCTCATGGTCTCAAGCGGCTTTCATGCGGGATTAGGCTACTGGGAACCAATAAATTATATTGCGACGTTGAATGATAACCAACCCCTTAATTTAACATTTTATGAAGCGAATTCTTTTTGGCGTGCTCCTGGCGGTTACGTTTATTCCGTCATCGGATGCACAGGAAAACCCGTTGTGGTTGAGGTATCCGGCGATTTCGCCGGATGGTGCGACGATCCTTTTCAGCTACAAAGGCGATATCTATTCGGTGCCGGCGAAGGGGGGACCGGCGGTCCCGCTAACGATCAGCGAGTCGTACGAGTTTGCGCCGGTATGGTCGCATGACGGACGGTGGATCGCGTTTGCATCGGACCGATATGGCAACTTTGATGTTTTTGTGATGCCGGCTTCGGGCGGGGAGGCTAGAAGGCTCACCTACTATTCCGGAAACGAGATTCCCAGTAGCTTCACGGCGGATGACAAAAACGTATTGTTCTCGGCCAGTCGCCAGGATCTGGTGACCAATGCGCAGTTCCCGGTGGATGTGATGACTGAATTATACAGTGTACCGGTGGGGGGTGGACGTATCGGCCAGGTGATGCCGATACCGGCCATGGAGGCGACGGTGAATACGGCGGGGGACAAATTGATCTATGTCGACCAGAAAGGATACGAAAGCGACTGGAGGAAGCATCATACCTCTTCCGTCACGCGGGATATCTGGCTGTATGATCTGCGGACGGGAAAGTATCGGCAGCTGACGACGTTCAAGGGCGAGGACCGTAACCCGGTTATCGCCCCCAATGACCAGGATTTTTATTATCTGAGCGAGCAGGACGGTACGATGAACGCGTATAGGAGTTCGCTGGCGGCGGCCGACAAGCCCTCGCAGCTCACGCATTTTGCGCATAATCCGGTCAGGTTCCTCACGATGGCGAAAGACAATACCCTTTGTTTTGGTTATGATGGAGAGATCTATACGCAGAAGCCCGGAGGGGATGCGCAAAAGGTAGCCATCCGGATCATGGAGGATGGGCGGTCGATGCTGGATAAGGTATTGCCGGTAAATGGCGGCGTGACGGAAATGAGGCTCAGCCCGAACGGAAAGGAAATCGCGTTTGTGTTCAGGGGGGAGATTTTTGTGACGTCGGTGGATGGAGGTATTACGAAGCGGATCACCAATACGCCCTGGCAGGAGCGGAGTGTGAACTGGAGTCCCGACGGGCGGACGCTCGTCTATGCGGCGGAAAGGGATAAGAACTGGAATATCTATACGATGAGTATAAGCCGGAAAGAGGAGCCTTATTTCTTTGCCAGTACGGTGTTGAAGGAGGAGACGGTGGTCGCTACGCCGGCGGAAGAGTATCAACCGGCTTTTTCGCCGGATGGAAAGGAGGTGGCTTACCTGGAGGATCGGGTGACGTTGAAAGTGATCAACCTGGCGACGAAGAAGGGCAGGGTCATCCTTCCTGCGGACAAGAACTATTCGTATGCCGACGGGGACCAATATTATACCTGGTCGCCCGATGGCAAATGGTTCCTGGTGCAGTTCGGGTTACCGGAACGGGTGATGACGCCGGAAATTGGCCTGGTGGCGGCCGACGGAAAATCGGCGGTGATCAACCTGACCCTCAGCGGCTATAATGACGTGGTGCCCAAGTGGTCGATGGATGGCAAGATGATGATCTGGGGTTCGGACCGGATGGGTGCCAGGCAGCAGGCGGGCTATGCGATCACGGCGGATGTGTATGGAATGTTCTTTTCGAAGGATGCGTATGACCGCTTTAAGTTGTCCAGGGAGGATCTGGCTTTGGTGAAGGAGGCAGAGGCGAAAGACACGGCTAACAAAAAGAAAGACACCGGTATCAAACCGATCCTGATCGATTGGGATCATTTGACCGACCGGAAGCTCCGGTTGACGACGCACACGTCGGATGCGGCAGACTGGTTGCTGTCGAAGGATGGAGAAAAACTCTACTATCTGAGCCGCTTTGAGAAAGGGTATGACCTGTGGATGACGGAGCAACGGACGAAGGAGACAAAACTGTTTGCCAAGATCGGGGCGCGGTTTGCGGGGATGGAGCTCTCAAAGGACGGGAAGTACATTTTTGTGCTGGCGGAAGGTCGGATCAGCAAGATAGATGCAGAGAGCGGCAAGACGGAGCCGGTTGGGATCAGCGGGGAGATGGTGTTGAACGATGCGGGGGAGAAGGCGTATATTTTCGATCACACGTGGCGGCAGATCAAGGAGAAGTTCATTGTCGTCAATATGTATGGGGTGGACTGGGACTATTATTATAAAGACTATCAGAAATTTTTGCCATACATCAACAATGACTATGATTTTGCAGAGATGTTGAGCGAGATGCTCGGTGAGCTGAATGTCAGCCATACCGGTTGTTATTATGGCGGCGCGGGTCAACCGACGAGTGACCGGACTGCGTCCCTGGGTATCTACTATGACTATGCCTATGCGGGGCCGGGGTTAAAGATCGCGGAAGTCATTGCCGGCGGTCCGCTGGACAAGCATTCGGAGAAGATCCACAAAGGCGTGATCCTCGAGAAGATCGATGGGGACGCGATCACGGATTCGGTAGACCATTATAAGTATCTCAACCGGAAAGCCGGAAAGTTGGTCTTGCTGTCGCTGTACGATCCGGCCACGGGTATGCGGTGGGAGGAGACCACCAAGCCGATCAGCCTGGATGACGAAGGGGAACTACAGTATAAGCGATGGGTCGAGATGAGAAGGAAGGAGACGGATTCGCTGTCGGGAGGGAAGATCGGCTATATCCATGTACGGGCGATGGATGACGAAAGCATGCGGGTAGTTTTTGAAGAAGCGCTGGGGCGAGATATCGGCAAGGATGCGATCATTGTCGACACCCGGTTCAATGGCGGCGGGAATATTCATGAGCAGCTTTCCGATTTCCTGAACGGGAAGAAGTATTTCGATATCATTCCGCACGGGCAATATGTCGGGTCGGAGCCGCAGGACAAATGGACAAAGCCGTCCATCGTGATCATCGGCGAGGCCAATTATTCGGATGCGCATTTGTTTCCCGCCGCCTATAAAATAAAGAATATCGGCAAGACGCTCGGGATGCCGGTGCCGGGTACGGGGACTTTTGTCTGGTGGGAGGAGCAGATCGATCCGAGGCTCGTGTATGGGAATCCGATGGGAGGCTGGCGTGCGCCGGACGGGTTGTTTGAGGAGGGGCATCAGCTGGAGCCGGATATCCGGGTGCGAAACGAGCCGGATCTTTTGTCGCAGGGCCGGGATCAGCAGATCGAGGAGGCGGTAAAGGAGTTGATGAAAAAGTAGGCCGGCGGCGGTGCGATGGGTTTTGGGGATCAGGCCAGAGCCCGGCCGCTGTTGATGGTCTGGCCCCAGTTTTCCATCATCCGGATGAGTTCGTCCAGGTGGACGGGTTTGCTCAGGAAGTCGTTCATTCCTTCCGTCAGACAGTCGTCGCGGTCCTTACGGGTCGTGTTGGCGGTCATGGCGATTATCACCGGTTGCCGGCCGCGGCCGCGGCGGATACGACGGGTGGCTTCGAGACCATCCATTTCGGGCATTTGGATATCCATAAAAATCAGATCGAAGGGCTCTTTTTGCAGCTGATCGAGGACTTCCTTTCCGTTCTCGGCGACGCCGCAGGAGTAGCCCATTTTATCCAGGATCATTACGGCCAGCTGGCGGTTGATCGGGTTGTCCTCCGCCAGCAGGATCCGAAGAGGATATCTTTCGGCCAGTCGTGGCAGGGCATCGGCGGGTGCGGGGGTCGCCTTTTGGGGCGCCGGTTTGGCCAGGATCGTAAATTCAAAACATGTGCCCTTCGCGGGTTCGCTGGAGACGCGGATCCGGCCGTTGAGGAGGTGGACGAGACGGTCCGAAAGAATAAGTCCCAGGCCGGTGCCGCCGAAGGTCCGGGTGGCGGGGTCGGTGCGTGAAAAAAACCGTTGAAGCTGGTCGAGGGTTTGCGGTTCGATGCCGGACCCGGTGTCGGTCACCTCAAATGCCAGCCCGATCTGCTCGCCTTTTGTCTGAATGGATCCGGCGGGTGCATGGTAGACGCGGACCCTTATCTCGCCCTCCCGGGTGAACCGGACGGCGTTGGAGACGAGATTGATCAGGATCTGACGGAGCCGCCCGAAGTCAGTAATGACCCGGGTCGGGAGGTCGGGGGAAATTTCGTGATGCAGCAGGATACCGGCTTTTATAGTGCGGCTTTTAAATTGTTCAATGACTTCTTCTATCAGGCTTTTCAGGTCGGTGACTTTTTCATCGAGGGTTATTTTTCCGGTTTCGATGGCGGAGAAGTCCAGGATATTATTTATGACGGTGAGAAGCGTATCGCCGCAGGAGCGAATATTGTCGACGTAGTTGTTTTGTTCCCTGGTGAGGGAGGTCTGGGCCAGGAGAGAGGCCATGCCCAGAAGACCGTTCATGGGCGTCCGGATCTCATGGCTCACATTGGTCAGGAAGAGTTCTTTTGTATGATGTGCCGCTTCGGCTTGACGGGTACGATATTCCACTTGTTGTTCGAGCAGACGGGTGCGGGTGGTTAGCCGACGGATGCGCCGCACGGCGATAAGGAAGCATATGCCGAGCAGGATCAGCGTTATGCCAAGCAGGGATGCGAACCAGGTAGTCGAAAGGGGTAAGGACAGCATCAGGTTGGGTTTCAGAGCTTAACGAATACAAATCAACCGGTTTGGTCTTTGTGTAAACGGTTGCAAATCCGATGTATTTTATGCCCCGGGCCCTTTTTCGGTTGTCATAAGGGTTTACATTTATAATCAGGGTGAGTGGGGTACGATGGGGTACCCTCCGGGGTAGGGTGGAGGTGCGGGTCACGGCAAGGGTAAGTTGTAATGGCGCGCGGCCCTGGTGCGAGAGCCAGATCAAGGATGGCCGACCGCGGGGGCAGATCGTGCAACGGCTATCGTGGCCTGCAAGAGCAGCGCGGCAACCGGAATGCATTTAGTCATAAGCAGTTGAGAAATTTACGGTTGGCCTTAACATTTATTTACGTTATCCATCGGTAAAGGCAATGTTATAGATACGTTATAACGCCAATATTGATTTTACTCTCGTCTGGTTTTTGCGTCTATAAGTATAGTAAACAAAAAAACTTCGAGATATGAAAACGATGATCAATCTGAACAGAAAGAGTGCGTTCAACATAATCAGAAGATCGGGGAAAAATTCGGGAAGCGTCGGTAAGAAGCTGTTAATCGTGTTGTTCTCGCTCGGCCTCGCATATGGCGCTTCGGCCCAGCGGGGTTTTGCCGGTCACGGATATGTGGGTGGCGGATTTCATGGGGGGTATCACCACTATTATGCGCCGAGGGTTTATTATGCGCCTTCATACCTTGGCTGGGGTTGGGGTGTGGGCCTTGGTTGGGGTTGGGGCTGGGGTATACCGGGTTGGTATGGTCCGGCATATTATCCGTATGGGTATCCGCCCTACTACTATGGCCGCGGGCCGATGCCTTTGGCCTTACAGGACCAGATAGACGGGATCAAGAGCGATTATAAAGCGCAGATAAAGGATGTAAAACATGACAAGGCGCTTTCGCACAGCGAAAAGAAGCAAAAGATCAATTCGCTGGAGCAAGAACGGGATGCGGCGATCACCCAGGCAAGGCATGATTTTTACAACCGTCAAATGAAGAATTACAACGGTCAGCCGCGGAATAACGCGCAGCCGCAAAATAATGCGAAGCCCGCACCCGGCAATGGTAGTTCCTCGAATGACCCGGATCATCCGGAGTATTCGGACAAGGGTTCAGCCAACGGCAGTCTGCAATAGTTTAGCCCCGTTGTCTAGATTTTCAGTATCGTACTATTAAAAACTACGGCCCCGCTTCGGCGGGGCTTTTTTATGGGGTGGGCCGACCGGGGGCGATCAGGGCTTATTCAATGCCTGGGCGATCTCGGCGAAGAGGAGACCGCTGCCGCCCCCGAAGTGTTGGAGGATCCGTGTGCCGGGGCGGCGGGAAAGAAATTCGTCACGCAGGGAGGCGTCGAGGGTGGCGTCGAGGCCGTTTGTGAGGAGGACAAGGTCGATATCGGCGTCGGCAAAGAGGGATCGGGCCTCGTCGGGGTCGGTGCTACCGATGGCGTGACAGGTGAATGGCCGGATCGATCCGGGCTGACCGGCAAGGGAGTGGGGGGCCGGCGGTTGGGCGGACCCGGGGCGGTAATCGTTTAGGAGGCGAAGGACAACCTTCAGGATCCCGGGATCTTTTCCGATGACGAGAATATTAACAGGATGAGTGGCATTGGTAGATGGCATAGTAGTGCATAACTTTCCGTAAAGTTAGCCGTATGCACAAAGATCTTACCGATAAAGTTATCTGGATTACCGGTGCGTCCTCGGGAATCGGCGAAGCGGTTGCGTATGCCTTGTCGGCCCAGGGGGCCAGGTTGATCCTGTCGAGCCGGCGCCCGGTAGAACTGGAGCGGGTCCGGAATGCCTGCGCACATCCCGGGAAAGTCAAGGTGCTGCCGCTGGACCTCGTGGATATACCGGCACTCGGGGCCAGGACTGCAGAGGCGATTGCGGCTTTCGGGGGGATCGACATCGTTGTGCACAACGGCGGGGTGAGCCAGCGTGGGCTGGTTATCGAGACTTCGATGGACGTACAGCGTAAAGTTATGGAGCTGGATTATTTCAGCTATGTAGCGTTGACGCAAGCGGTTTTGCCGCATTTCGCAGAACGGAAGGCGGGGCAGTTTGTCGTTGTGAGCAGCGTGATGGGGAAGATCGGGACGCCGTTGCGATCGGCCTATGCCGCGGCGAAGCATGCGCTTCACGGTTATTTCGACTGTCTGCGTGCGGAAGTGTCGTCGATGGGTATCGGAGTTACGATCCTAACGCCGGGCTATATCCGAACGAACATTTCACAGCATGTCGTCACGAAGGATGGCAGCCCGATGGGGGCGCCTTCTGTCAATATTGAAAAGGGGTTGGCTGCGGACAGGGCGGCGGCGCAGATCGTTCGGGCGATACGAAAGGGTAAATTCGAGGCCTATATCGGAAAGATGGGCCCGGAGCGGATAGCGTTATGGGTGAACCGGTGGTTTCCGGGGGTGTTGATCCGCATGGCGCCGAAGCTGGTACCGAAATAACTGTTCCCAATATGTTCCAAAATTATCTGAGGACGGCGTATCGTAACCTGATGCGGCACAAGGGCGCCAGTCTGATCAAGCTGGCTGGACTGTCGATCGGGATGTGTTGTTGCCTGCTGATCCTCGTCTATCTGGCGGATGAGCTGGGGTACAATAAATTCAATGCCCGCTATGGGGATATCTACCGGGTAAATTTTATAAAGGATGGACAGTTCCGAAAGGCTGCGGGCACCCCGTGCCCGGCCGGGCCGGCGATCGAAAAGGATGTTCCGCAGGCGGAGGCGGTGGCGAGGATTTATAGCCGGACGGCCATATTCGAGAGCACGGTCGGCGGCGCCGCGGGGAGTGCGGGAAGCGCAACGGTCAAGCGGTTCGAGGAGCAAAACATTCTATTTGCGGACAATGCGTTATCGAAAATCTTCACGATGCATTGGCGGGAAGGGCGTGCCGCGGATGCGTTGACACCCCTCAACTCGGTCGTTTTGACTGTGCCGACAGCGCGAAAATATTTTGGGGACGGGCCCGCGCTCGGCAAGACGCTGTTGTACGATCATTCGAAGGTACTACGGGTTACGGGGGTGATCGATGCGATGCCGGCGAATTCGGACCTTCAATTCGACGGGCTGATCTCGTTCGAAACGCTATATACCGTGGAATCCAAACCGGTTGCGGATTTCATCCGTACCAACTGGTTGTTCGACCCGGCGGAAACCTTTGTCCTGCTTCGTCCGGGGCAGGCCGTCGGTCCGGTCGAAAGGGCGGTGCGGGGTCTGACAAAAAAATACGGGGATGAACGGGTGCAGCGGGGTTACTATTTTACCTTGCAGCCCTGGTCCAGCAACCACCTGTATGCATCGGATGTCGAAGGCAGCGAGAGTACCAACAGTATAACCTATATTTACATTTTTGCGGGGATCGCATTGTTGATCCTGCTTATCGCCAATATCAATTTTATCAACTTATCGAATGCCCAGTCGCTGACGCGGATTGCGGAAGTCGGCATCCGCAAGGTATCGGGTGCGGGGGCGCGGCAGCTCCTGCTGCAATTCCTCGGCGAAGGGTTGTTGGTAAGCTTTCTGGCGGGGATGCTGGCGTTCGTTCTTTCGATACCCGGATTATCGCTGCTGAACGGGGTGACCGGAAAGGAACTGCATGCCCCGGCGTTGTGGTCGGGTATGATGATCCCGGCCCTGGCGGGGCTGCTGGTTTGTACGGGTTTGTTAGCCGGGTTGTATCCGGCGGTGTACATCACGCGGTGGCGGTTGGTGGCGTTGCTGAAAGGGGAGACGGGGAGAGCGGGCACAGCCGGGAGGTTGATCAGGCAATCGCTGATCGTCACGCAATTTGCAGTGGCGGCGGCGCTTATCATTGGGGCGATTGTCATTCAGCGGCAGTTGGTATTTCTGCGGAACAAACCATTGGGTTTTGATAAGGACCAGGTCCTCGTGTTGCCGTTGTTTGGAAGAAACCCTTCGCCGTTCGGCGGCAAAATCGACAGTGCGCAGCGTGCGAGGATGAACGCGTTCGAGGCGGACCTTCATGCCTATCCTGCGATCGCGGCGGTGACGGTGGCAAGCGGGATGCCCGGTGATCAGGCGGTGCGGGGGTTGGTGATCCCGGAGGGGCATGTGGACAAGGACGATATTTTTATCGCCTGGGTTTCGGTGGACTATAATTATCTGGGTGCGATGAAGATGCCGATCGTGGCAGGCAGGGACTTCTCGAAAGCGACAGGTACCGATCATTTACAGGCGTTCATCATCAATGAATCGGCAGTCAGGGCGTTTGGCTGGAGCAGTCCGGCGGAAGCGATCGGGAAAACATTTATCCGTGGCGACAGTCAGACCGGGAAAAAAGGGCATATCATCGGGGTGGTCAAAGACTTCAATTTTGACAAGTTGGACAAGCCGATAGCGCCGATGGTAATGGATGTGAACGTACCCCGGTTCAACCTTTTTGCGATCCGGATAAGCCCCGATCATGTTCCGGCGACGATCTCCGCGATCCGGCGGGTATGGGACAAATACTTTCCGCAACGGATTTTCGAGTACAATTTTCTCGATGAGAATATCAATTCGCTGTATAAGGCGCAGGAGAATCTCAGCAGGCTGGTCGGCTATTTTGCGGTCATAGCCGTATTCCTTTCCTGTATCGGGTTGTTTGGATTGTCATCTTTTATGGCGGTGCAGCGGATGAAGGAGATCAGCATCCGGAAAGTTCTGGGCGCCACGGTCCCGGGTCTGATCCTGCTCTTGTTCCGGGATTTTCTCCGGCTGATCATCATTGCGCTGATCATTGCATCGCCGCTTGCGGCCTGGCTGATGAACAGGTGGCTGCATGACTTTGCCTATCGGATTCCGTTGAGCGCCTGGATATTTGGCGCGACGGGGTTGCTGGCGGTCGGAATTACGTTTTTGACGGTGGGATGGCAGGGACTTCGCGCGGCCCGCGTCAATCCGGCGACCGTTTTACGCGCAGAATAATATCAGGGTTTGGCTACGTCGAAGTCGGCGAGCAGGTTGACATTGGGGTCCGGCGTGACGTGCCGGGGCGAAGCCGGGAGGGGGATCTCCATGCGCGTGGTCTTTTCCCGGATATCGATGACGTACATTTTACCGTCGACGGCGAATTCAAGAACAAAATCAAACAGGTGATCCTGGGTTTGGGTAAAGTCGATAAGGAGCGATCTCTTGTCCGGATCGTATTTCCAGTCGATGCGGATGTGGGGATGGCCGGGCGTATAGAGCCACTGATGAAAGAAGGTATGGAGGTCCTGACCGCATACGGTCTCGATCGTCTTTTCGAAATCTTCACTGGAGGCGTTGCCGTTCCTGAACGTCGAATAATAGGTCGAGATCCCTTTCCAGAACAGGCTGTCGCCGACGCGGCGCCGGAGCATGTGTAACACCCAGCCGCCTTTTTGGTAGCTGTTTGGGTTTAGGAGCGCCATAAAGTCGCCCTTCACGCTTGTATCCACGACGGGTGTGAATCGCTTTTTCTCAAAGGCGACGGTCGTCGCGCGGTCTTTCGCCATCCCTTTCTTTAGCGTATCGGCGCCATATTTATTCTCGAGATAGCAATGGGTCATATAGGTGGCGAATCCTTCGCTCAGCCAGAGGTGCTGCCAACTGCTCTCGGTCGCGCAATCTCCGAACCACTGGTGGGCGATCTCGTGAGCCATCAGGGATTCAATGTCGGGCGACGTGACGGAGTTTTCGAAATAGAATATGGCGCCGGCGTTTTCGAGCCCGCCGAATCGGGTTTTTGACTGGACGTTGCCGCACTTTTCAAAGGGGTATGCGCCGATATGTGTGATATAGAAGGGAAGGATCTGAAGGGGGCAGGCATAGGCTTTGAATCCGGCCGCCTTATTTTCCGGATAGACGTAATTCCAGACGGGGACACCCATCGTATCACCGGGATGGTCGATGGCGAAGGCGGCCACGCCGATCACCATTATC
Organism: Puia sp.; assembly: GCA_035501395.1. Lineage (GTDB taxonomy): Bacteria > Bacteroidota > Bacteroidia > Chitinophagales > Chitinophagaceae > Puia. Next base: position 30,198 of record DATJWK010000189.1, read on the forward strand.
TTCGGGGATAAGGGCACGGATTCCTTCCAATGGGTGAATTTGAGGTGGTTCGGGAGCGCACGTTCCTCCTGCAGTGCTCCGTTGGCGACGACCTGATAGTGATCCGGAGCGGTGACCCGCCAGTCGAGAGTGGCCTTGTCGGAGGGATCGTCGACGCAAGGCAGCCAGTTGTGCGCACGGTTTGGCCAGTTGTCGCCAAAGAATCCGCGATGGCCATATTTGTTATTGCCGATGATCAGCCCGTCAGCGGGTATACCCTCGTAGCGGATGGTATAGCTATGCTGGGAACCGTTGATTGCGGTCGTTTGGAGAAGAAGATGGCCGCTATCCTGTGTGAAGGGGACAGGCTGGTTGCGCTCGCTGACAGATAGTACGGTCATGCCGGCGCCTTTGCCGTTCCGTGCGGCCAGATCGAGCTGGAACTGGCTGGTGTTTGTGCGAAACCGAACGGTCACGACGGCGGTGCCGCGGATGCTGTTGCTGTCGTCATTCAGTGCAAGCGAAAAGTCGTAGTGCTGAACGTCGATGACGGGGTTGTATAGTTGCGCCGGGGCCCGGAACACGATGAAAAACGAGAGGGATACAGCAACCAGGCGCGAAAATCTGGGCATGGAGAGAATTTGGGATAAATATACTTTAAATTGCACTATGGCCGAGTACATCAAATGTCCCAACTGGTTTCACCGGTTGCCGTCCTTATACAAGCTGATCATAAGTCTTGGTGCGGCGACGATCGTATCGGCCACGCTGATGCCGGTGCGAATGGAAAATATGACGAGGATTATGATCGGGTGGGATGTATTTAGTATCTGTATGCTTATCATCAGTGTGGTCATCTTCTCCAGCATGCGCCCGAGACAGATCCGGCTGCTCGCCAAACAGGAAGATGCGGGGCGGATCGTGGTATTTGGAATCGTGCTTGCGACGACAATCGGCAGCCTGATGGGGGTGATGGTATTGCTGGGCAACAAGGCCTTTTTGCTGGGTAAGGGAATGGAGACCTTTATCTATATCACCGGGGTGATCTGCAGCTGGTTTTTGCTTCATACCATTTTCACCTACCGGTATGCGTTATTGTATTATGGAGATCATCCGCTCGATCCGGACACCCATACCGTCGGGTTGCAGGTACCGAATGAGCTGTGGCCGGACTACCTGGATTTCGCGTACTTTGCCTTTGTGATCGGCATGACTTTCCAGGTCTCGGATATCGAGATCTCGTCGCGGACTATCCGCCGCGTGGCGTTGATGCATGGGATACTTTCCTTTCTCTTTAATACGGTCATCGTTGCTTTAACGATCAATGTAGTGCTGGAACTGCGGAACTAGTTACCGGAATTGTGCTGAGACCGTGTAGCAGACCCTGTCGTTGATCTTCTTAAAGGTTTCGCCGTTTATTTTGCGGATGCGGCGAAGCCGGCGGCCGGTCATGAGGTTGCCTTCCGGGTCGAAATACTGAGGCTGTGAAAAATAGGTCAGGATGTAGTACTTTTTGTTGGCGAACGGCAGGTTGAAGGTCCGTGGCCATAGAGATATATACACGAGGGAATGACGTGTGGTGTCGGTGTAATAGTCCAGGTTGTTGATCCAGGTGCATTCCATGGATCGCATACCGGATACCAGACTATTGATGACGGCTGTGTCGCAGCCGAATTTCAGGATACTGTCCTGCATGCGCGGTTCGCCGACGGTAAATTCGTAGATATACGTCAATGTGTCGGTATCGAATTCAAGGGAAAGCTGATCGAAGGAGCGGTCGGTGAATTCTATGGAGAAATGGTGGGCGTGCCAGGCCGATCGGTAAACCCCGGAGATCCCGTCAAGTGTATTTTGGTGTTTTCGGTAGTAGTTGGTGATGTTCAGGCGCGTGCAGGAGCAGGCGAGCGTGCCCAGTAGTATGATGCAATATCGTATTCCGGATGGCATAGGTTAGCTGGTCGGTTTTGTGCAAACGGTGACGCCGTACGTGATCTTTTTGAGGAACCGAAGGCTGACCTGGCGAAGGGTACGGCCGCCATAGTCCCAATAAATAATTTCCACTTTTTCGGGTTGGTCCGGTATCCGGCGGATCCGGTCAAGGATGATGAAGTGCGTAGGGAAGCGCCCTTTGAATTTGTTATGGTTTTTTTTGTGCAGATAGGTATTGTTGACGTAGAGATAGGTAAGACCGGTCCGCATGCATTCGTTGAGATAGGTAAAGAGGTCGGGGATATGCGGTCGGAGAAGATCGGAACCGGTGGCATGGATATGATAGCCCAGCATATCCCGGATGATGCGGTTGAATTTACCATAGTTGACGGCGGCCCAGAAGGTGTCTTCGGAGCCCGGGTGGAAATGCCGGAAGAACAGATTCAGATAACTTTTGAAATGATCGGCGAGGATGAGGAACCAAAGCTGGTCGGCGGGCCGGATGTCCAGGATACCTTTGAATCGGAGGGTCCCGGCCGCGTGGTAGATCTCGGGTGAAGGGGTAAAGCGGACGGCGCCCCAGGTCGCCTCCCCATCGGTGTAGAGGGTCATCAGGAAGCGAACGTAGGTCAGGGGATCGTCGTGGAGCGGCAGCCAGGTGAGGGCGGCATAGCCGCAGAAGTTGGTGTTGGTTCCCTGATAAAGGCGGTAAGGGGTTAGCAGGTTGGCCTTCAGGTTTTCTACAAAGAGGCTACGATGGATATTCGGCCACCAGGCGCTGGTGTCGGGAAGAGGGGTGTTGTCGAGGTAGTCGAGCGCTTGCCGGATAGTGGAAGCGCGGGGGGAAACGTTGGGCGTGGCGAGGGTGGGCAGAGTGGCGAGAGAGGGCAGAGGCAGCAGCATGCGAAGCGCGATGGTAAGGGGTGCAATGATCTTTGGGGAGCGGGTAAATTGCATTGCAACAAATCTACGGGAGTTTACCGATACGGCCGGGTTATCGGATCAGGATAACCGTCCCTTTTCGGAACGCGGTTCCGCAGGCGCCAGCCGCCTTTATCTGATAGACATATGTTCCCGCGGGCTGGGGCACTCCATTATATGTGCCATCCCAGCATTGGTTCACATCCGTTGTATAGAAAACGGGCACGCCCCAGCGATTATACACGGAAAATTCCACTTTGCCGATCTGCGGCCAGTTCTTGAGACCGAAACAGTCGTTCCTCCCGTCGTTATTTGGAGTAAAAGCGGACGCCATTGGAAAATGGTTAAGCTCGGAATTAAAGTCCACTTTGACGTTGACCGAGTCGATGTTTGAGCAACCATTTCCGCCGGTCCCTTTTACGTAGTAGGTTGTAGATTGGATTGGGCTGACCACCGGGTTGGCCGAATTGAGGGTAGAAATGCCCGGCGCCGGCGACCACGCATAGGTGACACCCCCGGTGGCGTGCAGGGTCGCCTGGGTGACCGTACAGGTGATATCGTTGGAGCTGGTTGCCCGGATATCCGGCAAATCCTTGACGGAGACGGGGACCTGCAACGTCCGGGATTGACGACAAACGCTATCGCTGATCTGTACGATGTAAACGGTGTTCGCGCCTGGCGCTACGAGGATTGTGCTATCGCCGCCCAGGGGCTGGCCGGAGAATGACTGCCAGGCATACTGATCGCCGCCGGAAGCTGTCAGGCGGACGGTGTCGTCGACACAAACCAGGGGGGAGGAGGCAATGGCGTCGAAAACCGGAAGCGGCTTCACGGTAACGTCGATGGAGTCGGTTGACGAACAACCGTCGGGCGCGCTGCCGGTTGCATAAATCCGCGATGAGGCGCCCGGAGTAGTGATAAGCGTGGGGCCCGAGGCAATCACCTGGTTATTTTCCGACCAGATGTAGGCAGAGCCGCCGAAGGCGGTCAGCGTATCCGCGTGGCCGATGCATAAGATGGCCGGTCCGGTTATCGAGATGGTCGGGGATGCGTTGACGGTCACAGTGACCGACCCTTGGGCGGTGCAGCCCTGGGGGGTGGAAGCCGTCACCGTGTAGGTGGTTGTGGCGGAAGGGGTGGCGATCGGGTTGGAGCCCGCGGGGTCGGACAGCCCGGTTGGCGGCGACCAGGCGAAGTCAGAAGCGCCGGAAGCGGTTAGGGTAGTCTGCCGGCCGGAGCAGATCGATTGGTCGGGGGAAAGGATCAGGGAGACGGGTGCGCATAGTGTTGCCGGCGGGACAAAATAATCTTCCACTTCGCCATCCGGTGCATAGCCGGTAGCGGACCGGGCGGATGCCTGATCAGAGGAAATGCGAAAGCGGAAGCCATAGCCCGTTGCCGTGCCTTGCGGCAGGTACTGCGGCAGTCCGGTCCAGGTCAGCGTGGCACTTGTGGCGTTGTTGGGGATGGTTGCCGTCACCGATTCGCTGGCCCCGAAGGTACCGTCGCGGTTATAGTCGAACCAACCGGTAAGATAAGCGCCGGAGCCGGTGGTATTTGTAACGGTCAGGTTTACGCTATAGGTCCCGGCGTTGTTGTATACGGCGAAGGTGCCAACGCCTTCTTCGTCGACGCCGATGGAGTCGTCATTATCGTATTGGATCGGATCGGGATCTCCGGGCACCGCGCCGATATGCAGGTTTGTGGTTTGGTTGAGGGTGGGGAAGGGTGCGTTGAAGTTGCACGAATTGGCCGGAGTATACAACAATTCATGTTGGGCGGTACCATAACCGGATACCGGGAGGTCGCCGCGATCCGTTGGGTAAAAGATCCCGAAGGCAAGCGCCATTCCGCCGGTGGTTCCGGCATGGTCGGAATTGGTGGCGAGGACGAGCGGGTTTGTTCCCGGGGATTGCGTCATCAGCACTACATTCTGTCCATAGGGCGTTGGGTTGAACATCGTGTTGCCGGCGTAGGTATTGGCAATGGAGACCGTATTGGTCCCGCACCCGGTCAGCGGGTCATTCGTCTGGGTCGAGTTCCGGAAAAATTCGATCGACTGCCAGTTGCTGCCGTTGGTTTGCAGGGTGGTTGTTTCGCCGATGTCACTGGCTTCCGCGTCCGCGGTAACCAGCGCAAACGGAACGGCGGCCCCATTCCTTGTCGCGGTGATGGTGAGGGTATAATTGAAGTTTGTCGGGGACATTTCCTGATAGAGAGCGGGTTTTATATTGGGGTCGGAGAAATTGTAAAGAAACCAGAGCAGCGAGCCAGGCCAGGTATTCATTATCCAGGGGACCGGCACGGCGGTGCTCACATGGGAAAAGGCGACCTTTATGGCAAGGCCGTTGTTGGTGTTGAATGTCCGGGACGCGCCCTCCTGTACGGTAAAACCTGCCCAGTCCAGCCACCAGATCTGCCGGTTGTAGTTGCCGGAACCCTGGTCGGCAAACTGGGAAAAAGATGCTGAGCAGCAGAGCAGTAGTAGAATGGTTAACCAAATGGTCTTCATTGGGTCTAAAAATAGAAATAAGTCGCGGAAGCGGCAAGTGGAATGGCTGCCAACGGAAAAAAGTAAAAAAATCCGAGGTATTATTTTGAACGTACGTTTTTTTACGTACCTTCATCTCAACAAGGGTTGAACAACGACCGGAACAACCATAGAACACGAACGTTATGAAGAGAGTAAAAAGAGCCGCGGAGTCGAATGCGGAGCCCACAAAAGGGGAGTTGGCGGTGCTGCAGGTGTTGTGGCAGCATGGGCCGTCGACCGTGCGTTTTGTCCACGATATGGTCAATGAGGGCAAGGAAGCTACCCAGTACACTTCAACGTTGAAGCTGATGCAGTTGATGGCTGAAAAGGGAATGCTGGGCAGGGACGAATCCAGTATGAAGCATGTCTATTATCCCATGCTGGAGGAGCGGGGAACCAAAGGGCATCTGTTGAACAAATTCATTGACACGATGTACCAGGGTTCGGTGGAGAATATGATGATCGCGTTATTGGGGAATGAGAAGACATCGAGGGAAGATCTGCGAAAGATAAAGGAGTTGTTGGGGGAGATGGAAAAAAAGGGGTGAATTAAAGAGATGATCTTATGATACAGGCAATTTGCTGGGTATTGATCCATTCCCTTTGGCAGGGCGTGCTGTTGTCGCTGGCGGGCGGCGGGGTCATCCTTTGTACGAAGCGGTCTGCGGCGGCGGTGCGGTATCGGTTGTTGTGCGGTTTGTTCGGCTTGTTTGCAGCCGGTATGGCAGCAACTTTTTTTTATGAATGGGGGGGGATGTCCGGGATCGGGGAAGGGGGGGCAGTGCTTGCGCTGCCGATGAACTGGCTGGCGGAATGGTGTTCGGCGCATGCATATTCCATTGTCCTCGCCTGGCTCGTCATGGTGGTCTTCAAGTCGGTCAGGATGGCGACGGGATGGAGGTATATCCGGCGGATGCGGCGGGAAGGGTTGGCTGCGCCGTCGTTATGGGCGGGAAGGGTGGCGGCATTGAGCCGAAAGCTGGGGGTACGGCGAACGGTGAAGCTGGTGGAGAGCGGGTTTGTCAAGGTACCGGTCGTCATCGGGCAGCTCAAGCCGATCATATATATTCCATTGGGGTTGATCAATCATCTTCCGCCGGGTGAGATGGAGGCCGTGCTGTTGCATGAGTTGGCGCATGTCCGCCGGTACGACTATGTGGTAAATATGGTGCAGCAAGCGGCAGAATGCCTGTTGTTCTTCAACCCCGGGTTCCTCTGGATATCGTATTTAATGCGGGAGGAGCGGGAGAACTGTTGTGACGATGCCGCGATCGGATGTACGCAGGACAGGGTAGAGTTTGTACGGGCATTGGTACGGTTCAAGGAACATAGTTTACGGGGAGCGGTATTGGCCTTTCCCGGAAACAGGCGGCAGTTGTTGCATCGGGTCCTCCGGATCTCCCGGCGGGAAAATAAAACGCTAAGCGGGCGGGAGCGGCTTATCCTGTTGGCTGGATGTGTGTTGCTGCTGGGTATGTTCGCGGTAAGGGTCGAGCGGGTAGCAGGCAGGCCCGCCGCGCTGCTGGCCTCCGTGGTGGTACCAAACGACAACGAACACCGGCGGCAGGCTGTCCCGCAAGTGTCGCCGGAATTGGCCTCGGTATTACAGACCCGGCAACAGGTGGCGCAAAATATGGAATGGGTACAGGATCAGCTGAAGCAATTGCATCGTCAACCGAACGGCCATCCGCGCGGCAATAGGAGAAATAAGGCGAAGGAAATAACAAAAGAGGAGAAGGCGGTGAATGACGAGGATGACCAGGCGACGGCAGAGGAGCAAGCGCAAACTGACCAGCAGCCGGAGGCGTATGCGGCCGTGGAGGTGGACCGGGCCGCGGCGGCGGACCAGGCCACCGGTGTCCGGCAAGCGCGGACACAGCAGGGACCGGAGGACGCGGAACGGCGCGGGCAGGTTGAACGGGACAGACAGCAGGCGGAAACGGACCGGGAGCAGGCGGAGCGGGACCGGCAACAGGCCGATCGCGACCGGGAGCAGGCAGACCGGGACCGGCAACAGGCGATGCGGGACCGCGAGCAGGCGGAAAGGGATCGTGCGCGGGCCGACCTGAACAGGCTTCAGGCGGAACGGGACCGGGAGCAGGCGCTGCGGGAACGCCAGGCGGCGGAAGTCGAAAGGGCGAAGCAGGAATCGCAGCGCAAGCAGGCTGAATCGGACCGGCAAAAGCATAAAGTAATCGATCAACACCAATAAACAGAAACACTATGCAAACAGGCATTTTGCGAACCGTTACGCTCATGATACTAACGGTGATGGGTACACTAGGAACGTCCGGTCAGACCATGTATACAACGGGAAACCGTATTTTCAACATCAACGTATACCGGGTTGATGACGACTCTCCGAAGATTGTCACGGTGGTCTATAAGGATGACGGCCCGCTGTATGTCGTTCAATTAAAGGAAGGAAAGATCCAGACCTTCAGTGTGGACGGCCAGAATATTCCAATCGAAAGCCTCGGTCGCTACCAGTCGGTTATCGACGTGATCAAAGACAAGATCCGGCAAGCGGAGGAGCAGGCCAGGCGTGATCGGCAGCAGGCGGAACGCGACCGGGAGCAGGCAGGGCGGGACCGCGTGCAGGCGGAACGGGACCGGGAGCAGGCGGAGCGCGACAGAGAGCAGGCGGAGCGGAACCGAAGCAGTCTAAGCCTGGAGCGTCAGCAAGCGGAACGGGACCGGGAGCAGGCGGAGCGCGACAGGCTACAGGCCGGGCGTGATCGCGCGCAGGCGGAACTGGACAGGCAGCAGGCGGAAAGAGACCGGATCCGTGCGGAAGAAGACCGGAAGATGCTTGACAGCCTGATGAGGGATCTTGTCGCCGATCAGATAGTGCCCGACAGGGAGAGTGTTCATTCCCTGAAGATGGACGCCGATGAGGTGATCGTCAACGGCAAACGATTGCCGGAGGCGTTGGAGAAAAAATATCTCTCGAAGTACGCAAAAAAAGGGTCTACGATGTGCTACAGCAATGATTGAAGTAAACCAGCACGGTAATTGTCCTATATAGACCGGGAAAATGTTGTAAACGTTGAATCAGAAGGGCTTGGCGGGCCGATCCGGCTACCGCCGGCCGGAAAGGTGTCCGGTTGCGATACAGTCGATGTACGCTTGCGAACAAATTGGGGTTCATAACATGAACGGAGAGCGAAAGGGGCGGATTTGGTGCAACATTTTTTCCCATGGCCAGACTTTAGGAGAGATAACTTATAAATCAAACGTTTATGAATTGCACATTTTTCAGACGATCTGCGTTGCTGCTGGCTTGCGGCATGCAGGTACTATTGGCGGCGGCGCAGGACCGGGATGAGACGCCCTTCCTGGTAAAAACATTTTCGCGTGACCAGATAAAGGAATTGCGGTCGCAGACCTCCGGTGGAAATATTCATGTCATGGGGCAGTCTACCGGTGACGCCAAAGTGATGGTCTATGTCCATTCGAACAATGGCAACCGGATACTCTCTCACGATGAGGCGCAGCAGCGGCTGAATGAAGGAGTCGAACTGACGGTTGCGATGAATGGGAATACGCTTGAAGCGCTGGCAAAACGGAAGGGAGACCGGTGGGAGAATGACAATTGGAGGCACGGAGTGTCTGTATCGTTTGACATCTATGTCCCGGAAACGGTATCCAGCGATCTGCAAACGAGCGGCGGCAATATTCATTTGAGTGATCTGACGGGGACAGAGAAATTTGAAACCAGCGGCGGGAATATGCATCTGGAAAATCTGTCCGGGAAGATCAATGGTTCGACCTCCGGCGGGAATGTGACGATTTCCGATTCAAAAAATGAAATCGATTTGCGGACCAGCGGCGGGAACATGCATGCCAAACATTGCGAAGGGAATATCACGATGACCACTTCCGGCGGAAATATGGATCTGGAAGATGTAAAGGGGGCGATCCATGCGACGACATCGGGTGGCCATGTCGACGGTGATGGGATCGGCGGGGAGCTGAGGACTTCAACTTCCGGTGGCAATATCCATCTCGACAACATGAGTTGCAGTCTGAACGCTTCGACCAGCGGCGGCAGTATCGATGTGACGATGAAAACGATGGGAAAATACCTCGAACTGGGAAATTCCGGCGGGAATATCCATCTGACCTTGCCGGCCGGTCAGGGTTATAATCTTGCGATCTCCGGGGACAAGATCCATACGGATAAGCTCAATAATTTCTCCGGCACGATGGATAACCACAACCTCGAAGGGACCTTGAATGGCGGCGGGGTTCCCGTTCGGGTTTCGGGCAACAGCGGACATGTAACGATCAACTTTCAATAGACGCGGTTTTGTGGCGGAATCGCGCGCTGCTATAAACGAAAAACCCGGTCGGTGACCGGGTTTTTTTGTGCCGGTTCCGGGGCGCCAGGCGCCTGCCTTCGGGCGATGTGTAACATAAATGTGGCAGTGGGCGTCAAAGGGGTATATTCACTCCCCATGCTACGTAATTACCTGAAGACGGCTCTCCGCAATTTGTGGAAGAACAAAGGGTTCTCTGCCATCAACATTTTAGGGCTGGCGATCGGGCTGGCCACCTGTCTGCTCATCCTGATCTATGTCGCGGATGAGCTAAGTTACGACCGGTATAATGTCAATGCCGACCGGATCTACCGGGTTGATAATGATATAAAGTTCGGAGGGAACAGCGTTTCGCTGGCGGTGGCGCCCGCACCGGCCGGACCGGCGATCCTGCGTGACTACCCCGAGGTGGAGAAGGAGGTCCGGTTCCGGCAAAACGGCGGACGGCTGGTGAAGAAAGGGAATCAGAACATCAAGGAGGATGCGGTTGTCCTGGCCGATTCCACGTTATTCGATGTTTTTACGCTTCCCATGATAGCCGGCGATCCGCATACCGCCCTGAAAGAGGCGCATACGGTAGTGATCACCGAGCGGATGGCGGAAAAATACTTTGATGTGGCGGCGGAGACGGTATCCGCTGTGGTGGGGAAGACGCTTATGATCAATGATTCCATCCCCTATAAGGTGACGGGGGTAATCCGGAATGTCCCGGCCAACTCGCATTTTCATTTTGATTTTTTTCTGTCGCTTTCCGAGTCGGCGGAAGCCAAACGTACGGATGATGCATGGCTGAGCGGCAATTTCCAAACGTACCTGGTTTTGCGAAAGGGCGCCGATCCGGCGGCGCTGGAGGCGAAGTTCGACGGCATGGTCAAACGCTATGTGGGGCCGCTGCTGCAGCAGGCAGTACATCTCTCGCTCGATGATTTCAAAAAGGCGGGGGATATGTGCATATTCTACCTGACGCCGCTCACGGCCATCCATCTGCACAGCAACAAGATAGCGGAGCTGGACGCCAATGGCAGCATCCAGAATGTGTATGTCTTTTCGGCGATCGCGGTCTTCATTCTGCTGATCGCCTGTGTGAATTTTATGAATTTGTCGACAGCGCGATCCGCCAGCCGGGCGAGGGAGGTGGGAATCCGGAAGGTGTTGGGCTCGATGCGGGGCGGCCTGATCTCGCAGTTCCTTATTGAATCGGTGGTGATCAGTCTGATCTCGCTGGTGCTGGCTCTCGGGCTGGCGATGGTGCTGCTGCCAGTGTTCAACGGGCTGTCGGGAAAAGAGATGGGGATCGGTGTCTTTATGCGGCCGTGGATGTGGCCGGCGATAGTCGGGCTTGTTGTGGTGGTAGGGATGCTGGCAGGTAGTTACCCCGCTTTTTTCCTTTCGGCGTTTATCCCGATCCAGGTCCTGAAAGGGAAGATATCGGGGGGTATGAAGACGGGGTGGCTACGCAATTCGCTGGTCGTCTTTCAGTTCATGATCTCGATCTTTCTGCTGGTAGGGACGGCGGTGATCTATCAGCAGCTTCGATATATCCATACGCGTGATCTCGGGTTCGACCGGGACCAGGTTATGATCGTCAACAATACTTATGTCCTGGGCAACCAGGCCGGGGCATTCGAGCAGCAGGTGAAAGGGATGACCGGCGTGGAGGGGGCTACAATGACCGGATTTGTGCCTACCGGCGGCAACGGAAACAACGATGCGATCTTTCTATCCCCCGATCTGGATGTCAAGAAGTCCATATCCACGCAGGTCTGGCCGGTGGACGACCAGTATATCCCGGTTTTGGGGATGAAAATGATCGCGGGCCGGAATTTCTCCAGGGATTTCCTGACGGACTCCACGGCGGTGATCGTCAATGAGGTGGCTGCGCGGATGATGCAAGGGGAAAACCCCGTTGGCGCCAGGCTATATGAGTTTGAGGATTTGCAGACCAAGAAGGTGAAGGAGTTTCATGTGATCGGCGTCGTCAGGAATTTCAATTTCAATACGCTCCGGCAGGTAGTGACGCCGATGATGCTGTATTCCGGGGTGGACGAAGGCCGGATTTCGATACGGCTCACGGGCAACCATGCCCATCAACTGACGGGGCAGATAGCGGCTTTGTGGAAGAAGATGGCGCCTTCGCAGCCATTCAGCTATACGTTCATGGACGAAGAGTTCAACAACATGTATTTGAGCGAACAGCGGCAGGGAAATATCGCCCTGTCTTTCTCGCTGCTCGCGATCTTCATCGGCTGCCTGGGATTGTTTGGTTTGACGGCGTACGCGGCCGAGCAGCGGACGAGGGAGATCGGGATACGAAAGGTCCTGGGGGCCACGGTGCCGGGGATCATCCGGTTGTTATCGCGGGACTTCCTTTTATTGGTGGGAATAGCGATGATATTGGCTTTCCCCTTGTCGTGGTGGGCCATGCACCGGTGGTTGCAGGACTTCGCGTACCGGATCGCGATCGGGTGGGCCGTGTTTGCGTTTGCGGCGCTGCTGGCCTTCGGTATCGCGTTGCTGACGGTAAGTTACCAGGCGATTCGGGCGGCGCTGGCCAACCCGGTTCAAAGCTTGAGATCCGAATAGAACGAGGGGATCGGGAGGTCGGGAAGGTCGAAAAGGAGAGGTTTTTTCGCTAACTTTAGAAGTAAGCGGATGATCTATGAATAAATTTCTTCCCAACGACTCCCGGAGCATTGTCGAGACGGTCCTGGTGCTGCTGATGTTGCTGTTGCTCATGCTCGCGTTATATGATGTCCTGCGGGTCTTTTTCGGGGTGCTGACGTTTGCGTTGATCTTTTCCGTTTCTTTTTTCGGGCCTTATGAGCGGCTGGTCCGGTTGTTGGGCAACCGGAGGTCGCTGGGGGCATTGGTATATTCGATCCTGCTGATTGCGATCATCGCCGTGCCGGTCACCTATATCGCATCGGAGGTGCGGGTTCATGTCCGCGAGGCTCTCGGTTGGGTGGAGGAGGTAAAGGCAAACGGGATACCGCCGTTGCCGAAATGGATTACAAATCTGCCGTTGGTGGGAGAGGATATCCGTTCTTTCTGGCAGCAGCTGCAGGATAGCCCAAAAGATGCGGTTGCACATCACAGCGAGCAGGTGCGGATGATCCTGCGGCATGCATTGGAGAGCGGAGTCGAAATTTTGAGTACCGCGTTGCAGGTGATCACCGGGATCATCATTTCGGCCTTTCTGCTGACGGCCGGCGCAAAGGCCCTGGATCCGATCCGGTCGACGACGGAGCATTTGCTTGGTAAAAAAGACGGCGAGTCGCTGCTGGCGGTGATCACGCAGGCGATCAAGGGGGTGTCGATCGGGATCATGGGAACTGCTTTTATTGCGTCGGTGATTGCGTGGATCGGGCTGGCGATTGCGCGGGTCGAGTACTCGCTGGTATTGGCGGGCCTGGTATTCTTCCTGGTGTTGATCCAGCTCGGACCGTTATTTGTGTGGGTCCCGCTGGTCGTTTGGACCGCGGTCCAGGGGCATACGGGCGTGACGGTGTTCCTGATCATTTATGGGGCCGGTTTGCTGCTCATCGACGGGTTGTTAAAGCCGATACTGATTGCGCGGAGCGGCGGGAAGATACCGTTCCTCGTGTTGTTCCTGGGGGTGATCGGCGGGTTGGCCGCGTGGGGTTTCACCGGGATGTTCAAGGGAGCGATCATTCTTTCGATCTTCTATACGCTTTTTACGAGTTGGGTGGACAAAAAGAGTGCGCCCGCGGTGCAGGAAGGTTGAACATCGGATGCGATCCTCGTCGCGGCCGGGTGTTAGCGGATCTCGGGAGCGGGTCGGTTGGGCGGCGTGACCGCCTTTTTCAGCAATTCATTTATTTCCATGATGGCTCGCTCGAGCTGGTTGTCTTTGCCGTGAGCGGCGGCGGTGAGGTCTTCGGCGACGGGGATGTCGGGGTCGACGCCGTGGCCCTCCCTAAACCAGGTGCCGTCGGGGTTGTACATGCGAAATGTCGGGACGGTGATGCGTCCGCCGTCGATGAGACCGGGCGCCCCGCTGATACCGATCAGACCGCCCCAGGTACGGGTTCCGATGAGGGGGCCCAGACCTGTTTTGCGGAAATAGTCGGGAAAGGCGTCGCCGCCGGAACCGCTCCAGCCGTTGATGAGCATGACTTTGGGGCCGAAGTTGCCGGCGGGGGGCCATGGATTGGGGATGCCGTCACGGGTAGCCCAATACGCAAGCGGTTTCCGGTTGAGGACCTCGATAAAGCGGTCGGGGATCTGACCGCCGCTGTTGAAGCGTTCGTCGATGATGAGGGCTTTCTTGTCCAGCTGCGCGACGAACTGGCGGATCAGTTCGTTCTGACCATCGATGCCCGTACTGCTCACATAGATATAGCCAACTGTACCGCCGGTTGCTTTGTCCACGGCGGCCCGTTTGCCTTCCACCCAGGCCAGGTGACGCAGTTCCGTCTCGTCGCTCATTGTCTGGACGACGATGGTCCTGGCGCCGGTCAGCGATGGACTGCCGTTGTAGGTCAGTTCGACGGGTTTTCCGCTGAGGTTGGTCAGGGCCGAGTAGGGATCGGCGTTTGTATGAAGCGGCATGCCATTGACGGCAAGGATGTAGTCGCCTTCCCTGATCGGAACCCCGGGCAGGTCGAGTGGGGACCGGAGGGCATCCCAGGAAGCGCCGCGGATGATCGCGCCGATCTTGTAATACTCGCCGTCGGCCACCCAGTCAACGCCGAGATAACCGGTGGGGACTTGGGTAGCCGGCTGGGTTACACCGCCGCCGTGATAGGTATGGGATGAACTTAATTCTCCGATCATTTCGCCGATAATGAAGTCAACTTCTTCGCGGGTCGAGGCGCCGTCCAGCATTTTCCAGTATTGGTCTTTTACTTTATTCCAGTCCACGCCGTGCATACCCGCGTCGTAAAAGAAATCCCGTTCGAAGCGCCAGGCATCCATGAAGATCTGCCGCCATTCATCGCGTGGGGTTACCCATTGCTGCATTTCGGCGGTCCGGAGTTTTTTGTCGAGCTTCTGGCCTTCGTCGGCAGCGACGATATACCAGCTGTTGTCTTTGACGGCCAGGAGGTGTTTGCCGTCGGCGGCCAATTGGTAACCATCGACGTCGGAGAGGACCGGGCGTGATTTCCGTTTTTCGAGGTCAAAGAATTTCAGGGTTTGGGCTTTTTCGGCGGAGCCGGTATTGGGCTGCTGGAGATAGAATAGTTTGCCATCGGCGGCAGAAAGGTTGCCATAGTTTCCCGCCTCTTCCGGCAGGAGGATCAGGCGGGACTCCAGACCATCAAAGTCGATGGTGTCGGCGGGAGGCGAATGGCCTGCCTTCGCTGAAGTGGCCGCTTTCGCCGAGGCTTCGGCGCCCTTGTCGGCGCCCGCGGTGGGTGGTTTGGAAGGAGCAGGCGTATTGTGTTCTTCGTTAATGGCTACGGTATCGTCTTTGGGATAAAGTGGGGATGTGGTGGTCTTTTTCAGCACGATAGCCGCAAGACGCGTCGAATTCGGGTAAATGAAGGTGTTATCCTGGTCGCTGTAGATCGGGTTGAAAGTCTGGCTTGTTGTCACGAACAGATATTTTCCGGCGGCGTCGAATGCCGGGTTACCGCAGGAATAGTAGCCTGTTGTGACGGGGTGAAGCTGGCGCGCTTCGGCGTCGTAGATAAATACTGCGCGATGGTTGTTCGGCAGGTCACGGTCGTACGCGAGGAAACGACTATCGGGAGACCAGCTGGGTGTAAAACCCTCCAGCGGCCCTTCGGTCATGCGTTGGCCCTGATCGATGGCGGTAGTCTGACCGCTGATACGGTCATAGATGAAAATTTTCATCGCCTTATCGATAAAGGCCAGCTTTCTGCTGTCGGGGGACCAGAACAGGTTATAGCGAAACCCCGCGCCGTAGGAGGTGAGTTTTTTTTCGGAATCGGGTTTACCAGCTTCGCGGAGCGTCAGTTCATATTCACCGGAGTGGTCGCTCCAATAGGCGATGTATTTGCCGTCCGGCGACCAGGCGGGATATCGTTCGTTGACCCCGGAAGTGCGGGTCAGATCGTAGACGGGTCCGTTCTCGGCCGGGACGGAGTAGATATCGCCCCGTGCTTCAAACAAGGCGCGCTTGCCATCGGGGCTGATAAAGGAGTTGAAGATAAGTTTCTCCGTTTGCTGGAGGGCAGGGCGCAACGCCGTTTCGTCGGAAACGACCTGCACGGGCACTTGTTTGGCCTGCTTTGCGGAGTACGTATAGAGCCAGAGATGACCTCCCTCTTCAAACACGATATCTTCGGGACCTTGCGAGGCGTAGTGCGCATCGTAATCGGTAAAGTGCGTGCGTTCGGTGAATGTCTTCGTGTTGATATCATATTCCCAGAGGTTCATCCTTTTATCCTCGCCGCGGTCCGAAAGGAAGAATACGCTGTGGTCGTGCCACATGGGGAGTTCGTCGTCGGCGTCTGTGGCGGAGATGTTCTGGTCGGCGTAGGAGGCGAGGTCGAAAAGATGGATCTGGCCGCGCCAGCCGCCGCGGTAGCGTTTCCAGTTACGGCCTACCTGTGAAGTGAAGGTGAAGGCCAGGTGGGTGGCGTCGGGAGACAGGGTACCGTATTCGGCAAAGGGAAGCGGAAGTTTTTGTGGGGCGCCGCCGGTTGCGGGAATTTTATAGAACTGGTTGAAGCGATCGCGGCCGCTTTCGCGCCCGGAGGCGAAGAGGATAGTTTTTCCGTCGGGGTACCAATCGGCCACCCGTTCTGCCGGACCGTACCAGGTCAATCGTGACGGGATCCCGCCGGTGGCCGGGATCGTGTATATAGAAAAGCTTCCGTCATAATCGGCGGTGAAGGCGATGGTGTTCCCGTCGGGCGAGAATTTGGGCCATGCTTCCACTCCGGCGGGTGAGCTCAGGTGAGCGGCGATCCCACCTGTTTTTGGAACAATCCACAGGTCGTTGGCATATGTGAAAACAATCTGGCTGGCGGAGACGTCGGGATAGCGAAGGAGTGCCGCGTTGATTTGGGCGTGGGCGCCATGCAGGCCGCCGGCGAATGCGAGAACAGTAAACAACGTTTTGCGCATGTTCAAGGATTTTGGTCAATGATAAATAGTGATGAGTGATCCGGGTGAAGAGCCATACATTCTTATAAATATAGAGGAAAAGGGCGGAGCGCCCCTAACCTTTTCCGCGAGCCGGGTAAAATGGTGATCGCTGGTCAAATATATTGGTCAGCGGCAAGGTTGCGGCGTTCGTGGAAAATGGAATAAGAGTGTATATTAGCGAATACAAATTGCAAAATATGATCCAGGTCAGTCAATGGTTTGTCCGCGCCCCGGCATGGAGGTCCATAGTGATACCGATGCTATTGATCGCAGTAGAATCGAGCGCCCAAAACAAGATCGTCGTTTACCAGTCGGATTTTGGGTTGAAGGATGGGGCGGTGTCGGAGATGAAGGGGGTAGCCATGGGCGTTAGCGCCGATCTGAAGTTGTTTGATCTCACCCATGAGATCCCCGCCTATAATATCTGGGACGCCGCTTACCGGCTGCAGCAGACGGTCCCCTACTGGCCTGCGGGGACGGTCTTTGTTTCCGTTGTCGATCCGGGGGTGGGCACCGCCCGCAAGTCGGTGGTGTTGCTGACCCGGACGGGACAGTTTATCGTGACGCCGGATAACGGAACACTGACGTTGGTGGCGGAAACCCTTGGGATCGGCGCGATCCGGGAGATCGATGAGACGGTCAACCGGCGGCCCGAATCGAAGAATTCGTTTACGTTCCATGGTCGTGACGTGTATTCATATACCGCCGCGCGTTTGGCGGCGGGGGTGATCCGGTTCGAGGAGGTTGGTCCATTACTGCCGAAGCAGGAGGTGGTTTCGCTGTCCTACCAGCGTGCGGTGATGGAAGGCGGGTTGATCAGGGGGACGGTACCGGTGCTGGATGTGCAGTATGGGAACGTGTGGACAAATATTCCTGCCGGGTTGTTCAGGCAGCTGAATGTGGCATTCGGGGATGTGGTAGTGGTGAGGGTGATGCATCTCGGGAAAGAGGTATATCGCGGAGAGATGCCCTATGAGGAGACATTCGGATCGGTGGGCGTCGGCAAGCCGCTGGCTTATTTGAACAGCCTGCTGCAGTTTTCGTTTGCGTTGAATCAGGGAAATTTTGCGGCCGTCAACCATATCGCGAGCGGTGGGGATTGGACGGTGGAGGTGAAGAAGAAATAGGCCGCCGGTCGGAACGAACAAGCGGAGCAGGTTGGAGTGCGGAGTGGGCGGCTACAGGTATAATTGCACCATGTGACGCCAGTACCGCGCCTTATGGGATTCTCCATCCCAAAGGTGGAGGGCGTTCCAGATGTTTTTTGACCAAAGCGCATTGCTCAGCGCAAGGTTGTTTTCCAGAAAGATGTCTTTTTCGCCAACAACAAAAATGATCTCGAGATTCCGAAGTTGCCGGATGATCACGTCATCGTGCAGGAAGGGGATGTACTGGCTGGGCATATTGAAATAGATGTTCTGATCGCGATGTCCTTCGAAGAGGTCGTCGAAATGTTCGAACGTGATGGTCAGGTCATAGCGACCGCTGAGGCCCACGACCTTATGGAACAGGTGCGGGTATTTAAAGGCCAGGTTGACCGCGTGCCAGGCGCCGAGGCTGCAGCCGGCCGTGACGACGGTGGGGTGGGGGTTCTTTTGTTGTACGAGCGGAAGGACTTCGGTCAGGACATATTTCTCGTATTGAAGATGGCGAAGGATGCGTTCGGCGGGATCGAGTTGTTTGGCATAAAAGCTTTCTTTATCTACACTGTCGAGGCAATAGATCTGGATGTCACCCGACACTATTTTCCGCCTTAAGGCATCGACCACCTGCCAGTCTTCGTAGTCATAAAAGCGTGCGGTGCGCGTCGGGAAGAAAAGTACGGGATCACCGGCGTGGCCGAAAATAAGCAGTTCCATGTCCCGCTGAAGGCTGGGACTGTACCACTTGTGGTATTCGCGGTTCATGGGTTGATGGTGGAGAGGTATTGGCGAATGATCCCTTTCCATAATGCGTATCCTTTTTCGTTGATATGAAGCCCATCCGGATCGAGGAATTCACGTTTCGGGTATCCGGCGTTGTCAGTCATCCTTGTATAGATATTGATGAAATGCAGATTGTCTCCCTGGCGCCTGATCTCTTCCTCGATGATCTTATTGGCATAGCGGATACTGTCTACGATGTTCCAGCGGCTTATACTGGGTTTGACCGAAATAAATGCCAGGGGAATTCCGCCGAACTGGCGGCGGGTGCGGGCCACGAGCTGCTGAAAGAAGATAAAGACTTCTTCGGGATGACGTCCATCGCCCAGGTCGTTGTCGCCGGCGTAGACAATTATGGAATCGGGCTTGAAGGGGGTTACGAGGCGGTCGAAGAACCAGTCGCATGCGGCGAGTGTAGAGCCGCCGAAACCCAGGTTGACGGGTTTGTAGTCGGCGAAGTCCTCGTACAAGGTTTCCCAAAGCCGGATCGAGGAACTGCCATAGAAGAGCAGTTTAGGGTCGTACGTCAGTTCCGTCCGTTCCTTCTCCAACCGCTGGACCTCATTCTCGTACCAAATCATAAAGGGGGGTTTGCACCTCAAATATAAGTTGAAGCTGCGACACCCCCCTCGGCGCGTTAATTAATAAAATTAAGATAATAGGACTATCCGTGTACCGCCGGTCTATGCCGGTTGCGACACCGCGGGCCTGATATTCTGATTCACCCGGAAGAAATTGTCCGGATCGTATCGGGCCTTGACTGCTGCGAGCCGGTCATAGTTATCGGCATAGGTGGCCCGTATTCTGTCTTCTCCTTCTTCCATCATAAAGTTGATGTATGATCCCCCTGCCGAGTAAGGATGCAGGGCCTCCCAGTAACTGCGTGCCCAGGCGGTGATCTTTTCCTTGTTGGCGGGATCGGGATCGACGCCTGCGATGACCATGGCCCACGTGGCATCCCGGTAGTTCCAGGCCGTCTCTTCTCCCGCCACGCGGGCGGCCGCGCCGTTGATGGGATAGAGGTGCATGGTAGACAACGGCGTAGGAAGAGCCGACGCGTATTTCGTATGCACCTCGATGGCTTCTTCGCTCAGTTCGTTGACATAGTCTCCTTTCCAGTACCATTGGTGTCCCGGCGGATAAAGGCCGTCGAACATACTCTGCAAGGCCGGGAACGGCAGCTGGCCGACAAAGTCCAGCGCGGGTTGCCTGAAGTTGCGAATAGAATCCAGGAAGGCGCCGGCTTGGGTCCCGGGTCCCGAGTAGCACCAAACGACACCGCACATCTTCTTACCGTGGAGGTGTTCCGGGAAAGGCGGGCCGCCGGGAACGGTCAGGAAGGCGAAAAAACCGTTGACAGGATCCGCGGCTTTACGGATGAATGCGCTGTACCATTTCATGATCGTGGGGGCTTCTTCCAATTCCCACAGCATCGGGCCCGCATAGACGGTATCTACTGCGTGCAGGCGGAACCGAAAGGCGACAACGATGCCGAAATTGCCGCCGCCGCCGCGAAGGGCCCAAAACAGATCCGGGTGCTGATGGGCGTTGGCTTTTACGAAACTACCATCGGCCAGGATGACGTCGGCTTCCAGCAGCGAGTCGATGGAAAGTCCAAAATGGCGGGTGAGGTGGCCAAGGCCCCCGCCCAGTGTGATACCGCCAACTCCTGTAGTGGAGATGATACCGCTTGGCAGCGCGAGACCAAAGGCGTGTGTCGCATGGTCGATATCCCCCAGCGTGCAGCCGGCTTCAATCCAGGCTGTCCGGGCATCGGGGTCGATGTGGATACCCTTCATTTGAGAGAGGTCGATTACCAGTCCGCCGTCGCAGCAGCCGAGACCTGCGCCGTTGTGGCCGCCGCTGCGAATGGCTGTCAAAAGTTCTTCTTCCCGGGCGAAACGGACGGATTCGATGACATCCGCCACATTTGCGCAGCGCACGATGAGCGCGGGATGTTTGTCGATCATACCGTTGTACAATTTACGGGCCGGGTCGTATTCCTGTTCACCTGCCTGAATAAGTCGGCCGCGCAGGCGGGCGGCGAAATTTTCGATTGAAGTTGTTGTCATAAAAAAAAATTAATGGTGGATGTTAACCGGCGAAGCAATAATTGCAGCCATGCTCCTGTGCGCGGCCAACCGCCCAGATGCCGGAGGGCATAGGTTGGATACCAGGAAGAAGGCCGGTCATCCAGTCCTCCTTGACGACTTTCGGATCGCCCTGGATGCCGGAGGCTACAGCGGCGCTATAGACCGTCATGGCAACGTCGCAAACACAAAACAGGACTCCGCTGGATTGAAGCTGGTTGATGCCAATGTCAACGCTTCCCAAACCGGGCACGGTATAGTCTCCCGGCATGGGTTGCCAGAATGGATTTCGGATGGAAGGCGCCTTGGTTTTGGGATCGTCTATTTTGAAGACTTCGCCGAGTTTGTATTTGGCCCAGATCCGGTCTTCAAAGGCGTAGGGGATGCCTTCATGCCGCAAGACGACGACGACATTCGTTTCTTTTTCGGGTGTACCGGTCGCCGTGTTGGTCAGGAGGAAAATCTTCGGCCAGGCAAAAGGCAGGATGTCATGCGGGCGCGGGACATCGATGATCATCCGGTGTTTGCCTTTCAACTGACCGAACCAGGCGTCGGGGTCCGCCGGGTGATGGTTAGGGGCAATCGGGTTGGCGGGGGAGATCGCGGAGACCTGCAGGGGGCGCCCCAGAAACGTCAGGGCTGTTGCTGCCGCCGTCATGTTTTTGAGGAAGGTGCGACGGCGGGTGAGACCGGAGGGATGTGGCATAGATCGTTTTTGCATAAAATTATGCCGTCCGGGAGAGGCTGTCAATGGCATGTTGATGGGGTGTCAGACGATGCGATCGCGGAGTGCTTTGGACACAGCTTCCCGGCCGCAATTAACATGGAGTTTGGAATAGATATTGCGGATATGGCCCCGAACGGTATCGAGGCTGATATGGCAATGGCTGGCGATCATCTTGTAGCTGTATCCTTTTACAAGATAGGCAAGCACTTCTTTTTCCCGGTCGGAGAGATGATATTTTAGTTGATTGGCGTTGGGGGACTGGAACGATTGCAATACTTTTTTTGCGATGGGCGGGGAAAGCGGGGCGCCGCCGTGGAGGACATTCTCGATAGCTTCGAGAAGATGAATGAAAGACGTGTTCTTGAGGATGTAACCGTTTGCACCGCTGCAAAGGCAGCGGAACAGCTGGTCTTCGTCTTCCATCACGGTATGCATAATGATATAGGTTTCGGGGCGACGTTCCTTGATGATGCGGAGCCCTTCTATTCCATCCACGCCCGGCATATCGATATCCATGATCACCACGTCGGGCTTGTGTTTGTCCATGACCTCCGCGGCTCCGGAACAGTTGTCATAATCGCCGCAGATGGTATACCCTTCCACACCATCGAGCAGGACTTTTAATGATTCGCGAAGTCTGGCGTTGTCTTCGAAAATGGCAATCCGGGTAGTCATGGTCTAAAATTACAGCGGGATAAGGGAGGGTCAATAGCATATTTATGTGGTATCACCGGATCTAAGCCGAGCCGGTATCGAGGGTGACGTCGGTCCCCTCTCCCGGTTCAGAGCTAATGTTCAGGCGCCAACCGTGCCAACGGGCTCGTTCCTGCATATTTCTCAGTCCATTGTGTAGCTGCGGAAACCGGGTATCGAAGCCGGTGCCGTTGTCTTTGACGCTCATGACGAGGCCGTGCCCGGATCGGAAGAAACGGATAAGCGCCCGGGACGCCCTGGAGTGGCGGGCTAAATTATTGACTGCTTCTTTGAAGACAAGGTAGAAGTCGCGTCGCTCCCGCATGTCGAGCCTGAATCCTTCCACATCAGGGGTGATAGCCGTCTCCAGCTCGATCGCATTTGCTTCCAGAAGTCCCGAAGCATATTGGAGCATCCGGGGGAGCGCTTCGCCCAGAGTATCAATGTCCGGGTTAATGCTCCAAACGATCTCGCGCATGGACTCGGATACCTGCTGACTATCCTGGTAGATGCGTTCGAGGAGTTGACCGACAAACGCCTGATCGTGCAGCTGTCGTTGTGCCAGGAGGCTGCTGAGACTGATGTTGGTGAGATTTGCCCCGACTTCGTCGTGGAGGTTGCGGGAGATCTCGCTTCGAACTTGTGTCGTCCTGTTCCGCTGGATCTGCCGGAAACGATGAAGTGTCCAGGCAATGAGCGCCAGGGTGAGCGCCAGCAGCAAATAGAACGATGGGGTTTGCCTGAACGGTGGTTGGATACGGAAATCAAAAGAAGCGGGCCGGGGGTTCCAGTCGCTATTGTTGCCTGCGGCCCTGACTTCGAATACATATGGCCCTGGCGCGAGGTGACTGAAATTGATCTGTCGCTGGCTCCCGACCGGTATCCAGCCGGTGTCAATGCCCTTCAGACGATAGGCATATCGGATTGCCGGACCATCATTGAGATCCACAGCGGCATAGCGGATAGTGATGTCGTTGTCCTGCGGGGGAAAATCGGCGGGGTTATCGGATCGTGTCCATGGGTTACCGTTGACCAGGACGGAAGTGATCATGGTTCCGGGGGGAGCTGCAACGGGCCCGATCTCCGAGGGCCGAAAACAGAAGTAATCGCCGTGGCCGCCATTGTACAGGAGACGGGCGGCTGTATCATAAAAGAACCATGCCGTAGCACTGGAAGCCGGAAGGCCATTCCTTTGCGAGTAGTTGGTGAAAGACCGGGTATCGGGGTGAAAGCAGGAGAGACCTCCCTCGGTAGCCAGCCATATCCTTCCGGCGCTATCCCGGTAGATACCGCCGATATGGCTATTATCCAGACCTTTGTCGTGACCAAAGACGCGGACGGAGTTGTTCCGCGGATCGAACCTGACCAGGCCGCAGGAGACCGACCCCAGCCAAAGGATGGAATCGCCTTCCAGGGCAAGTCCGTTAAGCGGGCCGAAATGATCGGCGGGCGTTGAAGGAAGGGGAATCAGCGTGAATCGTCCGGTGGTGCGATCGAAGCGCACCAGGCTGGAGCTGGCGTCATTTGTCAGCCATAGACGACCCTTGCCATCCTCGGCGAGGGAGACGGGGTATCTAAGTGGATATCCATCTATGTTAGTTCCAGGATACCACCTGAATGTGTGCCCCCCGGGGTCGAACGTGCAGACCCCATTGCCTTTACCCAGGCCCATCCAGACCAATCCGCGACTGTCCCTGAACTGAGTGGTAATGGCGACCGAATCCAGGACGCGGGGTTTTCCCGGCAGGGAAGGCAGACGGCCATAGCGTCCGGAGCTAATACTATACCAGAACAAACCGGACTGTGTACCTATCCAGAGCGTATCCGCATTGATCTGGTTGAGGTTCCAGATATAATTCGCCCAGGAACCCGTGCCGGTATTCTTAAGGAGGTGTTGCACCGGCTGGCCGGAAGCACTGTCCAAACTATAGAAACCGTCGCCGTAGGTACCGATCCAGAGCCTTGATCCGTATTTGCTGAACGTGGCCGTTTCATGTCGTGCGGCATGATGGGAAACCTTATCCGGAAGGCTTTTCGAAATAAAGGGCAAGCCTACCGTAGTGACTTTGAGCAGTCCTTCTCCCCTGGTAGCCAGCCACCAGTTGCCTTGCCGGTCCCGCAATGCCGTCTGGAATTCGTGGTCGTCGAAGCACCTGGCGGAGACGGAATCCGGGATAGGCGTTCCCTGCCGCCAATGGACCGGTACGATAGCGAGGCCAAAGTCATGAAAGAGCAGCAGCAGCGTGGAAGAATCCACCGCGACCACCTCTTCCGGCCATAGCATCGAGGGATAGCTGCTATGGGGAAAACGGCAACCGCCGATCGCTGCACCCTTCTCATCATATATGGAAAGATGGTCGTTACCGAAGGACAGAAAGTATTTGTCGAAAATCTTGAATAGCCGTCCGGCCGGGTTATCGGAGGGTATGGTGCGGTCTGTGGGATGCACGAGGTCTTCGAGAAACGACAATTGCCGCGGGCAGGGAGGGTCTTTCTCATCATCTGGCGTGGCGGAAGAGTAGAACCGCCATGTTCCAGAAGAAAATATCAGCATGCCGCCGCCGGAAAGCGGCCAGGTCTTATCAACAAAAATAGAGCGGCCGGTGAGGACCCTGGCTTCGGCGATCTTCGAGGGGATAATTTTCTTTAGGACCCGCAGGCTGTCAAAAATAAAGATGCAATTCCTTGAGACCGCCCAAAGGTTGCCCCCGGCATCCGCGTCCAGCAGGGTGATGGCGTTGTTGAATGCGTCAAGGGAGTTGGCAAAGCGGTAGTAAAAATTGCGGAAGCGGCCGGTTGTACTATTATAGAAGCTCAGACCCGCGTCAGTGCCGATGGCCAGGTAGTTCCCGGGGAGCTTTCTAAGACAGGAGACAAAATTATGCGGCAGCGAATTGGTGTCGTCGAGATGGTACCAGGTGGTCACTTCCGTACCGTCGAATCGGTTCAGTCCATCGGGAGTTGCGATCCACAGGAAACCCGCGTCGTCCTGAACGACATCGTTGATGGTATTACTACTAAGGCCTTCCCTGGTCGAGAGTTGCCCGATGACATGGGGTATCGGCTGCGCCCGGGTCGTAGCGAGGAGCAATTGGCAGGCCAGCAGGCTGCCGGCTATGGATAATCTTGACGACATCGGGCCAGCTCATGCAAGGTAGGAAAATAGGCGGTTATTCCCGGTCGGATGCGCTGACCCGGCCCGAGTGGTATTCATGGAGGCGGGTGAGCATGGCGACGAGCTGCTGCTGTTGATCCGTTGCAAGGGGGACCAGGAAGTTCTCATGGATAGATTTAAAGCTGGATGATCCATCCTTGAGGAGGCGAAGCCCTTTTTCGGTGAGGCTCAGGCGAGCGGAGCGGCGGTCGTTAGGGTCGACCGTTTCCCGGAGGTAGCCTTTTTTTGCCAGACGGCGCGTGATCTCGACGCCGGTCGATTTTTCGATCAGTAGCCGGTCGCAAAGTTCTTTTTTGTTCGGCTTGTCCAACAGGTGAACCTGAACAAGCACGCCGAATTCGACGTCTTTAAGACCGAGTTTGCGGATAATGGGTTTGGAGAGATGATGGTTTATCGCATTAAGGCGGTTGATGAGCAGGGTGCTTGCGGCGGATGCGTTCAGATTGGCGGATGTGGCAAGAGAATGGCGGGCAACCGGCATCGGGTCGGTCTCGGCGGGAGGGGGATAATCCTGCTGAAGCCACCGGCCAAATTCACGAAGGTCGCCGGAAGGATGGGTAAGGATATATTGCTCCCAGCTTGATATTAAAGGGATTATGGACATGAATAGATCGGTTTTGGTCTAAGTTACGAAAAATTAATGCAAGTTTGTTTTATATTAGGACAATTTTGTTTAATTTAGACCATTATTGGTCTATTATGCTCGTAACGATGATCTTTATGCTGGTGCGGTGCTGGCTTCACTTTTTGGAGTGGGGTTGCATGATGGTTGATCGTATCTTTCCCAAAAAATATTGACAATGGTTCGTTGTTGTCTGGCGGCTATCGCCCTGACCCTTGCGGCGGGAAGTCTGCGGGGGCAGGATCTTTTAGCGGATACCGGCGTACATCTCGTGTCGAGGCAATTCAGCTTTACGGAAGGCGCGTCGGTGGACCGGAGGGGAAATGTCTTCTTTACAGACCAGCCGAATAACCGCATCTGGGAGTATGACCTCGACGGCCGATTGACTGTTTTTCTTGACTCTGCGGGCCGGTCGAACGGGATGTATTTCGATCGTTCCGGGCGATTGGTGACCTGTGCGGATGAGCAGGAGCAGTTATGGTCGATCGGCCCGGACAGGAAGGTGAAGGTTCTATTGACGGATGTAGGTGAAAAGCGACTGAACGGCCCGAATGATCTGTGGATCGACCCGCGCGGGGGCATTTATTTTACCGATCCTTACTACCAGCGGCCATACTGGACGAGGACAAAAGGGGAGATGGATGGGGAACGGGTATATTATCTCGCGCCGGGTTCGCGGAAGGCCAGGGTGGCAGCCGGGGATGTGGTGAAGCCTAACGGGATCGTAGGAACGCCGGACGGCCGGTTCCTTTATGTGGCGGATATCGGCGCCGGGAAGACATATAAATATCGCATCGGTCCGGCCGGCGCGTTGACGGACAGACAACTCATTATTATGCAGGGCTCGGATGGAATGACCCTGGACGAGCAAGGGAACGTTTACCTGACAGGGGATGGCGTTACGGTATATGACAGTACGGGAAGGAAGATGGCGCATATCGCGGTTCCGGAGCCATGGACGGCGAACCTATGTTTTGGCGGCCGCGACAAGCGGACCCTTTTTATTACGGCTTCGCAAGGGCTGTACATGATCCGGATGCGGGTGCGGGGTGTGGAATAAAGCCTATAGCTTTCCCGGTTGCGGGTCCGCGAGGTGGAACAGAAAGCGTTCGATCATCTCCCGATAGGCGTTCATCGTATCCGGTTTGGCGACAACGTCGCAGGCCCCGAGATCCAGGCATTCGCGGTAAAAGTCCCGGACCTGGTAGGTGGAGTAGATAAAGGTCGGGATATGATTGTACCGGCGGCTTTCCTTCAGATATATCAGCGACTCCTTGCCGGTCATTTTGGGCATGTTCTGGTCCAGGATGATCATATCGGGCAAGTCCTCCTCCTTCGTGTTTTCAAGAATAGCGATCATCTCCAGGCCATTTTCGGCAAAGCTCAGCCTCGAGTCAGGATCGGTCGATTTCAGCAGGTCTGCAAAAATCATCCGGTCGTCAATGTCGTCATCTATCAGGAAGATCTTTTTTTGCTTCATAGTGTATGTTCGTTTGTGGCGCCGGATTGGTGGATCGGAATGATCCAATCGAACCGGGTACCTTCGCCTTCGGTGCTCCTGGCGGTGATGATGCCGTTATGACGCTCGATAATCTTTTTTGTGATCGCCAATCCGATACCGGTGCCTTCGAATCTGTCTTTGGGGTGCAGCCGCTGGAAGAGTTTAAAAATATTTTCGGCAAATTTTTCTTCAAAACCGATGCCATTGTCCGTCAGGGTGAAGCGGTAATACTCTCCCTTCGCGTCAGGAGGACTGTCAAAAGAGCGGTCACGGACACGAACGGCCGTCAGGCTTATGCAGGGCGCCGTTCCGGGGCGGGTGAATTTGAGCGCGTTGCTGAAGAGGTTATGAAGGACTTGCCGGAACTGGCCGGGGATCAGATCAAGCTCGGGCAGATCGCCGATCCGGATATCGGCCGTTCGTTCGCGGATATTGAGCTCGAAGTCTTCCAGGACTTCGTTGACCATGGCGCGGGTGTCCGTCTTTTTAAAGGTGGGGGTTTCGGCGGACAGGCGGGAAAAATTCAGGATGTCGATGACCAGCGCCCGCATGCGGTCGGTGGAGCGGACGATCTTTTTGAACAAGGACTTCACTTCATCGGGCAGGTCTTTGGCATATCCCTCCATGATGGCGGTCGAGAACATGTGGATTTTTCGAAGGGGTTCCTGAAGGTCGTGGGAGGCGATGGAGGCGAATTGTTGCAAATCGTGGTTGCTGGTTTCCAACTCGCCATTCAGCCGGTGCAGGTGGAGGTCTGCGGTCTTTCGTTCGGTGACATTGGTGAAAGTAGCTACGAAACCATCCATCATTTTAGCGACGGATACCTCATACCACCTGCCGTCTTCGGGGAACTGGACGGTGTCGTGATAGCTCTTGTCGCCCAGGACCACATCCAGGTATTTTTCCAGCAGATTGCAGGCGGTGAGCTGCGGAAGGTCCTTTCTTAGTGAAAGGCCTTTAAGGTCCTGGTTCGGGTGTTTTACCAAAGCAACGGCGGCGTAGTTGGCAGACACCACGGTAAAGTCGGTGACGTGGCTTCGGGCATCGCGGCAGGTCTGGAAAGCGAAGATAGCGTTGGGGCTTGAGTTGAAGACGGCACGGATAATATTGTTAAGATCGGTGACGGTCGTGATATCCACAAATGAAATGGTAGCTCCGTCGTTTTTGCCGTCATGGGTCCGGTACGGGATGATGCGCATGAGCAAATTCTTCCCGGAGATCAGCTCGACCTCCTTTTCTATTGTGCGACCCGTTCGGAGGACCGACTGCACTTCGTTCAGAAGATTCCCGGACCGGATATTATTGGATATATGGGTGAGGGGCCTTCCGATGTCACTGTCGATGAAATTGATCATGCGCGCCGAGGCGGGATTGAATTTACGGATGCGGAGCTGACCGTCTATGAAAACCTGTGCGATCTCGGTACTGCTGAAATAATTATTGAGGTCGTCATTCACTTCCAGCAGCTCCTTGATCTTAAGCTGGTGCTCGGTATTGAGAGTGATGAGTTCTTCATTGAGCGATTGCAGTTCTTCATTGGAGCTTTGCAGCTCTTCGTTTGCAGACAACAGTTCTTCATTGGTCGATTGCAGCTCCTCATTGGCGCTCTCGAGGTCTTCGACGGCGAGCTGCAACTGGTTACGGGTATCGGACAGCTCTGCTTCGAGGGCCTGGACGTATTCATTGTCATGGCCGTGGCCGTTGGCTTCATAGATTTCGGCGACGGGAGCTTCCACGCCGGTCGACTCGCGAAAGACGATCATGGTTGGCTGGCGGCCGTCGTTCTTTCCGCCAGGCCGGATAAAGACCTCTATGGCGATCGTCTCTTCCCCTTTTCTATACCGGATATTGCGGAGAAGGGAGTTCTGTCCGCTCTTCCGGGCTTTCCGGATCTCGGCGCTCAACATCACCGAAATAGCAGAAGGCATCATCCGCAGGAGGTTCAGCTGGAGCTGTTTGCGGGGAAGGGTCAGGAATTTCTCATATGGGCCGATCGTTTCGAGGATATCGAAATTCGTGTCTACGTAGAGTACCACGTAGCTGAGGTCTTCCATAATCACCTGCCGGAAGTCATCCCAAAGAATGGATTGGGAGCGCGTGTCTTTGGAGGCAGGGCGGCCCGCCCGATGGACACGGGCAATGTAGCTTTCCGGGCTTCCCGGATGATAATGGTAACCCGGTTTAGATTCACCGTTCTTTTTGTAGATCTTCCACCGCGCGCTGATCTCGTCCACCTCCTTTTTGAGCAGGGCAGAATTCTCACTGGGCCCGAGGAAAATAAAGCCTTCGTTCCCGGCGGCGAAAAGAAGCTGGGAGAAAATGCGTTGCTGGAGTGAAGGGCTGATATAGATCAGCATATTCCGGCAGCTTACAAGGTCGTTCCGGATAAATGGCGGGTCTTTGATGATATTGTGCCGGGCGAAGACGATCTGTTTGCGGATCCGGGGAATGATCGTGTATGTCTTGCCGCCGCCGATAAAATACTTCTTCAGGTAGGCCGCGGGGATATCTTTTTGTACCGATGCCGGGTACACCCCTGCCGAGGCAAACTGAATGGCTTCTTCATCGATGTCGGAGGCGAATATTTTGACCGCGAGATTCTTTTCGCTGTGCTCGAGAACGTCGTCGACGACCATTGCGATGGTGTAAGCTTCTTCGCCGGTACTGCATGCCGTTACCCAGATCCTGATCGTCTCGTCCTCTTCCTTTTTGTCGATGATTTCCTTAATGACCTTGTTCCGAAGAATTTCAAAGGCTTCCGGGTCGCGGAAGAAGTGGGTAACCCCGATGAGAAAATCATGGCCGAGCTGGCGGACTTCTTCCTTGTGTTCCCGGAGGAAGCCGGCGTACTTGTCGGGGGAGGCGAAGTTGCCCTGCATCATGCGTTTGGTTATCCGGCGGATAATGGTGGGCGTTTTATAATAGTGAAACTCCATGCCGGATTCCTGGTGGATGAGGTCGAAGACCGTTTTCAGGAATTGTTCGTCTTTAGTTTCGCTTCCATAGAGTACGGCCGGTGGGGGAGAGATATGCTGGACGATCTCGGTGTATATTGCGGCCGGAGGGAGGATGAAGTCTGCGTTAGCCGCTGCAATTACGCTATTGGGCATCCCGTCGAATTTCGCGGTAGCGGGATCCTGAACGATGACAAGGCCCCCTTCTTTTTTAATGGCTTCGGCGCCTTTGGTCCCGTCAGTACCGGTCCCGGACAGAATGACTGCGATGGCTTTCGATTTTTTCTCTTTTGCCAGGGAATAAAGGAAGACATCTACAGCGTTATTGGGCAATTTAGGGTTCTGTTTGTCGGTAAGGCGGAGCTCATTTTTCTGAATGGTGATGAGCTTTGTATTGGGGATGACGTAGACGCATTTTTGCATGACTTCCTGGTGGTCACTGGCTTCATATACCTTCATGTCCGTATGGCGGGCCACCAGTTCGACCAGGAGGCTCTTATAATCCGGTGAGAGGTGCTGAATGATGATAAAGGAGATGTTCGGCGTATCCGGCATACTGTCAAAGAACTCATGGATGGCCTCCAGGCCGCCGGCCGAGGCTCCGATCGCGACGATATAGTGATTTTGCTTAATGGACGTCGTCATAATGTGGAATAATTTCTACAACCCGTTGCTGTTACTTTTATTACGAAACTCTTTGTGGTACTGCATTACAGCCTGTCGTTAGAGGAATTTATCAAAAACGCGGCCATTCTTTCAGGGCGTGGGCTTATATTCGTGGGTATCAACTAAACGTTATGAGAAAATTAATAGGATTTTTAGGTCTGGCTTTCCTGACCGGTCAGGTTATTGGTCAGCGGCCCGCAGGCGGCGGCGAAGGGGCGGCCGATCATATTACGCCGCCCGCTTCGACAGCCCCGGTAAAAATGCCGCCGGGAAGCCGGGTATTGAATGTCGATTCATCGGTCACGACCCATTCCGAGGTGACCATCAACGGGCAGCGGGTGCCGTACGATGCGGTGGCGGGCACGATCCCCGTGTGGGATGACAGCGGGAAACCGATTGCGGGGATATTTTATACCTATTATGTACGGACGGATGTGAAGGACCGAGCGGCGCGGCCCCTGGTGATTTCATTCAACGGCGGTCCGGGGACGCCCAGCGTCTGGATGGAGATCGGGTATACGGGACCACGGCGGTTGCTGCTGGACGACGAAGGGTATCCGGTGCAGCCCTACGGGTTGAAAGAAAACAATTCTTCGATCCTCGATATCGCGGATATCGTTTATCTCGATCCGGTGAATACCGGGTTCTCGCGGGCCGTCGGCAAAGACATCCCTGCGACGACCTTCTTCGGGGTCAATGCCGATATCAAATACCTGGCGGAATGGATCTCCACTTTTGTCACCCGGAATAACCGGTGGGCGTCGCCCAAGTTCCTGATCGGGGAAAGCTATGGAACGACACGGGCGGCCGGCCTTGCACTGGAGCTACAGGAATCGCAGTGGATGTACCTCAACGGAGTGATCCTGGTATCGCCGACTGAACTCGGCCTGGAACGGAGCGAATTCGTGCAGGCGTCGCTCCGCGTGCCATATTATGCCGCGACGGCGTGGTATCACAAGGTCCTGGCGACCGATCTGCAATCGAAGGACTTAACAGACATGCTACCCGAGGTCGAGAATTTTACGATCAACGAGCTGATCCCGGCGCTGGCGAAGGGTGGCTTCCTGGAAGAGGGCAGGAAAAAGGAGCTGGCAGCCAAGATGTCCCGGTATACCGGGTTGTCGGAAAAATCGATCCTGGAATCCAACCTGATCATCCCGGACAATTTTTTCTGGAAGGAACTGTTGCGGGACAAGGGGTATACGGTGGGACGGCTGGATTCCCGGTACCGGGGGATCGACAGCAAGGATGCGGGGGATTCACCGGACTACAATGCGGAGCTCACGTCGTGGCTGCATGCGTTCACCCCGGCCATCAATATATATTTGCGCGAGGACCTGCATTACAAGACCGACCTCAAGTACAATATGTTCGGGCCGGTCCATCCGTGGGACAACCGCAATAATCATACGGGCGAGAACCTACGCGCCGCTATCGCCGAAAACCCCTACCTGCATCTGCTGATCCAGTCGGGTTACTATGATGGGGCGTGTGATTATTTCAACGCGAAATACAGTCTGTGGCAGCTCGATCCCAGTGGAAAGCTAAAGGACAGGCTCAGCTGGGAAGGATATCGCAGCGGGCATATGCTCTATCTGCGTAAGCCCGATCTGGCGGAGGCCAATGAGAACCTGAGGAAATTTATCCGTGCGTCGCTGCCAAAGCCGGGAGAGCCTGCGAAGTACTAGTAAATATGTATATTGGGGGATGAATAAATTGATGACAATTGTTCTTCTCTGCTTGCCGGTGCCTGGCTTTTCTCAGTATTCGGGCGCGGACCGGCAGCGGTGTGAGGCGGAGGCCCGGGAGGTAACGATCACCCGGGACAAATGGGGGATCCCGCATATTTACGGGAAGACGGATGCGGAAGCCGTATTCGGGCTGATGTATGCCGAATGCCAGGAGGACTTCAGCCGGGTGGAAAAGAACTACCTCGAGATGCTCGGAAGGCAGGCGGAGGCCTATGGGGAGAGTTATCTGTATAATGATGTCATGATGCGGCTGATCTATGACAGCGCCGCCGCCATCGCGGACTATCAAAGGAGCCCGCCGTGGATGCACAAACTGCTGGATGCGTTTGCGGATGGGGTGAATTATTATTTGTATAGGCATCCCGGGACGAAGCCGCTGCTGCTGACGCATTTTGAGCCATGGTATCCGTTGATGTTCACGGATGGGAGCGTGTCGGCGACGAGTACGGGTGGTGCGAGGGTGGATGAAGTGCAGCGTTTTTATGGCGGGAATGTGGGGGGAGCGGGAGTGCCGGTGAGGCGCAGGTCGTCATTGACCGATGTCGAGAGAATGATCCTGATGGACCGGGGGATCGGGCCGCCCGGGGACGGTCTTGGGGAAATGGGTGATGCCGGGTGCGGAGGTGATGCCGGCGGGCTGAATGAAAGCTGGCTCCCGGATGACGCGGAGAAAGGCAGCAACGGGTTTGCGCTGTCTGGTTTCCGGACGGCTTCGGGGAATACGGAATTATATATCAATCCGCACGTACCGTTCTATTTCCGCCTGGAGGTACAGCTGACAAGCGATGAGGGGCTCAATACGTACGGGGCGGTTACCTGGGGACAGTTCTTCGTCTACCAGGGATTCAACGCACACTGCGGATGGATGCATACGTCGAGCCTTGCGGATGTGGCCGATCTGTACGCGGAGAAAGTCCAGCGGCAGGGGGATAGGTGGGTGTATGCCTATGCAGGGGAGACGCGGCCGGTGAAGGCGAAACCGTTCACGGTATATTACAAGCGAAATGATTCGGTGCTGGCAATGCCGGTAACCGGTTTTTATACGCATCATGGGCCGGTGTTGGCCAGCCGGGAGGGGAAGTGGCTCAGTGTGCGGGAGAACAACCGGTCGCTGAATGCGTTGCTCGAAGCCTGGCTGATCACAAAAGCCAACACGTTCGACGACTATAAGAAAGCGATGGATCTCCGGGCCAACACGACCAACAATACCGTCTATGCGGATGACCAGGGCAACATCGCGTACTGGCACGGTAATTTCATGCCGAGGAGGGACACATCATTCGACTGGTCGTTACCGGTAGATGGAAGTATTGCGGCGACGGAGTGGAACGGACTGCATGAGCTGGATGAGATCGTTCATTGCTATAATCCGGCGACAGGATGGATACAGAACTGTAATTCGACGCCCTTTTCCTCGTCCGGAGGAAGCAGCCCGCTGAGAGACAGGTTCCCGGCTTATATGGCGCCGGACGGGGAAAATTTCAGGGCGTTGAATGCGGTCCGCTTGTTGGCGGGGGCCAATGACTTCACGCTCGACAGCCTGACGGCAAAAGGATACGATCGATACCTGATGGCTTTTGATGTGATGCTGCCCGCGTTGTTCGATGCGTATGTCGGTTCGCCGGATACGACGCGGCGGAACTTGCAGGAGGCCATTTCATTGCTGCAGAAATGGGATCGGCGGTCGGCGGTTCATTCCGTGGCCACAACGCTGGCGGTGGAATGGGGTACGCGGATATTGCGGTTTGCCCCGAGGCCGGCCACGGCGGAGGCCGGCTCGAATGCGGTCGCGGTGGTGCAGTCGGCGTTGGAACATTCGACCCCGGCGCAGAAGACGGGGGAACTGACGGCGGTACTGGCCGAATTGCGGCAACGCTACGGAAGCTGGAAGATCGAATGGGGCGATATCTGCCGGTATCAGCGGCTGACGGGGAAAATCGCGGAATCATATGACGACCGGAAACCGAGTTTGCCTGCCGGGCTGGTGGCTTCCACGTTTGGGGCGTTGCCGTCCTATGTCAGCCGGGTAATGCCGGGGACGAGCAAGCGGTATGGGGTGTCGGGGAATAGTTTTATTGCCGCGGTCGAGTTTGGCAAACGGGTGAAAGCGCGAACGATCGTTACAGGCGGGGAAAGCAGCGATCCGGCTTCGCCGAATTTTACCGATCAGGCGGCGATGTACCTCGGCGGAAAGTTCAAGGATGTGTTGTTCTATCCGGAGGAGGTGCAGGCGGGGGCGGTGAAGCGGTATCATCCGGGGGAGGAGTAGGAGTATAAAATGGACAATAAGAAAAAACCGATGAGGGTATTGTGGTTTGCCAATACACCGGGATTGAGTGCAGGGTATCTAAAAATCAGCCTCGCTGCGGGCGGATGGATATCGTCGCTGCAGCAGGTAGTGGAAGGGGTGGCGGAGTGTCAGCTGGGGTTTGTTTTTTATTCGGAGCAGGTGTCGGCGCCCTTCGAGTTTGGAAGGACATGGTATTATCCCGTTCGGCCGTTGGGAAGCAGCAAGGGAAAACGGTTGGTCAACCGGATAGCGGGCAGAGCGGAGCGAGATGAGAATTTACCGGCTTTCCTCCGGGCGATCGGCGAGTTCAGGCCGGATATCATTCACGTGCATGGAACGGAGTTCCCCTTTGGCTTGATCTTGCGCGAGGTGAAGGACATTCCCATCGTCGTTTCGGTACAGGGGAATCTCACGGTCTATCACGAAAAATATTTTGCCGGGCTGGGATTGCCGGGATGGTGGCGCGGATGGAGAACGGGGTATCCTTTCTATAAGGCGGATTATAAAATCTGGCGGCGAAGGATGGAGATCGAGCAGGAGATCCTGGGGCGGGCGAAGTTTATTTTTGGCCGGACGGATTGGGACCGGCGGATTACGGCGGCGCTGGCGCCTCACGCAGAATATTTTCATATCGACGAGGTGATCCGGCCCGGATTTTATGGATTGGAGTGGGGGAGCGGGGAAAGGGGCTTGGGCGAGGCTGTTGCGTACCGGCGGGCGCCGGTGTTCTTCACCACGTCGAGTCCGTCGATCTATAAAGGATTTGAGACGATCATCGATACGGCGAGGATTCTGGCGGGGATGGGCGTGGCATTCGAGTGGTTGGTTGCGGGGCTGAAGGCGGAACAACCGCTGGTGCGACTGACGATGAAAGACAGAAAAGTCAATGATCTTGCCACGTTGAATATCCGGTTATTGGGAACATTGGACGAAAAGGATGTGGCGGACCGGTTGATGCAATGTGACGCCTATATCCAGGTTTCGCATATCGAGAACAGTCCGAACAGTGTTTGCGAGGCCATGCTCGCGGGTGTTCCGGTTATTGCGTCATTTGCCGGCGGGACGGGTTCGCTGCTAAAGGATGGGGTGCAGGGGGTGCTCGTCCAGGACGGCGATCCCTATGTGCTGGCGGGCGCCATGCAGGAGGTGATTTCGCAGCCGGCAACGTATGCGGCGATGGCGGCGGAGGGGAGAAAGGCAGCGCGGCGGAGGCATGATCCGCCGGTGATCGTGGCGGCAATGTTTGATCGCTATCGGGAAATCATTCAAAAATCTTCAGGCAAATAATATGGCGGCAAGGCGATTGTTGCATGTTCTGGACTCGACCCGGTTGCGGTGGAGGCTGTGGTGCGGAGGATACCATAAATTCCTTGCGGGGATGCGCGGGGTGGAGTTTGCCGGGGCGTGTCGTTTTATGGGGCGACCTAAATTCAAATTGTATCCCGGGACGCGGGTATTGGTGGGAGACGGGTGTATGTTCCTGTCCGGGCATACCGATAACCTGATCGGGATCAACCGGCCGTGTATCGTGTCCGCCTACAATCCCGGAACGGTCATAAGGATCGGGGATCATACGGGACTCAGCGGAACGGTGATCGGGGCTTATATTGGGGTCACCATCGGAAATCACGTCAAATGCGGTGCGAATACCTTGATCACGGATGCGGACTGGCACCCGGAGGACCCGAGGAGTGGTGCGCCAAGCCCGGTGGTGATCGGAGACAATGTATGGCTCGGCGTGGGGGTGATGGTGTTAAAAGGTTCGAAGATCGGTGAGAATTCGGTTATCGGAGCGGGTAGTGTGGTGACGGGGGAAATCCCCGCGAATGTGGTGGCGGCCGGCAACCCGTGCAAGGTAATACGCGCTTTGTAGGGATCAGCGTGTCTTCGGCGCGGGGGTCGTGACCGGTGGGGTGGGGGCCCCGGGAGTGGGAGCCGCCGGGTAATAATCCTTTATCTTTTTGGCTGGGACGCCGCCGACGACCGTATAGGGCTCTACGTCGCGGGTGACCACGGAACCGGCTGCAACGACCGCTCCTTCGCCGATGGTGACGCCCGGCATAATGGTCGAATTCATGCCGATGAACGCGCCCTTTTTTATGCGGACTTCTCCGATAATCTCTTTCCCTTCATTATAATTTCGGGACAGATCGTGCGAGATCACGACGCACATGGTAGTAATGGTGACGTTGTCTTCAATGGTCACCAGCTCCGGCCGGCGGTTGTCGATGAGCACCATATAGCCGATCTCCACCTTTTTCCCGATGCGAACGCCTTTGAGGCGGTGAAAAAAAGTGCGGATACGCTTCCAGGGCATGAACCAGGCCGGCATCTGGATGCAGTTACGCCAGAAGCGGGTGAATTTCGAGACCTTCATTCCATGTCCATAGTCGACAATTTGTTTCATCGTTACGGGGTTTGATTGATACGCGGCACGAGCTTCATTTTTGTTGCGTCTGACGGCGGGTTTTCGTGGTTAGGTTCTCAAAAATATCGGCGTATTGCCGGGCGATCACCGCCCAGTGGTATTTTTCCATCAGGGATCGGTAAGCTTTTGCGGCAAAGGTCTGCATTTCGTTTGGGTGGTCAAGGGCCCAGGCCATCTTTTCCGCCAGGTCGGTATCGGAGCCGGATCGAAAAAAAAGCATTTCATCGCGGTCAAAGATATCGGTATTCTGGATGATATCGGAGCACAAAACGGGAGTTTGAAACGAGGCGACTTCCAGGAGCATCATGGACATGGCCTCATGCGTGGATGGAAAAACGAAGAAACGCGCGCCCGCGATCCAGGTGTTCAGCAGCGGCTTCTCTTTGATAAGGCCCTTGAATTCCACGTCGAGACCCGCAGCCAGCCGGAACACTTCACGGGAGTAATCTTTAAGCTGACTATGGTCGCCCAGGACGATCAGTTTGCCCTTGTAGTTGCATTTGTGCAAGGCGGAGAGCAGGAAATGCAAGCCCTTGATCGGAAGGATACGACCGGCCGCAAAGAGAATATACGATCCGCCGGTCGATGTCAGGGACGAAGGGGCAACCGGAGTGACGCCGTTTGGGATATACGTGATGTGTTTTCCCGCGACGATCTTTTCGTAGTGCGGCACGAGGGACCGGGAAACGACGGTGAGGTGACTGGAGAGGCGGGCCTGAAACCACTCGTTCAGCTTGAAGTAGGGATGCGACCACTTGCTCCATTTGCCGGCATGGTATGTAAGGCCGTGGCTCGTCGCCACTACTTTATAGCGCAGCCGGAGAAGGAGCAGGATAAACGCACCGTCCATCTGGTGGAGGTGAATGACATCATAGCGGCGGGTGAAGACCGCATGGAATGCGGACGCGATATAATAGTAAAGAATGTTGAGTTGTTTGACCGGGAATTTTCTGAAGACGATCTGGTGAGCGCCTTTATAGTCGCCCTTGTGGTGGGTGTGAGAGGCGGTGGCGTAGATCGTGAAGTCGTATGTTGCCGCCAACTGCTCAATAATGTTGTCGCCGACATTTGCGGCGCCGCCGAATGGCGGCAGGCCCTTGAGTCCGATGATGGCGATGCGTTTTTTTCTAGGCATGGCTGTGATTTGAGATGGGCGGGTCGGATCGGGGTCCTTGTTGGCGATACAAGCAAGCGTATTCCGCCAGCACCTTCTGCCAGGAGAACAAATCGACGGCGGTTTGGCGAATGTGGGCGGGGTCGAGCGGTTTTATGTTTTCCAGGGAGAGGTTGGGTAGCGTGTCGATAAAGATAGCGGTCTTTTCGGTCAGGTAGTCGGTGATGCCGGGGATTCGGCTCGCCAGGATGGTCTTACCCATGGCCAGCGCCTCGAGCACGGAATTGTTGGCGGTGGCAAAGTCAAGCGGGCGGATCACGAACGCGGCGCCGGCATAGAGGTCGCGGAGTGCTTCGTCGGAAAGTTGGTAAAGATAGCGGATGTTTGGGCAGGGGTCGAGCTGCGGCTTCAGACCGACGATGATGAATTCGCGGCCGGGGTTGGCATGGATCAGACGGGTCAGGAGAGTCCGGTCGAGGCCGTGTGAACCGACGCAGAGGATATAGTTCGGGCCCGTCTTCGATAAAGCTATGGCGGGCGAAGCCAGGGCCGGGTCCCAGAAGCCGGTGTCGACACCATGAGGGATGAAGCGGGCTTTTGATCGGTACCGATCGGGGATGGCGGCCAGAAGGTTGGTCGATACGCAGGCGATAGACGCGGCATTGCGAAGCGCTCTGCGCTGAAGGATATTGTATTTCAGGAAGATGAAAATGCGGTGTTGCAGCTTCGGATAGTGCACGACACCCGGCAGGACATGCCATGTCGTCGTATAGCGGTTTGGCGGCAGGGCGAACGTGCAATCTTCATAAAGCGCGTGGATGGCGTCGAAAGCCGGTGCCAGGGCGGCGCCTTTGCGGGAGATCGCGATCCTTTTTCTGAACAGAAAGTCGCGGCGGCCGCTTTTTACCGTGATCACCCGTATGGAGCCGTCCATATATTCCTGTTCCTGTTCCGCCCACGTGACGAGGGTTACGTCATTGTCGACCGAGGCGAATTGCACGATACGCTGGAATCCGCTGTGTCGGGAATGGTGGGAGTTGTTTGACCAATGATGCGACAGGAAAAGGATTTTCATTTTTTCGGTTTCAGTTTGACCAGCGCAAAATTCTTCAGAACGCCGGCAATGCGCGCGAGTGCGATCAGGGAGCCGGTGAAGGCGCCGCGGTGTTTGGTCGCGTAGTACCGGGTCTTATACCAGGAATTGATCGAGTATTTGTTACGAAAGCTCCGCAGCACTGCCCTCAGCGACGGATTATTATATACGGCGCCGGCGGAGGTCAGCCGGACATTCTCATAGACCCGCGCGTTGTACGAAATCAATACGGGGACTTTGTTACGGGATGCGGTATAGGTGAAGTCGGTTTCCGAACTGTATTGAACGAGCTTTTCGTCATAGAGACCCAGGCGATCGAAGATCGCCGCCGGGTACAGAATGCCCCGACCGGAGAGCACGATGGAAGGGCGGACACCGCAAAGGCTTGCTTCGTCAACGGGTGTAAACTTTCGGATATAGTTATATTCTTTTAACGTGCGGGTAATCCTGGATACGCCGGAAAAAGTAATCAGCCTGGGCGTGGATGCGCTTAAGGAGACAGAGCCGATGATCGAGTCCGGACCGGCGGCCAGGTGATCTGCGACGATGGTATTGACGTAGCCGGCGGAAAAAGTGAGATCGTCGTTGAGGGTCAGGATATAGGTGCAGGCCAGCTGCCGGGCCTTTTTTATCCCTTCGTTGATGGAGCGGGTATACCACCAGTTACCGTCGCCGCGGACGACAGGGACGGACCGGAACTCCGTTTCCAGCATTTCCAATGTGCCATCAGAGGATCCGTCAACGATCACGATAGGGGTGGTGGTGATCGGGCGGGAATAGATCTGCTCCTGCAGACAGCGCAGGATCGTCCGCAAACTGTCTTTTCTGTTGAACGTGGGGATTACTGCGCCTATGTGGATCGGTGGGTTATTCATACGTCAGGGTGTTCTTGCCCAATTGCATTTTTCGGCTCCGGGCGATCGCCGGTTTTTGATCAGCTGCCATTGTAATGCCACAATAGAGGGGCAAGGCAATAAAAAAGGCTTTGAAGAAATAATCCTCCGAAAAACCGATGACCAGGACCAGGATCAGCATCAGCCAGGCGTTGGTCCGGCTTCCCAGCAGCAGATAAAAACTCCGCCAGTTCAGGTAGAAGAAAAAGAAAAAGAAGAATATCCCATAGGTACTCAACAATACGCCGATGCCGTTGTTGCGGTGCAGCTCGCGAATGTCCGCATTGTAGAAATTTTTTCCGAAACGCATTTCGACGTTCCGGCCGGTGCCGATAAAGGGATGTTCCTCCAACGCCCGGATATCGGCGAGGAAGCTGCTGAACCTGGATTCGCCCGACATCCGGCTGCCGCTTTTTGCGATCTGCTGATCGATCTTGTTGCTCAGGAAGTCAAGCCGCGTAAACGCAAATGACCCCATGATGACGAGGGCGATAAGCAGGAAGAACGAAATAACGGGGCGGCGCATGATAAAGTTCTTGAGGTATGCGACCGCGATAAAGAACAATGCCAGATAGGTCGTGGTCGACAAGGTAGTCAGGATGGTGACCATAAAAACGATGGAGAATTTTGACGTCAGCTTTTCCTTCCGGTAGAAAAGGTTGACAAAAAGGGCGAGGCAGAGAAATCCGCCATGGGTGCCCGGCTCCCAGTAAAAACCGGAGTTACGGTTTAGCCAGATCTGGCCGAGGTTCATGATGATCAGATTGCCGGGCAACGTTTCATAAAGCCCCTGGGAAAAGGCGCGGTGGAAAGGGCATTGGGTATATTTGGCCACATGGTCGATAAGGAAAAAGGCGAACGAGTGGCTCACCACGCATGGGACATAGAAAATGAGGCTGATGATGGCAAATACATAGACAAAGCGAACGAAGATATCAAAGAAGGACTTCCCGATGATCCGGATGGCAAGGACAGCGAAGGCGATCCGCAGGTATTCGCCAAGAAAGGTTTTTAACGGGAAGACGTTGTAGGCAAGGGTTTGGGAGACCTGGAGGACCGTCAGGACGATAAGGTAGGTCCAGAAAAAACCATTGAGGCGGGTGTCTTCTTCCTTTTTTAGCAACCAGCAACCCAACAGGATCACGAACGAGAGACCCAGCATCTCGATGGATTCATAAAAAAAGGGGTTGGCGGTGTTGCCGATCAGAAGGAACATCGTCAGCCAGTTTATCCATGAGGCCGAAGCGCCGGCGGATGGCGGATCTGCGTGTGACCGTGGCGGGATGATGTTAGCCGGCATGGCGACGTTTTTTATTTTTTTGCCAAAGGATGATCAGCGCGTCACGCCAGAACCAGGAGTGTTTGGTAGCTACGTGATGGCGGGCCAGCTGAGTTCCCGAGAAGGGGTAACGGGGAAAAAGCGGCCAATACTTATCTTTTGTGGAGACGATGATCTCGTCCAGTGTCCAATTGTCGCCGAGACGGTCGGCCAGCATGGCAAAGGTCATTTGTTCGGCAGGCCCTTCATTGAAGATACGCATGAACTGCAGCAATTCTTCAAAGCCGGGGTAGTGGTCCCAAGCGCAGCCCGCGAGGTAGACCACGCCGGCGTTCATCGGCGGCTTTTCCAGCAGATCCTCGCGATGGAGATAGCGAATAGC
Source organism: Puia sp. (assembly GCA_035501395.1). Classification (GTDB taxonomy): domain Bacteria; phylum Bacteroidota; class Bacteroidia; order Chitinophagales; family Chitinophagaceae; genus Puia. The sequence continues at coordinate 72,542 of DATJWK010000189.1, forward strand.
CGGCAGGTGGTAGCAATGCATGTTGTCTGTCGACATGCGGATGGTGCACCGGTCTGCCGCTGGTTCGGGAAGGCGCGGATCGGCAAACCACAAAACATCGGTATCGCAGTACAAAACCGGCCGTCGTTCGGCTTCGGCCAATACGGCCAGCAATTTCCGGGCGTATGGATTGATGTGGGCAAAGTCGACGATCGCCGGGTGGCCGTTGGCGCGATGCCAGGCGGCGCAGTCCTCCCAGTGTTTGACTTCATACAGGAACGGCCAGAATTGCATGGCGTCTTCCAATACTTCTTTCGGTGTGCCGTCGGAAACAATCGTTACATGGGGGACTTTTTCCCACCGGTAGTAAACGGAAAGCAGGAGGGCTTTCATCATTTTTGCGCCGCGATAGCCGGAGAAGATGACGAGGTCGGTACCGCCGACGGCGCGGTTTGCCGGAAGCCGCTTTGGCGCGGCAAGGGTAAAGGTTTTTCGCAGGATGTGCCCGATCAGGTTATAGCATTTGCTAACGAGAAGGGTCGTGATGGTTACTTTCCCCATATACCTGTGGCTTTGGCGCTCATGATTTTATTGTATTGGATCCGGTAGAGGATCGTCACCGGCAGGGCTGTGCAGGTCATGGCAAGGATGACGCCTTTGGGTCCCAGGTGAAAGACCTTACAAAAAAGTAACGCGAACGGCACGGTCATGACAATCGAGTAGATGGCGGTATAGAGTTGGAGCCTGATCTTACCGGTACCGTTCAGAAAAATATGCTGTGGGGCGGCAATAAGGCTGATCAGTGTGAAGAGGCACATGGTGACCTGCATGTCGAGTGGCACGTGAACCTGTCGAACCCAGAGATGAATAAGGACCCCCCCAAGGACGGTCTGCAGAATGACGCCGGCCATCAGCAGATAAGTCACTTTTTCCATTCGGCGGATGGTATTGCGGACCCAGTCGAATTCCTTCCGCACGTAGGCGTCGGTGAAGGCAGACCAGTAGGTGGCGGTGATGATGCCATTGATCAGCAGGGCAATGGTGAAATATTTGTACGCAACGGTGTATACCGTCACCATGGCGGGGCCAAACCAGCGGATCAGCATAATGTTGGCGCTCGAATACATCACGATATAGGCGATCTGGATGATAAAGAATTGCACACCGAGGCCAAAGAGTTCCCTGGAATGGCGGAATTGAACAAAACGAAGGCCCGGGGCGATCGGCCGGTATTTCCAACCGAGGAACAGGAGGTTAAAGGCCAGCAGGACGAGCACCGGGGCCGCGCTGAGTACGACGGAGACGGTGAAAAGGTCGCCGGTGGCGGTGGTGCGGGTAAGAATAAAAATGACGACAAGAGATATCAGATTACCAAGGGGTTGGATAAGATTGCTCATCGCGGGCTCCTGGTGAGCAAAAAGGATATTGCCGATCAGGTTCAGGATGAACTGCAGGCAAAAAAAGGAAAACACCACCAGGATGGTACGTTGCAGGACGCTGGCATAGCTTTGGGAGAGACCCAGCAGGCCCGCCCAGTTGATGAATGGACCGATGACCCAAAACAACAACATAAGCGAAAGGAAGATCGCCGCGACGCAGGCATAGGAGGTGCTGATATAAACTTTCGCAAGCCGGTTATCGCCTTTGGCCAGCGCCTCCGAGAGTTTGTTGCGCAGGCCATTCCCAATTCCGATATCGAAAAAGGAGAACCAGCCCACGATCTGGGCGATGGTTTGCCAGATGCCGTAGCTGCCGGGCTCCAGGTATTTGATCGTAAGCGGGACCAGCGCGAACTGGCACAGAATACTAAGACCTTTTATAAAAAAGGAATAGACGATATTCTTATTTGCTTTTGCGGTCCGGGCATGACCGCCCAAAAACTGGCTTTTTATTTTCGTCAGCGTAAGCATGCGGATTAGTCTTTGAAATAGGCGGCCTTCTTTAGTTTTTTGTGGGTCGGCGGGGTGTCGTTGAGGACGACGATCATGTTTTTCACCGTGTCTTCCTCGGCGGTCTGGTTGACGAAGGAAAGCTCCTTTACGGTGCTATAGCCTATTCGCAGGACGAAGAGGTTGATATCGGCATACGTGGCCATGATCCGGGCGTCGCTCAGGATGCTGATCGGGGGGTTATCGACGATGATGAAGCCAAAGGCGGCGCGGGCTTCGCGAATGAATTTTTCCATGTTCGGGGTGTCCATCAATTCCGACAGGGGGCTGTCCGGTTCGCTTGCGCGGATATAGCTAAGGCCCGGGACTTCGGTGCCGGTAAGCAATTCGCGGAAGGTGGCAGTGCCTTCGAGATACTCGGTAAGGTGCTTCCGGGGTTGGGCGCCGACGAGTTCTTCGAGATTTGTATTGTGTTTGTCGCCCTGGATGAGCAGGGCTTTTTTGCTGCTCAGGGCAAGGAGTGCAGCGAGATTTGCCGCGATGAAGGATTTTCCTTCTCCGGAAGTCGCGGAGTGCAGGGCGATCACGGCGGTGTTGCCGTCTTTCAGCAGGAGACGGAGGTTCGTACGAAGATTCCGAAAGGATTCCGTGATCTCGGATTGAGGGTATTGGGTGACGGGGAGATCGGTTTTCAGCTTGTTGTGTGGAATGAGCCCCGCGACGGACAGGTGCAGGGCGGCCGTTACCTCCGCCGATTCCCGCAGCCGGTCGTTGTTATATTCTTTTAGCAGGACGAAGCCCAGGGTGATCAGCATACCGAGGATGACGCCGATGGCAGCGCTAATGACCGGCTTTAGTCCTATCGGCGAGGTGGTCGGGATGGTGGCCGGGTCGAGGACCTTGGCGTCGGGGTTGTTGGAAGCCAGCGCGATGCCGGCTTCAGCCCGTTTCTGCAACAGGAAATTATAGAGCGTACTGTTGACGTCAAAGCCTCTTTTGATGTCCAGATAGGAACGTTCGGTGGCAGGGATATTTGTCAGCCGGTCGTTGTTCTCCTTCTTTTGCAATTCGAGGCTCCCGATCTGGTCGCGGATGGACGCGAGGTGGCTCGCGATGTTGTTCTGGATAAGTTTTTGGGTCAGTGCGATGTCGTCGTTGACGGCGATCATTCTGGGGTTTTTTGCCTGGACGGACAGCGAGAGGGCGGCGCGCTGACTATAGAGCGAGGCCAGTCTCTGGACGTTGGTGCTCAGGTCGGGGTCGGGATCGCCCAGCGGAGGTGCGACAAAGCTTTTAAGGCTGTCGCCGTCGGTGACGTGGCGGATAAGACCATTGTAATAGTCCATCTTCAGCTTCAGGAGATTCTCCTGCTTGTCGAGGTCTTCGACTTTTTGCAGGACCATCCCGCCTTCGGTGGTCAGGTCAACCACTTTGTTGCGCGTGCGAAAATCCGTGTAGCGATCACCGGAAGCCCGTAGGGAATCGGCAACGCCGGAGATCTGGCTACGAATGAAATTCAAGGTATTGACGGCTGACTGGTTCTTCTGGTCGAGGCCGAATTTCAGATAGGTATTTCCGAGTTCGTTGAGGTAGTCGACATTGCGCAGAACGTTTTCGCCTTTCAGGTCGACATTGAGTACATCGGATTCGGGAGCGACGATCTTTACTTCGAGTGCGCCCTGGTATTCGATGGCCATGAAGTTGAGGTCGTTGAACTGGAGGACATACTGTGTTCCGGCGGCGGGAGGTTCGGAAACCGATGAAAAAAGCGTGAAGCGGAACCAGTTGTTGACAAAGGGCTGGCCGAAAGTGGCGGTGGTTGAAAACCGGATGATGCTGTCCTTATCGCCGATCCGTCTTTTGTGATCGCATTCGACGCGGTAGTTTGTGGCGGAAAGCGGGGTGATGAGGAGGTCGACACCTTTCAGGACCGAATCTTCGGAAAAATCAATGATGTAGGGGTCTTCTTTATAGATGTCTTTTTTTCCGATAATGGATTTTTTATACCAGCGGGTTTTCCAATGCAGGTTTTGCAGGGTCTGGAGTTGAAGGCTGTAGGCGGATATGACGGATTGTTCGTCCTGTACATTGATCGGGTTTTGCTGGATCTCCAGGTTGTTGTCGAGACTATTGCTGTTTATAGGCAGTTGGTGCGGCGAATTGATCAGGAGGATCGTCATGGTGCTCCGGTAGCTGCCCGGAAAGGCCTTGTGCAGGACAAAGGCCACGCCGAAACCAAGCCCGCCGGCAAGGATGAACCAGTACCAGTTCCGGAGGATAGCAGGTAGGATCATTTGTTTGTTAAAGCTCTTGCCGCTGTGAAAGCCGGTGTTCCGGGATTGGGTGTTAGGGTCCATGCCGTTAATTTTTTGTATAATTCAGGATAAGTGCGATGGCAGAAATTGTGCCGACGATGACACCGGCCAGTGGCAGTTTCTGCTGCAACCCTTTATTCTTTCCCGGCTGGAGGACGACGACGTCGTCGGGCAGGAGGTACCACGCGGGGGATTGGATGGCGGATTTGCTGTTGAGATTCAGGGAGAATGTTTTAGTCCCGCCGGGCGTCGGCCGCAACACGAGGACGTCGGAAAGCTTGACGTAATCGGTCATGCCCTGGGCGAGGCTGATGGCATCGAGGACAGTGATGTAGCTATTGTAGTTAAAATAGACGCCCGGCATCTTCACTTCACCGAGCACGGTGACCTTATAACTCAGGAGCCGGACCTTGACGGTAGCGTCTTTCAGGAATTGCCGGGCCGCGGACCGGATCGTGTCTTCGGCTTCCGTGGCGGTGAGACCCGCCACCGGGATCTTCCCGAGCATGGGGAGGTTGATATTTCCATCGAGGTCGACGGTATTGCCGTTGACGGCTTTGGAGGCTATCCCTTCGTATGCCATCGCCTGGTTGACGCCGCTGGCGGTAGGGTCGGTCATTTTGGTCAGGTCCTGGTCTGGCGTGGCGATGCTGATGTATAGGTTATCTTTTGCGCGGATGTGATAAACGGGAGGAGGTTTTGGTCCCGGGACCGTCTGGTTGGGGCTGAGATCCCGCATGATCGTCAGCTTCTTGGCGTTGGTACAGGAGGTGCAATGGAACAATAATATGCATGCAAAAGCCAGTAGTCGGGAACCATGGACGTTTTTCATGTTATAAAAATAAGTCATTTAGGGTCAGTACGGATTGATGATTAGGGGGTTCGCGTCGTTAAAAGGCATTTTTACGGGTTTTTTTCCCGACGAGTGTGAGGAGGATAATATAAAGATCGAGCCAGAAATTCCAGTGTTCGATGTACCACAGGTCGTGGAGGGTCCTTCCCCAATATTGCAATTTGGTCTTGGTCGGGCCACGCCAGCCATTGACCTGGGCCCAGCCGGTGATACCGGGTTTTATAGTATGACGCATCATATACGTGCCCATTTTTTGTTGCAACTCCTTGTTCAGATTTAGCCGGTGCGGCCTCGGACCGACGATGGACATGTCGTTGGTCAGGACATTAAGGAGTTGCGGTAGCTCATCGATACTGTATTTCCGGAGGATCCTGCCGAACCAGGTAATCCGCTCGTCGCCCTGAACGGTCGAGTTGAGTTGTAGCGGGTCGATAGGTTGGTGGCGCATCGTCCTGAATTTGTAGATCGTGAACGGCGCTCCGGTCACACCCAGGCGGTGGGTCTTAAAGAAGATCGGGCCTTTACTGGTTAGTTTGATGGCCAGCGCGATCAGCAGGCCGAAGGGTACGAGCAGGAGCATCATCACAGAAGCGAATCCGATATCGAAGGCACGTTTCAGAAAGCGGTTGGCGTAGGTATCGAGCGGAAAGGTCCGCATCTGTAAAAGCGGAATGTCGCCCAGGTTGCCCACCTTGAAATGGATCTCCTGGCTGCCGGGGAAATTGGGGACGAGGTGGGTGCGGACTCCGTTCCGTTCGGCTACGGCGATGAGGTATTTGATTTTTTCCACTTCCGTCAGCGGCAGTACGATAAAGGCGTCCTCGAAAGGCCGGTTATCGAAAATCTTCTGGAAGTCGGTAACGGAACCGATCACGGCAGGGTTGGTCTCTTTGGCCGGCCGGTCAGCAAGCAGCCCGATGGGTTGAATGCCAAGATATTTATTTGTGAGGAAGTAATCCTGGAGTTGGGTGCCCAGTTTGTTGTCTCCGATGATGATGGTAGGCTTGAGGTAGAGATGGGTGTTGAAAAAATAGCGAAAGAAGAACCAGGAAGAAACACAGAATTTCAACAGAAAGAAAAGGGAAACGGTGGAAATATATTGATGTTTGGGGCAAGCGCTGGAGTCCGAAACCAGAAGAATAAGGGAGGTGAATGCGAAGTAATAAACGAACCGGCGGATGAGCGACCGGGCCATTTTCGGGTAGTCCGATTTCAGGTCGCGCAGATTTTCGACAAAAATGGGGCTGATGATAACGTACCCGACATTGAGCACGATCAGAAGGTTCTTAAGGCACTCAGGGTCGCCTTCGTCGAGGAATAACCGAACGAGAAAAAACGAAGCGTTCAGTATAAACAGGTCGACGGAGAGGATCAACAGGTGGATTTCTCTGGGTCTCAATCTCATTTGGAAACGTTTAAGATTTAAAGCACATACATCACTGTTCCACTTCTTTCAAAGGGAATAGAACAGTCAGGCACAGCATGGGTCAGCGGTTCCTCCGGTCCAATTGGGATTGTGGGGATCTCAGGGAGCTTTTAACAGATAATGGAATAACCTTTGTGAATAGAAACAGGTGGCAGCAGATCGAGGTGGTTTCTCTTGCTAAGAACGGATTTTAGCGACCTGGCAGTAGAAGCCAGATATGTAAAGTGTGGGTTTTCTCGGTGCGAAATTAGCATTTTTATCGAAACCTGCCAGCTTTTTTTAGAAATATTTAAGAAGAAATACCTAAAAGTCCAACATGAAATCGATATATTCTTTTTTATCAATCCTGGTGCCAATTTTTTCGGGAATTTTTCCCGTTCGCGGAAACACGTATTATTTTTCCGCCGGCAGCGGTGATGACACGCGCAGCGCGGAACAAGCCCGGCAAATGGCTACGCCGTGGCGAACGGTTGCCAGGCTCAACCAGCTATTCCCGCAGTTACAACCGGGAGATTCGGTATTGTTCAAGCGCAATGAAACGTATTACGGGACGATTGTTGCCGGAGCGTCCGGGGCCGAGGGGCGCCCGATCGTCTTTGCCGCTTACGGTCAGGGATATGAGCCGATCATCACCGGCTTTACGCAGCTAAGCGGCTGGTCGGCGGGTAGCGCTAACGGTGTCTGGCAAGCGCCATGTCCCGGTTGCGGGGTCCGGGTGAATACGGTGACGGTGGCCAATGTTTCCCAGCCGATGGGTCGCTATCCCAACAGCGGGTATTTGTCCATCCAGACGCATTCCGACAATAGCTCAATAACGGATGCCGGCCTGTCGGGCGGGACGGACTGGACGGGTGCGGAAGTGGTGATGCGGAAGAACCGGTTTACCATAGACCGGAGTACCATCCAGTCGCAGCAGGGAGGCACATTGACGTACACCGGAAAAAACTATTACTCGCCAACCGACGGCTTTGGCTATTTCATCCAGAACGATATCCGGACGCTCGACCGGCCGGGCGAGTGGTATTATGACCCGAAGGCGCATACGCTGAATCTTTTCTATGGGGCGGGTCCCGTGCCGACGGATGTACTGGCGTCGTGCGCGGATAACCTGCTGACGATACAGGGAAAACAGTATCTCGTATTTACGGGACTGACCTTCAAAGGGAGTAACGGCGATGCCATCGTCATCCGGAATGGGACGAATATCGTGATCAGCTCATGCCGCATATATTTTTCGTCCCTTGATGCGGTTGACGCGACCCAGTCAAACAATGTGACGCTTTCGCATCTGACCATCGATCATTCCAACAACAACGGGATCGATCTCACCGGCCAGAACAATACGGTATCGGACTGTACCGTCAGGCATACCGGAAATATTCCGGGCATCGGCAATCCTCAGGCATCCTATATCGGGATAAATATCGGCGGCCAGAATAACACGGTACAATATAATACGGTTGACACGACAGGATATGTGGGTATTTTTTTCCTCGGTGGGCCAAACCTGATCAAGAACAATACGGTCGACTATTTCTGTTATCTAAAGGACGACGGCGGCGGAATTTATACCTGGTCCGGGGACATCGATTCGGCAGCGCAGCGGAACACGGGGACGGTTACGGGGAATATCGTTCTGAATGGCGTAGCTGCGGTGGACGGGACGGACAGGAAGTCGGAAGGGATTGCCATGGGTATCTATCTGGATGAGAATACCGGCATGGTCGAAGTAAGCAATAATACGGTTGCCCATTGCACCACGGGTATCTTTCTGCAGGATGCGCATGAGGTGGTGGTAAAGGGAAATACCTTGTATGACAACGGGTCTCAGATCTCGGTCCGGCACGCGCTCGCGAAAGGGGCGTTAAGAAACAATGAAATCTCGGGCAATGTGGCGGTCGCGGCGAAGCGGGATCAGACGGTATTGTTGTTAAGCTCGGCGGTTCCGGCGGATGTATCGTCGTTCACCAGGATCCATGACAATAGTTATTCCGCGCCGACGGGCGGGTCATTCTACAAGACGGTAGTACATCAGAACAATCAAAATGTGCAGGATAAGGGGGCTTTGGGTGATTGGCAATCGAAGTACGGGAAGGATGCCAATTCTGTCCAGTCGACCTCCGCCGGGACCCGGTTTGAATATAATGCGGGCAAAACAGCAAAATCAATATCTTTAGACGGGAAGTATAAGGATGCGGGAGGTAAAACATATCAGGATCAGGTGATACTGGAACCATATTCCTCCAAGATCCTGATGCGAGAATAGGATCTTGCTGGAAGCTTACGCATTAATTCCTATAATATGTGATAGTGATTTTCGGCAGCGCGTCTTTTTTTCGTAATTTCAGGATTGAATCATAATATTTCACTTTTTGTTATTTGAACTCGTTAACACGCAGGGAATTTTTAATTAAGGCGGGGATATGTGCCGGCGGAGCGTATCCGGCGATGATGGCTTTGGGGATGGTCAGGGCCGCGCCCGCTCATCCGTTCCGGCTGGAAGGAGACGGGGGCGGGAAGGCCGTCCTGATCCTGGGTGCGGGGTTGGCCGGGATGGCCGCTGCCTATGAATTGGGGAAGTTAGGTTATACCTGTACCATACTGGAAGCGCGCGACCGGGCGGGGGGACGTTGCTGGAGTGTGCGAAAGGGTTCGGTGGGCGACGAGACGGTATTTGGGCGGCACCTTGCGACGGGGTTTGATGAAGGACAGTATTTTAATGCGGGGCCGTCGCGGATACCTCATCACCATGGGCTGACGCTTCATTATTGCAAAGAGCTGGGCGTACCGGTACAGGTATATAGCAATGTGAACGAGAATGCGTACTTCTTTAGCGAAGGGAAAGGGCCACTGTCGAACCGGAAGATCAGGGTCAGGGAGGTTCACAATGATATGAGAGGGTGGATGGCCGAATTGCTGGCGAAGGGATTGGATGGTGGAAAGGTCGATGCGGGGATGAGCCGGGAGGACACATTGAAAGTCATTGAGTTTTTGCGGGCGGAGGGAGGATTGGATATCGATAAGCTGTACAAGGCATCAGCACGGCGGGGCTATGTGGAAACGCCGGGAGCAGGTGACCGGGAAGGGACGCTGGGTAACCCGAATCTGATGTCGGATCTGTTACATTCAGGGCTTCTGGACCCGGACTTCTACAATGTGGCGGAGTACGCATATGAACTGCAAGGGACGTTGCTGCAGGCTGTTGGGGGGATGGACCGGATTGCGGCGGCCTTTGAGAAGCGGGTCGGGCCATCGATCCGATACCGGGCAGAAGTCAGATCGATCCGGAATGTGGATCAGGGCGTCCGGGTGCTGTACCGCGACGCCGACGGGGAAAAGACGATCGAAGCACCTTTTTGCATCTGTACCATTCCATTGCCGGTATTGAGCAATATCGATCATAATTTTGCATCGGATGCCAGCCGTGCGATCGACTCGGTTGTATATATGTCCACGGGGAAGATCGGACTGCAGTTCAAACGCAGGTTCTGGGAGGAAGACGAGGGGATCTACGGCGGGATCACGCACACGAATAACCAACTCACGCAGCTATTCTATCCTTCCTATGATTATTTGAGCGGCAAGGGAATATTGATCGGATATTATAACTTTAATGACAAGGCCGTTGCGACGGGAAATTTGTCTTATCCCGAGCGCGAGGCATTGGCGTTGGAGAAGGGCAGTTTGATCCATCCGCAGTACCGAAAGGAATTCGAATCATCTTTTTCCGTCAGTTGGCACAAGACGAGGTACAGTCTCGGGGGATGGGCGTTATATACCGGGGAGGAGCGCAAGACATTGTATAAAGCCTTGCTTGCGCCGGACGGTCAGGTTTATTTTGCAGGGGAGCACCTGACTTATCTGAATGCGTGGATGGCCGGGGCGCTGGAGTCGGCGCGGAGTGTGGTAAGCGCGATACATAGCCGCGTGTCCGGTCAGCATTACTCCTATCCTGTGTTGGGAAGCTAGTGGCGCGGTTGCGCGAATTTGGGTTTAATCATTCACCAAAAAAATACACTCTTATGGGCAACAGTATCAGTCGACGCACCTTACTCAGGAGGGGCGCCTTACTTGCAGGAGGGCTTCCTTTTGCCGGCAGCCTGCTGAATCAATTGCAGGCCGCACCGTCCGTCAATGGGCATGCCGCGGCGGCGTTCGCGACGGAAGGCTGGTCGGAGAGAGATATCGCCCTCAACGCCGTCGAGCCGTTGAAGGCGCGGTTGTTTGCCAACGAAAATCCTTTCGGCCCTTCGGACATGGCCAAGAAGGCCATTACGGAAACGCTTCCGGTCGCCTATCAGTACCCGATCCGGTCGATGGGTGATCTGACATCGAAGATCGCCGCTTTTGAAAAGATAAAACAGGATAACATCCTGCTGGCGGCAGGATCGACGCCGTTGCTGATGGCGGCGGCGCTGGCTTATTGCAAACCAGGCAGCAATGTCATTTCCGGCGATCCGTCGTACGCCGACCTTCCGGGTAAGGCGGCCAAGGTCGGGGCAAACTGGGTGAAGGTGCCGTTGACGGCGGAATACAAACTGGACCTCGAAGCGATGGAAAAGGCGGTCGACAGCAATACGTCGCTGGTCTATGTTTGCAACCCCAACAATCCGACCGGGACCGTGGTGGACAATGCCGCGCTCAAGTCGTTTGTCGACCGCGTGTCGAAGAAGACGATGGTCTTTGTCGATGAGGCCTATATGGATTATCTCCCGGATCCCCAGGGCACAACCCTGATCCCCATGGCGGATGCCAATCCGAATATCATCATTGCCCGAACCTTCTCCAAGGTTTATGGATTTGCGGGGTTGCGGATAGGGTATGTGGTGACGCAGCCGGATACCATCAAGAAATTGCTGTTGTATACGGAAGCAAGCATGTCCATTTCGACCACTACGTTGCAGGCGGCGATTGCCGGTTATCAGGAACGCGAATACATGAACTCGGTGATAAAAAAGACCCTCGAATCAAAGGAATATCTGTATTCGGTGCTCAAGAAGGAGGGATATACTTATGTTCCGTCCGTCGCCAACTTTGTCATATTCCCCATAAAAATGGACGGTAAGCAGTTTACGGATGAAATGATGAAGCGAAGCGTCGGGGTGCGGTTCTGGAAATTCAACAACCAGGATTGGTGCAGGATCAGCATAGGACGGATGGATGAGATGCAGGCCTTTGCCGCTGCCTTCAAGGAGATATCATAATACGGATGAGTATGAAATTATTTTTGGTGTGCCTGCTTGCGGCGGGCAGCGGGTTCGTCCGGGCCCAGGACACCGCGGGCCCACGGGCATTGACCATGGCCGAATATGAGAAGGCCAGGACTTTCTCCGTCGGTGATCCGGACAAGGATACCTATGTAAAGTTTGACAACACGTACATCCTCGATCATGGCGGATTCGGGAAGCCGTATTTTATAACGGGGGACGACGGCAAACGGAAAAGGATCGATCTGTATAAGCTGATCCTCAAGGAGGGCCGGGTGGAACTCGGCACGGTCATCTATTACACGACCGAGACCGGGAAGCGGTATACGGCGTGCATGCCGGGGTATAAGGCGGATCCGAAGGTCTGGCGAAAATATTTTGAGGACATCCATGCGATCGACAGGGAGGAGCCTTTTTTTGTGCTCAAGTTGTCGTATGTGCTGTCGGAGGAGCTGGGGTTCCAGCTTTACCGGGCAGCAAACGGACAGCAGGGAGCGCCGGTCAGCCGGGCGGAGGCGGGGACCTATGGAAACGATATTTGTTTTCCCGGCGAGATGCGGGTAACGATGGGTGATGGGTCTTCGAAGACGTTGCGCGAGGTGCGGCCCGGGGATGAAGTAATGACGGTCGATCCGGTCACGCGTGCGCGCCGGGCGGTGGTGGTGAGGGAATTGACGGTGCATGCGGTGAAGAACTATGCGATCACGCGGTTGGTGCTGGTGTCGGCCCGCCTTCGCCGGGCTTCCGCCTGCGCCAAGGCTTCCGCCTCCGCCAAGGCTACGGCGGACAAGTCGGCGGACAAGTCGGCGGACAAGCCGGCGGACAAGTCGGCGGACAAGTCGGCGGAAGAGGTGGGCGGGCGAAGCGAACGTGAGGTCCTGCTGTCATCGAGGATATTGGAGGCAACGCCGAATCATCCCATGGCCGCAGCGGATGGCGAAAAAAAGGCAGGAGACCTGGCGGTGGGAGACAAGGTGGTTTGCCTGGACGGGCGGACGGGGGAATACGGGGAATACGTGGTTTGGGATAAAACAGAATCGGCCGGCGGCATGCAGCGGGTTTACAATATTGTCGCCGGCAGCGGCAAAACATTTGTCATGAACGGCGTCATGGTAATGCAGAAGCCGGGGCGTTGAATTACCGGTTGTTGGGAAATTCGTTGATCCAGTTGAATCCCCGGGCATTTAGCGGAAACCGGTCTATCGGATAGCGGGCGAGGACGATACGGACCGAGTCGGCGCGACCGGCCGAGAAGCGCGTACCCCACAGCGTGAGACTGTCGCTCAGCGGCCAGGTGTAATGAAGCCGCCATTTTTTTGTGCTGTCGGAATATTTTTTGATCGCCACCAGGTGTTGAACGGTGTCGGTGGTGACCGAGTAATAGCCATGGGTACTGTCATTCATCATTTTTATCGACGCATAGCCGTAGGTTGGCGAACCGGCGATCACCAGTTGTTTCCAGCGGATCGTGTCCGTCTGGAGCGGAGGGAGGGTATCCTGATCATAAAGGAACGACCGGGTATTATAGATGCCGAACAGGGGGGTATGGGGAGCCCGGTCGCCATATTGCTTCCATGTTTTTAGCTCCTGCCACGCGGAACCGTAGAAGGCATAGCCGATTACCAAACATTTAACAGCTACCAGGATGAAGGGCAGGGCTTTACCCGGCATCGCCGGCCGGGGAACGATATGGAGACTTGTCGTTCCCTTGCGAAAAAACAGGTTGAAGAGCCGCCGGATATTGTCGCCCAGGAGAAAAAGGGACATCAGGACCATCGTGGTGGACAATAACTTGACCGGGATGTCAAAACAATAGTTCATCGCCGATATATTCAGCGAAACGATGAACGCCAGGAAGGCGCCGAGGGCGGTGGTCCTTCTGAAGAACAGCAGGGTTCCCGGGATGATCTCGGCAAAACCGGTAAATAAATTATAACCATTGGAGTAACCCATAAAGGTCCAGGCCAGCCCCATCGGTGTGGACTCGCCGTATGGCTCGAGCAGCCGGAAGGGACCGGGAGCGGGAAATTGCGTTTTAAACACTTTGGCAAACCCGTAGGAAAGCATCGTGATGGCCAGGTAATACCGTAAAATGGTGACCACCCAATAATACAGGATGGTGTAGGAGGGCCGCCGCCGGCCGATGGCCGACCAGACAGCGCAGGCCAGAAGAGAAAGAAAAGTGATCAGGAGCAAGGTGACGAAGTCATATGTCGTGTCGCCGGAGCCATTGGTAAAGATGGTGATCGGCCGGGAAAGCCGGAGGATATGCTGACCGATCCACGGGATCAGCCGGTGGAAAGGGACGATATAAAAATTGTACGTTTCATCCACGCCGGGCAGGATCCCGTTCGGGTTGAAAAAGATATAGAGCAGAAACCACGCGACGAGAAAGCGAAAGACGATCAGCTGAGTGTTGGTCCAGGCCGGCATTCCGGCGTTGGTCGGGGTGGCGAGTTGTTCCATGCAGCAGGTATAGGTTGTGGAAACCATTAAGATAGGATATTTTTGCCGCATGCAAAAGCCTGTGTTGGTCATCAAGCTTGGGACGGCAGTGGTTACGGATGCGCGCGGGATGGTCGCGCCGGCTACGATCCGGAAGGTCGCGGCGGAGGTAGCCACGCTGTCGGCGGGACACCGGTTGGTGCTGGTGTCAAGCGGTGCGGTGGGCAGCGGGCGTGGTTTCTTTGGCGGGTACAAGGGCACACTGACAGAGCGCAAAGCTGCCGCGGCGGTAGGGAATCCGATCCTGATCCGCCAATATCAGAAGGCGCTGCACGCCTACGGGATACCGGTAGCGCAGGCATTGTGTGAACGCCAGCATTTTTCGGACAGGGGGCGGTTCGTACAGCTGAAGGAAACGTTTGACGTCTTCTGGGAAAATGGTATTTTACCCGTTATGAATGAGAACGATCTCGTCAGCAACGTCGAGTTAAAATTTTCGGACAATGACGAGCTCGCCACGCTAACGGCGATCGGGCTCGACGCATCGGCTTTATTGCTTTGCACGTCGGTCGGCGGGTTGCTGGACAGCGACGGGAAGGTAGTGGCGCGGGTCGATAAGGTAGACGGCGCGGTACTTGGTCTTGTGCAGGCGGGTAAGAGCAGTTTAGGGCTGGGTGGGATGTCGTCGAAGCTCACGTTCGCGCGGCTGGCGTCGTCCCTGGGGATCCGGGTGGTAATATGCGGGTTGAACGGGAAGACCCCTTTTACGGATGCGCTGGCGGGTCGCGCCGGAACGTCTTTTGCCGCGCAGACCTCCAACCTGAGGGCGAGGCAGAAATGGCTCGCGAGCGGATCGATTACGCTTGGCGGCATAATGCTGGATAGAGGCGCGGTGCGGGCGCTGGGGCAAAGGCGAAGTTTGCTGACGGTAGGGATCCGGTCGGTTGACGGCAAGTTCGGGGCGGGCGAGGTGGTCCAATTGAAAGATGAGGAAGGGAATATTATCGGGGTGGCCAAAGTCAGGCTGGCGGCAGCGCAGGTGACGGAGAGCATGGCTGTGAAGCGTGTGATGGCCGCGCATGCGGATGATATTGTTTTATTCTAGGGGTGTTATGATAGAGTCGATGATTATAAAGGCGCACCGGGCGGCCGTCGGATTGCGGGGCGCGAGCGAGCGGCAGGTGAAGGCAGCGCTAAAGGCGCTGGCCGAACTTTTGGAGGCGGCGCCCGGCGCGTTGCTGCGGGCAAATGCGGCGGATGTCGCCCGTGTGGATGCAGCCGATCCCCGGCGGGACCGGTTACTGCTGACAGGGCCGCGGGTAGCGGCTATCGCCTCCGGCGTCCGCAAGATAGGGCGGTTGCCCGATCCATCGGGACGGGTGATCGGGCGGCAGGTGCTCGCCAACGGTCTTCGCGTGGAGAAGCTGGCGGTGCCGCTGGGGGTTGTTGGGGCTATTTATGAGTCCAGACCGAATGTGACGTTTGACATCGCCGCGTTGTGTCTCCGCAGCCGGAACGGATGTTTGCTAAAGGGAAGCCGGGAGGCGGCGGCAACGAACAGGGCGGCAATCGGGATGATCCGAAAGGCCCTGAAGGCGGGCGGGTTGCCTCCCGACTGTGTTGTGCTGTTACCGCCCGGGCGGGAGGTGGTGCAGGAGCTCATGACGGCCACGCGATGGGTGGATGTCATCATTCCGCGCGGTTCGGATGCGCTTATCCGTTATATCCGCGCGAACAGCCTCGTGCCGGTGATCGAGACAGGGGCCGGCGTCTGCCATGTATATGTGGAGTCTGCGGCCGACCTGGATATGGCGGTCCGGATCGTCGTCAATGCAAAGGTCAGCCGGCCTTCGGTCTGCAATGCGATGGATACGCTGGTCGTGGATCGGGCGGTTGCGGCTAAATTGCTGGGTCGGCTGCGAGGGCCTTTTGAGCAGCATGGGGTAGAAATCTTTGCGGATGCGGCTGCCCGGCGGTTGCTCCGCGGATATCCTTTATTGCGCGAGGCTACGGAAGCGGATTTTGGCCGCGAATGGCTCAGTCTGAAGTGTGCGATCAGGGTCGTGAAGGATATGGACGCGGCGTTGGCGCATATCGGGCGCTATTCGACGCGGCATTCGGAGGCGATCGTTTCGCGGAACAAGGCGCGGTGTGAGCGATTCCTGGCGGAAGTCGATGCGGCGGCGGTCTATGCGAATGCCAGTACGCGGTTTACGGATGGAGACGAATTGGGGTTGGGAGCGGAGATCGGCATTTCCACCCAAAAGTTGCATGCGCGCGGACCGTTTGCACTGGAGAAGCTGGTGACGGAGAAGTGGGTAATGCGCGGCAACGGGCAGATACGGGGCTAGGGTTTCCGCGGTTGCAAGGCCTTGGCGATAATTGTCAAAAAAACGCTTATATTCGGCTTCAAAACGATAACTACGTATGAAGAAGCCGATCCTCCTGTTGTTTCTTTTGCCGGCGGCGGTCGCCCTTTTCGCGCAGGCGCCGGTGACCTTAACGATCCGGGACACGTCTGGTCCGGTGATCAGCCGAAATATTTACGGGCATTTCTCCGAGGACCTCGGAAGGTGTATCTACGACGGGTTCTGGACGGGCGATCATATCCGGATGGATGTGGTGGGCGCCTTGAAGAAGATCAACGTGCCGGTATTGCGATGGCCGGGCGGCTGTTATGCGGATCAGTATCACTGGGCCGATGCGATCGGGCCGCGCAACCAGCGCAAGCGGACGGTGAATACGACCTGGGGGATGGTAGCGGAGGACAACAGTTTTGGGACGCATGAATATCTGGAGCTTTGTTCGCTGCTGGGCTGTCAGCCCTATATTGCGGGGAATGTGGGGACGGGGACGCCGCAGGAGATGGAAAACTGGCTCGAGTACCTGAACTTTAACGGGAAGAGCACGCTGGCGGATCTGCGGCGGCAGAACGGCCGGGACCAGCCATGGAAAGTATCGTTCTGGGGCGTGGGTAATGAAAGCTGGGGCTGCGGCGGCGACATGACGCCGGAATTCTATTCCGATCAGTACAAGCGGTATGCGGAATTCTGCAAAAACTATCCCGGAGCACCTTTAAAGCTGATCGCCAGCGGCCCGAACGGCGATGACTATCACTGGACGGACGTACTGATGCAGCGGCTCCCGCTTTGGCGTCTTTGGGGGTTGTCCATGCACTATTATACGATCGCGGGAGATTGGGATCACAAAGGATCGGCCACGCAGTTTGGGGAGGACACCTATTTTAAAGCCGTGGAGGCGTGTCTGAGAATGGACGAGATCATCGGCAAGCATTCGGCCATCATGGACAAATACGATCCGGTGAAAAAGGTTGCGTTGGTAGTGGATGAATGGGGGATCTGGACGAATGTCGAACCGGGCACCAATCCGGCTTTCCTGTATCAGCAGAACAGTCTCCGGGATGCGCTGATTGCCGGGACTACGCTGAATATCTTCAACAACCATAGCGACCGGGTGAAAATGGCGGCGTTGGCGCAGACGGTGAATGTTCTACAGGCCCTGGTCTTGACGGACAAGGACAAGATGCTGCTGACGCCAACATATTATGTCTTTGACCTGTACAAGGTCCATCAGGACGCGCGGTCGCTGGTGGTCCAGCTGGCGAGCCCGGACTATATGTATGGAGGGCGGCGGATCCCCGCGGTGAATGCGTCGGCTTCCAGGGATTCCAGCGGTGTGACACATATTACGCTGGTCAATCTCGATCCGTCGAAGGTGGTCACCGTGCGTGCGGCATTGCCGGGGATGACTTTTAGCGCTGTCTCGGGGCGGGTACTCACGTCCGGAAGCTTTACCGATATCAATAGCTTCGATCAGCCGGCGAAGGTCAAGCCGGCCGATTTTACCGGTGCGCGGAAGGATGGGAATGATGTGGTGGTGGAAATGCCCGCGATGTCTATCGTCGCGCTCGAGCTGAAATAAGATTTTTGGTAGTCCGATTTTTCCTAACTTTGGTGAAGTCTTTAGGGGTGCCCGCGTGTGCGGGCTGAGATAATACCCTCAGAACCTGATCCGGGTAATGCCGGCGAAGGGAAAAGGTAGGCTTTCTCATTTTGCCGGTCTTGCGGCGCCTCTAGTCGATCATTTTCGGGGTCAATCGAAGTGACATGATAGAGGTATTGATCAATCAGAAACAGTATTCCTTTCCCGAACCCGGGACGCTGGCGGATGTGCTGCCATTGCTGGAGATCCGGCAGGCGGATGGGATCGCCATTGCCTTGAATGAGGTGGTGATCCCGCGGTCGGAGTGGGTGAACCATGTATTGCGGGCGGACGATCGGGTGTTTGTGATCCGGGCGACCCAGGGGGGCTAAAAATTAAATCCCAGTTATATGAAGAAAGACATTATTCCAGGGCAGCATGTCATCAGTCGGGAGCCGTTCCCGGCTTCGCGCAAGATCTATTTGCCGGGACAGCTGCATCCGATCCGGGTGGCGATGCGGGAGATCACGGTAGGGGAGACCCGGGACACGTTCACGAGATCGGTGACGCCGAATCCGGCGGTGACGGTATATGATACGAGCGGGCCATATACCGATCCCGCTGTGGAGATCGATGTGCGGGAGGGGTTGCCAAGGCTCCGGCAGCCGTGGATTGCGCAGCGCGGGGATGTCGAACAGCTGGGACAGGTCAGCTCGGTGTACGGCCGCCGGCGGCAGGAGGACACGGATTTGGATGCGCTGCGCTTTGCGCACATCCGGCCGCCGATGAAGGCAAAGCCGGGCCTGGCGGTAACACAGCTGGCCTACGCGCGGCGGGGTATCGTCACACCGGAGATGGAGTATATCGCCATCCGCGAGAATCAGCGGATCGAAGAATATGCAGCGCACGTATCCCGCCCGGGGAGCCTTTATCATCAGCATGCGGGGCAGAACTGGGGAGCGATGACGCCAAAGCACGTCGTCACGCCGGAGTTCGTGCGGGACGAGGTGGCGGCGGGAAGGGCCGTGATCCCTTCCAATATCAACCATCCGGAGTCGGAACCGATGATCATCGGGCGCAACTTCCTTGTGAAGATCAATGCCAATATCGGGAATTCGGCGGTCAGCTCCAGCATCGAAGAGGAGGTAGAGAAAGCGGTGTGGGCCTGCCGCTGGGGCGCGGATACGATCATGGACCTTTCCACGGGTCAGCATATCCATGAAACCAGGGAGTGGATCCTCCGCAACTCACCGGTGCCGGTGGGGACGGTGCCGATCTACCAGGCCTTGGAAAAGGTGGACGGAAAGGCGGAAGAGCTGACGTGGGAAATTTACCGGGATACGTTGATCGAACAAGCCGAGCAGGGAGTGGACTACTTTACGATCCATGCCGGGGTTTTGCTCCGCTATATTCCGCTCACGGCGAACCGGATGACGGGGATTGTCTCCCGCGGGGGATCGATCATGGCAAAATGGTGTCTGGCGCATCACCGGGAAAGCTTTCTGTACACGCATTTCGCGGAGATCTGTGAGATCATGCGGGCTTACGACGTGTCGTTTTCCCTGGGCGACGGATTGCGGCCGGGGTCGATCGCAGATGCGAATGATGCGGCGCAGTTCGCGGAGCTCGAGACGCTGGGCGAGCTGACGAAGATTGCCTGGAAGCGGGATTGTCAGGTCATGATCGAAGGGCCGGGTCATATTCCGATGCACCTGATCAAGGAGAATATGGATAAGCAATTGAAGGAATGCGAGGAGGCGCCGTTTTATACGCTCGGGCCGCTGACCACCGATATCGCGCCGGGATATGATCATATTACGTCCGCGATCGGCGCGGCGATGATCGGCTGGTTCGGTACCGCGATGCTCTGTTATGTAACCCCGAAGGAGCATTTGGGTTTGCCGAATAAAAAAGACGTCAAGGATGGGGTGATCACCTATAAGATCGCGGCACATGCGGCGGATCTCGCGAAAGGACATCCGGGCGCGCAGTATCGCGACAATGCCCTCAGCAAGGCGCGGTTCGAATTTCGCTGGCAGGATCAGTTCAATCTTTCGCTCGATCCGGATACGGCGAGGTCCTTTCACGATGAGACGCTGCCGGCCGAAGGAGCGAAGATTGCGCACTTCTGTTCGATGTGCGGACCGCATTTCTGTTCGATGAAGATCACGCAGGAAGTGCGCCGGTTTGCGGAGGAGCAGGGGTTGGAGGCGCAGGAAGCGCTGGAGGAAGGAATGAAAGAGAAAGCAGAGGCGTTCAAGGAAGCCGGGTCGGAAATTTACTTATGACGGGCGGGGAATTTTTATTGGTGGTGATCACGTCACCCCGGGATTTTCCAGGCGAACCGGAGATATTGGAAGAGCTGTTCGAGGCGGGATTGGAGCGGTTGCATTTACGAAAACCGGGCGGGTCGGCGGAGGGGTTGCTCGGTCGCCTGGCGCCGCGGTGGGGGTCGAGGCTGGTCGTGCACGGGCATTTGGAACTGGCGGCGAGGTATGGGGTATCGCGGGTGCATGGGGTCCACTCGAAGTCGGTGCACTCGTGGACGGAATTGAACGCGTTACCGCCGGGACTGGAGTATGCTTTTATCAGCCCGGTTTTCGACAGCATCTCGAAACCGGGGTATCCGGCGAACTCCTCGCTCCTGAGGATGCCGCCGGGGCCATACCCCTGCCGCGCGGTTGGATTGGGCGGGGTTACCGCCGGCAATGTCGGGATCCTGATCGATCAGGGATGGACGGGCGCGGCGGCGATGGGATGGATCTGGGAGGAACCGGGTGAGGCGGTGGGCCGGTATGAACAATTAAAAATGCGTATCGATGGACAGGCCAAAGGTGATGGACAGGCCAAAGGTATTGGTGGTGGCAGGATATGACCAAAGCGGCGGAGCGGGTGTACTGGCGGATATCAAGACGCTGGAGGCGCACGAAGTATACGGGTATGCAGCGGTTACGGCGATGACCTGGCAAAACGAACGGGAAATCCGGCGGGTGGAATGGCTCGCGCTGCAGGATGTGCTCGAACAGATCGATGTTTGCTTCGACTCCGCGGTCTTTTCGTGGGTAAAGATCGGGATCACGGAATCGATGGCGGCAGCCGTAGCGATCGTCGATCATATCCGGAAGCGAAACCCGCAGGCGCGGGTCGTGCTGGACCCGGTCATCAAGGCGAGTAGTGGAGCAGAATTCTGGGGCGGATTGGCGGGGGCGGAGTGGGAGACGCTGGCGGCACATTGCTACCTGGTTACGCCGAACTGGGAGGAAATCAACTGGCTGTATCCGGGTGAGGATATCGCGGCGCGATGCGCGGACCTCAGTAAACGGGCCGGGTGTCATGTTTACCTCAAGGGCGGGCATCATCCCGAGCATCCGGGCAGGGACTATCTGTGGACGGATGGAGAGGCGGAGATGTTGGAGGCCCCCGTCGCCGGCGGCGGGATCTGGCCCAAACACGGCTCGGGGTGCGTGTTGTCGTCTGCGTTGACGGCCGGTCTTGCGTTAGGATATCCGTTGCCGATAGCGGCAGAGCGGGCAAAAGGATATGTGTGGCGATTTCTCGGGAGCAATAAAACATTACTCGGATGGCATTGAGCAGACTATATTTTATCACGGGGGATGAAGACCCTGTCCGGCAGATCGGGGAGGCTTGTGCCGTCGGGATCCGGTTGATCCAACTGCGGATGAAAGCGGCGCCGGACGGGGAATTTGAGGCGGTTGCGAGAGAGGCGATAAAGATATGCCGGCAGTGGGGGAGCAAGCTCATCATCAATGACCGCGTGGCGGTGGCCGCGTCGGTGGATGCTGACGGCGTGCATGTAGGCAGGGAAGACCTGCCGGTACGGGAGGCGAAGCGGTTGCTGGGGAAGGATAAGATTGTCGGCGGGACAGCCAATACGATCGAAGATATCCGGGAGCACTGTGAAGGCGGGGCCGATTATATCGGGCTGGGGCCATACGGGTATACGACAACGAAGAAAAAATTGAGCCCGATATTGGGCCTGGAGGGGTACCGGCAGACGATGGCGGCGGCGCGGAAGGAAGGGATTTCCGTCCCCCTCTTCGCGATTGGAGGGATTGGGATGGCGGATGTCGGGCCGTTGCTGCGCTCGGGGGTGTATGGGATAGCTTTTTCAGGCGTGTTGGTGCGAGCGGCGGATAAGGCTTCCCTGGTGAGGCGATTGGAGTCGGAAATTCAAAAAATCAATTAGCTATGCTAACTATCGCGGATAAAAGTTTTCATTCCCGGTTGTTCACCGGCACCGGAAAATTCAGTTCGTCCCGGGTCATGGAGGATGCCTTACTGGCAAGCTGCTCCGAACTGGTGACCGTCGCGCTCCGGCGGGTGGATGTACAGCGGCCGGATGACGATCTGCTGTATCATTTGCGCCATCCGCATCTCCACCTGCTCCCCAATACGTCGGGCGTAAGGAGTGCGCGGGAAGCGGTATTTGCTGCCGAGCTGGCCCGGGAGGCGTTGGGGACGAACTGGCTCAAGCTCGAGATCCATCCGGATCCGAAGTGGTTATTACCGGACCCGATAGAAACCCTGGCTGCGGCTGAAGAGTTGGTCAAACGCGGGTTTGTGGTCCTGCCGTATATCCATGCCGATCCCGTGTTGTGTAAACGGCTGGAGGATGTGGGGGTGGCGGCGGTGATGCCCCTCGGATCACCGATCGGTAGCAATAAGGGATTGAAGACATTCGATTTTCTGGAGATCATTATTGCGCAGAGCGGGGTACCGGTGGTGGTAGATGCGGGGATCGGGTCGCCGTCGGATGCCGCCAAGGCGATGGAGATGGGCGCGGATGCGGTTTTGGTGAACACCGCGATTGCGGCGAGTCCCGATCCGGCGAAGATGGCAAGAGCGTTCAAACTGGCCGTGGAAAGCGGGAGAATGGCGTTCGAGGCCAGGCTTGCCATGGAGTCGGAACAGGCCGTCGCCACCAGTCCCCTGACGGCGTTTTTAGACTAATTGAAGACTATGTTTGAAGAGATATTCAACCGGTATGAATGGGCGGCGGTCCGGCGGCGCATTTATGAAAAGACGGCCGCAGACGTCGAGCGGGCGTTGGTGAAAACGCAGCGGGACCTGGAGGATTTCTCGGCGTTGATCTCGCCGGCCGCGGCGCCATACCTGGAAGAAATGGCCCAATTGAGCCATCGGCTGACACAAAAGCGGTTCGGCAAAGTTATCCAGCTGTATATCCCCCTTTATCTTTCGAATGAGTGTCAGAATATCTGTACGTATTGCGGGTTCAGCCTAGACAATAAGATCCGGCGCCGGACCTTGTCGGCCGTGGAATTATTGACCGAGGCGGCGGCGATCCGCGACATGGGATTCGGGCATGTATTGCTGGTAAGCGGGGAGGCCGGTCAAACGGTAGGGGTGGATTATTTTGTGCGGGCGCTGGATGCGGTCCGGCCGCATTTTGCGCAGGTTTCGATGGAGGTACAGCCGTTGGACAGGGACGACTATGCGGCGCTCAGAGACCACGGGCTGAACACGGTGCTCGTATACCAGGAAACTTATCACCGGCAGGATTACAAGCTTCATCATCCAAAAGGAAGGAAGTCCAATTTCGGGTACCGCCTCGGCACGCCGGATCGTTTGGGTGAGGCGGGGATCCACAAAGTCGGGCTCGGCGTGCTTATCGGTCTGGAAGACTGGCGTACGGACAGTTGGTTTACTGCGCTGCATTTGCAGTATATGGAGCGGAAGTATTGGAAGACAAAATATTCGCTCTCGTTTCCGAGGTTGCGACCGTTTTCGGGCGAAGACCGGCAGCGGCCCTACGGGATACAACCAAAGGTCGAGATGAAAGACCGGGAATTGATCCAGCTGATCTGTGCGTACCGGTTGCTGGATGAAGAAGTGGAGCTCTCGTTGTCCACGCGGGAAAGTCCGGTATTCCGGGATCATGCTATCCGGCTTGGGATAACGGCCATGAGTGCCGGATCAAGGACCAATCCGGGCGGCTATGTGGTAGACCCGGAGTCGCTGGAGCAATTCGAGATCGACGACGATCGCTCACCCGCGGCCATTGCGGCGATGATCCGTCGACAGGGGTACGAGGCCGTCTGGAAGGATTGGGATCCGGTGTTACAGGGATAGGGTTGTGGAAGGTCTTCCACAATCTCAACGGTTTTATTAATTTACAGGCATGGCTGTTTCCAAAACAATACCGCTTCTGGAGGATCTGCGGGAGATTTCAACCGCGCAGCGGGATGAGTTCAGGGACAACGGACATTTACTGCTGCGCGGCCTGCTAAGCCCCGAGGAAGCAGGGGGATATCGGCAGCTGATTGCGGAAGCGGTGAAGCGGCAAAGCAGGGAGCGGAAAAAGACACCGGAGCGCGGGATATACGGGCGGGCTTTCGGGCAGATGGTAAATCTCTGGCGGGTGGATGAAGGGATCCGGCGGTTTGTGTTGTCGAAGCGATTGGGTAAGGTAGCCGCGGATCTTCTGGGTGTGGCCAATGTGCGCATTTATCATGATCATGCGTTGTTCAAGGAAGCGGGCGGGCGCGCGACATATTGGCACCAGGACCAGTATTACTGGCCCCTGGATACGGCGGATACGGTTACGCTTGCGATGGCGCTGACGGATCAGACGATCGAGATGGGCATGTTCGTCTTCGCGACGGGGTCGCATAAATACGGGACGGTTATCGATCCCAAGTTGTCCTCGGAGCCCGATAGCCTCTATCGGAAATATATCCGGGAGAACCAATTCCCGCTCAGTTTTCCAGCGGGTATGCGTGCGGGTGACTCCAGCTGGCATTACGGAAATACGGTGCATCACACGTTGGCCAATGAATCGGATCGGCGGCGCGAGATGATGACCATCACGTATATGGCGGACGGGGCCAGAGTGGCTCAGCCGGTACATGAGGCGCAGGTCTATGAGTTGAATAACTGGCTTGGAGGGCTGCCGGCGGGCAGACTGGCGGCTTCGGAGTTAAACCCGCTCGTGTTGTGACCCGGGAAGCAGGGGATTGGTCCGGCTTTTGCAGTACTGCTGTTGTCGCCTGCAGTCAACAGGGGTGCTATGGGGTGTGCGGCACGGGTTTTGCAAACTGCGTATACAGAGCGGCGTTATGAGGAAAACCCCATAAATCTACGACCGGGCCCCTTCAGGGATTAGTCAATATATTCATATATAATGATAAGTTTATTAGGGCGTTTTTTCCCAAATTGAGAAAGCATAAAAAGCGGGAGAAAACAATCCGCGGAAAATACCATTTTTAGGGTATTGGCGGGTATGGGAAAAACTCCCAATTTAGCGTCGCGAATCAAAAATAAACAACAAAATTATTTGAAATATCGAAAAACTACTTGTATTTTTACGCAACTATAACGCCTGCCATATTCAAAATCCTCTGAATATCGGGAATCAGCTCTTAGCTTGCAAACCTTTTTGGTTCACTCCCAATCCTTGAAATTCCCAGCGTTCCTGTCGAGAGTTTTAATATCCAATCCACACTATTTTCGAGCCTGCTTTTGAACACGTAGCGGTCCTTGATGCCAATTCCTTGTTTAGCCGTCGTTTCCATTTATCATCCTAGAAAGATTAAGTGTCTACTTAAACCCTCAAAATGAACTTTGGTAAATGAAAAAGCAAATTCTGGCTGTTGATGATAGTAAAGCGATCCGTTTTCTGTTGCAGACTGTTTTGGGAAGGGATTATTCGGTGATTACGGTTCCTGACGGCTATTCCGCAATGTATTATTTGTCTCACCGGGCGCAACCCGATCTTATTATCGTAGATCCCCAGTTACCTGACATGGACAATTGGGAATTGATACAGCAGCTGTCTACCAGCGGTATGTATGGTGATATCCCGATGTTGGTTTTGTCGGGGCTTCCGGAGGCGGAGACCGAGGCAAAATGTAACGAATATGGTGTTATGAAATATTTCCTGAAACCGTTCAACCCGGTAGAGATGATGGAAGCCATCGACCGGCTGGTGACCAGCGGCGAGTTGAACAGGGACATTTCCTACGCCAGCTAGCGACGATAAACTAACGATTTGATAGTATATAAACTGTTTCCATGTGAACAAGATGTACTATTTCTGGACCACCGTATATATGAAACCGTAAACCTGACGTATGGATCTACTATTTTTACCCCAAACTGTAGAGAAGAACCAAAGAGTGTCTCCCCGCTACGCCTTTCGTTCGTATTATTTGCCTCAAGCGGGATCTTACCAACACAGCGGATTTTATTATGTTGGCAAGAACAGCGTTCACATTGACAGGCTTGTGCAGATGTACAAGCGAGGGTATGCATCCGAAGGAATGGAAAACACCAAGGCCGAACTGTTGCGAAGCCTGGAGCGGGAGAAAAATATTCTTCCCGAGGTGATCATTTGCGAGGCCAAGTTCGACCTGAACGAGATCAGGGGGCTGAAGCAGTTTCTCCGGCAGCATCCCGTCCTCCATGCGATTCCGTTCATACTGGATGGATCGGGTCTGACGGACAGGGAACTCGAATTGTATAAGACCTATGCCCGGCCCGACGAGATCCTGTTCCTGCAGCATTGCGACGAAGCTACCCTGCAGGACAAAATTGCCTTTTTACGCAAAGTGAAAAGAGCCCAGCAGGATATCGCACCGAGGATCGAGGAAAATGTGCCGGCACGGAGTATACGCCTGGGTCTGCTTTCAAAACGTACGTTTGACATCCTTGTCTCTTCCATCGCTTTATTGTTACTGAGTCCCCTGTTCTTCCTGATCGCGCTGGCGATCAAGCTGGAATCGAGCGGTCCGATCTTTTATATCGCCAAGCGCGCAGGCCGGGGATACCGGATTTTCAATTTCTTCAAATTCAGGACGATGTATGAGGGTTCCGACAAGCGGGTCGGCGAACTGACCCATCTGAACCAATACAATGCCGACGCCACCGGTCCGGTCTTTTTCAAGATCAGCAATGATCCCCGGATCACGAAGGTGGGTAGTTTTTTGCGCAATACCAGCCTGGATGAACTGCCGCAGCTGATCAACGTGCTCCTGGGGGATATGTCGCTTGTGGGCAACCGCCCCCTGCCTTTGTACGAGGCGGTAACACTCACAACGGACGAATACGCCGCCCGGTTTATGGCGCCTGCGGGCATAACGGGTCTTTGGCAGGTGAAGAAGCGCGGAAACAAGGAGATGACGGTCGAGGAGCGGATCAGCATGGATATTGACTATGCCAGCAACTGCAATTTTGCGACGGATTTCTGGATAATCGCGAACACTCCTTCTGCGTTATTGCAAAAAGAGAATGTTTAATTGATTGTGCCACCAATTGATTGTGCCATGAAAAAGATTCGTATCCTGGAAGGTATCCGCCAGGGGAAGATAGGAGGCGGAGAGAGCTACCTGCTAGGATTGGTCGAAAATATGGACCGGGAGCATTTCGAACCGGTGGTGCTGTCCTTCACGGATGGCCCGATGGTGGATCGTCTTCGTGCGCGGGGGATTGAAGTTCACGTTCTTTATACGGAAACAGCCTTTGATATCCGGATCTGGAAAAAGGTAAAAAACCTGATTGCCGGCCTGGATATCGATATCGTGCATGCGCACGGGACCAGGGCCTGCTCCAATTTGTTTTGGGCCGCCCGGAGGCTGCAGTTGCCGATGATCTATACGTGTCATGCGTGGTCTTTCCACCTGGATCAGCATCCGCTCGTTAAGAAAATGCGGATCTGGAGTGAAGATTTCCTGACTTCGCGGATGGATGTGAATATTTGCGGTTGCGAGGCCAACAAGAATACCGGGAAGGAATTGTTCAGGGACTTCGATGCCGTCGTGATCAACAATTCGATCGATGCCAAGCGGTTTAATCCTTATGAAGAATATACGGATATCCGTTCCGAGCTTGGGTTGGGAAAGGATGAATTGGTGATTGTATCGGTCGCGCGGTTTACTTCACAGAAACAGCCCCTGAAATTGATCCGGGCGTTTGCACGGGTAAGTTCGCGGGTGCCGGCTGCGAGGCTGCTGATGATCGGGGATGGGGAAGAAAAAGGGGCGGCTATCAAACTGATCGCCGGCCTGGGTATCGGGGACAAAGTGATCCTGCAACCGTTCCGGACGGACATTCCGGATGTCCTGGCAAGCTCCGACATCTATGTGCTGCCTTCGTTGTGGGAGGCGTTTCCGATCGCCCTGCTGGAGGCGATGTCGATGGGCAAGGCGGTCATCGGGACGAATGTGGACGGAACGCCGGAGATCATCCGCGACCGGGAGAATGGATTGCTGATCGAGATCGACGAACTGGAAGCGAATCTGGAAACGGCATTGCTGGAGCTCAGCAGCGACCGGGAATTGCGCGAGCGGTTGCAAAAGAATGCGATCGAAAGTATTTATAATAAATATACGGTTGAGAATCTGGCGAGGAAAAATGAGAATATTTACCGGGAATTGGTTAGGCCGATCCCCCTTGTGAAAAATCCGGTGATTGGGTAATTTGACAGATCGCTGAAATGCCGGTGAAGACTGGATTTTTGCGGGCGAATTGATCAAAATTTTGCGCTGTAAAATTTGCACAATCCTGGATAAAAATGTAGATTTGCAACGGAATTTATAAAACCCTTATTCTCCTATCTGATTTCCCACTGATAACCAGGTTTTTTCTTCTTTCCGGCCAGGCCGGTCTTCTTCTGAACGCCTCAATATTCTATCCAACCACTACCAATGTCTATGCAATGCCGATCGCGTAGACCTATGCAGTGCATGTACCGCACATTTTAAAAGTCACTATCCTTAATCGAAAATGAAGATCCTTATCCGCGGGACATTTGTGTGTCCGGGCGGCTTGCGGGATGTGTGGAAGCCGGAATTCGTGCGATTTGGAAATGCAGCGGCTGAGCGTGAGGGAGCCGGCCGGTTATTCAACGTTGTGTTGTAAATTTTTTTATAATAAAACCCTAGTGGCGTTGACCCCTTTAACCTTAAGAGTCATGAAAATTTTTACTAAAGTAGCTTTTCTTTTACTGGCCTTCGCCGTCATGCTTGCAGGGCAGGAAGCAAAAGCTCAGCTTGCCATGAGCCCGACCGATTCGGTGTATACCTACAGTTCTACAGCACCCGCGGGGTCGGTCAACAACCCGAACCAGCCGGCTGCCGGCAAGATCGGTAAATGGATCCGCACCGTTCGGATGTCGTGGAATACCAACGAATACAAGGCCTATATTTACAATGGGTCCGATTTTCGTATCCACTTTCCGAAGTCGTACAATCCGACGGCCAATGACGGGAAACGCTACCCGATCATCATTTTCTATTGCGGTGATGGTGAATTCGCCAAGATCACTGACAATGAAGACCAATTGGCGCATGGGGCGCAGCCATTCCAGACGGCCATCGATAACGGAACCTTCGATGGCTATGCGGTTTTCATGCAGACGCAGTACGGCTGGGGTACCGCTCAGCAGTTGAATTACCAGTCACTGATCGATTCGCTGGTATCCAATTATAAAGGCGACCCTTACCGGGTGATCCAAAACGGTCTGTCCGGCGGCGGCCAGGGCATCTGGCTTCATCTCCAGGCTGCTCCGCAGTATTTTGCCGGTTGCGTCCCGATGTCGGCTACGCTGACGCAGGATGGTACACAAGCGGTCATCAATCTCGTCAAATATACTCCCATCTGGAACCTGGATGGCGGCAAGGACAATGACCCGCCGCCTTCACTGGCGTATATGGTACAGGACTCGATGCTGAAGTATGGGGCCAATTACACGTTAAAGGAATATTCGACGTTGGGTCATGATACATGGGACAGCACCTGGCTGGAGCCCAATTTCTGGCCTTATTGCAATAATGTTTATGAGGCAAATCCGTGGCCGTTGTTTGGCCGGACCAATTTCTGTCCCGGTCAGACCATTAAGGTCACGATCGGCGTCGTGCCGGGGTTACAGGGGTATCAATGGCGGTTGAACGGCGTGAATATTCCGGGGGCGACGAGCAACTCGATCGTTGCGACCCAGCCGGGTACCTACGACGTCCAGGTAAAGCGAGGGAATTTCTATTGGTCGGACTTTTCCCGCAAGCCGGTTGTCATTACGGTTCAGGGCAGCACGCAGACGCCGCCGATCACCACGTTGAACAATGCGAGCGCCGTTCTGCCGGATGCGGCGGGAGACACCACGGTGACGTTGACGTTGCCGGCAGGGGACTCCACGTACACGTGGAAATATTTGAAAACCGGTGCGACGGTGGGTACCAGTCAGACATTGACCGTAGGCGCCAGCAAGACCGGCGATTATGTAGCGTATGTTCTTCCCTTCCAGGGCTGTTCCAGTCTTGCTTCGCCGGCCTTTCCGGTAGTCAAGGCAAGCGGTCCGAATCCGCCCCCGCCGGCGACTTCGCTGGTGGCTACGCCGCAAGGGTTTACGAGCGTGCGCCTGACCTGGTCGGCCGTATCGAATCCGACTTTCCCGCCGACCGCGTATGAAATTTACCGGGGGACGAAGAGCGGGAAGTATCAGTTGGTGGCGCAGGCGATGTGGGATTCGCTCGGATATACGGATGGAACCGTTGTCGCGGGCGGGAAATATTTCTATGCGGTCCGCGCGGTCGATACGACAGGCGCTGCCGTGTTGTCCAATGAAGCCGTTGTGTCGCTTCCGGGCGACGTAACGCCGCCGACGGCGCCAAGCGGCCTCCAACTGCTCGGAACGACGAATTCATCGGCCACGCTGAGCTGGATAGCGGCAACGGATAATGTCGGTGTCGATCACTATGCGGTCTACGCGAACGGTCAACTGGAAAATGTGACGCAGAACCTGAGCATCATCGTAAACGGGCTGAGCAAGGGGGCATTGTATGACTTCGTGGTGAAAGCGGTGGATGCGAGCGGCAACTATTCGAACCCCAGCAACCAGGTCAGCGCCAATATCGTTTCCAGCGGGCTGAACTTCAGCTACTATACCACGGCAAATGCCTGGACGGCACTGCCCAACTTCTCCACGCTGGTGCCGCAAATGGTCGGCTCCCAGCCGGCTCCCAGCGTTTCCAACACGACACAGTCTACGAACTATGCCTATCTGTGGAGCGGCTATATCACGATCCCGGTGACGGGCACGTACCGGTTCACCCTTACATCCGATGGCGGAAGCGCTCTATGGTTTAATCAACTGACGCCCGGATCTTCCACGTCACAGGCGACGGTGAATGACGACGGGTCGCACAACTCCAGAACGGTGAACAGTTCCTCCCGGACGATCACAGCGGGCGTGTATCCGATCTGCATCGAGTACTATCACGCCTCGGCCGGGCAAGCATTCAGCGTGCAGTGGTCTTCGCAACAGGCATTCGGAAACACGACTACCATACCGATCGCTGCGAAATACTTCTCGGGTAACACGACACCAACGGGTGCGGTTCCGGCTGCGCCGACGGGTATAGTCGCCCATGCCACTTCGTATAATAGTATAAATGTGACCTGGACGGACAATAGCAGCAACGAAACCGGCTTTGAAGTATACCGCAATAGCAGTCTCGCCGGTACGACCCCATGGCAGATCGTCGGTACCACACCGGCGGGAGCCACGTCTTACACGGACGCCGGCGGATTGTCGCCAAACACCAAATACTATTATAAGGTGCAGGCGATCAACCAAAATGGCGGTTCGGGCTATGATACGGCATCGATTGGCGGCTTATTCTATAACTTCTATCAGGGTACCTTTAATCCGCTGATCAACTTCGATTCGGCCGGCGGCATCCCTGTTGTCTCATCCGGCATTTTGAACAATATCTCGCTGGCGCCTGCCGGCAGCGTGACAACTAACTTCGGATTCCTGTATCTTGGCCGGATCCATATCCCGAAGTCCGGTACCTGGACATTCTATACCAGCTCGGATGATGCGAGCGAACTGTTCATCAATGGTTACAAGTGGGCCAATGTGGTCGTCAATAATAACTTCCAGCAAGGTCAGACCCAACGCTCGGGTACCATTTCACTGACAGCCGGAGATTATCCCTTCTATGTATCGTATGAGCAGTCGGGTGGTGGATTCGCGCTGGCCGTCAGCTGGTCCAACACAGGCGCGGGGATCGCTCAATCGGCCATTCCGGATTCGGCCTTTGGATATGCCGGCTGGTCCGCGACGACCCTTGCATTGCCATCGGCGCCGGTGACCCCGACGATCACCCAGACAAATGTTCTTTCTTCTTCGAAGATATCTTTCAGCTGGTCGGATACATCGGGTACGCTGACGGGCTATACGCTGTATCGGTCCCAGGGTGACAGCGCACATTTCAACATCCTGGCACTCCTAGGTGCAACCGCCAGCCAGTATACGGATACGGCGCTGTTCGGTCACCAGACCTATTATTATCGCGTCGTGGCCAATGGCCCGGGTGGCGCCTCGGCCCCGGCCCGCCTGAATGGTACGACGCCGGATAATCCGCCGGTATTCGCCGCTATCGCATCGCCGCAGTTCCTCAACTATGTCAATACGGGCACGGTGAAGGTGAATGTAACGGATGTGGATGGGGATGTGATCGGGCTTACGGCTTCGAATCTGCCTCCCTTTGCCACCTTTACGAACGGCGGGACTAACGGAACGGGTACGCTGACCTTTACGCCGAATTCGAGCCAGCAGGGAGCCTATTCGGGCATCACGCTGACGGCCAATGATGGCCAGGGCGGGATCGTGACAGACACGTTCACCCTGATCGTCAACAATAATTTCCCGCCGGTCTTCAATACCGTACATGATGTAACGATGAATGCCGGAAGTTCGCTGAGTGTGCCGATAACGGTTACGGATGCGAACCCATCCAATATTATCGCCTTCAGCTTTACGGGTCTGCCGGCCAATACGGTTCTGGCGCCGGGAGCGAATGGAACGGACACGGTCAAGCTGAACCCCAACTATGGCGATGGCGGTAATTATACTGTGGTGGCGACTGCGAATGACGGCAACGGCGGCATCACGTCGGATACCTTCCATATCACGGTCAATAAGGTAAGCCCGTCGCAGAACATCTATGTCCAGTTCAGTGCCGGTGATGTAGCCGGTTCGCCCTGGAACTTTATGAGCGCGAGCGGTACCGCGACAAATTTCACCGACAGCAAGGGCAACGCGACCACGGTAGGGCTGAACTTCCAACCCGGCTGGTGGATCACGTTCAACAACGGCCCGGTGACCGGGAACAACTCGGGTATCTATCCCGACAAGGTAGAGGAAGATTACTTCTTCTTCGGCTCCTATCCGGGTGTCTTTACCGGCCCGAACACGGACAGTGTGCAGGTGACCGGTCTGAATCCGTCGCAGACCTATTCGCTGACCTTCTACTCCGGAAGTGTCTGGGGTGCGCAACTCGATAACGGAACGACGACTTACAGCAGCCAGGGCAAGAGCGGCAGCCTGGAAGTCCAGAACAATACACAAAATACGGTAACCCTGAGCGGGCTGCAGCCGAATGCAAGCGGGATCATTACCTTCAACCTGGGTCTTGGCGCCAACACCAAGGTCGGGTATCTGAATGCGCTGGTGATCTCATCGACCTTCGATGACGGCACGGCGCCGCTCCAACCGTCCACCCTGACGGCAGGTACGGCACCCAACGGCGCAGTACAGCTGAGCTGGTATGACTCGGCATATAATGAGACCGGTTACTACGTGCTGCGGTCGCAGAGCCCGACAGGACCGTTTGTCCAGCTGCCCCGCGCCACCGGTGCAGGTGTCACCACCTATATCGACAGCACAAGCGGCAGCAACCGGACGTATTATTATGAAGTGGAAGCGTTCAATTCGCATGGCGTTTCGGCCCCGAGCAATATTGCCAGCGTAAGCACGGCAGACCGGGTACCGTCCATCAACTCCATCGCCAATGTGAATATGACCTATGCCCAGGTGGATACGGTAACCATCACGACGAATGCGGACACCACCAATATGGTCAGCCTCAGTGCGAACGGGTTGCCGCCATTCGCGACCTTTACCGATAACGGCAATGGTACGGCTACGATCGTGATCGCCCCGACTACCGGTGCCACCGGCGTTTATCCGACGGTGACGGTCACTTCGGTGGACCAGATGGATTCGATCCGGACCGCGACATTCAGCATCGTCGTACGCGATCCTGCGGTTACTTCGACCTACATCCATATGTCGGATGGTACCCAGGTTGGCGGTACGCCGTGGAATAACTTCCTTTTCTGGCCGTCAGCCAACAGCGGCATGGGCAGCCTGGTCAACGACCAGGGGGCGACGACAAATATGTCCTTCACGTTCACCAACGGAATGTCGGGTAGCTATGTGGGCGGGATGCAGCCGCACAACGGCGCGGGCATCTTCCCGGATGCGGTCATGCGCAGTGGTGACTATGAACAGTCGACCAGGACCGACACGATCCGGTTGTCGGGTCTCACGCAAGGTCAGGCGTACAATATCGTATTCTTCAACAGTGTTGACTTTGGCGGAAGCGGTATCACCAACTTCACGGCAGGCGGGAAGACAGTCACGCTGAATCCGAACTACAATATCAACAATACGGTACGCGTGAACCATGTGGTGCCGGACGGCAGCGGCAATATCTACCTGGGTATCGCCAAGGCCAGCGGTCAAAGTTTCGCTTACCTCAACGATCTGATCATCGAGAACTATGACAGTAGCCTGCACCTGCTTGCGCCGACGGGTCTCATCGTGAAAGCGATGACCAGCAACTCGGTAAGCCTGCAATGGCAGATACGGAGCTCGGGCGAGACGGCAGAGCAGGTATGGCGTGGTACGGACAGCCTCGGCAGCACCTACCAGTTGATCGCTACGCTCCCGGCGGGTACGAGCAACTATGTAGACAACACGGTGAAGGCCAATGCGAACTACTTCTATACCGTGAATTCGGTCAACGGCAGTACGCAATCGAAGTACAGCAATGCGGTCTACGCCAATCCGTACGCGACGATCATCGATCTGAGCTACTCGGTCGGTTTTGTGGCAGCCGCGCCCTGGAACAATATCTCGATCCAGCCGACACTGGGCCAGGTTTGGAATAACTTCTTCGATATTAACGGCAACCTCACGAATATGGGCCAGGTGCAGACGGGGACCTGGGGTGGCGTTTACGCCGGCGGTATGCAAACCGGCAATAACTCGGGTGTTGTTCCGGATGCGGTCATGAAGGCGAGCTATGGGCTGTTCCCGGGTACGTTCGGGGCCGTTCAGCTCACCGGTCTGGATATGAATATGACGTACGATCTGACCTTCTTCGGCAGTGCGAACCTCGGTGGTGATAACAATGCTACCTATACGGCCAACGGCAAGATCGCGATCCTGAACGCCACGTTGAATGAAACCGGCGAAGTGACGATCTTTAACGTTGCGCCCGATATCAATGGTAACATCAACATCACGTGTACGACCAGCGACGACCAGTCACAATTCGCACTGATGAATGCGGTGATCGTACAGGGTCACTCGCTGATGCCGACCGGAAACGTTCCGCCTGTTCCGGGTGGTACATCCACCACGACCGATGCGGTAACCCGGACGGCACTGGCACTCACCAGCGACAGCACGCAGGCGCTGAAGACACTGAACGCCTATCCGAATCCGTTCCGCTATCAGTTCACGGTCCAGGTGCCGGTTGAGACGATGAATGAGAACGTGCAGATAACGGTGTTCGACGTGACGGGCAGACCGCTGTATCAAAAGGAATTCGACAACCTGACGCAAGGCAACAACTATCTCATGATCGCGCCCGGCGCGGCGGCGATAAACGGGGTGTACTTTGTACGGGTTATGTATTCCGACAAGAAGACCATGAAGATCATCAAGATGATCAGACAATAGCGGTGCGGATATCATGATCTTTTGACATAAAGAAAGTAAGCAGTGATCCTTCGGGGTCATTGTTTACTTTTTTTGTATTTTACCAGCTAATGAGCAAAGGGTATATTCGAAGTCTGGACGGGTTGAGGGCGGTGGCGATCCTGCTGGTGATGAGCTTTCATTATCAGCTGAATTATTTCGGTTGGGCGGGTGTGCAGCTCTTTTTTGTGTTGTCGGGATTCCTCATCACGCGGATCCTGTGGCAGGAGAAATTCAAGGATGAGGCGTTGTGGCCGCGGTTCAGGAAGTTTTGGGTCCGCCGGACGCTCCGGATCTTCCCATTATATTACGGGTATCTGATCTTCCTGGGAGCTACCTATTTGTTCTTTCATTTTCCGGGGTATTACCGAACATTCATCCCCTGGCTCGCGACGTATACGATAAATTATACCCGGCTTATGCCCGGGTGGCTGGTAAATCCGCTGTTTACGCATTTATGGTCGTTGTCGATAGAAGAGCAATTTTATCTGATCTTTCCGTTCTTTATATTGCTTTGTCCGCCCAGGGCGATCCGGGCCGGGATGCTATTGATCATTGCGGCGGCGCCGCTGGCTCGATACGGGCTTGGGATCTATTATTCCGGCCGGACACCCGACATGCATGTGGCAGCCGATGCGGTGTACTGGAATACTCTCAGCCATCTCGATGCATTCTGCATGGGTGGATTAATCTCCGTGATGTCGCTCGATCGGAAGGTGCGGCGGCCCTCCCGTATCCTGACGACGGCGGTTTTGCTGGTGGTCATGGCGGGCGCCCTGAACCATTTGGGGATGGATACCGGTCATTCCTATCTTTCCGACCTTGGATATGGCCACGCGGAGATGCGCAATGATCAGCATGTATGGAGTTATACGCTGTTGAATTTTCTCTTTGCCTCGTTCATCCTCGTATTGGTCAGCGAACGGGTCGGGCAGCGGCTGAGCCTGGCGAAGCGGCTTTTGGAGACCAGGTGGATGGTGGAGATCGGCAAGGTGTCTTACGGGATGTATATTTATCACTGGGCGATTATGACCTATGTAATGGACCGGTTTTTGCCTTCGGACGGAACAGCGATCCGGATCGCACTCTTCGTGCCGTATGTGCTGCTGGTCTATGGCTTTTCCCGGGTAAGTTACCGTTTCTACGAATCCTGGTTCATCCGGCTGAAGGACAGAAAGACCGCACGGGCAACGGCGCCCCATGTTTCATTAAATAGCTGATTGGTTGTATCTTGTGTGTAAATTGTCGATGGATGAAAAAAGAAGGGTCGTCTGCTCATGAGAAATTTGTAACCCTGGTCGTCGCGCTGGCCCTTTGCGGAATGGCTGTCAAAATCCTCTTTTTCTGATTCTATGCTTACAATCAGCGGGAAAAAGAAAGGCAGGGTATTTCGGGGCCCACAGGACAAAAAGTGGTGGGTTTACCTGATCTTTTGCCTGGCGATCATCTTGGGTGTGCTGCTGGCCAAGAATATGGTCATGGGGATCGGGATGTTCGGCGGCCTGATCGGGTTGGCGGTCGTCATCGTTTGTCTCCTTAATGCCGAGGCAGGCCTTTATATCAATATCGTTTACTCGTTTTTTGCCTTTTATTTTTCGCGGCTTTTTTTCAACGATCAATTCCCCGTCGGGGTCGTTTCCAATATACTGATCGTCGCCACCTTCCTTGGGATCTTTGTAAAAGGCAAGACGGGGCGGCAGACCTTCAATGAATTTACCCGCTCGGCGATCGTCCGCTGGATGCTCATAATCTTTTTCTTTCTCCTGCTGGAACTGTTCAATCCCTCGGCCCGGTCGATCGAGGGCTGGATCGGTGCGGTCCGGGCTTTTCTGATGACGATCCTGCTTCTATTCGCCGCCTATGCGGTCTTTGATAACTGGCGCGCCGTCCGGCGATTTGTGATCGTCGTCTTTACTTTTTCGTCGATTGTGGCGGCGTATGGCTGTTTTCAGCAGTTCCACGGACTATACGATTATGAGATCAACTGGGTCCTGTCGGACCAGGCCCGCTCGGTGCTCATCTATATTGCGGGAGACTACCGGAAGTTCTCCACCATGGCGGACCCGCAAGGATTTGCGATCGTCATGGCGGCCTCGTCGGTGTTCTTCCTGATCCTGCTGACCGGCCCCTGGCGGTCCAAGGTGAAGTGGGTGATCTTCCCCGGCGTCTGCCTGATGCTGATGGGGATGGCCTTTTCGGGGACACGTACCGCGAACGCCATGACCGTCGGGGGACTGGCTCTTTTTGTTCCGCTAACGATCAACAAGCGAAGCACGATCGTCTTTTCCGCTCTGGCGCTGGCGGTTTTTGCCGTATTGATGTTCGGGCCTTTTTCGGGCAATGCCACGATCAACCGTTTCCGGACGACGTTTACCGGCAATAAGGATGAATCGTTCAACGTCCGGTCGATCAACCGCAAGCGGGTGCAGCCCTATATCTATGCGCATCCGATCGGCGGCGGGCTTGGCACGACGGGTCCGTTTGGCGCCATATACAATCCCGGTCATTTCCTGGCCGGTTTTCCGCCCGACAGCGGTTATATGAAGAAAGCGCTCGAGATCGGTTGGATCGGTTTATTACTGGCGTTGATCCTGTATTTCTATGTCGCAAGAGCCGGGATACATGGATATTTTGCTTCCGCAACGGAAAAAGCAAAGAACATATATGCGGCGGCCACATGCTGTATGTTTTCCTTTTATGTGGCGGAGTTTGCGCAGGATGCGGTCGGACAGATCACGGATATGGTTATCTATTACCCGATGATCGCGATCATCCTGCGGTTGAAGGATTTTGACGCTCAAATCAGTTAATGATATAAATATCCCCCAGTGAGAGAAAAAGCCCCGCCCCCCAACCGACCCTATCTGCCCCTCTTTTTGGCATTGCTGGTATTCCTGGCGCTGGTGGCGCTGCTGGAAGCGCAGGTCCTGCATTACACCCACGGGGCCTTTGTGTACCCGCTTGACGATACCTTTATTCATATGGCGGTGGCAAAGAACCTGGCTTTCCAGGGGAATTGGGGGATCGCCGGTCATGAATTCGAATCGGCGTCGTCTTCCGTCCTGTATACCTTGCTCCTGGCGAGCCTGTTCAAGCTGTTTGGCGCGAAGATCATCATCCCGTTTGTGATCAACCTGATCGCCGGGTCTGTATTGCTGGTTGCCGTTCAGCGGCGGTTGATCCGGGAAGGGGTAGGAATTCGCGGGCAGGCCTGGATCTTACTGGCGGTCGTGGTGATCACTCCCTTGCCGATCCTGGTGTATAGCGGGATGGAGCACACGCTGCAATGTCTCTTCTCCTTTTTGTTCATTTTCGGTGCGGCTGAATGGCTGGAAGGGATCGATAAAACGGAAAAGGACCGGCTGAGGATCCCGGCGTCGCTGATTGTCTGGGGCATTCTCACCTGCGCGATCCGGTATGAAGGGGCCTTCGCGGTGGGGGTGGTGTGTTGCATTCTGTTGACCAGGCGACGGGTGGGTAGCGCGTTCTTGCTTGGCTTCCTGTGCGCGCTGCCGATCTTTATTTTTGGCGCGTATAGTATTTCGAAGGGCAGTTATTTCCTGCCCAACTCGGTTATGGTGAAATCGGAGGGTGCGCAACTGTCGCTCGGCGGGGTGGTCTCGTTTGTGTTCAATGTGGTATTACAGAAACTGACGATTTCGATGGCTGGGATCAGCACGGTGGCCGCACAGCACTTGCTCATCCTGTTGCCATTGACCTTCCTGTTCTTTTCCGGCAGTCTGCCCCGACATGGACGATACGTGTATGTCTTACTGGTGCTCACGGTTTCGACGTTCTTCCAGGTGACGCTCGCGTCCACGGGATGGTTTTATCGCTATGAGGCTTACCTGATATTGTCTTCGGTGGTGGTGGTGGGCCTGATATTGTATAAGTATGGCGCCGGCCTCGCGGAAAAGATCCGGCTACGGCCCGTGGTTATGATCTTTTTGCTGTTTGCGCTCTTGTTGCCGATGGTGGTGCGGGTAGCGGCGGCGTTCAGAAAGGCTACCCAGGCCAGTTTAAACGTCTATAGCCAGCAGTATCAGATGGGCCATTTCCTGCACCAATATTATGACGACAGCGTGGTGGCTGCAAACGACATCGGGGCAATCTCCTATTACAAATCGGCTAAAAACCTGGATCTCTGGGGTCTGGCCAATATCAAAGTTGCCCGCAGCCGAAAAAATAATTATTGGACCCCGTCGTTTCTGGATAGTCTGAGCCGCAGTGAGAAGGCGCCGATCGCGATTGTTTTCGACAGCTGGTTCAGCGATTCGTTGCTGAGCCGCTGGAACAAGGTCGCCACATGGACCATCCCCAATAATGTGATCTGTGGCGACAGCGTCGTCTCGTTCTATGCGATCGATCCGGGAGGGAAAGGTTACTTGCGGCAAAGTCTCGAAGCGTATCAGAAAGAGCTCCCATGGGGCGTGAATGTGCGGTATTATTAACTTCAATCAAGGCGAGATGGCCAAGGCTGCAAGCGTATACTTTCCCAATCTGAATGGGCTGCGGGCGATCGGGGCATCGATCGTGATGATCGGTCATGTCGACTTTGTCAGGATCATCTGGGGAGTGTCGAATGTGCAATACTTTCCGATCTTCGGGAAGATTGGGGTCGCGTTGTTCTTTTCGCTGAGCGGATTCCTCATCACATCGCTTTTATTCAACGAGCTGGCGACGACGCATACGATCAGGCTCAAGGACTTCTATATCCGGCGGATCCTGCGGATCTGGCCGTTGTATTATTGGGTGGTGCTGCTGGGCTTGCTGATATTGAACCGGATCCCCGCATTGAAGATACCGGGGCAGTCGGACGAGATGTATCAGCATATGACGGCGCTTGGCCTGGTGAATGTACTCCTGATCATCCCGAATTTCACGCATTTCTATATCCCCTATTCCGATCAGCGGTGGAGTATCATCGTGGAAGAGCAATTCTACCTCATTCAGCCGGCCGTCATGCGCATTTTCCGGAAGCGGAAGACGCTGGTCGTTGTATTTTGCCTGCTGGCATGTGCTTCCGAGATCGTTCGGTTACTGATCCGGGTATTCCATCTGGACAGGCATATATCGGCGGGCGTGCTGGGAGCGGTGATGGAGCAGCTAAAATATCTCGGCTGCATTGCGGTGGGCTGTCTGGCAAGCACGCTCATCTATAAACGCGAAAGCGGCTTGAAAACATTTTTGTTCTCGTTGCCGGTTCAGTGGATGGTGCTTGCGGCGCTGGTCGGTCTGTCGATGGCCAGCTTCTACGTACTCCGCGACGAAGAAGGGATCGATCTGCGGATCTTTTGTGTATTGTTTTCGATCGTCGTCGTCAACGGGGCCTTAAACCCGCGGAATATTTTCCATCTGGAGACGCCGGTCCTGAATTTCCTCGGGAAGATATCCTATGGCATCTACATGTATCACATGATGTGTATCGGGATTGCTTTTGCGATCGTGCGGGCGGTGACGGCGAATGCGGTGGTTCAGAATATTCTTTTGTATATACTATCGATCGGGCTTACGGTGCTGGTCTCGTGGTTGTCGTTTGACTATTTCGAGTCGTTCTTTCTCAGGCTGAAACCGCGGCTGCAGGCGTTGACGACACGCAAAAGGCCGGAGAAGGCGGTGTCATAAGTTAAGCTTTTTCATTTCGGAGATTGCGTAGTCGCAGGCCCGGGCGGTCAATGCCATGTAGGTAAGCGACGGATTCTGCGTGCCGGCGGAGGTCATACAGCTGCCGTCGGTGATAAAGACATTTTTTACGTCGTGCAGTTGATTCCAGGCATTCAGAACGGAGGTGCGCGGGTCTTTACCCATGCGGCAGGTTCCCATTTCATGGACCGCGGTACCCGGAGGATCGGTATGGCTATAAGAATGGATATTGGTGAAACCGGCGGCATGGAGCATTTCTTCCGATGAAGCCTGAATATCCTTGCGCATGGCCTCTTCGTTGGCGTGGTATTCGAAATTGACGCGAACGATCGGGAGGCCCCACTGGTCTTTTTTGTCCGGGTCGAGGGTGATCCGGTTGTCGAAATAGGGCAAGGTTTCGGCCCAGCCGCCCATCCAGATATACCAGGGGCCGGGTTGCAGCAAAGCTTTTTTGAAGTCGTTGCCGAATCCCGGAATGGATTGCGTCCGCGCCTGCCATTCGAGACGGCCGCCGGCGCTCTGGAGGCCATACCCGCGAAGGAAGTCTTTGCGGGTCGTGGCCGCGTTGATATTCCGGAATCGCGGGATATAGATGCTGGAAGGTTTTCTCCCCGAGTAATAGTGATCTTTGAAGAGATCGGATTCGCCCTGGGCGCCGGTGCCGATAAAATGATCCATCAGGTTATGGCCGACCTGGCCGCTGCTGTTCCCCAGGCCGTTTGGAAAGCGGCGGGAAGTGGAATTCAGCAACAGGGCGGCGGTAGCGATGGTCGATGCATTCAGGAACAGG
Organism: Puia sp.; assembly: GCA_035501395.1. Taxonomy (GTDB): domain Bacteria; phylum Bacteroidota; class Bacteroidia; order Chitinophagales; family Chitinophagaceae; genus Puia. Next base: position 114,840 of record DATJWK010000189.1, read on the forward strand.
ATGCGGGCATGGTATTCGGTGAACTGACGGGTATGGGCATCCATGACCCGGACGCCCTTTGCGCGATCGGTCTGTTCGTCGAAGATGACTTCGGTCACGATGGAATCGGGCAGGAGGGTCATATTGCCCGTGGCGGCGGCGGCCGGAAGCGTGGCAGCGTTGCTGCTGAAATAGCCGCTATAGGGGCAGCCCCGGGTGCAAAGGTTCCGGTAATGGCAGGGACCGCGTCCCTTCCAGCCCTGGCTCAGATTGGCCACGCGGGCATGGGTGACGATCCGGTCGCTGTAAAGTCGGCGGATCTGTTTGCTGAAATGGTCCTCGATACAGTTCATTTCCATTGGCGGGATGAACTTCCCGTCCGGCAGATGGGAGAGGCCCTCAGCCTGGCCGCTGATGCCGACAAAGTCTTCGACGTAGTCATACCACGGTGCGATATCCTTATAGCGGATGGGCCAGTCGACGGCAATGCCTTCTTTTGCGTTGGCTTCGAAATCGAGGTCGCTCCGGCGGTAACATTGTCTTCCCCAGGTAAGCGAGCGGCCGCCGACCTGGTAGCCGCGGATCCAATTGAACGGTGTCTCCTGGATATAAGGATGCTCCCGGTCGCTGACAAAGAAATGTTTGCTGCCTTCGTCGTAGGTCGTGCTTTGAACAGGGTTCTCGATATAGTCTTCTACGCTCTTTTGAAGATGGTGAGGGAACTGCCAGGGCGCCATAAAGGCGGTTGTGTAATCCTTTATATGTACGACGTTCCGGCCTCTTTCGAGGACAAGGGTCTTCAGGCCCTTTTCGCAAAGTTCCTTGGCCGCCCAGCCGCCGCTAATGCCGGAGCCTACTACGATCGCGTCGAATTGTTGAGCGCCCATGTGTTCCTTATTTTGTCGCCCAGGCGGGTTGTCCCGGTTGCAGCGGCAGGCACCCGTGATATTCGGTTGGCACGGGGACATAGGCCAGACCGCGGGTGGCGCCAAGCTCGGAGGTACAATAAGCCAGGGCGGTGTATTCTTTTAATGTGCTGAAAAACGGGTTCCCCAGGTAGCGCGATTCGGCTTTGCCCCAGATACCCGGGAGCGGCCGGTCCCTCTTTTCGAAACGGGTCAGCGTGGCGATCCGGTCGGCCCCGGAGCAACCGGCAAAAGAGGTATTGTATTTTGATCGGCAATGCGACTCCAGGTCTTTGAGGCCATCGATGAACTTGTTGAGCGTATGGCGGTCGGTACAGTCTTTCAGGAGCACGATCATGAAGTCCTGCACGCCGGCCTGACGGGCGCCGGGGGAATCCGTCGGAGGAATGATCGTGTCGGCAAGGGCTGCCAGCAGGTCCTGTTGATGTTCGAGCCAGGCAAGATCGGGGTGTCTGGCCACTTCATACCACTTGTAACCGCCAAAGGCGAGGACTCCGCCGACGCCGGCGAGGATGATCCTGCCGATTGCTTTACGTCTGTTCATGCAGGATCAATTTACTTGTTTTTTGGGAGACGGACGGTCTTTTGGCATAGCGGCGGAGTGAGAACAGGAAAAAGAGCGGCTTTTCGAATATAAAGAGGTTGTAGATCATGACGGGTATCGTCGAGGCTAAAGTGATGCCGATGAGCAGCAGCGCAACCGGTTGATGGATGCCGAATACCTTTGTCAGGATGACGCGGACAAAGGCGGCGACGATGACGTGCATGACATAGATATAAAGAGAGTGATAACCCAGTACACGGAGAAAGCGAAGGATGTTCCAGGCTTGCAGGCGATAGGCCAGGGTACACATCGTTAAACAGCCGAAGAGGGCGATCGGGAGGAATAGGGCCAATGGTACGTCGTTGCCGGGGCTCGTATCATAGAGATGCAGGTAATAGAATTGCGTGGCGATAAAAAAGGGAAAAAGTATCGGAAAGGTCCACCGGTTTTGCAAAAAGGCCTGAACATTCCCGCGGAAGAAAAAGGAAGAGATGGTATCGCCGATCGCAAAGAAGATATAGAATTCCATCCAGTCGGACATCATGCTGACGTTTCTGCAATACCGGGAAAGGAAAAACAGGGTGAGACCCAGGATAATCTGCATCCAGCCGTGGAGTTTCAGTTTTGACTTTGTGAGCAGATAGATGATCGTCGAGTTGAAGAGGGCGGGCAGGTACCAGAACTGGTCAAGCTCTTTTGGCTGGTAGAATATGTAAAGGAAATCCTTTGGTGTCCGATGTGCGTTCGTCCAATGGGCCGCCGCGATCTGAATGGTGATCTGGATGACCGACCAGATCAGGTACGGGTAGAGCAGCAATTCGAACTTGGAATAGATGATCCGGCCGAGGCTTTTTTTGGCGAGGCTGCCGGTGATAAAGATGCCCGAGAGGATAAAGAAGAGGGGCATACGGAAGCTGAAGAACATAATATTGGCATCGAGCCAGGCGGAAGGAAGGATCATCCCGCTGTTCCCGATGCCCAGCAGCACGTGGCGGTAGACGACGAGAATGATGGCGATGCCGCGCAGGTAGTCGACCCAGGCCATCCGGCTCTTCTGGAGCACGTTTGTATTAAATGCCGAGGCGAACCAGTCGCGGACCTTTTTCATTACCTGATTCTTAAGACGGTTTCGAGGTTGACACCGATCATTTTTTCGATATCGAGTTTCAGGAGGTCCAGTTGCAGCTGCAGGTTCAGCTTCTTCGTGAGGTCTTCGCCGTAGATCTTGTTGGCGAGGTTGTATTGGTCGATGGTGATGGAACCGTCCTGAAATTTCTTTTCGACCTGTCTGCGCAGGGCCTCTTCATCGTCGACGACATTGGTCTGGACGGCGAGGAGGCTTCCGTAGGTCTTGTATTGGGCGTATTTACTCAGCACTTCGGCGCGGATGGATCGGGCGAGCTGGTCCTGGTTGTCGTGTGCGATGGCGACGTTCTCCCGCTCCTTTTTTATGTCGGGTCCCATCGTGAAGAAAAGGCCGATCGGGATAGTGAGGCCGAAGAAATACTTGGGATAGACATAGCCCACAGCGGGGTTTTGCTTTGCGAAGGTTTGATCGTTGTAGTCGGCCGAGATGCTCAACAGGTTCAGCCAGGTGCGTTTGGCGCGTACGAGGTTATATTCCGCGTAGTTGATCTGGTGGGTAGACACGGAATATACGGGACCGGTAAGCGCCAGCTGGACAAGCCGTTCCTGGATGAGGGAGTCGGGGTTCAGGGAGCCGGTAGGCCGGCCATTCCGGAATAAGGTGGAATTGCTGTCGGTCCTGCTGCGGCTGCCGCCCACGTGCTGCGCCCGAGCCGGTTGTTGGGTAAGCAGGAGGATCACGAAGGTAGGGATGGTTAGCAGGCGGGGTAGAGCGCGTTTTTTCCTGGATGTTCCGTTCATAAGGTTAAAAGGGTGTTTTATATGGCGTTGACGTCTTCAAGATCTACCATGTTTAGGATCGCACCGCAGAATTTTCCGTTAAGTTCGTGGAAGAAGCTCATGGATTGCTTGTCGATCTGTTTGATGACGTGGTGGGATGAGAAGACGGCTATTACGCCTTCTACATACTGCGAAAGTTCCCTCGCATCCGAGAAGTCGTTGAGGGGGGGACCTTCCAGCAGGATATAATCAAAGTCCGCTTTGAGCGCATCGAGCTGGTGCAGAAGGTTCTCGCGCGGCAGGATCTCGGAAGGCGTGTAGTCGCCCCCTTTCGAGCCGATGACGTAGACCGATTCCGCAATGACGTTCTTTGCCGATTCGCGGACCTGTTCGAGCAGGCTCCGCGGGTTGCCATCCTCCGGGTGGATATGTTCGAGGATAGGGTCGGCATCCAGTTGCACGGTAAGATCGTTATTGCTAAAGTTGGTATCGATGATCAGGACTCTCTTTTTGTTGAGGCTAAGGCTGAAGGCCAGCATCTGGATGAGGGTGGTCTTTCCTTCGCCTTTCTTGGTACTGGCAAAAAGGAAACTGCGTTTGCCGCTCCGCTCGATCTCAAATCGCAGTTTCCGGATCGACTCGCGGAAAACGTTCTGGCGGTTATTTTCGTCCGTTGCATTCGGGTTCGCGGCCGACCGGGTGGAGCGGTGCGAATGCTGCGCCTTGTGGGCGGGTTCGATGATGAGCTCGGAAAGTGTTTTATTGCGCAGGTTGGCGAAGTTCACCATGCTGAGCAGTTTCAGGTTGACCGTCTTTGCAAAGATGACCGGGGTCTTCAGCGAGGAGTCCATATAGGTGGACAAACTGATGATCAGGATGGCGAGGATCAACACGAAGGAACCGGCCAGACCGACGATCAGCAGTCGTTTGGAGGGTTCCGGTTCGAGCGACGGCTGGCCCGCGATGACCAGCCTAAAGTTGTTTACCGATGAAGCCATGATATCGTTGGCATCATTGAAGCGTTGTTTGGCGTCCAGGTATTCCTTGTTGGCCAGCTCCGCCTCTTTTTCCAGGGACCGAAGGGCCGCCGCCTTGGAGGCGTCATTTGTCAGGTTAGCGTTCAGAGCGGCCATCCGGCTACTGAGATCCGCGATATTCTGGGCATACGAGCGAAGGTTTACCTCCAATTGGTTCTTCTTGTCCACCAGCTTTGTCTTTTCGGTGGTGCCGGTGGTCGGGTCGATGGTATTCGTGCTGGTTTGCGCGCTGGCTACTTTCTGGTTGTATTCTTTCTTCAGGTTGTCATATTTCGCTTTGAGGGCGTCGTCGGAAGATCCGCTGTTGATCCAATCGGTGTACGCTTTGTTTACGGCGTTGCGCAACTGGAGGATTTCGTCATTCGTGGTGCTGTTGGGGTTCGTTTTTCCGGGGGTGGCGGTGACACCCATGTTGGTGAGCTGCTCGTTGACCTGCGCAAGCTGGTTTCGGTCCGCGGTCTGTTTGGTCTCGAAATCGGTGAGCATGGATTGCAGGTTAAGGATCATCTCGAGTTTTGCCCCGTTCTCCTGGCCGACGTTGGCGATGCCTTCTTTGCGGAGCTGATCGTTCTTGGCATCCAGTTCCTGTTTCTTTCTGTCGACCATGCTTTGCAAGGTATCGATCGATTCCTGCGAGCGGCCAGCCTTGACGGTACGGTAGTATCGCAGGAATTGGGTATAAAGGGTATTGACAACAAAGGCCGAAAGTTCCGGGTTCCCCGATGTAAACTCGATCTGGACATAGTCCGTGCGCTGAACGCGATAGACGGGCAGGTCGGACAACAAATCCTTGTAGTCGTACCCGTACATGGTTAGAAATTCGAGGAGCGCCCGGTCTTCCGCTTTGTAGGAGTTGAGCGGCGTCATCGTCTCCAGCTTGTTGGAAAATACGCGGATGGCTTCCGCTTTGTCGATCGACCGGTACAGCGGGGACTGGAGATCTTTTTCCTTGGGTACCCGGAAGGGATAGCGGTTCTCCAGGTCGTGGATAATGAGGGAATATGACAGCAGGCTTATCACCGTCGGGGAAGTAGCCGTAACGATGATGTTATTGAACTTGACCTCGTCGCCGTTAAAGACGGGGGCTTCGGTGTTGGGGTTCACGGTAATCTCATCGGTCTGTGTGAAGCCGGTGGAGAACTGGGCAAACGACTTGTATTTCCGCTGCTGGTTACGGGTTAAGACAAAGGCGATCAACGCTGCGATCAGGGCGGATCCAAGGATGATCCATTTCTTTTTCATCAGTACCCTGAACAGATAAATAAAATCCATTTGCACTTTTTAGTTGAGAATACGAGTTACAATGGCTTTGAATAGGTAATATATCAGATATTTTTATACTATAAAAGGGAACGGAATCTTCCCCAGGTTGGATGATGCACGGGTGTAAAGATAATATGCTTAATGAATTATTGCAAGAATTTGGCCTAAATAGCAGGGGTTGGTTATTATTTTTTGCCTGATGGGCAAAAAGAGTATCTTTACGAGGTTCCATCCGATCCAAAATCCCCCGAAAAGATCGTTCGTTTTTTTAAAAGTCCATCCGTGAAGGGCCGTTTTTCATTCTTCCCGTGAAAACGTGATCTGCCTTTTCGTTCAATCGTCATTCCTTATATTTAATCAACGCGTATGAAAAAAATTTACCTGTTAACCACCGGTCTGTGCCTTTCCATTACCCTGGCATTTGTCTCGACAGCGGCCGTAGCGCAGTCCCCGGGTGGTGTCAGTAGCGGGCTGGCCCTATGGTTGCGGGCAGATGCCGCGGGAACTTTATCCTCCACGGACAGCCTGAACAGCTGGACCTACTTTAACAACGCCAATGTCTTTACTTCGGTGGCGACAAACCGGCCGATCGTCCAGACTTCCACGTTTAATTTCCTTCCCAGTGTTTTCTTTAACGGAGCCCAGCAGATGGATGGACCAACCGGTGCTTCGGCGCCGATCCCGGCGGGCACTCCGGGTTATGCCATGTTTGCGGTGTGGCGTTCCAATGTCGCCAATACCACCCCGCAGCGGATCTGGTCGCAGCGGTCGACGGGGTCGTCCGGCGATGGCGCCGGGATCTGGTTGTACAACGGCCAGTACGGGGATCAGCCGGAGATCGCACCGTTTACCCAGGCGCTCGGGATGCTGTATACCCCAAATCAAATGTACATTAGCGAGGTGGATATAAAGGCGCAGAATACCAACGACTGCGAACAGGTCGATCAGACAAATTTTTCGGGTGCCCCTTCGATCACGAGCACCGACCCGGCGAACATGGCGCTGACGGATCGGAACTTATCCAACCTCGTCAACCGGCTGGGGTCGCGGAATGTTCCGACGGAAGAGCCTTTCATCGGGAATCTCGGCGAGTTGATCGTGTACAGCAATCCGGTGGATGCCGGGGCATCGCGCAATCAGATCATGTCCTACCTCGCGATGAAATACGGGGTCCATCTGGGGACCAGCCTGGTGTCGTCGGCCGGGACGACCGTATGGGATGCTACGGCGAATGCGACATACAATCACGATGTCTTCGGGCTGGGGTTGGATAATACGTCCGGGCTCGCGATTTCCCAGTCGAACAGCGCCAACACCGGTTCGGGCAATGGCGCCGGGCAAAGCGGCGCCGGTAATATCACGCTTTCGGCATTCGATGTCCTGAGCATCGACCAGCAATTTCTGATGATCGGTCATGATAACAATTCGCTTACGGAGATACCGTTCGACCTGCCGGTGGCCGCCGCCGGCTCGCAACGGCTGGGACGGAACTGGTGGGCGCAGAATACGAATATAAACCGGGTGAATCTCGACTTCGATTTCACGGGGATAACGACGACGGGGACGATCGGAACGACAACGGATTTCCGGTTGATGGTAAATGATGCGGGTGATCCGACCTTCTCCACCGGGAACACCGAATTCTACACCCCTTCCGGTTTTACGGGAAATGTCGCACATTTTACGGCGGTGAACCTGCCGAACGGAAATGTATTTGCGGTGATCACCAGTGCCAGTGGGACAACGCCGCTGCCGGTCAATTTTATCACGTTCACGGCGCGGCCGAGCGGATCGAATGTTGACCTCAACTGGACCGTCGGGGATAACGAGCAAGCCAGCAGTTACGAGATAGACCGGTCCTCCGATGGGGCGACCTTTAGCAAGATCGGCGCAGTTTCCAATATCGCGGGGCAAAAGGCATACAGTTATGTGGATGAGAATGCAGGCGCGGGCACGCATTACTACCGGGTTCTCGAGACGGATCAGGATGGAAAATCGATCTATAGCAAGGTCGTATCGGCTACGATCGGCGCGGGTGATTTCGCGGTGAACGTGTTGAACAACCCGGCGAAGGGAAGTACCGACGCCCAGCTGCAGATCAACGCGGTCAGCCCGGGAACGGCCTTTATCGAGTTGTGGACGGTGGGTGGTCAGCGGATGAGTTTGCAGCAGGAAGCGATCGGCACGGGTACGACGACCATCCGCGTTCCGATGAGCACGCTACCTGCAGGCAGCTATGTAGTAAAGGTGATGGTAGGTGGCAACACACATGTTGCGCAGGTAGTGAAGTTGTAGTCAGGCGGGGGATTGAACCCGGCGGGCTTTTTCCCAGGTGGCGGCCTGACGGCCGCGAAGGAAACGGAAGAAGCCCAGAATGACGGAGACATTCATAAATACGAAATAGGAGCCGAGCTTGACAAGCCGGCTCTTTTTTTTGAGGCCGGGGAAACATGCGGCGAGGACGGCCATGGCGTAGAGGGCGGTTTGCGCCACCAGGAGGGCGCCAAAGATCATCTTCGGATCTTTTATAAACAAGATGAGATTCGACACGTAGGCCAGGATGAGGCAAAGCGGACTCAGCGCCCATCTGAATACGCGATGCGACAGGTAGAGATAGGTCAGCCGGGGATATCGCCAGAAGGCGAGGAGCGGGGTGAGGAGGCCGATGGCCTGGAAGCCGCCGGCGGCGATGCGGACCTTTCTCTTTTGTTCGTCAGCCATGGAGAAGGAAGGAAGTTCCATGGCAAATGCATTGGGTTCGTAGCGGACGCGGTGGCCTTTCTGCGCGACTTTTAACGAAAGGACAAAATCGTCCAGGATGATGTTGTGCGGCAGCGGCTCATAGAGGCTGGTCCGAAGGGAAAAAAGCTCGCCGGCGGCGCCGACCACGGAATAGAATTGCGAGTCTTGCCGTTTAAGGAAGGATTCGTATTTCCAGTAGAGGCCTTCGCCGTCACCGACCTCCCGGGCGCCCGCATTTGTGGCGAGCACTTTCTTTTCGCCGGCGATGCCGCCGACCTTCGGATCCAGATAGTGGCGGGCGATTTGGCGGGTAGCTTCGCGGTTCAGCATGGTATTGGCATCGCTAAAGATCAGGATCTCGTTGCGGGCGAATGTGACGGCGCGGTTGATGGCGGCGGATTTGCCCCTGCGCTCGGTTTCATGGAGGCCGCGGATGCGGTTGTAGCCGGCGACGATCTGCGGGGTTTCGTCGGTCGAGCCATCGGAAATAAAGATAAATTCGAGTTTATCGGCAGGGTAGTCCTGGTCGAGGGAGTTGAGGATCTTTTCCCGGATACAGTCCTTTTCGTTGTATGCGGCAACGATAAACGAGACGGTCGGCCAGTCTTTGGGGCGCAGCGGGAGCGCGGGGTCGGCGGGCTTTTGCAGACGGTTCCACAAGTAAACGGGCAGGATATAGCCAATGTAGTTATAAAACACTAATAAACAGCTAATTATGAGGACCAAAAGCCATGGACTCATATGGGAAAATTTGATTAATTTTAGACGCAAACAAAGTTATGGCCTCCATACCTGAGTACCTTTTTTATTTCCTGTTTTTTTACTTCGCCATAACGGTTTTCTATTTATTCAGTTTGTCGGTCGGCGGGCGGCTATTGGGAAGGCGGCTCGCGAAGGCAACTCCGCCGGCGGGGGAAACCGGGGGGCTGCGGATGGCGATCCTCGTTCCTGCTTATAAGGAGGATGGGATCATCCTATCTACGGCCACCAATCACCTGACGCTGGATTATCCGAAAGAGTTGTATGACGTTTATATCCTGGCGGATTCGTTTCAGGACAGCACGTTGCAAGCGCTTGCCGCGCTGCCGGTGGAGGTGTTGGTGATGAAGTTCGAGAAGAGTACAAAGATCAGGTCGTTGAACAGCGCGCTAAGCCGGATCGGCAAACCATATGATGTCGTTGTCATCAGCGATGCGGACAATATCCTGGCGCGGGATTTCCTGCGGAAGATCGCCGCCAGCTTCCGGGCGGGCGAGCGGGTCGTCCAGGGCAGACGGGTCGCGAAGAATATGGACACACCGTATGCGTTGCTGGATGCGTGCAGCGAAGCGATCAACAACCATATTTTCCGGAAAGGGCCAAATGCCTGGGGCCTGTCGGCGCCGTTGATCGGATCGGGGATGGCGTTCGATGCATCCATTATCCGGGATCTGTTAAGCGGGATCGATTCGGTGGTGGAGGATAAGGTGTTGCAATTGAAGATCGTTGAACGGGGGCTTTTTATCCGTTACCGCGAAGATGCACTCGTGTTTGACGAGAAAGTAGATTCGTCACATGCCTTGAAGCAACAGCGGCGGCGGTGGGTGTCGGGTCAGTTCGTGAACCTTGGGGAATCTTTTTTTCCCGCGATCGGCCAGTTGTTCCGCGGCAATATCAGCTACTTCAATTTCGGGGTCGTCAATAACCTGGTGTTACCAAGAGCCTTTTTGTTTGTCCTGCTGCCCGCACTGGTTGTTGCGGGTTGGTTCGTCGGTCCGGGTTGGGGTCTGGCGTCGACGATCGTCACACTGGCATATGTGTTCAGCCTGCTGATCGCCATTCCCCGGGTCCTGCTTAACCGGGATTTGTTGTCGGCGCTGGTGAAGCTGCCGAAAGCGATCTTTGTGATGGCCGGAGCCCTGCTCCAGATGAAGAAGTCGCATAAGGTATTCATCCATACGGTACACACCAAGACAGAGATCAGCAATTCCTTATTTAATGAAAACGGAAAGTAGCGGCCCACTGGTCTCCATCATTACGGTGAACTATAACAGTACAGAGGTCACGGTCGACTTGCTGCGATCCATACAAAGGCTGGCTTTTACTTCGTGGGAGGTCATTGTGGTAGATAACGCGTCCCGCGAGGACCCGACGGCACGATTGCGCGCGGTCGAGCCGCAGGTACGGGTGATCGTAAGTCCGGTAAACCTCGGGTTTTCCGGCGGCAACAATTTAGGTATCCGGGCGGCGAAAGGGGAATATCTTTTCCTCGTCAATAACGATACGGAGCTCACCGAGGGATTGATCGAGGGGTTGCTGGATGTTTTCCGGCGGCATCCGGATGCGGGTATGGCATGTCCAAAATTTCATTTCTTCTATCATCCGGAGATCATCGAGTATGCAGGCTATAACGCACTAAATGTCTGGAAGGGCTCATGCACGATGGTGGGGAATAAGGAAAGGGATGAGGGTCAATATGACCGTGAGGGGGTTACGAACTTCGCCCATGGCGGCGCGATGATGGTCCCCGCGGCGGTCGTTAAGGCCGTGGGGGAGATGCCGGAGTGTTATTTCCTTTATTATGAGGAGCTCGACTGGAGCGAAATGCTAAAGCGCAGGGGTTTTCGGATCTACTATCAACCCCGTTCACTGATCTATCATAAGGAATCGATGTCGGTGGGAAGGAAGAGTTTGATCAAGACTTACTATCATTGTCGCAACCGGATATTGTTCATGCGCCGAAATGTGGGGCCGGTGGCGTTGACGGCGTTTACGTTATATTTTATATTCTTCACCATTCCAAAGAACAGTCTTTTGTTTGCCGTTCGCCGGGAGTGGGATCATTTCAAGGCCTTTTGGCGGGGCATTTTTTGGAACCTTTCACACTATGGCATTAAAAAATAGATTCTTTTCTTCTTATTGGTTCCGCTCGGGATTATTTAGCATTTTGCAACGCTTTTCCATTACGCTGTTCGGGATGTTCAGCCTGATGGCCCTGGCGAAGAAAGGGTTATCGTTGCCGGAAATGGGGGTCTACGGGATCTTTCTGACGGTGATAACCGTTTTTGAAAATACCAAGGTGGCTTTGCTGAAGGGGGCTCATATCAAGTTTATGAGCACGAATGAAGATGCGGGAGAAAAGACGCGGATCGCCAGCTCGTCCTTATTGGTGAACGCATCGATCAGCGCGGTATTTATCCTTTTGCTCCTGTTGTTCGGGCCGGCGCTTGGGCGGGCGCTGCATATGGGGCCGGAGCTGGCGGTGATGCTGCGGTGGTACATCCCGGGGCTGGTTGCGATGGTACTTTTTTCACATCTGGAGGCGACACAGCAGGGGCACCTGGATTTCAAGGGTGTTTTTGCCGGATATCTGGCGCGGCAGGTCATCTTCTTTTGTCTCGTGCTGGGTAAGGTCCTTACCGGCCGGCCGCTGTCGCTGAAGGAGGTTGCGCTGTATCTCTCGGTTAGCGTGATCCTGGGGACGATCGTATTGTACGGATACACGAAGAAGTATCTGCGGCACCGGTGGGATTATGAAGGGCGATGGACGACCCGGCTGCTTGGTTTCGGCGGCTATATCTTCGGTTCCGGAGTAGTGTCGAATATCTTTCAGAGTCTCGATAAGGTAATGACGGCCGCATTGCTGGGGAGCAGCGCTTATGTGGCGGAATACGACATGGCGGCGAGGGTCAACCAGTTCATCGATACGCCGTCGTACGCGGCGGCGGAAGTGCTCTTTCCGAAAGCGGCGCAAGCGTCGGAGCGGGAAGGAACGGAGAAGGTGCGGTATCTGTTTGAAAGGATGGTGTCGGCCTTGCTGTGTTTTACCATCCCGGTGGCCGTGATCATCAGTCTTGTTCCTGCGCTGGTGATCCGGATCATTGCGAAACCCGATTATGTCGTCGCCGCGCCCATCCTCCAGCTTTATATGATCAGCGGGGTGTTGCGGCCGGCGCAAACCCAGGCTGCCAACCTGCTCAATTCGATCGGAAAAGCGCGACTGTCATTCCTGATGAATGCGGGTTATCTGGCGGTAAACCTCGGCATCAGCTATGTATGCCTGGTGACGATCGGGTTCTATGGGGCGGCGATAGGATCGGTGATCACCTTTCTACTGGGTGCTGTTTCCTGGTATTTCGTTATGAAAAAACAGATCGGGTTCCGGCTCACCGGGGTATGGTACTACATGCGGGAGTACGGCCGGATCGGTTACGGTTATGCCATGCGGTTATTTGCGCGATAAGTGGAACGGTGCCGCGATTTGCGAAGCGGGTGGAACACGCGCGGCTATTTCTTTAACAGTTTTGAACGAAAAACACTTTTTGAGATCTCTTTCATGGCGGCGGAGGCCGCTTTGAATTCCTGCCACATGGTCCGCGGCGGAAAAAACTCATCCCCCCATCCCAGCTCCCATTTGCCGGAGAAATATTTGCGGATCTCCGGGTCTTCGGGCTCGATGACGTAATTGAAATCCGATTCCCATTCGATGCGAACGGTGATGAGATTGGGATGGGTGCGTTCCACGATCTTAAAGCCGATGGAGTGGGTCGGCAGGTAGTCCTGGATCAGCTCGCCCATATCATAGCCATAGTGAAATCCCAGCTTCTTTTTGTCGACGAGGTATAGGACGTCTTTATGCTCGTGGAGAATCCATTTGTGCGATTCGCGCGGGAAAAGGTATTCGCCCAGCAGGGAGGGCGTTTCGATATAGCCACGTTTGGCCACGCGAAATTGCTCGGATAGAAATTTGACCGGGTTCTCGACATGTTCGAGTACCTGGCAACAGATCACATAGTCGAATTCCTTGTCCCCGAACGGCAGATCCTCGCCGTCAGCCTGCATAAACGTCTGTTTTGCGAGGACTTTTATATCGCCGCTGCGGTGATAGTTGGTGTCGGTGAATTTATCGACAACTACATTGGACCTGGGATTCGGATTGTGGCCGCCGCCGACTTCCAATACTCTTTCCGACCGGCCAATGTTCAAGTCAAAGCGACTTTTGGGATTTCTAAGCTTCATATCTGATCCTAGGAGTTTGTATTTACCGCTGTGGCCGGAAAAATAGTATCTTTTTTTTATTTGTGCAAAAGCAATATAGTAAAAGTCCGATATGACCGTTGACCGTAGATTATGCAGAAAAACGAGTAAAACTGATGGGGTGGCTTTGGCGAAAAATTGCAATTTTTGTCCTGTCCGATCAATGTTTTTTTTGATTTAACCCTGGCCCCATCCGTACGCTGATTTAGTATCCAAAATCCTGGGAGTGACCCTACTCCCGATGAAAACATATCGTTATGAAAAACTTTTACGAGGTTACTTGTAAAAAATCCGTTTGGCTTATCCTGTTGGGGCTACTGCTTTCTCCCGGGTTGTCTGCGCAGCAGATCGTCACTTACGACACTACTTTTGGCGGCTGGAACGCCGTTGTCACGATGGACAAGGCGCTGACGGGGACCGATTCCGCCGCGGGGATTGTTTTTTTCCCGGGGATCGGCGAGGAGACGACAGACAGCTCCAAGATCGTCGTCAACGGACCGCACTATCTTATCCGCAACGGAATATGGGACGGGAGTGTAACGTTGGGTAACGGGGTGCATCATCCTTTTATCATATCGCTTCAGCCGCCGGCTTGTTGTTATCCCATGGCCTCGGTGAAGCCGAAGATCGATGCCATCCTTGCACGATATCGAATCAAAAGAAATAGTTTTTATCTCACGGGGTTGAGTATGGGCGGCTGGTATGCCAATCAATTTGTTTGCTATGAACCTACTCCGGGGGATGACAGTTATGGGCGCCTGGTACGGGCCATTGTGGCGTTAGAAGGCGTCGAGCCCGCGGACAGTACGGGACTTTTTCCAAGTCTGGGTTATCCCCGTAAAATGGGTCATTGGGCAAAGGCCTGTGGTGGGCGCGAGCTGTGGGTAGAGGGCAGCAATGACTGGCGCGATATGCTGGCCGGCGCCCAGAACATGTGTGACTCGGTTCCGAACACCGCGTCGTATTTCCAGGTGACGTATGGCGGCGGTGCGCATTGTTGCTGGAATACGGAATACAACCCGTCGACAATGTGGACGATCCCTTCCAATTCGAATATCAGCCAGGTGTGGGGTACGCCGCAGCCGATGAATGTCTGGCAGTGGCTGCTCCGGCAGGGGGATACCTCGATGCCATCTTATGCTTCGGTTGCGGGCCCGCCGACGGTGAGTGCGGGCAGTGGGCAGACGATCCAGCTGCCCGTGAGTTCGTTGACGCTGACGGGCACGGCGACGGGGAATGGGGGTGCGACGATCAGCACGACGGTGTGGACGGAGGTGAGCGGTCCGGCGGCGGGG
>DATJWK010000190.1:0-7686 GCA_035501395.1 Puia sp.
GGTACAATGGCGCGCAGATCCTGGCGCCGCGGACCGTCCAGATCATGACAAGCGGGCAACTGCCGTTCGAGTTCAACGGGACCGATAATTTCGGACTTGGTTTCGGGATCACCAGCGAACAATCAGCGGCAAAAGGCGTTAGAAATGCCGGGTCGTTCGAGTGGGGCGGTTACTTCGGTACGACATATTGGGCCGATCCCAAAGCAAAGCTGGTTTGCCTGGTAATGACGCAGCAAACACCAAACAGCCATGCGGATCTCGAGGGAAGGATAGAACAGGCGATCTACCAGAGTTTTGTAAGATAATCAGCAGGAATGGCATTATTTCCAGTATTAGGTAAGGCGTCGACGGGACAGCGGCTCGAGCGGATCCGACGCTCGCCAAACTATAAATTCGATCGTTTCCAGAACCTTGTCCCGACAGAGGTCACGCTAAAAGACGCCTCTTTTTTCAGGATGTTAAAGGAATATCGGAACCGGCCGGCCGATACCGCACCGGCAAAGCCCCTTCCGGTAATGCGGACCGATCTGTCGGCCCTGCCGGACAAAGGCGCGTGGTTCGTATGGTTCGGACATTCTTCCTACATATTGAAGGTGGAAGGCGTAACGATATTGGTCGACCCCGTTTTCAGCGGGAACGCGTCGCCGGTATCATTCCTGGCAAAGGCGTTCCCGGGAACCTCCGTTTACGGTGTGGCCGCAATGCCCGCGATAGACATCCTGCTGTTGACACACGACCACTATGATCATTTAGATTACAAAACGGTAAAATCTCTTGCACCCGCAGCCGGGCGGGTTTGCACCTCCTTGGGCGTGGGTGCGCACCTCGAGGCATGGGGTGTGCCGCCGGAAAAGATCGTCGAGCTGGACTGGTGGGAGAGTTGGAGCTGGAAGGATTTGACCTTTATCGCGGGGCCCGCCAGACATTTTTCGGGCCGAACCTTTAAACGGGGCGGTACTTTGTGGTCATCGTTCGTGCTGAACGGAAGAGGACATTCCTTGTATCTTGGCGGGGACTCCGGATATGAAACGCATTTCGCAGCGATCGGCGCAAAGTATGGGCCATTCGAACTGGCGATCCTCGAGTGCGGTCAATACGGGAAGAACTGGCCATATATACATATGCTGCCGGAGCAGACGGTCGAGGCAGCGTTGGATCTGCGGGCTTCCGCTATGATTCCCGTACACTGGGGAAAGTTCACACTCGCTTTGCATCCGTGGAATGAGCCGGTACGGCGGGTCGTAGCGGCTGCCGCCGCGGCGGCTTCGGAGGCCGAGGGTGGCAAAAGCTTGCAGCTGGCCACGCCGATGATCGGGGAGGTCGTCCATGTGGGCGGTCCATACCCAACCGCAACCTGGTGGGAATAGATCAGAAATTAAAGCTGGTACTGACCCGAAGGCCAAGCGTGGAAATATTCGGGTGATCCAGGTAGGTGAATCGTTTTACCAGGTCGAGGCGGACCACGGAGAGAATGTTATAAATGCCGACGCTGGCTTCGATATACGGTTTGTCGCCCAGCGGATACGTTGTCGTGAGGCCATTGGTTGTCGGGAACTTCATTTGACCGGTGTTGACAACGGGATTATTGGCATCCCGCAGCCCGCCCCACAGAAACTTGGCGGCTATTACCTCGCGAAGCTTCAGGCGTTTCAGTCCCGGAACTTTATTAAAGAAGAAACCATTGAAGAAGTGATCGATATCGAGGCTGGCATAATGATCGCTGACGAATTCGCCGATATTCATCAGGTTGTAGATATTCTCGTAATAGAAATAGGATTGATTGCCGGGAGCGATGGTAAGAAGCGGGAACGGAAGGTTGTTGCCAACGTAACCTGCGTCCAGCGTGACGTCTGAGAAGCCGATCGGGGAAATATAAACCCGTTTATACAGGTCGAACCGGAAGGCGTCGTAGTTGTACTGGCCGCCGAAAAGACCGCGGATGCCCTTCGCATACTGGAGGGTTACGATGGGCCACCGGTTGATGACGTCGGTTCTGCCGGCCTTATTCTGAAAGAACTCTTCGTGCGGGGCCCACCGTAACGTCAGCGAGAGCTCCCCGGTTACGATCCGGCGGACGCTGTCGAATTGATCGATAGCGGGCTCGTAAACGTAAAACAGAGAACCGGTAGGCCGTTGCTGCCAATATTTCATTCCCAGGTTGTACGAAAGGTGGTTGCTGTATTCATGGATATAGGACAACCGGCCGATATGGTTGTACAGCCATTTGGAGTTGTCTCCGCGCGTAAATGAACTAAAAAAGTTATTGGCTCCGGAAAAGGCATTCTCCGCGCCAAGGCTACGCGTATCGTCGAGCCAGCTGACCTGTACGTAATGCAACGGGTAAGTATAGATGGATTTGTTGTTAAAGGCATACGACGCGCTGGCAAAGTATTTCCAGCGTTGGTCCTTGAATCCATACGCCACATAGGACTCGGCATAATAACGTTTGGACAGGCGGGTATTGGTCCGGCCGCCGAAGCGGAGGCGCTGGCCTTCGATCTGGTTGAAGGTCCAGAAATTGCCGATGGGACCGATGTCGACTTTGCCGGCCGACTTATAGCCCGCGGTAAAGGCGGTTGCGTAGTCCAGCAGCCGGTGGTAGGACCGCATCTTTGTAAGGCTGTCGACATTGGCATACGTTCTTTCTTCGGAAGCCGTCAGCGGAATCGGTCTGCTGGTGAAAAGACTGTCCTGGGTTCCGCGGGCATCCATGACCGTATCGACTTCAGGCCCCTTAAAGATTTCATTGGGGAGCGTGCTGTCCCTGACCTGGTCCAATTTCACGATCCGTTCGCCGACCATGCCGAATGTTCCCGGTATGGCGTTGAACAGGGCGATCATGTCGGAATTCAAAACGTGATAGTGTCCGTCGTCACCTTGCTCGAAGTCCTGTTTGACCTGAAATTCCCGGACAAAGTTCAGATTGATGTGCTGGCTTACGCCGAGTTCGACACGCGTAACCGCATAGTTGTTGTCTAAATTGATATAGAGGTGTCCGCGGAAGAGCAGGTCTTCCGGGTTGCGTGGAGTGAAGTATAGCCGCACGATACGCTGACCCTCCTCCACGGTCGTATCGCGGATAAAGAACATATAAAAGGTTGGTGCGACGTCCGCGATCGGGCTGGTAAACTGGGTGGTGAACAGATCGATCGTATTGTCATAGATATTAATATTTTCATACAGGCGGTTAATAAACTGGCTAATCCCTTTCATGTCGATGTATTCGCCAAAGTCCACGGCCTTTCGGCCCACTACGATCTTCCGGGCTTTTTCCGGATGCTTCCTGTAGTAATTGTCGGACAGGACCTCTTCAATATAAACCGGAACGAGGGACTTGCCCGGCATAAGGGTAGTATCGTGGTTCTCAAATAAAAAGTGATATTTTTTCAGCACTTTGTCATCGGCGATCAGCCGGGGGACCTTGTCGAGCAGCAGGCGGATCTTTTCGTATTGCTGGTAGGATGTATAGGCGGGTGCATTGGGTCCGTTGCGCCCCTTGTTCTCGATCACGCGGCGGATCAGCTCGACGGCGGGGTTGTTCTTATTGCGATATCTTCCCGGTTTTGCCTTGATCACAAAATCTTTTAGTATCGTGTAGGCAGGAGGCATGACCACGGTCACCGGGGAATCCGGCATCTCTTCGACGGGGATATACACCGGCTTGTATCCCGCAGCGACAAACGCAAGCTGGGCGGCATTCCGATCCACCCTGATGCTGAATTTACCTTCGATATTGGTCACGACGCCACTGCGGCTGTGGCGGACGGAAACGGTGACATACGTAAGCGGGGCGTGAGAGACTGAGTCCAGAACGGTGCCGGTGATCGTTCTGGACTGTCCAAAGCCGGCTTCGGCGAATAGCCCGGCAAGCAGGAAAAGAATGATCTGTCGTAATCTGGGAATTGGGTCGCTTTTTAAATAAGAGTTCAGTCGAAAAGGCAGATCTTAAGTTCGGCAATTTAGGTAAAAAGTCGGTTATTACCCTGAATTTGCGCTCCTTCAAAACGGATCCGGAGGGCAATTATTGCGGGTCCTGAACTGACCGGAAAGGATTATCTTTATGTGTACGATAATTCAATATTGATTGAATTGTAATTGCAGATAATATGGATAACAGCATTGCGCAGATCGCGTCGGTGATCGGCGAGCCGCGACGGGCAAAGATCCTCTGGACATTAATGGACGGACGCGCCTACACGGCCCGCGAACTGGCGATCGGGGTAGAGACGACCCCGCAGAACCTGAGTATGCACCTGAGTAAAATGTTACGCGCCGGGCTGCTGGTGGTGGAAGCACAGGGGCGGCACCGCTATTATTCCTTTTCCCGGCCGGAAGTGGCGGATGTGATCGAAGCGATCGCCAACCTGGTCCCGGCGGAGAGCGCGGTGAAGGAAGACGCGGATATGGTGCCTATTCGATTTTGCAGGACCTGCTACGATCACCTCGCGGGGAGGGTGGGGGTGTCGGTCATGGAGAGCCTCCTGCGGCAAAAATTGATCGCATCCCGGGACGCGGAGCTGGACGTCACTCATAAAGGAATACAATGGTTTGCCGAGCGCGGGATCGATTGCAACGAGATCCGGAAGCAACGCCGGGCCTTTGCAAAGGCATGCCTCGACTGGACAGAGCGGCGGCATCATCTGGCCGGCGCGCTGGGCGCGGCACTGCTGGAGAAGATGCTGGAAGCGCATTGGCTGCGGCGGACAGCCCAATCGCGGGCTGTAGTTGTAACGGCAAAAGGGAGGCAAATGCTGGAAGCTCATCTTAATATTCAATTATAGCGATGGAAATTACAAAGGAGGAATATTCGATTTCGACGGACCGGGTGAAATTGGATTTGCAGTTTATTCATGATTACTTGTCGAAGGAATCCTATTGGGGGCAGGGGATACCATTTGAAAAAGTGGTGACGGCCGCGGATCATTCGTTGAATTTCGGACTGTATCACGGAGACCGGCAGATTGGCTATGCGCGGATCGTCACGGACTATGCGCGGGTGGCTTACCTGGCGGATGTATTCGTGATTTCCGGATACCGGGGCCGGGGTCTTTCGAAATGGCTGATGCAGGTGGTATCCGATCATCCGGATCTGCAAAGGCTGCGGCGCTGGATGCTGCATACGAAGGATGCGCACGGGCTGTATACCCAATTCGGGTGGAGCACACCCGCGAATCCGGAGACGTACCTGGAGATCTATAACCCGGACGCGGCGTGGTGGGCAGGACGAACATAACATTATTTTTGACCCATGAGCGGCAAGGCGAAAGGCATAACGGAATTTGACGCGGTAGTCGTCGGGTCGGGGCCGAACGGGCTGGCGGCGGGAATTGTTTTATCGCAAAAAGGGCTCTCCGTGCTGCTGCTGGAAGGAAGATCGACGATCGGCGGCGGACTGCGGTCGGCGGAGCTGACGCTGCCTGGTTACATCCATGATATTTGCAGCGCGGTGCATCCACTCGCGGTGGGCTCGCCCTTCTTTCAGACCTTGCCGCTGACTGCGCACGGGCTGGATTTTATTTATCCCCCGGTAGCGGCGGCGCATCCATTGGACGGGGGTGTTGCGGCATTGTTGGCCGGCACGGTGGAAGAGGCGGCGGGGCGTCTCGGAGCAGACCGGGATGCCTATCAACGGCTGGTCGGTCCGGTAGTGCAGGATTGGCCGGCGCTTGCCCCGGAACTGTTGGGGCCCCTGCATTTGCCGGTAGATCCGATGATGCTGGCACGGTTCGGATGGGTGGGAATGCCGAGCGTGCGGTGGCTGGCAAGGAGGTTTCACACGCGGGAGGCCAGAGCGCTGCTGGCGGGGATGGCGGCGCATGGAATGCAACCATTGGAGAATTGGGATACGGCGGCCATTGCGCTGCTATTCCTGGCGACCGGCCACACAAAGGGGTGGCCGATACCACGCGGCGGGTCCGCGAAGATCGCCGATGCATTGGCACAATACTTCCTGTCCCTAGGGGGCCGGATCGAAACGGGCGTTCCCGTCAGGTCCTTGTCACAGTTGCCTTCTTCCCGTTGCGTATTGCTGGATTTGACACCGCGGCAATTATTACAGCTTGGAGGTCATCGCTGGTCGTCATTCTACCGGTGGCAACTGGAGCGGTATCGCTATGGGATGGGCGTGTACAAAATTGATTGGGCCCTGGCAGAGCCGATCCCATTTTCGGCGGCAGGATGCCGGTCGGCAGGGACGGTGCATATTGGAGGCACATTCGAAGAGATCGCGGCGGCAGAAGCCATGACGGCCAGGGGTGGACTTCCCGCGCAGCCTTTTGTTCTCCTGGCCCAACCGAGTGTTTTCGACCCGTCGAGGGCGCCGGCGGGGCGGCATACGGCCTGGGCATACTGTCACGTACCTAACGGATCCCGGGCGGATATGACGGAACGGATCGAGCAACAGGTGGAGCGGATGGCGCCCGGGTTTCGGGAGCGGGTGCTGGCCCGGCACGTGTTTGACACGGTCCAACTGGAGGAATACAATCCGAACTATGTCGGCGGAGATATCAACGGGGGAGAGATGGACATCCGGCAACTGTTCACCCGGCCCGCGTTAAGGTGGTCGCCGTACCGGACGTCGTCCCGCGGGATCTATATTTGTTCGTCTGCGACGCCGCCCGGCGGTGGTGTGCATGGGATGTGCGGTTTTCACGCGGCGCGGCGCGCCCTTCGGGATGTATTTGGGATTACAGGCACCGACGGGTCGTGATCAAGCCTCGACAGCCTGGATCCGCCGCTTGCTTTTCCGGTATTTCTCGGCGATGATCTCGCTCATCGGCCGTTGGTAAACCTTACTTTCCACCCAGGACACGATGTCGAGATAGGCAAATGCGCGGGCCTCGTACCGGTTGCCTTCGAAGCGGCGGATCTTGCCGAGGAATGTTTCAAATTCGGCCTTCATGCCCGACCGGGATGTTTGAAAGGAAGTACGGAGAAAACGGAACATCTCCTCTTCCACTTTTGTAAGGCGTTCGCGTCGGGCCATGAACCGGTAAACGGATTTGGTAAGTGATTCCATCAGGTCAAAGTTACCCAACTCATAGTGCGCCATCAGGTGCAGGACCCGGGCGTAGCATTGCAGGTCGTTGCGAAGATCCTGTGAGTCGTTGATGATCCGCTGGAGATAGTCGATGGAGGTGGAATAGTCGCCGGCGCCGAAATACAGGGAAGCGATCTTGTAATTCAAAACAAGGATGCGATGGCGGTCGATAAAAAGATCATATTCCGCGAGTTGTTCTTCGATACGGGGAACCATTTCCAAGCCTTCCCTGAAGGTACCATGCATGAAGACCTGGTTGATACGGGCCGTTGTAATATAGACGAAGGATTGAATGCGGAAATTGTCGTTCTCCATGACGCGGTCGGTTTTGGAAAAATCTTCGAATTTCCGCAGGATATCTTCGAATTTCACATGGTTGCGAAGATCGAAGTGTGCATTCAGCAGGTTGTGAAGCGCCTTGATAAAGTGACCCGTCTCCACACGGATCATCAGCGGCTGCTCTTCAAAGAGGTCAAGCCATTTCTGTGAGTAGCGATAGTACCGGAGAAAATCCTGGGAAATAAATGCATACCAGTTATAACTTTGATAAAGGTAGAGACGTTCGTAGAAGCCGGTCTGTTGCCAGGCCCTGGACGGCAAATGCTCTTTCAGATATTCCCGGATCCGCGCTTCGTCCTTTTCATTGC
>DATJWK010000191.1:0-27303 GCA_035501395.1 Puia sp.
CTTCTTCTGTTACTCAGTCCGTTCAACCCCGTCTTTTGCGAACCCTCCTTTAACCGGCAAGCATTGGGTGATGACAGCGTACCCAAAACCCATTTCCCCGATACGCCGGTCAGGAAAAGATTTTGGCGCGGCGCGGGAGAATTGACGCTGGTGGAAATGACTCCCTGGTTGGTCGATCAATACCTCAGAAAGGAAGACTACACCCATATTTCATTCCAGTCCGTCGCCGACAACCTGAAACCCGGCAGCTGGGCCTGGGATAACGATCCATTTGTTACAAACCAGTTCGGTCACCCCTATCACGGGAGCCTTTTCTTCAATGCCTTCAGAGAAAATGGCTACAGCTTCTGGCAATCTGTGCCCGCCTCCTTCGCGGGAAGCTACTTGTGGGAGACCGTCGCGGAAAACCAGGCTCCCGCTACAAATGATTTCATAAATACCGGCTTCGGTGGCGTTACATTAGGCGAAGTGACCCACCGGTTAGCCAACAAGCTCGTTAATAATAACAGCCGCGGTCTTAGCCGGCAGGTTAGCGAAGTATTCGCGTTGCTGATCAACCCGGTCGGTGGATTCAACAGGATATTGAACGGGCAATGGGGCAGATCGAAATATGATCCAACCCGGAAGGATTCCACCAAAATTTATACGGAAGTGGACCTGGGACTACGAAAATTCAAAGTCGACCACACCGACGGCAATTTTGGTTTATATGGCCATGCACTGCTTTTGTATGGTTCGCCATACGAGAGCAACAAGACCCCCTTCAGTTATATGTATATCAATGCGGAACTCGGAAAGGACGACAGCTCACTGGTGAACATTGTAAGCCTGTACGGATCACTCACCGGCTGGAACATCCAGTCGACGGCAAATATCCGTCAGACCCTCCTGCTGACAGCCAATTATGACTTTATTCGTAACGAGGCATTCTCTTACAGTTCTCAGAACATAAAGCTTAATCTGTTCTCCACCTTCGGACTGACGAAAGGAATCAAGATCCATACCACCGTCGCCGGAGGCCTGGTGCTGCTGGCTGCAGTACCCGATGCGTATATTACCCCGGACGGCCGCGACTATGATTTTTGTTCGGGTCTTGCCTTCAATGCCACCGGCGGCATCAATATCGCCAATAAATTTTCTTACACTATTATTTATAAAGGCGCCTGGCTGAAGACGATAAACGGCAACCGGTCCCATTACCTCCTGCATACGGCTACCAGCGAAGCGCGTTATAGGATCATCGACGGATTTTCGCTATGTGCAGAACCGGGATATTTTACCTTACTGGGCAGATACAAATCGTTCCCGGCCGTTGACCGAACTTATCCCTATTTGAGGGTCTCCGCGAGGTATAGCATCGATTTTCAATAAAACCGCACATCGGTCAATCATTTGCACGAATAGGTGACATCAAAGGTCCCTCCAAGCCCAAACAAGCCGAAGCTGAAATTATACTCATAATCCGGCGCGGGGAAAATGAGCGGCAAGCCGTGAGCATTATATGCCGAGGCCTGGAAATTATTGTTGACGCTGTAGTCGTCGTATATGAACATCCAGATCTTGTTGGTGCGGAGCCAACTGAGATGCGAATCATAGTTGAGCCCCGGAGCGATGAGGTCTCCGTTCCGATCGTATTGAAATAGGATGGGGGGATACGAATAGACCTGCGAGCCCGGCCCATAGATGGTGTCAGTTCTGGTGGCGACCCGGTCAAGCGCATCGTAGGTATAGTGTCGTACAAACACCCCAGTATACGGAAGCGGCGTGGGCACTGAGTCCACGTACTCGCCAAACAACCATTCCGTGTCCCTGATCACCTGATCCCGGGCATTGTAGACATATTTTGTCCAGGTCTCGAAGGCCTCGTTCTCATATGGCCGGATATAAGCGGTAAGCCGCTCGTGTTTGTCGTATAGGAAAACCGAATTCGGATTCCCGGTGGCTACCCTGGTATTCCGGATGGTAACCGGATCACCAAAGCTATTGTACGCAAACCGGTAAAATACCGTATCCGTTCCCAGTTCATCCGACATCACGGCACGGACCTGCAATATGTTACAGGCCTTGCAGTCGGTCTGACCGCTTTCAAGATAAGCGAGGTCCTTACGGCAACCGGACGACAACAGAGCGGCCGCACCCAGGATGGCAAGAAATCGAGACATATTATTGTTGCTCATAAACAAAAGTTTTTAAGATAGACCGGCTCGTTCATTGACCTGCGCTGGCCAACACAAAGACGACCGGCTGGCGCTTATATGATTTCACCTTTGCACCATTCTGGATCGCGGGAAGCCACTGCCCGCTCTTTTTGATCACCCGTACCGCTTCTTCGCGAAGTCCGCCCTGATCGGGCCCGCTGACCACTTCCACGCTGCTGATGTCACCGAGCTTGTCGACGATGAACTGGACCATGACGGTGCCCTGGATATTGTTGTTCAACGCATCTTCGGGATAGCGTAAGTTCTTGTTGAGAAAGCGCAGCCAGGCCGCGGCGCCGCCGGGATATTGGGATTCGATCTCGACCTTGGTGAATATCTTGTCGTAGGTGTTCTCTTCCGTGTGTTTGGGCGCCTCTATAACGCCGCTACCGTTACCCGCTACGTTGGGCGGCGCGACGATCCCGGAGTCGGCTACTCCCTGCTGGTTGATGGTGCCGATACGGGAATCCTGCAATTTCTCCTGCTCCGGCGGCCGCTCTTCGGCCTTGACTTCCACGTCCTTCACGATCCTCGGCGCGGTGAATTTGACCTCTGCTACTTTAACCGGTTCCAGCTTGGGTGCGGGAGGCGGCGGCGGTTGCGATTTTTCAACCTCTATTTCCTGTAACTGGACATCCGTGACATATATCGGCGCCGCGGCAGCGGAGCGATGCCGGGAGGCAATAGTCGCTATGACAAACGAGGACGCGGTGAGCACGGCGACGGCGAGGAGCCCGATGAGGACCCGTCCGTTATGGTGGCGGCGAAGTTCGTAGGCGCCATATGCCTTGTTTCTTCCCTCGAAGACGATGTCGAGCAGATTGGCCGACATGATTTTTTCCGGTTCCATATACCAGGGGTTTGCGTATGATCAAATGTAAGCGGTCGCGGTTGCCCGGGGTATGACCCGGGTCAGGAGCGCGGGTGATTGTAGTTCGCCGCCTGTCAAAGCTCACTCCCTCACCTGACGGCCGTCATATAACGGCTTATCCACCGGTGATACTTTTATCCTATCATTCACAACTCTTCAAGCAGCTCAATATGAAACAAGTACTTATTGTCGGAGCGGGCCATCATTTTCCCAAAGGAGCCTTTGCCTTTCTTCAAACCATGACCGAAAACGAACGCGTACACGTCAAAGGATTGTTTTTCCGGCCGGTCGACTACAACGCGCTGGCCGCCGCCGGCGCCGCCACGAACATGATACCCTTCCTCGTACTGGACGACAACGAAAAAGAACGGATCGCCGGCCACAAAGCCTATTTTGCCCGTCAGTGCGAACAATACCATCTCCCGTATACCCTGCATGACAACGACGGCGAATGGGACAAAAGCCTGCTCATCAAGGAAAGCCGGTTCGCCGACCTTATCCTGATCAGCGGCGAACACTTCTATGCCGAAACAGACAACAACCAGCCCAACGAATATCTGCGGGAGACGCTTCGCCATGCCGAATGCCCGGTGCTTGTCCTGCCGGAAAATTTTACCGGTATCCAACATCTGTTTATGGCTTATGACGGCAGCCGTGAAAGCATTTATGCCATCAAACAATTCTGTTATCTCTTTCCCGACCTGACCGATCTGCCCACGGAGATCGTTTACATCCATAAAGATGCCGGGCATCCCATTCCCGACATGGAGAATCTCCAACAGTTCAGCCGGCTCAAATTCGACAGCATGAGCTTTGCCAGACTGAACTTTGACGCGGCCGAATATTTTTCCACCTGGATAAAGGAAAAGAAGAATGTACTGCTTGTCAGCGGCTCCTTTGGCCGGTCATCGCTGTCTTATATGGTCAGGCGTAGCTTTTCCGAAGAGATTATTCACCATCATCAACTACCCGTATTTATCGCGCATTTGTAATGCCCTCACATCAGCAGCGCAGCCGCACCCTGGATTTGACCCGACCGCAGCGCATCGAGTGCCTCATTAGCTTCCTCGAGCGGGAAGACTCTGGTCTCCGTCCGCACCGGCACCTTTGGCGCGATTGCCAGGAACTCCCGCCCATCTTTTCTCGTCAAATTGGCCACCGACCGGACTATCCGTTCTTCCCATAATAGTCTATACGGGAAACGGGGGATGTCGCTCATATGAATGCCGCCGCATACGACCACCCCACCCTTTCCCGTCGCCTTCAATGCTAACGGCACCAGGTCACCAACCGGTGCAAAGAGAATCGCCGCGTCCAGGGGTAGCGGCGGCATCGACGACGAACCACCCGCCCAGGTCGCACCCATCCCCACGGCAAAATCCTGCCCTTTGGTATCGCCATCGCGGGTAAACGCATAGATCTTCTTTCCCTGGTAGCGCGCCACCTGGATAAGAATGTGGGCCGCAGCGCCGAACCCATACAAACCGATACGCTCTGCCTCCGCCGGGATCATCGAATAAGACCGGTAGCCGATCAACCCCGCGCACATCAACGGCGTCCCGGACGGATCGCCATATTGTGCATCCAGCGGAAAACAGAATTTGGCGAAAGCCACTGCATATTCCGCGTAGCCGCCATCCAGGGTGTAGCCGGTGAATAGCGCGTTGTCACAAAGATTCTCCCGCCCTGCGAGGCAATATTTGCAGCGCCCGCAGGTGTACCCCAGCCAGGGCACGCCTATCAGATCACCGTTCCGGAAACCGTCGACACCCGAACCCCAGCCAACCACCTTACCGACGATCTCATGCCCGGGGATTAGCGGCAATTTCGGCTCCGTCAACTCGCCATCCACCACGTGCAGATCCGTGCGGCAAATGCCACAGGCAATCACCCGGATCAATACCTGGCCGACCCCGGCCTCCGGTACCGGCAAGGTCGACAACTGCAGCCGGGACATTGGCTTCCCGAGAACCATGGCGCGCATCTTGTTCATATCGCCAAATTTCTGTCAAATTGAGCGAACGGCCATATGACGGTTCTCAGCCGACGCCCTGCACATAATCAGCTTTCGGGCGGGCGATCATCAGGAAGGACCGTCGGGACGGACCTTACCTTTAGATCCTTATGGAACAGGAAGTGCAAGAGCGGGAGGCAGGGCCGATCAGCCGGTCGTTGAATCAGGTCTACAGCATCTGGTCGTTCATCGGCCGGTTTTTCCATGAAGCGGTCCGACCGCCGTTTGAGTGGCGGGAAATACTCCGGCAATGCCGGGTCATGGGTCTCCGGTCGATGGGCATCGTCACCCTGACGGGCTTTATCACGGGGATCGTGTTTACCAAACAGTCCCGTCCGTCGCTGGCTGACTTCGGGGCCACATCCTGGCTGCCCAGCCTGGTATCACTGGCGCTCGTCCGCGCACTGGCGCCGTTGATCACTTCCCTGATCATTGCCGGCAAGGTCGGTTCGAACATCGGCGCGGAACTGGGATCGATGCGGGTCACGGAACAGATCGATGCCATGGAGGTCTGCTCGGCCAACCCATTCAAATTCCTGGTGGTCACCCGCGTCGTTGCGATCAGCATCATCCTGCCTATCCTGGTCACCTATATGGCCTTTATGGGGCTGGCGGGGTCCTTTCTAAATGTGAATCAGAATGAACAGACGAGTCTGGCGGCATTTATTTCGGACGCTTTCGGCCGACTTTCCTTCCTGGACTTGTTCGCTTCGGCGTTTAAATCCGTGGTCTATGGCTTCACCATCGGAATTACGGGCTGTTACATGGGTTATTATGCCAAACAGGGTACGGTCGGCGTCGGCAAGGCAGCCAACTCGGCCGTGGTCGTTTCGATGTTCCTTGTGTTCATCGAAGAGATACTGATTGTGCAGGTGGTCAATTCGATACGATAAACAAACGACAATCACGCGTATGCGTACCTTCCAAATCCACGCCTTGCTGGGCCTGTTCGTCGTCATCGGCGTCGGCCTGTTCGTTCTTGCCGTCTTCACTGTCGGCAGCAGGCAGCAGACGTTCTCGCGTACCATCCTGGTCCGGATCGTGTTCGATGATGCCGAAGGGCTGCAAAAAGGCAACAATGTCTGGCTGTCGGGAGTTAAGGTCGGTACGGTCAGACGCCTGGCGCTAAGGGACGATAACCGGGTCGAGGTACAGCTGCTCATCGGGCGGGCGGAGTTTTCCCACCTGTACCGGGATGCCAGCGCAAAGATCGGTTCGGATGGCCTCATCGGCAACCGGATCATCGTCCTGAATGGCGGCAGCCCTGCCGCGGGCCATTTTACAGAAAAGGGAATCATCCGGGGAGACCGCACCTTAAGGACCGAAGACATGTTGGCGACCTTGCAGGAGAACAATAAGAACCTGCTTGCCATCACCAGCCAGGTGAAGGTGATCGTCGCCAGGATCAATGAAGGGAAAGGGACCATTGGACTGCTATTGAACGACCCGGGAGTGGCGGCCAGGCTGCGTCGATCGGTCGCGGGACTACAAAAGACGACCGAAAATACGACGCAACTCACCGAACGGCTGAATGCGCTGGCCGGCCAGCTCGATACCGGCCGCGGTCTTGTTCACCAGCTGGCCTCCGATACCGTATTATCCCGGGAGTTGCAGGAAACCATCGCTGCATTACGTGCCGCCAGTTCCGACATCGGAGTGGCCGCAGGGAATGTTCGTTCGGGAAGCCGTTCGTTCAACGATCCGCGCACGCCCGCGGGTGTGCTGCTGACCGATGACACCCTGGCGGACGATCTTCGGAAGATGGCAAGCCATCTGCGTACCAGCAGCGAAAAACTGGATGACGACCTCCTTGCCCTTCAACATAATTTTTTGTTACGGGGGTTTTTCAGAAAACGGGAAAAGGCGCAAAGGGACAGCGCCAGGAGAGCCCTGATGACGATCAGGCCTGCCGGTGAGCACAGTCAATAAATCGGCCCGCCCGGAAAACTAACTTTAATCAATATTCACAAGTATGAAAAATATTATCGCCGCTGTCGATTTCAGCGTGAGCTCCAATAATGCCGCACGGTATGCCGCCGATATGTCGGCCGCGGTGGGCGCGGAGCTTCATCTTTGCCATGTGCTGGACTTTAAAGCTATACACCCCGAAGTTCCCATCCCCGATTATGTTCTCGACGAGACACGGCAAGGCGCTTTCGAGGGCCTTGAGGCCCTGGCGGGTGAGTTGAGGGCAAGAACCGGGGGTAAGATCACCGTCGCCACGGATCTCGAGACCGGCCCCATCGAACGCCGGGTGAAAGATTTCAGTTGGTGGAAGAAACCCTTTCTTGTCATCCGCGGCGCCTCGCGCGGGGAGGCAACCTCGATCGGCTACCTGCCTTACCCTTTGCTGATCATTCCGCCCGATACGGTCTTCCGCCCGGTTCGCAACGTGGTTATCGCCTGCGATGCCGAACAGATCAACAACGGGCTGCCGGTGCCTTTTGAGTTCCTCCGGGAATTGCACGAATTACTGCATGCCCATTTCGATGTCCTGCACGTGGCCACCAAACGAGAGCAGACCGCCACCGTTTCTTTCCGGGAATGGAGGGCCAGTCTGATGGAACAATTTCCCGAGCTTCATTTCATCAGCGCTCCGACTGTCGAGGAAGGCATTAGGGAATACCTGGAACACCACCCGGTGGACTGGCTGGTTGTTTTTGCGGCCAAAAGCGGTCTTTTTCACTGGCATAAGAGCTTGTCGGCAAACATCGTGTTGCATTGTCCCCTACCGGTCATGAGCATCCAAAAATAATCGGCGGTAAATCGGGATTGCGAAGGAATTCTATCGCTTGCCCAGGACCAGCAGCGGGACGCTCAAATTGAGCGCCATTTTTTCCGATTGGCTGGGCGAGACCAATCTCTTCAGCCAGGTCCGATGATGATCCGTAAACATCACGATCATCGAAGGTTTGAATTTGGAAAGAACCTGCCGGAGATTTTCAGCGGTGGAGCGCGTGGGATCCGCGGCCCGATAGACAAGTCCCTGAATCGATTCGTGCTCTCCCAGTTGGAGCAAATGCAAGACCATGACTTCGGCGCCCAGCGAGTCGGCCACCGCGCGGACTTTTTTCAATTCTTCCTTATAATTGACAAGGTCGGTGGCGTACAGGATTCGACGCACGGGTCTTTTACGATACGTCGCCGGCACGGCCACGACCGGCACGTCAGACCTTCGGATGAGATAGGAGGTAGTCGTCCCCAGGACCTGTTGCAGCGTGCCTGCTCCGTTTGTTCCCATACAGATCAGGTCGATCCGCTCTCGTCGTCCAAGGCTGCTCAGTACGCCGGAGACTCCCGGGCCTTCCACCACCCGCGTATCGCAATCCGCCGCGGCGCCGTCATTACGGCGGAGGACCTCGCCTACGAATTTCCTCAGCTTGCGGTCCATCAGGTTACGTTGAGCCGCAGCGAAGACCTCGAACTGTTTTTTACTCCAGTCCGAATAGTTTATAACGTCCAATACATGCGTGAAGATGAGCCTGGCCTTTTGCTGACTTGCCCATTGCATGGCAAATCGCATCCCTGCGCGGGATGCTGCCGAAAAGTCGGTCGGAACCAGGATCGTTATATGCTTTTTCATGAAAAATCGGGATTTCAGCCGACTAAGTTATAACCGGCAAAGCGGCGGCGGCATGAGGAGTGTTAAGGGTACGATTGATTAAGATCAGGATCAGGTGGTGACCGGGTCACCATTTTGCCCTCGGATTGCTGGCTATCTTCAGGTAAATCTTAGCGCCATGCCACACCTGGATATCGAATTCCTTCAGCAATTCCGTAAAGCCGAAATTGACCTCCCGAATGAAGATCGTCAATACGGTAATGTCTTCTTCCGCCATTTTTCAGGGAACCGGAAGGAGAAATGCGTGTTGGAAGAGCTCATCGGGAATCAGCTTGTGCACTCGCTGATCATTGAAGCCCTCACCGGTAAAATGGAAAAGGAAGACATGGTGGTCGACCGTCAATTGGCGACGTTCGTCCAGAAACTGCAAAAGGCGTTCGCGACCTTTAGCCGCAACGAGCCTGCTTCCGCCGCGCGCCTGCAAAAACTGATGTCGGAGGTCGCCGCCTTTTCCGGGGTGGTCAGGGAGTTCCAGATCAGGAAACAGCCCTTGCTGCTGGACGCGCTAAAAAACATCTCCGCGGAAAGAAAAGCGGCCCGGAATGCTGTGTACGTGGGCAGCCGCAATGTCCGCACCATGCAGGTCCTCGTCCGGGATTACCGCGATAAACTGTATTTCTACCACGACGTGTTCATCGGATTTCTCGACGCGGAATCGGAAAAGATGGGTAAGGTAATGGTTGTTTCGCCCATAGGTAATTGCCTGCTCAACCTTACCGCGCTTATTCTAAGCCGGATCTCGGCGGCCGGGGACAGTTTCAATTGCCTCGGCGAATGGAAAATGCGGTTGCGGCTCGCGGAAAAGCAAGGATCATACAATTGAATACTATCAAAATTCTAAAAAAATGAAACGTCTTTTTGTATTTTTTTCCAGCCTGATCCTCCCGGCAGTAATGACGAACGCCCAGACCACCTGGCCCCAGGTACTGAAGACGCCGATGGGAGCGATCATAAAATTATACCAGCCGCAACCGGATTCCTTCGCCGGCAATGATCTTTGGTATCATGCCGCGTTCTCCTATCTCGAGAACGGCAAGGCGGCGCCCGAGTTCGGGTCGTATGAAGCCGACGCCAAAGTGGAGACGGACCGGGACGAGCGCATAGTGGAGATCGATACCGTCGCGATCGGGCAGCTGGATCTTCCCGGCATAGACCCTGCCGCACTGCGAAAGTTGAGACCACTCCTGGAGCGAGGCATTTCAGACCTCGAAGCGCGGCTGTCACTGGACGCGCTGCTTAGTTCCTTGAACATGACAACCGCGGCGCGCAACCTTTCGCAAGGCCTCAACAACCAGCCGCCGCGGATCATTTACGCCGACCGGCCCTCCATCCTGGTGACGATCGACGGAGACCCGCATATCCAGCGCAACCGGGAACTCGGAATGGACGTAGTGATCAATACGCCATTTATCATCATGAAGCACCTGAACAGCTGGTATCTCTATGGAGGAAGGCACTGGTATGCGGCGAGCGGGCCGACAGGGCCTTATTCGTACACGGCAGTCATCCCGAAGGACATGGCCGGGGCGCAGATGGCGGTGGAAATGGCCGACAGCCTGTCCGGAACGCATAGCGACACGGCAAGGGAAGGAGCGGATGTCATCGCCGATATCATCGTCACGACGGTCCCGGCGGAGCTCATCCAGACCGCAGGGGAAACGGCGTATGCGCCGATCCCCGGCACCCAACTTCTGTATGTCGTTAACTCGAACAATAATATCTTCGTCCACACCGGGACGCAAGCCTTTTATTTGCTGTTGTCGGGTCGGTGGTATAAGGCTCCCGGCCTGCAGGGCGGCTGGGAATATGTAGCGGCTGATTCGTTGCCCGCCGACTTTGCGCGGATTCCCGAGGGCTCCCCGAAAGACAATGTGCTGGCTTCTGTCGCCGGTACCGCCGCGGCGAGGGAGGCCGTGATCGACGCACAGGTTCCGCAGACGACGGCGATCGACCGCAAGCTTGCCACGACCCAGGTCGTCTATGACGGCGAACCGCGGTTTGCCGGAATCAGGGGTACCGAACTTCAATACGCCGTGAACACGCCGTCAGTCGTCTTGATCTACCGAAACCGCTATTATTGCGCGGACAATGGAGTATGGTTTGTAGCCGGCGGGCCGACGGGTCCATGGATCGTTGCGGACACGCGTCCGGCGGATGTTGACCTCATCCCGCCGGACTACCCCGTTTACGCCTGCAAATACCTGTATATTTTTGAAGCGACACCGGATTACATTTATATGGGTTATACGCCGGGCTACCTGGATAATTTCATCTATGGTCCGACGGTAGTATACGGAACGGGCTATTATTATCAACCCTGGTGGGGCTCGGTATTTTATCCCCGGCCGTGGACGTGGGGCTTCAACATGTGGTACGACCCCTGGTACGGTTGGGCGCTGGGTTTCGATTTTGGACCGGACTGGTTCAATTTCGGTTTCCAGTGGGGGTGGGTTCCCTGGGTCGGCGGATGGTGGGGACCGCGGATCTACCGGCCGCCATACGTCTGGCACCACTTCCGCGGCCACGGCCTGTATGACCGCAACGTACAGCATGTTGCAAATGTCGAGAATCACAACAACCTTTACGGGTTCCGGCACGATCTGGCCACAAGGCCCGCTAACGAGCAGATCTACTCCGATCGGGATGGAAAAATCTATCGCAGGTCCTCCGGCGGGGGCTGGGAGCAACGCGATGGAAACCGCTGGAAAAGCCTGGACATGCAGTCGCCAAAGGTCATTGACCGGTTGAACCGGCAGGAGCAGCAGCGATCGAGAGGGGAAATGCGGATAAAGAATTTTCAGCAAATGCGGGGTGGCGGGTTACCGGGGGCAGGAAGGCCTGCCGGAGCGCCGCCTGCTATGCGGCCGGCCGCCCGACCGGCGAGACACTAAAGCGGGCATAACCGGTCTCAGGCAGCGAATGCCGCCATCGGGCGGATCCGGATGAGCTCGGCGGCGAGATGGGGTTGCGGCGAAGCCGCGCGGCCGTCGATGAAGGTCTTCGCTGAGACGATCCAGGGGCTGGTCATCATCCCGAGCCACGCTTCGAAAAATCCGGCCGAACGACGGTGGATACTGACCAGCCGGAACTTGTGATAAAGACTCGCACCTAACGCCCGGATGGCGGCCTCGTCCGGGATGGGCGACCCGGCGTCATCCCGAATGCAAAGGAGGTTGGCGGGCAGCCAGGTAAAAGCGGGGAAGAGTTCGGCAAACTGCCGGATGGCGATTTTCGATGCTTCCGAGCCGTCATACAGCAGGATCAGCTCCGCGGGAAGAGCGGCGCCCTCGGGCAGCAGCAGGGCGGGGCGGGGCGCGGCGTCCGGGCGACGGGCGGCATCCAGCAATACGAGATCGGGCTCGGGAAGGGCCGGTGCGGCGGAACCACTGATTATTTTCAACCGGATGCCCTTTTCGAGGCAGAACCGTTCCAGTCGCCGGCAACCTGACCGGCAAGCTGCGTCTTCCTTTATCGACTCCTGCGTGACCGCG
This sequence comes from Puia sp., assembly GCA_035501395.1. GTDB lineage: Bacteria > Bacteroidota > Bacteroidia > Chitinophagales > Chitinophagaceae > Puia. The sequence continues at coordinate 12,197 of DATJWK010000191.1, forward strand.
GCCGTCAGCCGAATGGGTTCCAGCGTATGAAGAAGGTCGAGCCAACTAAGCAACTGGGGAAAGGGTTGGTCCGCTTCGATGGAAAGGAAGAGCTTTACCATGACATTGATTTTTTATAAAAATATGGCGCGACCCACCTTGCATGCATGACCGCCGTCAGGTCGGGAGGTGACTTTCCCGGCCGGGCCACCTGACCGGCAAACGCGCGTCGATGATGGCATTCATGCATCCCGGTGACAGAGGTCATCGGCGGCTGCCGCCAGGGATGATACTTTAGCCGAAACATTCCGTTATGAAATGCATCGTTGTTCCGGTCCATTTTACCGCGCGCTCGACCAACGCAGCCCGGTATGCAGCAGAGCTTGCTGTCAAACTGGGCGCCGAGTTGCGGTTACTCTTTGTCAATCCCCTGCCGGCTACGCAGGTGTTGGCCCCCATGGTGATCGAAGAGATCCGTCATTCGGGTTTTGAGTCCTTAACGAGTCTCGAAGCGGAACTGCGGGAAAAGACCGCCGGAAAGCTCCGGATCCATACCGATCACCAAACCGGGAACAAAAAGGATTGCATCCGTGCCTTTTGCCGGGCGGCCAATCCATTCCTGGTCGTGGTTGGTGGTCCGGTAGAGCTCGGACTGTCCTGCCCCGTCCTGAGCGTTCCGGAAAATGCCTCCCTCCATAGTATCAATTCTGTTGTCATCGCGTGCGACAGGGACGATATCCTGTCCGGGATGGTCGACCACCTGTCGTTTCTGACGGAATTATATTACAAACTCGACTGCCGGTTCGAACTGGTTCATGTAATAAAGGACGGCGAAGGCAGCATCAGCCGGATGATAGAGGAATACCACGAATGGAAGAGCCGCCCCATTTTCTTCCCGGATAAACTGCATTTTTTGCGGCAAGACCAACCAAGCGAGGGGATCTCGGAATATTTGCGCAATCATCATGCGGACTGGCTGGTGGTTTTTCCAAAAACCCATGGCTGGATCGAGTTCCACGACAGCCAGGCAAAAGACATTACGGAGACCTGCGGATTGCCGGTCCTCAGCATTAACGAACGATAACGAAATGAATAAAATAGACATGCAAAATCAGAAATACATCACGGCGGAAGAGGCCGTAAGACAGATCAAAACCGGCGACCGCGTGTTCATCCACGGCAGTGCGGCAACACCCGTGGCGCTGATCAGGGCCATGCAGGCACGTCACAAAGAGCTGCATCATGTCGAGCTGGTCAGTATTACAACGATGGGAGATGTCGATTTCGACAACCCGGAATGGCGCGACAGCTTTTTTTTCAATTCGCTTTTCGTCTCCGCCAGCACCCGCAAGGTGGCCAACAGTATGCATGGGGACTATGTTCCGGTCTTCCTGAGCCAGATCCCGCAACTGTTCCGGCGGGGTTTGTTGCCGCTGGATATTGCATTGATCCAGGTATCACCCCCCGATGCCCACGGGTATTGTTCGCTGGGTACGTCGGTGGATGTCGCCAGGGCGGCGGTAGATACGGCGCGGCATGTGATCGCGCAGGTGAACCCGCGGATGCCGCGGACACATGGCGACGGCTTTGTGCATGTCAGCGATATCGATGCGCTGGTCCGGCACGAAATGGAATTGCCGGAATTGACCTATGACGGCGGCGACGGCCAGATCGTCGAAAAGATCGGGCATCATGTCGCTTCGCTGATCGAAGACGGTGCTACGCTGCAACTGGGGATCGGGAACATTCCCGACCAGGTGCTGCGCAACCTGACCGATCGCCATAACCTGGGGCTGCATACGGAGATGCTATCCGACGGCGTGATTCCGCTGATCGAATCCGGGGTCATCAATAACAGCCGGAAGAAATTGAATCCGGGCCTCTCGGTTACCTCTTTTCTGAATGGCACGCGCAAATTGTTCGATTTTGTCGACGACAACCCGGAGATCCGGGTGATGGATATCGGATATGTCAATGACACCAGCGTGATCCGGCAGAATCCGAAAATGGTCGCCATCAACAGCGCGATCGAGATCGATCTGACCGGCCAGGTCTGCGCCGACTCGATCGGTACGTACCAATATTCGGGGATCGGCGGCCAGATGGACTTTATCCATGGCGCGTCCTTATCGGATCATGGCGTGCCGATCATTGCCCTTCCCTCGGTGACGTCGACCGGAGTTTCGCGGATCGTGCCCTTCCTTCATGAAGGGGCGGGCGTAGTCACGTCCCGGGGCCATGTGCATTGGGTGGTCACCGAATACGGGAAGGTCTTCCTGTTCGGCAAGAACCTCAAGCAGCGGGCCCAGGCGCTGGTCAACATCGCCCACCCGGCGCACCGGGAGTGGCTGGACAAAGCATTTTATAAACGGTACCGTACCGAAAAGACCCATGCGGGTCTCTCTTAGATAATACCTGACTAAGATCATACCCGAAACCGTGTTTGATCAGGTGGTGAGATTGACGGCATTAAATATTTTTGTTATGAGAACGCAACAGATGATCAAACATTCGGACGGCGGTCACCCCCTGCTCCGCGAGGTGCAGGAAGAACTTACCCGCCAATACCCTTATTTAAAGATCGAAACGCAGGCGATCCCGATTCCGGGAATACGACGGACGGTCGAACGCCCTATATCGCCGGATAAAACGTCCGGCGACAAGGACACGCGTGATTGGCTAAAAGCGGATCTGGGAATTTACGATTCGACGACGGTAAGGGAACTGGAAGATATGATCGCGGCCCGGTTTGGTGTGACCGCCCAGGTCTTCCGCCGCAGCGGCAAGTTCTGGATCGAGACCCAGATGACGCGGAGCTGGAGTCTGAAGCAGCAAAACGATCTCGGACGCGACCTCAGCACCGGGTTCCGTTAATACAATAGATTCTTCAGTTAATACAATAGATTCTTCAGCCTGGCAAGGTCGGTGATACGGATCTTGCCATCCTTTATTTCGATGAGTTTTTCAGACTTGAAGTCGCTGAGCGTGCGGATCAGGGATTCGGTGGCGGTGCCCACATACTGCGCGATATCCTCGCGGGAAATATCGAGGCCGCCGCCCGGCTTGCCATCCTTGTTGAATTTCGCCTCGATGTCTACCAGCGCGGAGGCGACCCGTTTCCGCAGGGAGCCGTAGGCCAGGCTGAGCAGCCGCTCCTCCTTCTCCTGAACGTTCTGGGCAATGAGGCGGATAAAGCGGGTGGCGATCTGGATGTCATTGTAAACCGCGGCAAGAAATTCGTCTTTCGGGATGAGGGCCAGCTCGGAATCCTCGATCGCTTCGGCGGAATCGCCGTAGACCGCGTTCTCCAGCAGCGGCAGGTAGCCGATATAATCTCCGGCAGTATACAGGTTCGTGATATATTCCTTGCCGTCTTCGTGGACGCGGTAGCCTTTGATCTTTCCCTTCTTTAAATAATAGAGGTATTTCGGGCGGCGGCCTTCCATGTAGAGCGACTGCTTTTTGGACAGGTCTTCGGCGTCATAGTTGTCCGGATCGAGGTGCAGCAGACCCGATTGGGTCAGGTCGTTGATCATTTCGCTTGCGCCCTTCTCGCCTTCGGGGTATTTGGTCTGCAGCAGATCATACTTCTTAAGACGGATCTCGATGGCATTGAGCAGCTCGATGTCGTCGAACGGTTTTGTGATATAATCGTCCGCACCCATTTCCATCCCCTTGCGGAAATCTGCCCGTTCGGTCCGGGCGGTCAGGAAGATAAACGGAACGTTCTCGGTGGATTCGTTCTTTCGCATCAGGTGTAATACCCCATATCCGTCGAGCTCGGGCATCATGATATCGCAGATGACGAGGTCCGGGCGGTCTTTGAGCGCGGCTTCGACACCCTTCTTGCCGTTCGGAGCCGTCGTGGTCTCATACCCGGCAAGGGTCAGGATTTCCGCAATGTTCTCCCGGATATCGTCATGGTCGTCGATCACCAGCAATTTGCGCATCGAAATGTTTTTTACAATAGTACAATTTTCCCTCAACATGGGAAATTGACGAAGATCAGGGGTTTTCTTGATAACGGTCATGCCGGGCGGCAGGTCCGCGGTATACCTTGGTCTTTATTTCACTATGGCACCTACCTGCGATCACTGTGGGGAACCTTGCGGCGCGGATGCGCTGCGCCTGGAAGACAAACAATTCTGCTGCGAAGGCTGTAAAATGGTCTATACCCTGTTGAACGGGCATGGATTAAGGGACTATTACCAGTACAATGACCGGCCCGGCATCAACCGGCGGACCCGGGTGCGGGAGGATAAGTTCGCTTTTCTCGACGAGGAGCGGATTGCGGCGAAGCTGATCAGCTTTCGAAGCGAAACGGAAGTGCATATCCGGTTATACCTTCCGCAGATCCACTGTAGTTCCTGCCTGTATTTGCTGGAAAACCTCCGCCGGCTACATAGCGGTATCCTGTCCTGCCGGGTCGATTTTGCGGCGCGGCAGGCCTATATTGTGTTTGACCCGGGACGGATCAGCCTTCGGGAAGTCGCGGGGCTGCTCGCGACCATCGGGTATGAGCCTTATCTCAGCCTGGATGACCTGGGTGGGAAGCGGCCCGGCGCAGCCCGGATAACCGTCTATCAACTGGGGGTGGCGGGATTTTGTTTTGGGAACATCATGTTACTGAGCTTTCCCGAATATCTGGGGCTTGGAGCGGCGGAGTTTTCGCTGCGGGGGACGTTCCGGCTCCTCAACCTGGGTCTGGCTTTGCCGGTGCTGTTTTTCAGCGCACAGCCTTTCCTTATATCGGCATGGAAGTCGCTCAGGCAGCGATACCTGAATATCGACGCCCCGATTGCGCTGGCCATCCTGGTGACCTTTTTTCGAAGCGCTTACGAGGTGCTGTCGGGAACAGGCAGCGGTTATTTCGACAGCATGTCGGGAATCGTTTTCTTCATGCTGGCGGGCAGGATGCTCCAGGATCGGACATACCGGCAATTGTCCTTCGAACGCGATTATAAAGCGTATTTCCCGATCGCCGTGACCGTGCTGCAAGGAGGAAAACGCCTGAGCAAGACCTTGCCGGAGATCCGGTACGGGGACACCTTGCTGATCCATCCGGGTGAATTGATCCCGGCGGATGCCATCCTGACCAGGGGTCAGGCTTCGATCGATTATAGTTTTGTTACCGGCGAGTCCTTGCCCGTGCCGAAGGAGACCGGTGAAGTGCTGTATGCCGGCGGTCGGCAGACTGGCGCCGCCGTTGAAGTCCTCGTGATCAAAGAGGTGGCCCATAGCTATCTCACCCAGCTCTGGGAGCGGGAGGAATTCCGGCAGAAAGGAACCCCGGGGGTCACGGACGGCAACCCGTCCTTTGTGACCCTGCTCAGCCGTTATTTCACCTATGTGGTAATGGCCATTGCGACTGCGGCCGGCATCTACTGGCGGGTGCATGACCCCGCAAGGATCTGGGGCGCGGTGACGGCCGTGCTGATCATCGCTTGTCCCTGTGCGTTACTCCTGTCGTCGACCTTCACGAACGGAAATATCCTGCGGATACTCGCCCGGCATCATTTTTACCTGCGGCATGCACAGGTGATCGAGCGGGTGGCGGCCACGACGCGGATCGTCTTCGACAAGACGGGGACATTGACGGTTGGCGGAGTAAGTGCGCCACAATATACCGGCGAGCCGCTGCTTCACGGGGAAAAGCAAGCCATCGCGGCGCTGGCCGCCCAGTCGACGCATCCCCTGAGCCGGGCGCTGGCAGCCTCGGACGTGGCACCCGTCGATTGCGGGGTGACCGGATACAGCGAGGTTCCCGGGCAGGGGATAACGGCGCAAGTGGATGGCCGGCTCTTGCGCATCGGGTCGGGACCCTATGTGACAGGTCGGCATTTCTTCACCGAGCCCGGCGGGTCGCGGGTATATATCGCATTCGACGGCCGCGTAAAAGGAAGCTACAGCTTTGCCGATCATTACCGGGAAGGGATCGGGCAATGGGTCCGGAAACTGCCGGCGAATATCGGGTTGTCGGTTTTGTCCGGCGACGGGGACCAGGAGCGGGCGCGGCTGCGGGAGTTGCTGGGGGATGAAGCCGAACTGCGATTCCACTGTCAGCCGCAGGACAAATCGGATCACATCCGTACCCTGCAGCGATCCGGTGAACGGGTGATGATGGTCGGCGACGGCTTGAATGATGCCGCCGCATTGCGACAGGCCGATACGGGGATCGCGTTATCGGACGCCAGCGCGCAGTTCACTCCGGCGAGCGATGCGATCCTCGAAGCGGGGGCGTTACCTTTGCTGCCTTCCCTGATCCGGTTGTGCCGGGCTAACCGGCGGATCATCGGGCTGAGTTTTGTCATCTCCGTTCTTTATAACGCGATCGGTCTTTATTTCGCGGTTCAGGGCCAGTTGTCGCCACTGGTCGCAGCCGTGCTTATGCCCGCCAGTTCCCTCACCATCCTCCTGATTACGTATGGGAGCAGCAACCTTGTCGCCCGATGGTTCAAACTATGAGAAAGTTCATGTTTCCGGCTGATGGTGGTCAATCCCATTCTCTGCGGCGCGATCTATTTTTACCGATAAATTCAACCATCATGAGCGTCATCCTGGTGTTATTGGCTGCCAGTCTTTCAGTCGCACTACTTTTCCTCGGCGCCTTTCTCTGGGGTGTCAGGCACCGGCAGTTCGATGATGACTATTCGCCGCCCGTTCGGATCCTCTTCGACGACGCGCCGGTTGGGGACCAGGTATGCGCTCCGTCCGCCGAGCCCGATGCCGCCCTTCTTTCGAACCCAAATCCAACAAATCAATAACTATGCAGGTAGAAAAGTTCTATTATGACAACCGGACCGTAAAGTGGTTTGCGTATGCGGTGCTGGTGTGGGCCATCGTGGGTATGCTGGCGGGCCTTTGGGCGGCCATTGCGCTGTATTATCCGGGTATCAATCTGGGGTTGCCCGCGACGACCTTTGGCCGCATGCGTCCCGTTCATACGAATGCGGTGATCTTCGCCTTCGTTGGAAACGGCATTTTCATGGGCGTATACTATTCGTTACAGCGGCTCTGCAAGACCCGGATGTTCAGCGACGTGCTCAGCAAGATCCATTTCTGGGGCTGGCAGCTGATCATCCTCGCCGGTGCGATCACGTTATGGTCCGGCAAAACCAGCGGCAAGGAATATGCAGAGCTGGAGTGGCCGATCGACATTGCCATCGCGGTCGTCTGGATCATCTTCGGCATCAATTTATTCGGCACGCTGATCAAGCGCCGCGAGCGGCACATCTATGTCGCCATCTGGTTCTATATCGCCACCTGGGTGACAGTAGCCATGCTCCACATCGTCAACAGCATCGAGCTCCCCGTGACCTTATGGAAAAGCTACAGCTGGTATGCGGGAGTGCAGGATGCGCTCGTCCAATGGTGGTACGGGCACAACGCGGTGGCCTTCTTCCTCACTACGCCGTATTTGGGACTAATGTACTACTTCCTCCCGAAGGCGGCTAACCGCCCGATCTATTCATACCGGTTGTCGATCATCCATTTCTGGGCGTTGATCTTCATCTATATCTGGGCGGGCCCGCACCACTTGTTGTATACGGCCCTGCCCGACTGGGCGCAGTCGCTGGGTGTCGTTTTCTCGGTGATGCTGATCGCGCCGAGCTGGGGCGGGATGCTCAACGGGTTGTTCACGCTACGCGGCGCCTGGGATAAGGTCCGGGAGGATCCGGTGCTCAAGTTCCTCGTGGTAGCCGTAACCTGTTACGGCATGGCTACGTTCGAAGGACCGATGCTCAGCCTCAAGAATGTCAATGCGATCTCGCACTTTACAGACTGGACCATCGCGCATGTGCACATCGGTGCGCTCGGCTGGAACGGGTTCCTGACCTTCGGCGTCCTTTACTGGCTCATCCCGAAGATGTGGAATACGACTTTATACAGTAAGAAGCTGGCCGGGACGCATTTCTGGATCGGAACGATCGGCATCGTGCTGTATGCGATCCCGCTGTATTGGGCCGGGTTTACGCAAAGCATGATGTGGAAAAGCTTTACCGATGAAGGGCAATTGAAATTTCAGTTCCTGGAGACCGTAACCCATATCCTTCCCATGTATATCGCGCGGAGCATAGGCGGAGCGCTTTACCTCTCCGGCGCGCTGATCATGGTGTACAACCTCCGGAAGACGATCCTCAAGGGCACCTTTGTCGCCAATGAGGCGGCGGAAGCCCCGGCGCTGGCCAAGGCGGCACCGGCCGAAAACCGCGCCTACTGGCACCGGTGGATCGAGCGCCGGCCGATGCAGATGCTCGTATTCAGCCTGATCGCGGTCGCCATCGGCGGCATGATCGAGCTGATCCCCACCTTCCTCGTGAAATCGAATATCCCGACTATCAGCAGCGTCAAACCTTATACCGCCCTGGAGCTGCAGGGACGGGATATCTATGTGCGGGAAGGCTGTTATCTGTGTCATTCGCAAATGGTCCGCCCGTTCCGCGATGAGGTGGCCCGGTACGGCGAATATTCCAAGGCAGGAGAATTCGTCTATGATCATCCCTTTCAATGGGGATCGAAACGCACCGGTCCCGATCTCGCGCGTGAAGGCGGCAAGTATCCGGACAGCTGGCATTACAACCACCTCCTGGACCCGACGTCCATGTCACCGGGATCGATCATGCCTTCCTATGTGTGGCTTTTCGATCATGAGCTGGATACGGTAGACACCTATAAGAAGATAAAGGCCATGCAAATCCTTGGCGTCCCCTATTCCGCCGGCTATGCCGAGAACGCCAACCGGGAAATCGTGCAGCAGGAAAAGGAGATCAAGGCGTCGCTGAAGAACGATAAGATCAGCAGTGGCCAGAATAAGGAGATCATTGCGCTCATCGCGTACCTCCAGCGCCTGGGCAAAGACATCAGGACCGCGCCAAAGGAGCAGACGGTTGAAGCCCGGGATGGAAGGGCGATCATGGGCAATTAGCCGGAATGCGATAGCGGTAAAAAACAAAAAAATGAAATTCATCAACTATATCGAAAAGATCAGTGGTGTCAGCATTTACGGACTATCATCCCTGTTGTTGTTCACGACCATCTTCGCTGTCATGTTATGGTATGCGTTGAAGGCGGACAAAGGAATGATCGAAGAGATCCGGCAGATGCCGCTCGATTGAAATTATTCTCTAAAATCTATGGATATGAAAGGAAAAATAATAAGAAGCGGGATGATGGCAGCCGGTGTATTGACGTCGGTCATCGCGGCGGCCCAGACCGCCGGGGAGCCCAAGCCGCCGTCCGCGATCTCCAATCCGGTGGTCGGCCTGCTGATTGCCTTAACCGGAGCGCTGCTGATCGTCATTATTTCCCTGGCCGGGTCACTGATAAAGGCCGCCCGCCGGAAATCGGCGACGGAAAAGAAGACGGGTAGCACTGTTCTGGAAAGAGCCGGCGCCGCGGCGGTGGCAACTCCGCTCATCAACGGCGTTTCGGATACAGCGTTCTATTTTATCGCGGGGGTCATCGCCCTCGAAGTCATGGTCATTTTGTATTTGCTGGTCAATCTCAATAAAATGATGCGGGAGGAGAGTGCAGCGGCAAGCCGGAAATCCTTTTCACAATGGTGGGACAGGGTCAACCGGTTCCGGCCGATCGAGAAGGAGGCGGAACTCGACCTGGGACATGATTATGACGGGATCCGCGAATTGGACAACCGGCTGCCGCCCTGGTGGCTCTATGGTTTCTTTTGTACGATATTGTTTGGTTTGATCTATATGTACCGGTATCATATAGCGCATTCGGCGCCGTTGCCGGCGGAAGAATACCGGATCGCGGTGCGGGAAGCGGAGGTACGGAAAGCCGAGTATCTGAAGAAGTCGGCCAACAACGTCGATGAGAATACGGTCAAACTGCTGACGTCCAGGACCGATATCGAGGCCGGCAAGACGATCTTCGAGACCACTTGTTTTGCCTGCCACGGCAAGAACGGCGAGGGCGGGGTTGGTCCCAACCTGACAGACAGCTACTGGCTGCACGGCGGCACGATCAACGACGTGTTCAAAACCATCAAGTACGGCTTCCCGGAAAAAGGCATGAAGAGCTGGAAGGATGACTATTCACCCTACCAGATCGCGCAGCTCGCGAGTTTTATAAAATCGTTGGGTGGCACGAATCCGCCGAATGCCAAGGCGCCGCAGGGCACGTTAACGAATTAATTACATTGAAATGAGTACGCCCAAACCCGCCGAACCCCAGGGAACTTACCGCGATCATCTTGCCACGGTCGACGCAACAGGGCGCCGTAAATGGGTTTTTGCGCATAAGCCGCATGGCAAATGGTACCGGAGAAGAACCGTTATCAGCTGGTTCTTCTTCGCGCTTTTCTTCGGGTTGCCTTTTGTGTATGTGCACGGGCAGCCGTTTTTGCAATTCAATATCCCGGAGGCCCGATTCATCATCTTCGGCAAGATCTTCTGGCCGCAGGACTTCTTCATCTTCGGTCTCGCTATGGTGACCTTCGTGGTGTCGATCATCCTTTTCACGGCGGCATTCGGGCGGCTGTTCTGCGGCTGGGTCTGTCCCCAGACCATTTTTATGGAGATGCTATTCCGGAAGGTCGAATACCTGATCCTGGGTGACGGCGCCAGGCAAAAGGCGATCCGGGAGGGGCAGAGGACCGGCGCCATACGGTTTAGGATCGCGCTGAAACATATCGTTTTTTTCGTGTTGTCGTTCGTGATCGCCAATTTTTTTCTGGCCTATATCATCAGCTTCCGGTCATTATGGGCGATCATCACGGGGCCGGTATCGGCACACAGAGCGGGTCTGGCTTCGCTCCTGCTTTTCACGGGGGTGTTCTACGCGGTATATGCTTTCTTCCGCGAGCAGGCCTGCACGGTGGTTTGTCCTTACGGCCGGTTGCAGAGCGTGCTGCTGGACCGGAATTCAATGATCGTGGCCTATGATTACAAGCGGGGCGAACCGCGGGCCAAATACAGCAAGCAGAAGGTGGAAGGTCACGGGGATTGCATCGACTGCCTGCAGTGTGTCAGGGTCTGCCCTACCGGGATCGACATCCGAAACGGCACGCAGATGGAATGTGTGGGCTGTACGGCGTGTATAGATGCCTGTAACTTTATGATGGAGAAGACCGGCGGCGCACCGGACCTCATCCGATATGCATCCGAAAACGGGATCGCCGAGCATCAGCCGTTGAAGTATACCCTCCGAATGAAGCTCTATACGGGCTTGCTGTCCGTGCTGGTCGTGCTGCTGGGTCTGCTGCTTCTGAGCCGGAAAGAAGTGGATGCGACGGTTATGCGAACGGCCGGAATGCTGTTCCAGGAAAGGGGCGCCGACAGTGTGAGCAATCTGTATACGATCAAGGTAGCCAATAAAACAATTCGTTCCGTGCCCCTTGAACTCCGGCTCGAAGACCGCGATGGCCGGGTCCAGGTGATCGGAAATAAAGGCATTACGATCCGCAATCAGGATGAGGGGTCGGGGAATTTCTTCATCGTGTTGCCGCGAAGGGATATCCGGGAGCGGAAGACCAGAATTCATCTTGGCTTGTATGACGGCTCCGCGAAGATCGACGACATCGCGACAAATTTCCTTGGGCCGGTCGCAGGTGACGGAGATTGAACGAAACCTAAAAAACAAAAGTTATGAGTTGGGGAAACAAGATCTTGTTGGTATTCATCCTCTTTGCGGGGATGATCTCCTACATGGTGTACCGCTGTATGAAATTGCCGGTAGACCTCGTGTCCGATCAATACTATAAGGACGAGCTCGCTTATCAGCAGGTCATCGACGGGATGAAGCGGGCCAATGCCTTATCCGGACGGGTGGCCTGGATGCCCGCCGGTAATGGCAGCCTGACGCTGACCATGCCGGCAGGGATGCAGGGCAAGGGCCTGCGCGGGAATATCGTGTTCTATTGCGCCTCGGATGCGGCACGGGACCGGACGATGGCTTTGGCGCTCGATGATCGCGGCCAACAGACAATTCCCCCGGGCGCCGTTCTCCCCGGCCATTACCAGATCAAGGTCGGCTGGGTAGCCGGCAACCTGAATTATTATTCCGAACAGGACCTGGATCTTCATTAAAACTTCATCCGATGTGGCCTTCGCTGTTAGTGGCGTTCTCGATCGGGCTGGTAAGCTCGGCGCATTGTGTGGCGATGTGCGGGCCGCTCGTGCTGGCGATGCCGTTGCAGGCGCTGCGGCCGGCGCGCCGGCGCATCGCCGTTATGCTCTATCACGGGGGCCGGATCGGTGTATATGCATTTGCGGGGTTGGTCTTCGGGATGGCCGGGCGGGCGGTATATGTTGCCGGTGACCAGCAGGGCTTGTCGATCCTGCTCGGCGCGGCCATCCTGGCGCAGTTGCTGTTCCGGCATTACGGCGCCCGGGGCTGGATGCCCGGCTGGTTGGCATCCGGTTACCGCGGTTTGCAGCAATGGATGCACCGGTGGTGGGCTTCGCCGTCCATCGGCAAATTCCTGTTGCTGGGGATAGGAAACGGATTGTTGCCCTGCAGCATGGTATATCTCGCGGTTGCGGGAGCATTGACGATGACGGGGCCGGTGGAGGCGATGACGTTTATGATCCTTTTCGGGCTCGGCACCCTGCCGCTGTTATTGGCGTTGCAGGTGGCCGGCCGGATGGCGGGCGCCGGCGTCCGACAGCGCATGCGGCGACTTATCCCGGTGGTGACTGCGGCGGTCGGCGTCTTGCTGATCCTGCGGGGGATGAACCTGGGGATTCCGTTGGTCAGTCCCGCAATGGCAGCCAGCCCCGGGGTTCCGATCGGTTGTCATTGAGCTCTTCCCGATATTTCCCGTATCGGACAATGGTATAGGCCATCCAGGTCACGAGCAGGGGTGAGAAGAACAACTGAACGATCGCAATATCGGTCAGGAGGGGGTTCCCGACAGCCAGAAAAACAGTATACACCAGCAAATAGCCGGAGACAAAGATGACGGCGAAGCGCGGGCGGCGAAGCATAACTGAAAGTTACGAAATTTCAGCCTGATCCCGGACCCGCGGTACCACGATGATAAAGGTACTGCCTTTGTCCAGCACGCTCTCAAGACGGATCGAGCCGCCGAGCAGGTCCAGATAGCGCTTGACGATATGAAGCCCAAGACCGGTGCCTTCGATATTGAGGGCGTTGCCGCCGCGAAAAAAGCTGCTGAATAAATGTTGCTGGTCTTCGGGAGAGATGCCGATACCCTGGTCCCGCACGGCGATGGTGAGGCTCTCCGGCGTTTGGGTGGCGGCGAGCTGGATGGTGGCGCCATCCGGGGAGAATTTCACGGCATTCCCGATGAGGTTGATGAGAATGTTCTTCAGCAGTCGTTTGTCGCTGACGAATTGGTTGGCACCCTCCAGATCGCAGCGGATCGTCTGGCCTTCCTTGGCCAGGGAGCGCATCTCTTCCACGATCTCTTCCAGGAATTCCCTGACGTCGAACGTGACCGGTTCCGCCATAACCTTTCCTTCTTCCAGTTTTCCCAAAGAAAGGAAGTCTTCGAGCAGCGTGTTCAGGTGCTTGACCGAATCCTTGATCTTGCGGATATGGCGGTCGCGCAATTCCTGCTGATCTTCCTTTGTATACCGGGAAAGGAGGGCTGCGGAAGAAAGGACGGTGCTGAGCGGGGTCCTGAATTCGTGAGAGGCCATCGAGACGAAGCGGGATTTGATCTCGTTGAGTTCCCGCTCCTTTTCGAGGGCTTCATGAAGTTCCTGCTGGGATCTTTCCAGTTCCTGAAGCGCTTCGCGAAGGATAAGGGTTCGTTCCTCGACCTTGCCTTCCAGTTCCGTGTTCAGCCGGCTGATATCATCGGTGATCTTCTGCAGCTTTGTTTTTTGTTCGAGAAGCTCCTTCTCGCTCTTTTTCCGCGCCGTGATATCGACGATGAATGCGATCACGAACAGGATACCCTTTTGCCGGTAATAACTCAGGCTGACCTCCACGGGGAACTCCCTGCCGTCTTTTTTCCGCGCAAAGAGGTCGCGGCCATGACCCATCGTCCGGTTGCCGGGATGTTGGTAGAAGCCCTGCCGGTAGCTGTCATGATTGTGATGGAACCGGCCGGGGATCAACAGCTCGACCGGCTCGCCGATCAGGTCCTCGCGGGCATATTCGAAGAGCTGGAGCGCAGCCGGGTTGGTGAGCACGATCTTCCCTTTTTCGTCGGTCAGCACGATGCCTTCGGTCGCGTGTTCGAAAAGCGCGGTGACCTGGCGCTGCTCCGACTCGATCGACCGGTAAAGCCGTTTGACATAAATGACAAACAGTGTTGTCATAGCCACGATAAAGACGGCGAAAAGATGCTGAACGAGGACCTGGCGGTGACTGAGATCTTCCTGCGGATAGAAGGCGGCGAGGATGATCATCCCAAGGCTGATACCGCCGAATAACCAGGTGTAGCGGTCATTGTTGAGAAAGATGGTCAACAGGATCGCTGCGATATAGCCCCCGTCGTAGAAGCTCACTCCCGGGTTGAGGTATTGCAGGACGGCCGAGCAGGCCGCGACAATAAAGCAAAAAAGTAATACGTGCGTTGACCGTTCCTTGAACATACCGACGGGTGATCCTGATTAGTCCCAAATATAGGTGGATTTTTCAGTTCTGGTAGTGCATCACGAGGGCTATCCGGCCCAGATGTTGCAGACTATCCTTTTCGACATACTCGACGTCGCCGCCATTGCTCAACACCTGCCAGATAACCTGATCGACAGGATCGGTCAGGTAGAACGTTGCGGCGGCGGGACCCCCGTTCCCGGTAAATCCCTTCTCGAGCACGAGCAGCCGACTGTTATGACTGCGGGCCTGGCGGGCTACCTCCTCGATCCCCGCGGCCAGTTTGCCGGCATCGGTAGCTGTCCCGACGAGACGGAGCGCGTGCGCTTCGCGGACCTTTTCCCATTCGGCCAGATAGGGCCCAAGCCATTCCTTCCAATGGGCGGCATTCCATTCGGCAGCGTCCTGGTGAATATAGCCGGCGATGTTTTTCTCGTGATGCGTCAGGCTCTTGAAATGTCCCGTAACCCGGGGATCGCCGATGACAAAAACGGGCCGGGGCCACGCGGCAAGCACGGAATCGAGACCTTCGTCTATATGGCGGAGGAATTTATCCAGCATAACCTCCCGGCGATCGGCGGGATCGGAATAATTCGCGG
>DATJWK010000192.1:0-38423 GCA_035501395.1 Puia sp.
CTTCGATTAAGGTGCCATCCAGCAAGCTAAGGGAGGGCTTGAACTGGGTAGTAGTTTTGGTTGTTTCTGCCATATTATTAAAAATAACGGAAAAACGCGAAATCGCGCATTCGGGGTGGCTGAAATCCGGCCGGAACGCAGGGCGGACCTATTTCGATTTCTTGTAGGCCGCGTAACTCGCATTCAACCCGTCCACGAGTTGATTCGTGATATTATAGACGGTATCCCTGTTGTAGATGATGGAATTAACGTGGTCGTAGGCGAGGATATAGGCAAAATTCTTGTCCTTGTTGTATTCCTTGATGAATTTCTCGATCTGGCCCCGGATCTCCTCGCGTTTGCCTTCCTGGAATTTCATAAAGCTCTGTTCCAACTCCGCCTTGTGATTTGCAAATTCCTGCTGCATCTCCTGCAACTGGCGGTTCGCTTCTTCCGCCTCCGCCTGGGTCATCGTGTTGCCTTTTTGCCTCCATGCTTCAATCTGCTGCTGGTTCTTCCGATCCCGGTTCGCCAGGTCCTGGTTCATTTGATTCTCGCGATCGATGGCCTGGTTCTTCACGTCCTTCATGAACTCGTATTTTTCCTGCAGTGTATCCAGGTCAAAATAGGCAATCTTGAAATTCGTCCCGCCGGGTTGCCCACTCATCGCCCTTGCACTTTCAGCCTGACGTTTCAACTGATCGATCTCGCGGTGCTGAACAAAATAGACAATGCCGACCAGGACCAGCGCCGCCGCGCTAAAAATGGTAGAAATATATTTCATAGAAATCTTTCAATCTCCACAAGATAAAAAAGTAGGAGGTCAGAAACCTCCTACTATGGTTGATTTTAACAATCTTATAAATATGTGCCTAAAGAAGCGCCCCTTGGCGGCAGGCATTACTCTTCCTCATCGAACTGCATCGCTTCCCGGGTCGTCTGCAGCAGCTCGTATTCCTCCTTACTGCCGACGATCATGTTCTCGAAGTCACGCAGCCCGGTACCGGCGGGGATCGGGTGCCCGGTGATCACATTCTCCTTCAATCCCAGCATGTCGTCACTCTTGCCCTGGATGGCCGCTGAGGACAGGACCTTGGTCGTTTCCTGGAAGGAAGCAGCGGAGATCCAGCTTTGCGTACCCAGCGACGCTTTGGTGATCCCAAGCAGCAACGGCGCGGAGGTAGCCGCCTTGGCGTCTTTGAATTCGGCCAGCTTTTTATCATTCCGGCGGAGAATCGAATTCTCTTCCCTGACTTCCCGCAGACTTACGATCTGACCGGCTTTCAGCTTGGTCGAATCCCCCGGATCGGTGACAACCTTCTTGTCAAAGATCCAGTCGTTCTCTTCGAGGAACTCGAATTTGTCGACGGTGTCTTCTTCAAGGAACCGGGTGTCGCCCGGATCGACGATCGTCAACTTCCGCATCATTTGGCGAACGATCACCTCGATATGCTTGTCGTTGATCTTCACGCCCTGGAGCCGGTACACTTCCTGGATCTCATTTACCACGTATTCCTGCACGGCAAACGGCCCCTTGATCGACAGGATATCCGCCGGCGCAACCTGACCATCCGACAGCTGTGCGCCCGCCTTGATGAAGTCGCCGTCCTGTGCGAGGATCTGACGGGTAAGCGGAACAAGATATTTTTTCACCACTCCATCCTTCGCTTCCACAATGATCTCCCGATTACCGCGCTTGATATTTCCGAAAGCTACGACGCCATCGATCTCGGACACAATGGCCGGATTGCCCGGATTACGCGCTTCGAACAGTTCGGTTACCCGAGGCAGACCACCCGTGATGTCCCGGAGCTTGCCGAGGACGCGGGGGATCTTCACGATAACCTGCCCTGCCTTGACCTCTTCCGCTTCCTCGATCACGATATGCGATCCTACGGGAAGGTTGTAAGTCTTCGCTTCCTTTGAACCTTCGATCAGGATGCTGGGGATCTTGGTTTTATCTTTTGTTTCTATAACGACCTTCTCGCGGTGGCCGGTTTGTTCGTCCGCCTCTTCGCGATAGGTAATGCCTTCGATCACCGCTTCGAATTTTACCGTACCGGCAATCTCCGAAATGACAACGTTGTTGAACGGGTCCCAGGTACAGATCACTTCCCCCTTCGCCACTTTCTGGCCGTCTTTCACTACCAGCGTCGCACCATAAGGAACGTTGTTGGTGATCAGGAGACGGTCGTTTTTCACATCCATGATCCGTACCTCACCGGTACGGCCGATGACGATCTGCTGCTTATCGCCTTCACTGTTTTCCGTCGTTACGGTACGCAAGCCGTCGAATTGGATCGTGCCTTCGAACTTCGCCGTCATGGCTGACTCGACAGACGCGCTGCCGGCCACACCACCTACGTGGAATGTACGCAGTGTCAGCTGGGTACCGGGCTCCCCGATGGACTGGGCGGCGATAATGCCAACCGCGTCGCCTTTCTGGGTCACATAGCCTGTCGCCAGGTTCTTGCCGTAACATTTTACACAGACCCCGCGCTTGCTTTCGCATGTCAGTACCGAACGGATCTCGATGGTTTCGATCCCCGCCTCTTCGATGCTCTTGGCGATCTCTTCCGTGATCTGTTCGCCCGCCGAAACGATCAGCTTATCGCTGGCCGGGTCGTAGACATCATGGAGGGATGTGCGGCCCAGGATCCGGTCATATAAGGGTTCAACTACGTCTTCATTATCCTTCAGGGCCGAGGTGGCAATGCCGCGCAGCGTACCGCAGTCTTCTTCGGTGATCACCACATCCTGTGCGACGTCGACCAAACGACGGGTCAGGTAGCCGGCATCGGCCGTTTTAAGCGCCGTATCGGCCAGACCTTTACGCGCACCGTGCGTCGAGATAAAATAGTCCAGCACGTTCAATCCGCCCTTGAAATTTGACAGGATCGGGTTTTCGATGATCTCGCTGCCGGTAGAACCGGACTTTCTCGGCTTGGCCATCAGCCCTCTGATGCCGGCGAGCTGCTTGATCTGCTGCTTGCTGCCGCGGGCGCCGGAATCCAGCATCATGTACACCGAGTTGAAACCTTGTTTGTCATTGGCCAGTTCGGCGATCAGGCTTTCCGTGATCCGGGTGTCGACGCGCGACCAGATATCCACGATCTGGTTGTACCGCTCGTTGTTCGTGATCAGACCCATATTATAGTTATCCCACACCTCATCCACTTCACCCTTCGCATTGTCCAGCAATTCTTCTTTGGTATCGGGAATGATCAGGTCATTGATATTGAAGGACAGGCCGCCGCGGAATGCCATCCGGAAACCGAGCTGCTTGATATCGTCGAGGAATTTCACCGTCTTGGGGATGTTCGTCCACTTGATGATATTCCCGATGATCTCGCGGAGCGACTTCTTTGTCAGCAGCGCGTTGACGAACCCGACCTCGGAAGGTACGTTCTGATTGAACAGCACCCGACCGACCGTCGTCTCGAGCAGTTTTGTCTCCAGCGCATCGGTGACCAGGTTCCGGACGAGTACCTTAACCTTGATATAGGCATGCAGGTCCAGCTGACCTTCGTTGTATGCGATGATCACCTCTTCCGCACTGTAGAATGCCTTGCCTTCGCCCTTCACTTTTTCGGTCGCCGTGGACTTCTTCCCTTTGGTAATATAGTACAGACCAAGGACCATGTCCTGCGACGGCAGGGTGATCGGCGTTCCGTTCTGCGGGTTCAGGATATTGTGTGAGGACAGCATCAACAGCTGCGCTTCCAGGATCGCAGCGCTGCTCAGCGGCACGTGAACGGCCATCTGGTCACCGTCGAAGTCGGCGTTGAACGCCGTACAGACCAGCGGGTGCAGCTGAATGGCTTTACCTTCGATCAGCTTGGGCTGGAAGGCCTGGATCGAAAGCCGGTGGAGTGTCGGGGCCCGGTTCAACATCACCGGATGGCCCTTCAGAATATTTTCGAGGATGTCCCAGACAATCGCTTCTTTCTTATCGACCAGCTTACGGGCGCTTTTTACCGTCTTGACAATACCACGTTCGATGAGCTTACGGATAATGAACGGTTTAAAAAGCTCCGCCGCCATATCCTTTGGAAGTCCGCATTCGTGGAGTTTCAATTCAGGGCCTACCACGATAACCGAACGACCCGAATAGTCGACACGCTTACCGAGCAGGTTTTGACGGAACCTTCCCTGCTTGCCTTTCAGGACATCGCTCAGCGACTTCAGCGCGCGGCCGCCTTCCGCCTTTACGGCGTTGGACTTCCGGCTATTGTCGAACAGCGAGTCGATGGCTTCCTGCAGCATACGTTTTTCGTTCCGGAGAATGACCTCCGGGGCCTTGATCTCCAACAGGCGTTTCAACCGGTTGTTCCGGATGATGACCCGGCGATAGAGATCGTTGAGGTCCGATGACGCGAACCTGCCGCCATCCAGCGGCACCAACGGCCGCAGTTCGGGCGGGATGACCGGGATATATTGCATGACCATCCATTCGGGACGGTTTGTAATGCGGGAATTGGCGTCGCGGAATGCTTCCACCACGCTAAGACGTTTCAGGGCATCTGCCTTCCGCTGCTGGGATGTTTCGTTGGCCGCGGCGTTCCGGAGGTCGAATGAAAGCTGATCCAGTTCGATGCGCTCAAGCAGGTCATGGACAGCCTCTGCGCCCATCTTGGCGATGAATTTCTGGGGGTCGTCATCGGGAAGATACTGGTTGTCTTTCGGCAAGGTATCCAGGATCTCCAGGTACTCTTCTTCCGTCAACAGGTCGCCGTAATTCTGGGCCTTGTCTGCCCGAATGCCGGGCTGGATAACCACGTATCGCTCGTAATAAATGATGCTTTCCAGCTTCTTGGAGCTCATCCCCAGCAGATAGCCGATCTTGTTAGGCAAGGATTTGAAATACCAGATGTGAACGACCGGAACCACCAGCTTGATGTGGCCCATCCGCTCACGGCGCACCTTCTTCTCCGTTACTTCCACGCCGCAACGGTCACACACGATGCCCTTATACCGGATCCGTTTGTACTTTCCGCAGGCACACTCATAGTCTTTTACGGGACCGAAAATACGCTCGCAGAACAGGCCGTCTCTTTCAGGCTTGTAGGTGCGGTAATTGATGGTCTCCGGCTTCAATACCTCGCCGTAGCTCCTTTCCAGGATGCTGTCAGGGGAAGCTAAACCGATAGTAATTTTTGAAAAAGTGGCTCTGGGACGATTTTCTTTTTTGATAGCCATATTGCAATATGCGGTTTTTGTCTTGTCTAATCCATTACATATCAAAAAGTTAACCCACCCAGCTCACGCCAGGAAAGTCAAAATCGAACTATTTGTATGCTTTAGGGACCAAATCAAGGAGGGCAAAGGTACGAATTTACCGCCAAACAAATATAATTTTTCCGGGCTGGTCATACATCGGCGCCATCATAGGCCAGGGTTACTGCCGCCATGGTATAACCACCTCATTTTCAATATATTTGATGGGGTGGGCGGGACGACGCAAATCCCCCTCACCGGTGACCCCGCCGTGCATAACTAGCCCCTCCTCGTCCCATTTAAATACTTTTGCCTGATCACATCCTGTACCGGCACGCCTTCCAGCTTACTCTCCAGCCAGGAGATGATATCCAGATACATAAATGCCCGCGTCTCAAACCTGCTCTTTTCGTAGGTCTTCAGCTTGGCCAGCAGATTGCTGAATTCAACCCGCAACTTTTCGGGTGACGCCAGGATCACCCGCCGCAGGAAGCGGAAGATCTCTTCCTCCACCAGGCTCAGGCTCTCCATTTTCGCCATAAACCGGTACACCGATTTCGTTAGGTATTCCAGCAGGTCGACATTGCCCAATTCATAGTGTGCGATGAGATGCAGGAGCCGCGAATAGCACTGCAGGTCCGTCCGCAAATCCACTTTCCAGTTGATGATCTTGTTGAGATAGTCGATCGTTTTCTCATAATTGCCGCTTCCAAAGTATAAGCACGCGATCTTGTAATAAAAGACCAAAATGCGGTGCCGGTCCAGGTAGATCCAGTACTCCGCGAGTTTCTCCTCGATGTAGGGAACAAGGGAAAGGCCCTCCGTGAAGGTGCCGTCGATAAAATGCTGATTGAGCTTCGAGATATACAGGTAGACAAAAGTCTGTATCCGGTTGTTAACATTGCCTGTTACCAGGTCGGTGTGAGAGAACTCCTCGAATTGCTGCAACGTCTCGCGGAATTTCTGATCGTTCAGCAGATCGAAATGGGCTCCGAGGAGGTTGTGCATGCCTTTTATATACTGCGACGTTTCCACGGCAAGCATGTCCGGCTCTTTCTCGAACAGATCCACCCACTTTTGCGTATAGCGGTAATACATCAGAAAGTCCTGCCGGATAAAGGCATACCAGACGAAGCTCTGGTACTGGTACAGTTTCTCATAAAAACCCACGCACTGCGACAGGTCTGCCGGCATGGTCGCCTCGAAGAACTCCTGCACCGCCGCCTCATCCTTCTCACTCCGGGCGACGCCGTGGCGGATATACCAGCTGTATAGTTGCAGTGCCAGGTTGGAAAGCTGGCTGATCAACCGGAGCCGCTCGTTTACTTCGTCCAGTTCGCCCGCCAGCTGGTCCGCACGATCCTGCATACTACGCGTGATATGGAGCGACTCGATCGTCTTCTCGAAGAAAAGCACTTCCAGTAAAAATGTCTCCTGGTGATGGGCACGCGCACTCTCCTTTATCCGCTCCAGGGTTCGGAGACTTTGCAGGTACAGCCCCTTGTTATAGAGAATGCGGGCGTAGTCAAGCTGCTCATGTAGTTGAATATCAATGTTATCGTCGTGTCTGATCAATCGCAGGCTGGAAAGGATCTCGCGGTACAGGTGCGCCTTGGCGTTGGAAAGCTGCGCCTTGCGAATATTTTTGTTTTTATTTAACAATTGGGCCTCATCGTATTCATTCATCTTGTCCATCGCATCAAAGAGCTGGATGCTTTTGAGATCCAGCGTGGACGAATTGCGGGTGATATAGAGCTTAAAATTGCGTTTCTCTGACTTCTCCAGAGATTTGATCAGTTGAAAAAGCGCGTCGGATGATCGGTTGGGCATCGTATTTTCCGGTGCTAAAATCCTTTACTGTACTGGGTTTGAGGGCAATTCACCCCCATTAAGGGGTGTAAAACCATCCCAATTATGATTTCAACACTACGGCAAACCTAGCTAATTTGTGCTAATCTACCCCCACAACCCGATCCTGAACTTTCTTAAAACTGAATATGGCCGATCAAAAAATTTTCATTTTCGACACCACGCTTCGGGACGGTGAACAAGTGCCGGGCTGCAAGCTCAATACTGCCGAAAAAATCGACTTAGCCCTGCAGCTGGAGGCCCTGGGTGTGGATATCATCGAAGCCGGTTTCCCGGTATCCAGCCCCGGCGATTTTCACTCGGTAGAGGAGATAGCCCGCATCATCAAGGACTCTACGGTCTGCGGTTTGAGCCGTGCCGTTCAAAAGGACATCGAAGTCGCCGGCGCCGCGTTGCGCCATGCCCGCCGCCCGCGCATCCATACGGGAATAGGGACTTCCGACTCGCATATCAAGGCCAAGTTCAACGCAACCCGCGAAGAGATCCTGGGTCGCGCCATACAAGCGGTTAAATGGGCCCGTAACCTCGTCGATGATGTGGAATTTTATGCCGAGGATGCCGGGCGCACGGACAACGAATACCTAGCCCGCGTGGTGGAAGCCGTCATCGCCGCCGGCGCCACCGTGGTGAATATACCCGATACGACCGGCTATTGTCTGCCCGACCAGTACGGTGAAAAGATGGCCTACCTCATCAATCACGTTCCGAATATCGATAAGGCTATCCTTTCCTGCCATTGTCACAACGACCTGGGACTGGCCACCGCCAATTCCATCGCCGGGATCCGGCATGGCGCGCGGCAAATCGAGTGCACCATCAACGGTCTCGGTGAACGCGCCGGCAATACCTCCCTCGAAGAAGTGGTCATGGTCATACGCCAGCACAAGCATCTTGGCTTTTATACCGATATCAAAGCGTCCGAGCTTAACCCCATCAGCCGGATCGTCTCCGACACCATGCGGATGCCGGTTCAGCCGAATAAGGCGATCGTCGGGGCCAATGCCTTCTCGCATTCTTCGGGTATCCATCAGGATGGTTTCCTCAAGGACGCCGGCACCTACGAGATCATCAGCCCGGACGAGGTCGGCGCCGACGGCTCCAGGATCGTGCTGACCGCCCGCAGCGGTCGCAGCGCGCTTGCATTCCGGCTGCAAAAGATCGGCTATTCCTTTAACCGAAACGACATCGACACCATTTACGAACGGTTCCTGCAGATAGCAGACACCAAAAAAGAAGTTATAGAAGAGGACCTCCACCGGCTGGCTCATGCCTACACGGGTTCGGTCTTGTCTTCCTAATCACCTTGTCACACCGCCATGTCAAAAACATTATTTGAAAAAATCTGGGACCGTCACGTCGTCCGCACGATCGACGGCGGGCCCTCCGTGCTCTACATCGACCGCCATTTTATTCATGAGGTTACCAGTCCCCAGGCTTTCAAGGGATTGGAGCGTCGCGGCGTCGAAGTCTTCCGGCCCGCGCAGATCGTGGCCACCGCCGACCACAATGTCCCCACCATCGACCAGCATCTCCCGATCAAAGAGGAGCTGTCCCGCATCCAGGTTCAGCAACTGATCGAGAATTGCAAGAATCATCGTGTCGAATTGTATGGTCTCGGTCACCCGTATCAGGGTATCGTTCATGTGATCGGACCCGAGCTCGGGGTGACGCAACCGGGTATGACCATCGTCTGCGGCGACAGCCACACATCCACTCACGGCGCGTTTGGCGCCATCGCTTTCGGCATCGGCACATCGGAGGTTGAAATGGTCATGGCTACCCAGTGTCTTTTGCAAAGCAAGCCAAAACTGATGCGTATCAGCGTCGAAGGGACGCTTCACAAATGGGTCGCATCCAAGGATATCATTCTCCATATTATCGCGCAGATCTCGGCCAGCGGGGCTACCGGCTATTTCGTGGAATATGCCGGCTCCGCCATTCGCAACCTTTCTATGGAAGCGCGGATGACCATCTGCAACATGAGTATTGAAATGGGCGCCCGTGGCGGCATGATCGCCCCCGACGAAACGACCTTCTCCTACCTTAGGGGGCGCCCGTTCGCTCCGCAGGGCGCAGACTGGGACAGGAAACTGGCGTGGTGGAAGACCTTGCATTCCGATCCCGGCGCGGTGTTCGATAGGGAGATCGTCATCGATGCGTCCAAGATCGAACCCATGATCACGTATGGCACCAACCCCGGAATGGGCGTCGGTATTTCGGGGAATATCCCGATGACGGCCGATCCAAAATCGCTCGCGTATATGGGTTTCCAGGCCGGCGCGGCCATAAAGGGAAAAAAGATCGACTATGTCTTTATCGGCAGCTGTACCAATTCCCGTATCGAGGATCTGCGGGAGGTGGCATCTTTTGTCAAAGGCCGCAAAAAAGCGGATCACGTAGAGGTCTGGATCGTTCCGGGAAGCAAGCAAGTCGAACAGCAGGCTATCCGGGAAGGAATCGACAAGGTCTTCGAAGCCGCCGGATTTCACCTTCGTCAGCCTGGCTGCAGCGCATGCCTCGGTATGAATGAGGACAAGATCCCCGCCGGCAAATATTGCATCTCCACCTCCAACCGGAACTTCGAAGGCCGTCAGGGTCCCAATGCCCGGACCCTGCTCGCCAGCCCGCTGACTGCGGCGGCGGCGGCGATCACCGGTGAAGTGACGGACATCCGGGAATTCATCTAACCACCGAAACCATGAGCAAAGCCATCAATACGATCCGTTCTACCGCTGTTCCGCTGCCGCTGGAAAATGTCGATACCGACCAGATCATCCCGGCCCGCTTCCTGAAGGCCACCAGCCGGGAAGGCTTTGGCGACAACCTGTTCCGGGATTGGCGGTATAACGGCGACAATACCCCCAAAACGGACTTTGTCCTTAACGATCCTACATACAGCGGAAAGATCCTGGTTGCCGGAAAGAACTTTGGTTGCGGCTCCAGCCGGGAGCACGCAGCCTGGGCGATCAAGGACGCCGGCTTCGATGTGGTGGTCAGCAGTTTTTTTGCCGATATCTTCAAGAACAACGCGCTGAACAACTTCCTGCTGCCGGTGACCGTCAGTGAAGACTTTGTCCAGAGGATCTTTGCCGTCGTCCGGCAGGATCCCGCCGCGAAGATCGATGTCAGCCTGGAAGAGCAGAAGATCACGCTTCCCAACGGGGAAGCCGAAACATTCGAGATCAACAACTATAAAAAGACCTGCCTGCTCAACGGCTACGATGACATCGACTATTTGCTGAGCATGCGGGATGAAATCGAACAATTCGAAAAACAAACCCGGCAATAATCAGCGTAACCTCTACCCTAAATACCCAATTTTATGCAAAAGAACATCGTAGTCATTGAAGGAGACGGAATCGGCCCGGAAGTGACCCGACAGGCGATCAAGGTGCTGAATGCCGTAGCGCAGCAAGGCGGTCATGAATTCACCTATAAATACTGCCTGATGGGCGCCGACGCCATCGACAAGACCGGTAACCCCTTGCCGGACGAAACGATCGAAGCCGCTCTTAACAGTGACGCCATCCTGTTCGGCGCCATCGGTCATCCCAAATACGACAATGACCCATCCGCCAAAGTCCGGCCCGAGCAAGGGCTGCTCAAACTGCGCAAATCGCTGCAGCTGTTTGCCAATATCCGCCCGGTGGCGACGTATCCGGCTCTGCAACATCTTTCACCGTTAAAAGCGAAGATCCTCGAGCATGTCGATTTTGTCATTTTCCGCGAACTGACGGGCGGCATCTACTTTGGCAAAAAGGAGATCAATGCCGAAGGTACCCTGGCCTCCGACGATTGCATCTACAGCAGGGAAGAGATCGAGCGTATCGCTCACCTGGCCTTCCGGCAAGCGCAGCAACGCCGCAGGAAGCTCACTCTCGTCGACAAAGCCAATGTCCTCGAGACCTCCCGCCTCTGGCGCAAGGTCGTGCAGGATATAGCCGGCGGCTATCCCGATGTGAAAGTGGACTTCCTCTTCGTGGACAATGCAGCCATGCAGATCATCCTCAACCCCAAACAATTCGACGTAATCCTGACCGAAAATATGTTTGGCGACATCCTCAGCGACGAGGCCAGTGTTATCAGCGGATCGCTGGGGCTGCTGCCCTCCGCCTCCATCGGCAAAGGCGCCGCGCTTTTCGAACCCATCCACGGGTCTTATCCGCAGGCCACCGGGAAAGACATCGCCAACCCGCTTGGGAGCATTTTATCCGCGGCGATGCTGCTGGATCACTTCGGTCTCCACGCAGATGCCAACCGCATCCGCGAAGCGGCCAACTGGACGCTGCAGAATGGTTTTGTTACAAAAGATATCGACCCGATCAATTTCTATTTCACCAGTACCATCGGCGAGCTGATCGCGGACTATGTAGGCGGAAAGATCCCGGGTGACATCCACAAGGATAATATCGAACTGAGAAAGTCGACGATTATCTAAGTCTATCGAGGCGGACCACAGGTCCGCCGGCCGAAGGCCCATCACTAATGGTCTCGTTGAGGGGCTACTTTTAGTCTAAGACCCGAAAACGAAACATGAATAGATTAGAAAGTTCTTTGTTTTTTCATAAGGCGGACGTATATTCGTGACATGAAAGCATCCTCTTTAATAATTATTGTAGTGGTAATTATTATTCCTGCGATCCAGGGAGGAGGGTGGTAATTGTAATAACACAACTAAAATATACCAGCGACCCGCCTCCAAAAAGGCGGGTTTCTTTTTTTATGGCAAATTATTATAACGAAAACACGGTTCTTTGGCTCGACGGCACGATCCTGAAAGCAAAAGACGCAAAGACCGACCTGTACGGCCAGTCCCTGCATTATGGGTATTCCGTATTTGAAGGGATCCGCGCTTACCGGACCGCGGCCGGATCCACGAAGATCTTCAAGGCAGTCGAACATTTCGACAGGCTGCAGCGCTCTGCCGCCGCGCTCAATATGCCCTACCGGTATACGACGCAAGAGATGATCGCGGCCACCTATGCCGTGCTGGAACGAAATAACCTGCAGGATGCCTATATCCGGCCGGTTGTCTATGGTCCGGCAAATATGAGTTTCAACCCCAATACCGAATCGTTCACGGTCATCGAAACCTGGGAAATGGCGCCTTTCCTCGGCGAGAAGCTGTTAAAAGTTATGACGTCCACTTTTCAGCGACCCAACCCGAAAGCGTTCAGGATAGAAGCAAAAGCCGCCGGCCATTACGTCAACTCCATCATGGCCAGCCATGAGGCGAAGGGGAAAGGATTCGACGAGGCCCTGCTGACGGATATGAACGGCTATATCGCCGAGGGTCCCGGCGCCAATATGTTCTTTGAAAAAGACGGCAAGCTCTTTACGCCTGCCCCGGGGAATATCTTGCCGGGCATTACCCGGGCAACGGTCCTCGAGCTTTGTGCGGAACTCGGCATCGCTGTGGAAGAAGGTCAGTATACGCCGGCCCGGCTGAAGAACGCCGATGCCGCCTTTTTCTGCGGAACCGCGGCGGAAGTCATCGGCTGGACATCGATCGATGAATATGTTTTTCCGGCCGCATGGAAAGAGACGCAAGGCAGAAGGATACAGCTCGCCTATAAAGACCGGGTAACCGAGCGTGAACCCCACCTGGAAACGATATAAACTACGGCATGGAACTAAACAAATACAGCAAAACACTCACCCAGGATACAACACAACCCGCCGCGCAGGCGATGTTGTACGGGATCGGACTGACAGATGAAGACCTCGCAAAAGCGCAAGTCGGCATCGTATCGATGGGGTACGACGGTAACACGTGCAATATGCACCTCAACGACCTCGCCAGGCTTGTCAAAGAGAGCGTCTGGTCAAACGATCTGGTAGGACTCATCTTCAATACCATCGGCGTCAGCGATGGCATGGCGAATGGCACCGACGGCATGCGGTATTCACTCGTCAGCCGCGATATCATCGCAGACTCCATCGAAGCCGTTTGCGGCGCCCAATATTACGACGCACTCATCGCCCTGCCCGGGTGCGATAAAAATATGCCGGGCTCGCTCATCGCCATGGGCCGGCTCAACCGGCCCGCCATCATGGTATATGGCGGGACTATCGCTCCCGGTCATTATAAAGGTCAGGACCTGAACATCATCTCCTCTTTTGAAGCCCTCGGCCAGAAGATCGCCGGCAAGTTGAGCGATGCCGACTTCAAAGGCATCGTCATGAATTCCTGCCCCGGCGCCGGCGCCTGTGGCGGCATGTATACGGCCAACACCATGGCTGCCGCTATCGAGGCGCTGGGAATGAGCCTCCCTTATTCCTCCTCCAACCCGGCGCTTAGCGACGAGAAAAAGAAAGAATGCGCAGCCGCGGGGGACGCTATCCGGCTGTTGATGGAGAAAGACATCAAGCCCCGCGACATCATGACCCGGGAAGCGTTTGAAAATGCCATCACCGTGATCATGGTCCTCGGCGGCAGCACCAATGCCGTACTCCACCTGATCGCCATGGCAAGAAGCGTAGGTGTTTCGCTCGGCCAGGATGACTTCCAGCAAATCAGCAACCGGATACCCGTATTGGCCGACTTCAAGCCCAGCGGGAAGTACCTGATGCAGGACCTTCACGAGCACGGCGGCATTCCCGCCGTGATGAAATACCTGCTCGAAAACGGGTTGCTGCACGGTCAATGCCTCACGGTCACCGGCAAAACACTCGCGGAAAACCTCGCGGCCATACCCTCGCTCGATTTTAAAAAACAGGATATCGTGATGCCGCTCGACCGGCCGGTCAAAGCCACGGGCCACCTCCAGATATTGTATGGCAACCTGGCGGAAGGCGGCAGCGTTGCCAAGATCACCGGAAAAGAAGGCGAACGGTTCGAAGGACCCGCCCGTGTCTTTGACGGCGAACACGAACTCATCGCCGGCATCAACAGCGGCAAGATCCGTCCGGGTGACGTCGTTGTCATCCGTTATGTCGGACCAAAGGGCGCGCCGGGAATGCCCGAGATGCTAAAGCCCACGTCCGCGCTGATCGGCGCCGGGCTCGGCAAGAGCGTCGCCCTGATTACCGACGGCCGCTTCAGCGGCGGAACACATGGTTTTGTCGTCGGACATATCACCCCCGAGGCACACGAAGGGGGGGGCATCGCACTTGTCCGTGATGACGACCGCATCGAGCTCGACGCAAAGAAAAATACCATCAGCCTGAAGATCAGCGATGCGGAACTGGCGAAACGAAAAGCAGCCTGGAAACAGCCTGCGTTAAAAGCCGCCAGCGGAATTCTTTTCAAATATGCCCGGCAGGTAAAGACCGCTGCCGAAGGCTGTGTAACCGATGAATCATAAATGCAATCACCCAACTTATTTATATGAGCCATCTCACTTCCACGCCATCAAAACCGAAAACGGCCAAAGCCGTCAAGAAACCGGCACCACGCGAACTCAGCGGATCGGCCGCCGTACTGGAAGCCTTTTTGGGAGAAGGCGTGGACACCATCTTTGGTTACCCCGGCGGAGCCATTATGCCGATCTATGACGCATTGTATGACTATCGTGACCGCCTCAACCACATCCTCGTGCGCCACGAACAAGGCGCCATTCATGCCGCGCAGGGTTATGCACGCACCTCGGGTCGCACCGGCGTGGTTTTCGCCACCAGCGGCCCCGGGGCGACAAATCTCGTCACCGGTCTCGCGGACGCCATGATCGACAGTACCCCGGTTGTCTGCATCACCGGCCAGGTCTTCGCCCACCTGCTCGGCACCGACGCCTTCCAGGAGACGGACGTGATCAATATTACCACACCGGTAACAAAATGGAATTACCAGGTCACCGATGCGACAGAGATCCCCTCCGTCCTGGCGAAAGCCTTTTATATCGCGGGCAGCGGCCGGCCCGGGCCCGTGCTCATCGACATCACGAAAAACGCGCAGCTGCAAAAATTCAGCTATGAAGGCTATACGCCCTGCCATCATATCCGCAGCTACCGGCCAAAGCCGATCGTCAGAAAAGAATACATCGACAAGGCAGCACAACTGATCAATGAAGCGGAACGCCCCTTTATCATCTTCGGCCAGGGGGTCATCCTCGGAAAGGCGGAAGAAGAATTTCGCGCCTTTGTGGAGAAGAGCGGGATTCCCGCCGCCTGGACCATCCTGGGCTTAAGCGCCCTGCGCACCGACCACCCGCTGAACGTCGGCATGTTGGGCATGCATGGGAACTATGGCCCGAATGTCCTCACCAACGATTGCGACGTGCTCATCGCCGTCGGGATGCGCTTCGACGACCGGGTCACCGGCCGCCTCGACAAATACGCCAAACAAGCCAGGGTCATCCACCTGGATATCGATCCCGCAGAGATCGATAAGAATGTAAAGACGACCGTTCCGGTCTGGGGCGACTGCAAGGAAACGCTTCCCCTGCTGACGGAAAAGATCCGGAAAAGGACCCATCCCCAATGGCGGCAGCGCTTTTCGGATCTCTACCAACAGGAATTCGATGCGGTCATCCAGGATGAGCTGAATCCCGCCGCAGGCGAATTGACGATGGGAGAGGTGATCAGGGAACTCAATGAACTTACCGGCGGGAATGCCGTCATCGTCACCGACGTCGGTCAGCACCAGATGGTCGCCTGCCGCTATGCCATTTTCAATGAATCGAAAAGCAATATCACCTCCGGCGGTCTCGGAACAATGGGTTTTGGCCTGCCGGCAGCTATCGGCGCCAAATTCGGTGCGCCGGACCGTACGGTCGTCGCCATCATCGGTGACGGTGGTTTCCAGATGACCCTCCAGGAGCTCGGCACGATCATGCAGTTCGATGTCAATGTCAAGATCCTCATCCTGAACAATCGATTTCTCGGCATGGTCCGTCAGTGGCAGCAGCTATTCCATGACAAACGCTATTCCTTCGTCGATATCACCAGCCCCGACTTCGTCGCTCTTGCCAAAGCCTACCATATCGAAGGCAATAGCGTCAGCGACCGGGCCGGGCTGAAGGACGCGCTGAAAGCCATGCTGGACCACAGAGGCGCGTACCTGCTGGAAGTCTTTACCGGTAAAGAAAACAACGTATTCCCCATGGTACCCCAGGGTTGCAGCGTAAGTGAGATCCGATTAAAATAAAAATTTTCAACATGACCACCAGCAAACAGGAATACACCATCACCGTCTACACCGAGAACCAGATCGGTCTGATCAACCGGATCGCCATCCTGTTCTCCCGGCGGAAGATCAATATCGAAAGTCTCAATACCTCCCCTACGGAGGCGGAGGGCATCCATCGCTTCACCATCGTTATCAACGAGACGGAAGAGGTCGTGCGGAAACTCTGCCGCCAGCTGGAGAAGCAGGTCGATATCCTCAAAGCATACTATAACACCAACGAGGAGATCATCTGGCAGGAAATGGCCCTCTACAAAGTATCCACCGATGAGATCGCTGAAAAAGTAAAGGTCGAGCGTCTCCTCCGGGAATACGGCGCCCGTGCCGTCGTGATCCGCAAAGATTATACGGTCTTCGAGACGACAGGCCAGCGCGAAGAAACGGACCGGCTCATCTCCGTTCTCGAACCGCATGGGCTCATCGAGTTTGTCCGCAGCGCCCGCATCGCCATCATCAAAGATTCCAACGGCTTCCATGAAAAGCTAAAAGAATTCGAGCTCACCGAGCCCGGCGAAGAGCTGGTCGAGAACGAGTACCTGGATAAACAGGATCAGGTATTTTCAATGTAAACACACAAATAATAATACACAATGGCAAAACTAAATTTCGGCGGGATTGAAGAAAATGTAGTGACCCGCGAAGAGTTCCCACTGGCCAAAGCCCAGCAAGTATTGGCAAAAGAGACCGTAGCCGTCATCGGCTATGGTGTCCAGGGCCCCGGCCAGGCACTCAATCAAAAGGACAATGGTATCAACGTCATAGTAGGACAGCGTAAGAATTCCAAAACCTGGGATAAGGCGGTGCGTGATGGCTTTGTCCCCGGTGTAACGCTGTTCGAGATCGAAGAAGCCCTCGAAAAAGGCACCATCATCTGTTATCTCCTCAGCGACGCCGCCCAGATCCAGCTATGGCCGACGGTAAAGAAACACCTCACGCCGGGTAAAGCGCTATATTTTTCGCATGGCTTTGGAATTACCTTTAATGAGCAAACCGGCATCGTACCGCCAAAAGATGTCGACGTCTTTCTCGTAGCTCCCAAAGGCTCCGGTACATCCCTTAGAAGAATGTTCCTGCAGGGCCGCGGCCTGAACAGCAGTTATGCGATCTTCCAGGATGCCACCGGCAGGGCCAAAGATCGCGTGATTGCCCTCGGCATCGCCGTCGGCAGCGGTTACCTCTTCGAGACCGATTTCAGAAAAGAAGTATACAGTGACCTCACCGGCGAACGCGGTACGCTCATGGGCGCCATCCAGGGCATCTTCGCCGCACAATACGAGGTGTTGCGCAAGAAGGGTCATACGCCGTCGGAAGCGTTCAATGAAACCGTGGAAGAGTTAACCCAGTCCCTGATGCCGCTCGTCGCGGAAAATGGCATGGATTGGATGTATGCCAACTGCTCCACCACCGCCCAGAGAGGCGCGCTCGACTGGTGGAAAAAGTTCCGCGATGCCACGCTCCCCGTCTTCACCGAGCTGTACGAAAGCGTTGCCGCAGGCAAGGAATCACAGCGCTCCATCGACTCCAACAGCCGGGCCGACTACCGCGAAAAACTGGATGCCGAATTGAAAGAGCTCCGCGAAAGCGAACTCTGGCAGGCCGGCAAGACCGTACGAAGCCTCCGGCCGGAAAACCAACCGGCAGGCTCAACCCAAAAAACAACGAAAAGTGAAGCAGTCGTCCACGAATAGCACTACAACGGCTCCCGACCGCTTCAGCGGTCGGGAGCTGGATTTTGCGGCCGCCGCAAGGCGGCTCCAAAAAATCGTCAACCGCACCCCGCTGGCGTTCAATCAGCACCTTTCCCGTAAATATGGGTGCCGGGTATTTCTGAAAAGAGAAGACCTCCAGGTTGTCCGCAGTTACAAGCTCCGGGGCGCGTACAACATGATGAGCAGCCTGCCGGAAGACCAGCTCCGCAAAGGGGTCGTATGCGCAAGCGCGGGCAACCACGCCCAAGGGTTCGCTTATTCCTGCCACAAACTGAACGTGAAAGGAGTTGTTTTTATGCCCATCATCACTCCCCGGCAAAAGATCAATCAAACCCGCATGTTCGGCGAAGAGCATATCGAGATCATCCTCACCGGGGACACCTTCGACGACTGCAATACCACCGCCATCGAATATACGCGGGAGCGCGGCATGACCTTTATCCCGCCCTTTGAAGACCTCCGGATCATCGAAGGCCAGGGGACCGTTGCTGTCGAGATCCTCGAAGACCTGCCCGACATCGATTTTCTTTTCGTCCCGGTCGGCGGCGGCGGTTTAGCCTCCGGCACCGGCACCTACTTCAAAACCTTTTCGCCGAAGACGAAGGTTGTCGGCCTCGAACCGGAAGGCGCTCCGTCCATGCTGACCGCTTTCCAAAAGGGACACCCGGTAACGCTTGAAAATATCGACCGGTTCGTCGATGGCGCGGCGGTAAAAAGAGTCGGGGAGCTTACGTACAGCATCTGCCGGGAGGTGCTCGATGACATGCACCTTGTTCCGGAGGGAAAGGTCTGCTCGACGATCCTGAAATTATACAATGAAGACGCCATCGTCGTCGAACCGGCCGGAGCCCTCAGCATCGCGGCACTCGACGATTATGCGGCAGCAATAAAAGGCAAAACGGTGGTCTGCGTCGTCAGCGGCAGTAACAACGACATCGACCGGATGCAGGAGATTAAAGAACGTTCGCTGCAGTTTGAAGGGTTGAAGCATTATTTTCTCATCACATTTACCCAACGCCCCGGCGCCCTGAGAGAATTCCTCAACCACGTCCTCGGGCCCAACGACGATATCACCCGTTTCGAGTACATGCAGAAACACAACAAGGAGACCGGACCCGCCCTGGTGGGCATCGAGCTGTCATCCAGGGAGGACTACCAGAAGCTGCTGAATAATTTGGCCCTACATAATATCACCTATACTGAATTGAACAAGAATGACACATTATTCGGATATTTAGTGTAATTTTATAGGGAACCGCGACCAATGCCATAAGAAAATCCAACGAAAACGGTATTTTTTTGAATAATGTCTAATAATTGCTGTTAAGATGGTAAAGAACGGTCTCTATTCCCCTGAGTTTGAACGTGATGCGTGTGGCATCGGATTCGTTGCCAATATCAAAAGCAACA
Source organism: Puia sp. (assembly GCA_035501395.1). Lineage (GTDB taxonomy): Bacteria > Bacteroidota > Bacteroidia > Chitinophagales > Chitinophagaceae > Puia. The sequence continues at coordinate 19,309 of DATJWK010000192.1, forward strand.
AGTCGCATCAGATCGTCTCCGACGCGCTTACGATCCTCGAGAACATGGAGCATCGGGGCGCCTGCGGCTGCGAGAACAACACCGGGGACGGTGCGGGTATTATGATCCAGATCCCGCACGAATTTTTCTTTGACGAGTGTATCCGGCTAGGGATCCATCTGCCCGCATATGGTAAATACGGCGTCGGAATGCTCTTTTTCCCCCGTGATATCCGGCTTAAGGAGGAATGCCGCGACATCTTTACGCGTTCAGCCGAAAAGCTTGGCCTGGAGATCCTCGGCTACCGGAAAGTGCCCGTCAACCCCGATGGCATCGGTCCTACAGCCTTGTCGGTGGAGCCGGAAATGGAACAGGTCTTTATTGCCTGTCCCGATCACATCAAAAAGCCGGACGATTTCGAACGGAAGCTGTTCCTGCTCCGCAATTATGCGAGCAACACCATCAACAACTCGATTAAAAAGGATGCCATCGGCTTCTACGTGGCTTCCCTCTCCTATAAAACCATCGTCTACAAAGGCCAGCTCACCAGCGGGCAGCTCCGGCATTATTTCCCGGACCTCGGCAACAAACGCGTCGTATCCGCCTTCGGTCTCATCCATTCCCGGTTCGCGACCAACACGTTTCCTTCCTGGAAGCTGGCCCAGCCCTTCCGTTATATTGCTCATAACGGTGAGATCAACACGCTCCAGGGCAATCTCAACTGGCTTCGCACCAGCGAAAAAGGATTTACTACCCCCTATTTCACCAAAGAGGAAATGGACATGCTCCTCCCCATCATTGCCGAAGGAGCTTCCGACAGCGCTTGCCTCGACAACGTGATCGAGCTGCTTACCCTCTGCGGCCGTTCTCTGCCGCACGTGATGATGATGCTCATCCCGGAGGCCTGGGATGGCAACGACCAGATGGATCCCGTGAAAAAAGCATTTTATGAATTTCACGCCTCCATCATGGAGCCCTGGGATGGACCCGCTTCGATCTCGTTCACCGACGGTCGGATCATCGGCGCTACACTCGACCGTAACGGTCTTCGCCCTTCCCGCTATTGCGTGACAACCGACGATCGGGTCATCATGGCTTCGGAGACCGGTGTTTTGCCCGTCGATCCCCGGTTGATAAAGGAAAAGGGCCGGTTGCAACCCGGCAGGATGTTCATCGTGGACCTTGAACAGGAGCGGATCATCAGCGACGACGAACTGAAAGCGAAGATCTGTTCGCAGCAACCGTATGCCGAATGGCTCAACAAATACAAGATCCGGATGGAGGAGTTGCCCGAGCCGCGGGTCCTTTTTACGCATCTCGAACACGACCAGATCTTCAAATATCAAAAAGCCTTTGGTTATTCCACGGAAGACCTCGAAAACCTGATCGCGCCGATGTGTCTCGATGGCAAAGAGCCCGTTGGTTCGATGGGCACCGACGTTCCGCTCGCCGTCCTGAGCGACCAGCCTCAGCATCTGAGCAGCTATTTCAAACAATTGTTCGCGCAGGTTACCAATCCGCCCATCGACCCCATCCGGGAAAGACTGGTCATGTCCCTCGCCAGCTTTGTCGGCGGCAACGCCAATCTGCTGGCGGAAGACCCGCTGGCCTGTCACTCGGTGGCGTTGAAACATCCCGTTCTCAGTAACCACGAGCTCGAAAAGATCCGCAGCATCGATACGGGCGTCTTCCAGGCGAAGACGCTTCAAACCTATTTTCGCGCCGACGGTAAACCGGGCTCTATGCAGGCAGGTCTCGACCGGCTCTGCCGCTATGCCGTGGATGCCGTCGAAGACGGGTTTGAAGTGCTCATCCTTACCGACAGGGCAATCGACTCCGATCATGCCCCCATCCCTTCACTGCTCGCATGTTCCGCCGTTCATCACCATCTGATCCGCAAGGGGTATCGCGGCCAGGTTGGCATCATCGTGGAAGCAGGCGACGTCTGGGAAGTCCATCATTTCGCCTGTCTCATCGGGTTCGGTGCGACCGCCATCAACCCCTATCTTGCCCTGTCGACGATCCGCGACCTGAAGCTCAGCGACAAGATCAAGACCGATCTGGATGCGGAAGAGCTGAAGAAGAACTATATAAAAGCCGTCTGCGAAGGGCTCCTGAAGGTCTTTTCGAAGATGGGTATCTCTACGCTGCAGTCCTATCAGGGCGCACAGATCTTCGAGATCATCGGACTGAACCGGTCCGTCGTTGACAAATATTTCACCGGCGCCACTTCCCGGATCGAAGGCATGGGTCTCGACGAGATCGCAAAGGAAGTGCTCGCCAAACACTATTTCGCCTTTAGCCGAAAAAATATTCCGGTCGACCGGCTTCCCGTCGGCGGCATCTACCAATGGAAACGCAAGGGCGAATTTCATTTATTCAACCCCGGAACTGTTCATTTACTTCAATACTCGACGCGGACGAACGACTACGACGCCTTTAAAAAATATTCCAAGCTGGTCAACGATCAAAGCGAGAAAGCGGCTACGCTGAGAAGCTTGCTGACCTTTAAGCGTAACCGTCCGGCTATTCCCATCGATGATGTGGAACCGGCTGAAAACATCTATCGCCGTTTTGCCACCGGCGCGATGTCCTTTGGCTCCATTTCGCACGAGGCGCATTCCACGCTAGCCATCGCGATGAACCGTCTCGGCGGAAAAAGCAACACGGGTGAAGGCGGTGAGGACGAACTGCGCTACGAGCCCCTGCCAAACGGCGACTCGATGCGCTCCGCCATCAAGCAGGTAGCTTCTGCCCGCTTTGGTGTCACCAGCTACTATCTTACCATGGCCGACGAGCTCCAGATCAAAATGGCACAGGGGGCCAAGCCCGGAGAAGGCGGCCAGCTTCCCGGCCATAAAGTGGACGAGTGGATCGGCAGGGTTCGGCATTCCACGCCCGGGGTCGGACTGATCTCGCCGCCTCCGCACCATGATATCTATTCGATCGAAGACCTGGCACAACTGATCTTCGACCTGAAGAACGCCAACCGCCGGGCGCGGATCAGCGTCAAGCTGGTTTCCAAAGCCGGCGTTGGAACGATTGCCGCGGGAGTCGCCAAGGCCAAGTCCGATGTTATCCTCATTTCGGGACATGATGGCGGTACGGGCGCCTCTCCGCTTAGCTCGATACGCCATGCGGGTCTGCCGTGGGAGCTGGGTTTGGCTGAGTCACATCAGACCCTTGTGCGCAACAAACTCCGGAGCAGGGTCGTGTTGCAGGCAGACGGACAAATGAAGACAGGCAGGGACATTGCCATTGCGACGCTATTGGGCGCTGAAGAGTGGGGTCTGGCCACGACCGCCCTTGTCGTGGAAGGGTGTATCCTGATGCGCAAATGCCATCTCAATACCTGCCCTGTGGGTGTCGCCACGCAGGATCCGGAGCTGCGGAAACGTTTTGCCGGCAACGCGGATCATGTCGTCAACTTTTTCAAATTCATCACGCAGGAGCTTCGGGAGGTGATGGCCGAGCTTGGATTCCACACCGTAGACGAAATGGTCGGCCAGGTGGACAGCCTGCAGCTCCGCGAGAATGTCGACCATTGGAAATATGGCAAGCTCGATCTCTCGCCGATCCTTTATAAGGAACCGGCTTCCATGTATACCGGTCTTTATCACCAGGAGGAGCAGGACCACGGCCTGGCGGATGTCCTCGACTGGAAGCTGCTGGAGGCCGCGCAACCCGCGCTCGACCACCGCCAAAAAGTCTATGCGGCATTTCCGATCCGCAATACGGACCGCACCGTGGGCACCATCCTCTCCAACGAGATCTCGAAACGGTATAAGGGGCACGGCCTACCCGAAGATACCTTGCATTTCAAGCTGAATGGCACCGCGGGCCAAAGTTTCGGCGCCTTCAATACCCGCGGCGTAACGCTCGAGTTGGAGGGCGATGCCAACGACTATTTCGGAAAAGGGCTCTCGGGGGCGAGGCTGATCGTCTACCCCCCACAAAGTGCCGGGTTTGTGCCGGAAGAGAACAGTATCATCGGCAACGTAGCCTTTTATGGCGCCACCTCGGGTGAATCCTTTATCCGCGGAAAGGCGGGCGAACGTTTTGCCGTCCGCAATTCCGGCGTCCGTGCCGTCGTGGAAGGCGTCGGCGACCACGGGTGCGAGTATATGACCGGAGGGCGCATCGTCATCCTCGGCGATACCGGACGAAATTTCGCTGCGGGGATGAGCGGTGGTATTGCGTACGTCTATGACGTCCGCGGTAAGTTCCCCATCCAGTGCAATCGCGAAATGGTTGAGCTGGATCCGGTGGAAGCCGAAGACATCCTGGAGCTCAGAGACATGATCCAACGACACTACGCCTATACCGCCAGTACGGTTGCCAAATTCGTGCTGGATGATTTTGACAATCAGCTGCAGCATTTCATCAAGGTCTTTCCGACCGATTATAAAAAGGCCCTCCGCGCTGCCGCGCCGGTGCCGGTCGCCAACCGTCAAAACAGTTAAACAAGCCAAATTATCGACATGGGCAAACCAACAGGATTTCTGGAATACACCCGGCACCTCCCCTCCAAACGCCCCGTTCAGGAGCGTAGGAACGACTATAACGAATTCGTACACTCGTATTCACCGCAGGAGCTCAACCAGCAGTCCGCGCGGTGTATGAACTGCGGCATTCCCTTTTGCCATCACGGCTGCCCGCTCGGCAATGTGATCCCGGAGTTCAACGATGCAGTCTACCGGCAGCAATGGAATGAAGCCTATGAGATCCTCCGGTCTACGAATAATTTCCCGGAATTCACAGGCCGCATCTGCCCCGCCCCCTGCGAAAGCAGTTGCGTTCTGGGCATCAACCAGCCGCCCGTGGCGATCGAAGAAATCGAAAAGCATATTATCGAGATCGCGTTTGAGAACGGTTTTGTAAAGCCCAATCATCCGCCGTTGAGGACCGGAAAAAAAGTAGCCATCGTGGGCTCCGGCCCGGCCGGCCTGGCAGCCGCCGATCAGCTAAACGCGGCCGGGCATTCCGTTACGGTTTTCGAACGCGATGACGAGCCCGGTGGCCTCCTGCGTTACGGGATCCCCGACTTCAAACTGGAGAAGTGGGTTGTCGGCCGCCGCATCAAGCTGATGGAAGAAGCCGGGATCACCTTCCGGTGCAATGCCGAAGTCGGCGCCAATATCAGCATCAACGACCTGCTGCGGGAATTTCATGCTATCGTCCTGGCGGGTGGGTCCACCATCCCGCGCGACCTTCCGATCCCCGGACGCAGCCTGAAAGGCGTCCACTTCGCGATGGAATTCCTGAAGCAACAAAACAAGCGCGTCAGCCATCTCCCGATCGATGGCGATCCCATCTTCGCCACGAACAAAAATGTCGTCGTCATCGGCGGCGGCGATACGGGCAGCGACTGCGTAGGAACGTCCAACCGCCACAAAGCGCTTTCGGTAACCCAGTTCGAATTGTTGCCAAAACCGCCCCATACCCGCACTCCCCATATGCCCTGGCCAACCTATCCGATGGTCCTGAAGACCTCCTCTTCCCATGAAGAAGGCGCCGAACGGCACTGGGCGATCTCAACCAAAGAATTTATCGGCGATGACCATGGCAACCTGAAGGCACTTCGGACGGTGACGCTGGAATGGTCGTTCACCGACGACGGCAAGGCTACACGCTTTACCGAAGTCCCGGGCAGCGAGCGCGAGCTGCCCTGTGAACTGGCGCTGCTTGCCCTGGGCTTTGTCTCGCCGCAACACCACGGATTGCTGGAGGAACTTGGTGTTGAACTCGATCCCCGCGGCAACGTTCAGGCATCCGATAAGAACTATCAGACGAATATCGCCAAGGTCTTCACCGCCGGGGATATGCGGCGGGGCCAGTCGCTTGTCGTCTGGGCGATTAGCGAGGGGCGGGAATGCGCGCGGAAAGTGGATGAGTATCTTGTCGGGGCGTCGACATCAAGGCTTGAACGAAAGGACCAGTCACTGATCCAGCTTTAGGCGCACGCCGCTTACAATACCTGCCGGTTCCCCAGGAGCCGGTTTTTTTTTAATAGTGTCGAAATTCTATAAAATTGTCTTATCTTCTGTTTCCAATCCCACAGCCGGCACCCGATACCGCGCCCGCTATATCAATTGTCCTCCCGCTGGAAAAGTATCCTGCCGCAAGCGGCCGATTCTGCAACCTTCTAATACTCCTCCCATGCGTAACCCGACATTTATTCCTGTGCTATTGCTGGCCGGGCTGTCCCTTCCCATCGCCACTCGCTCCCAGATCAGCCAGAATTGGGCCCGCAGCTTCGCCACCCTGTCAGGCAACTATGTCCGAATCGCGACGGATGGATCCGGCAATGTATTTACCGTCGGGAATTCCGGCATCTCATATGTCTTGGTCAAATACAATTCGGCCGGCACGCTGCAATGGGCCGTACCGGGTCCGGCCGGCGGTTCACCGGTAGTGGTCGGCATCGGCACCGATAATGCGGGAAACGCTTACGTTGTCACCAACACCAGCTCCGGCGCAACCGCGGCGGCTTTCAGCCCCCTCGGGACGTTACTATGGAATACTACGGTACTCTACAACGGTGGCTCGACCACCGCCACAGTCATGACGACGGATGGCGCCGGGAACGTATACATCGGAGGCGAGATCACGACGGCTAGCCAGGTCTTTATGTTCATGACCGCAAAGATCACCGGTGGCGTCGAGCAGTGGATCTCCTCTTTCCGGGGAGTAATCAACGCCTTTTGCTATGCGACCGGCATCGTGGCCGATGCGTCCGGCAACGCCTATGTCACCGGGATCGCTGAGTACGCCCATACCTATGTTATCCACAATCTCTTTTTTACCATTACCGAGCATGACACGTCCTATGACATCGCTACGATCAAATACGATCCTTCCGGCAATGCCCTTTGGACCAACACCTACAATGGCGGCATCGGCTCATCGGACTTCTCCACCGGTATAGCGTTAAACCGTTCCTCCGGCAGTGTATACGTCATGGGCCAGACTACCAAAAGCGGCACACTCGGTGTCATCCTCGCCTATTCCTCCACCGGCGCCCAGCTGTGGGTGGACGCCGGAAGTACCATATCCCCTAATACATCGATCGCAGTCGACCCGACCGGCAACATCCTTACCGGGCGTGTTATCTATGACGAAAGCGGTTTCTCCGTTTCAAAATACGACACGACCGGCGCCCTCACCTGGTTCTATTACAACAATACATTTCCGATCCAATTCAACTCCATGGGATACCTGATCATGGCCCTGGACAAACAGGGAAATTGTTACGTAACCGGGCGGCAAAACAGTAGCGGGAACTATGCCATTGCGGAGGTAACCGCTTCCGGAAGCCTCGGCTGGTCGACCGTTTATTCGACGGGCGGAGCCGGCGGATCCTCCGGGATAGCGATATATACGCCCGCAGGCCGTCCGGGCCAGATCGTTTATCCCGAGATCAACATCGCCGGCACGTCCGCCGGCGGCGCCGATTTCACCACGGTCCAATACGCTTATCATCCTGAAAACGCCGGCTTCAGCCCCGATCCCGTGGCCGGTCCCGACAATGCCCTTGCTGTCTCACCGGATATACGGCTCTTTAACTATCCCAACCCGTTCCGCGGACAGACGACCATTGCCTATACCCTGGCCAATAACAGCCATGTGGACATCGTGGCATTCGATCAGGCCGGGCATCCCATAGCGACAATCTTCAGCGGCCATCAAAGCGCAGGGTCCTACACGCTGCCCTTTGCCGCAAGCCGCCTCGCCCCGGGTATCTATCACTATCGCATCATCGCCACTTCCCCAAAGGGGAATTTTGTTCAAACGAAACAGATGCTGGTGCTGTAGACGCGTGTATTCGTTCCCAAACCGCACCGGTATCGCCAGCACGAACCCGGTGTCCGGCTTTGCGAGATCCGGCATCCCCCCGCCCCACCTGCATTAGCAAAATGCAAAAGCATTACCATGCCGAAACGGAAAGGGTATGCTTCCCTCCGTGCCGCAGTTGCGAATCCCCTGCAACGTTCGTTATCATGGGCTCCCACAGCATCGCCGTGCAAAAGCAGCGCTGCCTGCCTTGTGATTCCAGGATTCCATGATTCACGCAATTCCGGCACTGAGTCCAGAACTTTTCATCCCGCGTGACTTCCAGGTAAGGAACTGGCCGGAAGCCGAATTCATGATTCAGTTTCATGACGGCCGCGCCGGTCGTAATACTGAATATCTTCGCCCGGGGATATTTGCTGCGGCTCAGCGAAAAAATCTTTTTTTTGATGGCTCTCGCCACCCCCGACCCGCGATAGGCAGGGTTCACGATCAGGCCGCTGTTGGAGACGAACTCGCCGTTACTCCAGCATTCAATATAAGAGAAGCCGGCCCAATCCCCGTTTTCGGCCAGCGCAATAACAGCTTTGCCCTCGTAGATCTTCTGACACAGCGACTGGGGTGACCGTTTTGCAATACCCGTACCTCTGACCCGGGCAGATTCTTCCATCTCTTTCAAAATAGAGTACACATATTTGATATCGGCAGGTCCGGCGATCCTGGGACGGATCCGCCCATCGGGTTCTTCTTTCATGATCTTTGGCGTTGATGCCTGGTGTTTATAGACCAAAGAACATTCCAGACGCCTGACAGAAACCACAAATCACTGATTATCATTGACGATTGGAATTTATATCCTCCATCCGCCCTGCTGTTTTGAAAAAATCCTTTCATTCCGGAGTACAAATGAGAACCCGCCCCTTTCCCCCGCCGCCACGTCTTCTGGTCTTAGACCCTTTGCCATCGCGTGTTTCGGCGATTCCGGCACGGGCAGGCTTCGATCAGGCATTGCGTTTGGCATAAACAGAACTTAAATGCACCGCTATGATCGATCAATATGAAGTCCCCACCCTGATCGCCGGCCAGTTTCCCCAGATAAAAGGCGACCTTTCCGACGAGGCCGTTGGTTCCTCCGTTTACCGTTCCATTCAGGCGCTTACCGATTATACCAAGCGGATGGCCCTGGAACACGATTTCAGCATGGTGCAAAAATGCATGGCGCTGGTTGAAAACATGTATGAAAAGGGTAATCTTATCGTAAGGAACGCCGTAGAGAACATCTTTGTCTTCTCTTTTTCCACCCTGCTTTGCCGCTGTAATATTGTGGAGTGGAAGATTGTCCAGTCGTACATGCCCTTGGACCTGTATTCGTTGTATGTTCAACAGGTACTGAAATCGAAGTGCTGAGCCGCTAAGTATTTTTTGCCCGATAAAAACCGTAAGCTCGCGGATGCAATCGCCTTAGGCGCTGTTCCGCGCCGCGTTGATGATCCCGAAGGAGCTTCGCATGATCAGTTTCTCATACACCTCTTTCATGGCCTTATTGTCGCCGCTCTTCTCGATCGCCCGGAATTTGGTCAGCGCATACTGCTGGATGGTGCTCAACGGCAATACGATCCGCTCGCGCATCTGGATGGACAAGGACTCCACGGGATAGTCAGCCATCAATTCGCTTTTACCGGAAAGGCGAAGGATATATTTCTTCGTCAATTCAAATTCATCATAGATCATCCGCCAGATCTCACCGTATACGGAGTGTTGTGAGAAATGCTCCGTCAGGGGGAAGAAGCACTTTTTCATCGCCATCTCGCAGTTATCCAGCAAGGTCCGGAAGAACAATGAATTCTCATACAAATGTCGTACAGCCGCCCATTTGCCGCGTTTTTCCATGGCCTGCAGCGCAATCCCGACACCGTAATACCCCGTTACATTTTGTTTAAGCTGGCTCCAGGCGCCGACAAACGGGATCGCACGGAGGTCGCTCAACTCTAACCGCCCGCCCTTGCGGCGGGTAGGCCGGCTGGCAATGTTGGTCTCATGATAGAAACGCAGCGGGCTCACTTCATTGAGGTACTGCAAAAAATAGGGATGTTCTTTCAACGCGGTGTAGGCCTTGTAACTCTCCGCCGCCAGCGCCGCGAGCAACGCTTCTTCGTCCGTCTGCAAGGTCACCTCCCTGGAAGAGAACAGATCGTTGGAGATACCCGCATGCAGCAGTTGCTCGATATTGTATTGGGCGGTATCCACCGTCCCGAAATTCGAGCTTACCGTCTGCCCCTGGATCGTCAGCTGGATCTCTTTGTTTGCGATATTTCTCCCCATCGATGCATAAAAACGATGCGTTTTGCCACCGCCTCTTGCCGGAGGTCCGCCGCGGCCGTCGAAAAACACCGCATCGACGTGATATTTCCTCGAGATCGCCGTCAATTCCTCCTTTGCTTTGTAGATACCCCAATTGGCCATCAGGTAACCCCCATCCTTTGTGCCGTCGGAAAAACCCAGCATAATGGTTTGTTGGTCCCCGCGCTGCCCGAGATGCTTGCGGTATACTTTATCGGCGTACAACTCCTCCATCACGGAGGCGGCCGCCTCCAAATCTTCGACTGTTTCGAATAACGGGACAATGTCGACCGGCAGTTTCGCCGCATCCCAACCGCCGAGAAGGAACAGTTCGAAGACATCCAGGACATTCTGCGCGCTGCTACAGTGGCTGATCACGTAGCGGTTACAGCCTGCCTCGCCATTCATCTGCTGGATGGCCCGTACCGTCGCGATCACTTCCAGCGTATCTTTTACCAACGGGTCTTCATACAATGCCGGATCGGTCTTGCCGCCCTGTTTTGCCATGGCGGCCAGGACCATAGAATGAACGGAGCTATCCTGCCGGATATCCAGCGTGGCGAAATGAAGCCCGAAGATCGATACCTTACCGATCAGGTTGTCCACCAGGTGAAGGAACAAGCTGTTGTGTTGATAGATGATGATCTCCCGGATCTCCGCCAGGTCCGACAGGATCTCCTCCTTCGACAGATCGGTCCGCTGGTTGGGGATAAAAATATTGTTGTACAGCTTTACTTCCAGATCGGCGATCAGCGTATCGACGCCTTTGAACGTAAGCCGCCGCTTCAGTCGCCGGACATCCAGGTAATAACATTTGATGATCGCGCCCCGCAACGCCTCGGCCACCCGCAACGTGGTCTCCGCTTTGACAAAAGGATTGCCATCCCGATCCCCTCCGGGCCAGAATCCCATCCGGATCACCGGATTTTTGTTGTCCAGCACGTCCGGGAACTGATCGCGCAAGGTCGCCATGATCTTTCCGCATGCGGAATAAAAAACATTTTCCAGATACCAGATCAGGCTGATCGCCTCATCATACGGCGTCGGTTTCTGTTTCTTCAGGAACGGGGTCTTCCCCAACTGCTGCATGTACAGGTTGATCTCCGCGGCATTGTTCTCGATCACCGCCCTCGACAGGTCATTGATGATCCCCAATACGGTCCCGGGGTAGAACTGCGTCGGGTGAGCCGTAAGTACCAGCCGGACGGAATAGTCTTTCAGTTTTTCCGTCATCTCCTCCTCCTTGTCGGTCTGCGCCACCTCCGAGAGCAAATGCTTCAGCGTTCCCTGGCCGCCCATATCGTTGACATAACGGAAAGCCGCATCCTCCAGGGCATCGAACAACACGATCTGCCGCTCCACATACTGCACAAAGCGGAAAAGGATGTCGGCACGTTCCCGCTCCCCCGCCAGCGCCGTCTGCTTGCGAAAAAACTCCTCGAGGATCTCTTCCGGGCTTTGCTTCTTCAAGTACCCTTCCTCACAGACCGTAAGCAGCAAGGACAGCAGAATACCCGTTTTCTCGATCCGGTGAAACGGCAGCGACGTGAACAAACTATTATATAGCTGGAACTTGATCCCGACCAGGTTCTTGAATTGCGGCAAGCCCTGGGATGGCTGATAGTTCATATCAAGATTTTAATGCTATTCTAAAGAATATGGTCAGACTGCAGAATACATTCAATGGGGGACCAAATTTACTCTATTTTCATTAAAGAAATGCGTTGTTTTTTGTTTTTACATTCAATTCCCCTACCTTAGTGCCCGGTTTGACACCACGTGATCTACCACAACGTACATATCGCCTCTAGCCGCCGAAGCTTTAGCGAAGGCGGCCCCGCTTCGCAAATTACGACGATTATCTCCATTACAACCCGTTAAGGGTTGCCACATTCCATATAAGTATTCCGCGTCATCCCATTGGGCCTATTATCATAAATTCCTTTCCTTATGCAGGTTTTAAAATTCGGCGGCTCTTCCGTAGCCAATGCAGACAATATCTCGAAAGTCATCCACCTCGTTCGCCACGCCCTCACAAAAGACAGAACCATCCTCGTCGTCTCCGCGCTCGGCGGTATTACCGATATGCTGATCCAGGCCGCCTCGGCCGCGGCCGCCGGTGATGAATCCTACAAAGAAAAGCTACAGGAGATCGAGCACCGGCATCTGGAAACCGTCCGCACGCTGCTCCCCATTACGCGCCAATCCGCCGTCCTCAGCGCCGTAAAGACCCGCTGCAACGAGATCGAAGACATTTGTAGCGGCGTCTTCCTGCTGAGCGAGCTTTCCCCCCGCACCCAGGACAAGATCGTCAGCTACGGCGAGTTGCTTTCTTCCTATATCATTGCCGCCCGGTTCGGTTCGCTCGACCTCGACCATGCGTGGAAGGATTCGCGTGAACTGATCGTCACCGACTCCCGTTTTGGTCACGCCGCCGTCGACTTTGCCCGGACGAACCGGAATATCCGCGAATATATCGACAGTGCCACCGCTCCCCTCATTGTTTTACCCGGTTTTATTGCCGCGGATGATAAAGGAATTACCACTACACTTGGTCGCGGTGGGTCCGATTATACCGCCGCGATCCTGGCCGCCGCGGTCGACGCCCGCGTTCTCGAGATCTGGACAGATGTTTCCGGCATGATGACGGCCGATCCCCGTCTCGTATCCAATGTCAGGCTGATACCCCGCATCTCCTATCAGGAGGCGATGGAACTTTCCCATTTCGGCGCCAAAGTGATCTATCCACCCACAATCCAGCCCGTCATGCGAAAAAACATTCCCGTTCGGATCAAGAATACCTTCGCGCCGGAAGACCCCGGCACCGTCATCGAACTGGACACTTTTCACAACGGTGACAGCATTTGCGGCATTTCCAGCATCCCACGGATCGCCCTCATCAGCCTGGAAGGCAGCGGCATGGTTGGCATCCCGGGGTTCTCCAAACGTCTTTTTGAGGCCCTTTCGAGTCATCAGATCAACGTCATCCTGATCACGCAGGGATCGTCAGAACACTCCATTTGCGTCGGCATCGACGAGTCCAGTGTCGCTAGCGCCAGGAATGCCATCGACCATTCATTTCAACCCGAGATTGCCGCCGGTACGGTCGACCCCCTGAACGTCGAAACAGGTCTGTCCGTAATCGCGCTGGTTGGCGATCACATGAAGAGCCACCCCGGCATCAGCGGAAAGATGTTCGGAGCGCTCGGCCGCAACGGCGTCAACGTCCGGGCCATTGCACAAGGCTCATCCGAGCGAAACATCTCGGCGGTGATCGCCGCCGGCGATGTCAGGAAAGCCATCAATGTCCTGCACGAAGAATTTTTTGAGACGTCCTACCGCCAGCTCAACCTGTTCATCACCGGCACCGGAAATGTGGGCCGCCGCCTTATCGAGCAACTCCGGCAGCAACAGGGCTGGCTCCTGCAACAGTTGCGCATCCAGCTCCGGGTGGTCGGGCTGGCCAATAGCCGTAAAATGATCTTCGACAATGAAGGTATCGATCTGGATACCTGGCGTGAGCGGCTCGAAGAAGGAGAGCCGATGGCCCTTGACAAATGGATAACAGGCATCACGTCCCGTAACCTCCGGAACTCCGTGTTCGCCGATGTTACTGCCAACGGAGAAGTGGCCTCCTCCTATGCCGCTCTTTTGCAAAAAAGCATCTCGGTGGTCGCCTGCAACAAGATTGCCTGTTCTTCGCCGTATAAGAATTACCGCCACCTGAAAGACCTTGCCCGCGAATACAACGCCCGCTTTCTTTTCGAGACCAATGTCGGCGCCGGTCTCCCGGTGATCGGAACGTTAAACGACCTGTTGCGCAGCGGCGATACCATCCGACGCATCGAGGCCGTACTAAGCGGGACCCTCAACTTCGTATTCAATCATTATGACGGTAAGCGGCCTTTTGCGGAGGTCGTCCGTCAGGCCCAGGACGAAGGTTACACCGAGCCCGACCCCCGTCTCGACCTCAGTGGTACCGACGTCATGCGAAAGATCATGATCCTCACCCGCGAAACGGGGGAGCGCACCGAAATGGACGATATCGAAAACCATTCGTTCCTCCCGTCCTCGTGCATGCGGGGAAGCGTGGAGGACTTTTATGGCGAAATGAGAAAGGAAGAGGAACACTTTCGTCAACTCTACGAGGCCGCCGCCGGTAAGGGAAAAAAACTGAAATTCGTTGCCCGGTACGATAATGGCAAGGCCAGCGTCGGCCTGCAGCATATCGGGGCGGAACAAGACCTGTATCACCTGTATGGAAAAGACAATGTCGTCTTGTTCTATACCGACCGCTATAGCGAACAACCGCTGGTAGTCAAGGGCGCGGGTGCGGGCGCCGAAGTTACCGCCTCCGGCGTTTTCGCGGATATTTTGCGTATCATCAATTCGTAACAATGAGCCATGTCACCGTCCACTGCCCCGGCACTGTCGCCAACCTCGTTTGCGGATTCGATATCCTCGGCATGGCCTTGCAGGAGCCTTTTGACATCATGCAGGTTGGTCTCCGCGATGAACCGGGGGTAATCGTAACCAGCCGCGACGGTTTCCCCCTTCCCACGGACCCCGCACAGAACACCGCCGGCGCTCCGCTCATCGAAATGTTGGCGGAGTGGCCCCAACCGGTCGGATTTGAAGTAATTGTCGACAAAAAGATAAAACCCGGCAGCGGTATCGGTTCCAGCGCGGCCAGCGCAGCAGGCGCCGTAATTGCCGCCAACCACCTGCTTGGCAATCCCTTCTCAAAGGAGGATCTCGTCCGCTTCGCCCTGTTCGGCGAAAAGGTGGCATCCGGCGTCAAACATGCCGACAACATCGCTCCGGGAATCTATGGAGGGATCACGCTCATCCGCTCCATATTTCCATTGGATATCGTGTCTATCCCGGCGCCGCACTTGCATGTAACGGTCGTTCACCCGCAGATCGAGGTCCGAACCTCGGATGCGCGCCAGATCCTTCGCAAACAGGTGCTGCTGAAAGATGCGATTCGCCAGTGGGGCAATATTGCCGGGCTCGTCGCCGGGTTTATAAAAAGCGACTACGACCTGATCGGGCGGTCGCTCGAAGATGTGATCATCGAGCCCGTTCGAAGTATGCTCATCCCGGGGTTTGATGACATCAAGCGCACCTGTAAGGCGGCCGGCGCCCTCGGCGGCGGCATCTCCGGCTCGGGTCCCTCCATTTTTATGCTTAGCAGGGATGCATCCACCGCCCGCGGTCTCGAGACGATCATGCACGAGATTTATGAACGCATCGGGCTTGACCACCACACCTACGTCACGACCATCAATCAGCAAGGAGTAAGAATCGTATGAACTATTACAGTCTCAACAATCCAAAGGTCGTTGTCGACTTCCGGGAAGCCACTATCCGCGGTCAGGCCCCGGACAAAGGCCTTTATTTTCCCGAACATATCCCTCGGATCCCAAATGATTGGCTTGTCAACCTGCGAAGCCTCTCCCGCGAGGAGATCGCTTTTCGGATCATACGGCCCTACGTCGGTAGCACCCTGCCCGAATCCGGGTTGTACCGCATTGTAACGGAAACGATAAATTTTGATTTCCCGCTCGTCCCGGTGGCACCCGACATCTGGTCACTCGAGCTTTTTCACGGCCCCACGCTTGCATTCAAAGACGTCGGCGCACGGTTCATGAGCCGCTGTCTGGGGTATTTCGTTCGCAATAACGATCGGGCCGTCACCGTACTTGTCGCGACCTCCGGTGATACCGGCGGCGCTGTCGCCAACGGCTTCTATGACGTACCCGGCATCCGCGTCGTCATCCTCTACCCCTCCGGCAAGGTCAGTACGGTTCAGGAACTCCAACTCACCACCCTCGGAAAGAATATCACCGCCCTCGAGGTCGACGGCAGTTTCGATGACTGTCAACGGATGGTAAAGGCAGCATTTGCCGACCCCACGCTACGAGAACGCCTTTTTCTCACTTCAGCCAACTCGATCAACGTTGCGCGATGGCTGCCCCAGCAGTTTTACTACTTTTTTGCCCTGCAACAATGGCCTGAAGACAGCCAACCGCCCGTGATCAGCGTCCCCAGCGGAAATTTCGGCAACATCTGCGCCGGGCTGCTGGCCTATCGATCCGGTCTTCCCGTCCGTCATTTCATCGCCGCCTGCAATGCAAACGACATTGTCCCGGCCTATTTGGAGACAGGCGAATACCGCCCCAAACCCGCGCTGGCGACGCTCTCCAATGCCATGGACGTCGGCGATCCCAGTAATTTCGTCCGGATACTCGAGCTCTTTCACCGGCAGCTCCCCAACCTGCGGCAAACGCTCTCCGCCGTCAGCATCTCCGATCAGGAAACGATCGATACGATCCGGGACGTTTATACTCATGACCACTATCTGCCCGATCCTCACGGCGCGGTGGGGTTCCTCGCGCTCCGGCGATACCTGGCCGACCACCCGGGTGAAAAAGGCTTTTTCCTCGAGACCGCCCATCCCGTAAAGTTCTATGATACCGTCGAGCCGATCATCGGCGGAAAGGTGCCGCTCCCGGCTTCCGTCGCCGCGCTGCTGGAAATAAAAAAACGGAGCCAAAAAATGGCCCCGCAATATGATGAATTGAAAGACTTTTTGTTAGCCTGATTTTTCCAGGCGGAAATCGGGTCGCTTCACCATGTCTTCTCGAGGTCAGGTTTTGAAAACAGATGCTCGCGGGGAACAAAATTGCTTGTCGCGGTTGGATCGAACCGGGTGAGCCTATCCTTTCCGGATAGCCGCCGAAAAAAAGCCACCGGCGTTACGATGATCAGGAACACCACCGACAGCAGCAGGCCGTTGGTAATCCGGCCCAGCACCCTGGACAGCGCCGTCCAGATCCGGGCAACAGATGCGCTCATGGAACGGGAAAAAATCCCGATCCCGCCGGCAATAAAACTCAGGTACAGCCCGGCTTTCCAATGGAAAAGAACGTTGGCGGCCAGAAAGGCCATCGCCAGCACCAACATGGTCTCTACTGGATTTTCTTTTTTATTCATATTAAAACAGAGTATATATGAAGGGGGCGAGCGCTGAACTTCCGCCCAGCACGACCAGCAGCGCGATCAGAACGATCACAATGACCAGCGGCACCAGCCACCATTTCTTTCTTTCCTTCAGGAACAACCAGAGGTCTTTTAAGAACTCCATATGATCATATTATTGCCGGATTTTTTCAATCCAGCGCCACCGCGCCCGTCGATTCCCAATTCACCGCTCCCGCCTGACCGGTTTTAAAAATAACGATATTCTCCAACACCAATACGTCCATTCCTGTACCCATAAAACAGGCAGCCGCCTCCTCCGGAGTGCAAACGATCGGTTCGCCGCGGACATTCATACTGGTATTGATCAGTATCCCGTCGCCGGTCAACGCCTCAAATGCGCGCAACAGGCCCCACAAGTTCGGATTGGATGTTTGCGACACCGTTTGCCAGCGGGCCGATCCGTCAACGTGGGTAATCGCCGGAAATCGGCTACGCATAACCGCCAGTTTCTCGGTAAGCCCCAGCTGCGCATAGCCGTCCGGCAATGGGCAATACCACTTATCCGCCAGCCTCGCGGTGATCAGCATATAAGGTGAAACCATGCCCCCCGCGATGTATTCGGCGGCCTTTTCCTCGCGGCATACCGGTGCGAATGGCCGGAAATCCTCGCGGAATTTGGTCGATAGGTTCAGTCGCCGCTGCATGCCCTCCTTACGGGGATCTGCCAGGATACTCCGGTTACCCAACGCCCTTGGCCCGAATTCCATGCGGCCGCGGAACCAGCCGACAATAAGGCCTTCCGCCAGCGAACCTGCCACCGTTTGCGCCAATTGCTCTTCCGAACTAAAACGAACCCCCGTCAGTCCCAGTTGGCTGCAGACCTTTTGTATCCGTTCTTCCGGGTAAGCCGGTCCCAGATATGCGTGCTCCATTCCCTGCCCCACCCGCTCCCTGCCAAAATAGATATGATAGGCCGCCATAGCGGCGCCCAGGGCGCCACCTGCATCCCCCGCCGCCGGCTGGATAAAGATATCCTTAAAAATTCCCGACTTTCCCAGTTTTCCATTGGCGACACAATTCAGCGCTACTCCGCCAGCCAGTACGATCCGCGGCGAGTCCGTAAGCGTCCGCGCGGTTGCCGCCAACCGAAGAACGATCTCCTCCGTAACCCGCTGGATGGCCAGGGCGAGGTCGCAATAGGATTGTCGTATTGCCGCTTCCGGGGCGCGCCGGGGAAGTCCAAAGAGTTGTTCCCATTTACGATCGCGGGTCATCCGTAATCCCGGCAGATAATCAAAGTACTCCTGGTGCAGAAAGAAGCTGCCGTCCGCATAGACGCGCACGAGTTTGTCCAGGATCTTGTCCCGGAAGGCACGAAATTGCGCGGACCCCTCATCCCCGTATGGCGCGAGACCCATCAGCTTGTATTCCCCGGAATTGACTTTAAAACCGCAGTAGTATGTAAAGGCTGAATACAGCAGGCCCAGCGAATGGGGATACCGGATCTCGCGAAGAAAGCGGATATCCTTGCCCTGGCCATACCCGATCGAGGTAGTCGCCCATTCCCCGACGCCGTCGATCGTCAGGATCGCCGCATCCGACCAGGGGGAAAGGTAAAAGGCGCTGGCAGCATGACTCAGGTGATGTTCGCTGAACAACAGTTTCAGTTTGTGCCTGTCGAATGGCCCGAAAACGCCAAGCGCATCGCGGATCTTTTTTTTCAGCATCATCTTTTCCTTCATCCAGCCCGGCATCCACCGGAGAAAAGACCCCCAGCCTCTCGGCGCCTTTGAATGGTAGGATTCGAGGATCCGCTCGAGCTTCAACATCGGTTTGTCATAGAAGACAATGGCATCCAGGTCGTCAATCGCGGCGCCCGCAGCCTCGAGGCAGTAGCCGATGGCCTGCACGGGGAATCCGGGATCGTGTCTAAGCCGGCTGAACCGTTCTTCCTGGGCAGCAGCCACCACCCTGCCGTCCAGGACGATGGCGGCGGCAGAGTCATGGAAGAAGGCCGA